>DAOTTX010000110.1:0-99217 GCA_034437515.1 Anaerolineae bacterium
GGAAATTACAGAGTCTTATGGGACTTCGGCGATCCTTCGATCCCTATCTCAGAAGAAGTTAATCCGGTGGTCACTTTCCCGACGGGTGGCACTTACAACGTGACCTTAACCGTCGATGATGGAGAAACCACAGCTCAAGACCAACAACAAATCACCGTACAGGGAGAACTGAGCGCCGCATTCACAGTGACGCCGAGCGAGACCGATCCACTGACGGTGAACGCAAACGCGCAGGCCAGCGGCGGCACCGGAAACTACACCTACGGTTGGGACTTCGGCAACGGGCAGACCGGCACCGGCGCGACGACCCAGGTCACCTACGCCAGCGGCGGCACCTACACCGTGACGCTCACCGTCAACGACGGTCAGACCACCGCACAGGCGGCTCAAACCGTCGAAGTGACCGAGCCGGTCGAGGATTTGACGGCCGCGTTCACAGTGACGCGGAGCGAGACCGATCCGTTGACGGTGAACGCAAACGCGCAGGCCAGCGGCGGCACCGGAAACTATACCTACGGTTGGGACTTCGGCAACGGGCAGACCGGCACCGGCGCGACGACCCAGGTCACCTACGCTAGCGGCGGCACCTACACCGTGACGCTCACCGTCAACGACGGTCAGACCACCGCACAGGCGGCTCAAACCGTCGAGGTGACCGAGCCGGTCGAGGACTTGACGGCCGCATTCACAGTGACGCCGAGCGAGACCGATCCGCTGACGGTGAACTTCGCATCACAAATCAGTGGAGGAATGCCTGAGTATGCTTACTTCTGGGACTTCGGTAATGGACAAACCAGTACTGATCCGAACCCGCAGATGACGTATTCGGAAGCCGGGACGTATACCGTGACGTTTATCGTCACCGATGCAAACGGCGACGAAGCCAGAAGCGAGCAAGAAGTGACGGTGACTGCACCCGCCGAGCCGCTGGTTGCTGATTTCTCAGTCGAACAGACTGAAGATAATCCACTGCAATTCCAATTTATGGCGTTGCCGACCGGCGGCACTGGAAACTACACACTTTCCTGGGACTTCGGCAACGGACAAACCAGCACCGACCCGAACCCGTTGATTACATATGACGCTTCAGGAACTTACACTGTCACTTTGACGGTGAACGATGGTGTCAACCCACCCGCGACGACCACACAGGAAGTCGAAGCAATCGACTCAGACCCGACATCTGATACGGTCAGAAATGCACCGTTGCTGCCCGAATTCGGCCCCATTGAACAGTCTTTGCGCGGGGTCTTCCAGGCGGGGCAAGCTCGTGAGGTTTCACGTAATCCGTTGGCATTCATCGTCGTCGGAGACGAAACCGCCGCTTCAGCCTTTTTCCTCGATCCGTTTGCAGACGCCGGACAGGACTACACGCCCGATGGGACACTCGACAATCTGGATAGTGTCATCGCTGCGTACAACACCGCGACGATAGACCCCGGCGGCAACAGCTTCAACCGTGATAGCGTCGCTGTAGGCACGTTCACAGCCGACCAACTTATCAACGAGCCACAGCCTTGTAATGGCGGAGAAGCCATCTCTCGCGTGCAATGTGAAATTGACACGGTCAATCCGGCAGTTGCTATCGTCAGTGTGGGCTATAACGGCGTGTTACAAAATACTGATCCTGCGGCCTTCCGCACACAGTTCGAGAGTATCATCCAGACATTGCTTGACGCTGATGTCATCCCGATAGTCACGACCATGTATCCGGTACCGGGTTCGGAACAGCAAGCGTCTGACATCAACGAAGCCATCATCGAAGTGGCTGAGGCACAGCAGGTGCCATTGGTCAATATGTGGCGCGGTTTTGACGACCAGCCCAACGCGCTCGATGCAGATGGTAATCCAACTGTTGATCCACAAGGGGTCTCGCACCTCTCCACAAATAGTACAGCCGGAGTGACCTTGCGTAACGGGTTAACCCTCGCGGCGCTCAGTGAACTTTCGGCACTGCTGGCAGGTCTGCCGTAAGGTTGAACAAATCAGCATCACAGGGTAAAAGAGGCTCTTGAGATAACAATCGAGAGCCTCATAACCTGATGATCTACGAAATAGAAGGTACAGAAGGTCTTATTGAGATGACGGAGCAAGAGCTTCGTCACTTGATGCCTGAACTCAACGTATACAAACGGACGTCTGATTCGATTCAGATCGAATCAGGCAGGTCTATAGATGCTTTACTCACGTCACGGACGGCAAATGCTGTTTATTCGCTACAGCACTTTGATGTTCCTCGTCCCAAAGCATTATTGGGACATCAAAACTTTCATCTGTTGCTTGAACAGATTCGGCAAGCCTTTACTATGAGCGGACGTGCGAGCTTTCAAACGCTACACTTGAATGCTGCCGGTTCCGGCTCATCAGTGATGCGACGGATCAAGACCGAGCTTGCCACGCACACCGGCCTCATCGTCGATGAAGAAGCCGGCGATCTGCTGCTGCGCATCCGACGGGTGAAAACCGGTTGGGAAACACTGGTCAGGTTAACGCCACGACCACTCGTCACCCGTGACTGGCGAGTGGCCGATATGGAAGGTGCATTGAATGCCTCGGTCGCAGCGATGATGAATCTACTGACCGCCCCAGGCAAAGATGGCGTGTTCGTTAATCTCATGTGCGGTTCCGGCACACTGATGATTGAACGGGCGTTACTTGGCGGCACTGGTCAGATCATCGGCTGTGAACTGGACTCGACCACACTTGACCTTGCCAGTAAAAACATCGCCGCCGCAAATCTCACCTATGAAATGCAACTGCTCCAAGCAGATGTTACTCGACTGCCGTTTGACGACCAAACAGTTGATGTCCTCTGTGCAGATTTGCCCTTCGGTCAACTGATCGGCTCACATGGCGAGAATCGCACCTTATATCCGGCGACACTGAAAGAAGCAGCACGGCTCGCCAGACCGCATGCAATGCTAATCTTAATCACACATGAAATCCGATTGATGGAGACCGTACTCATGAATCAATACGACTGGGTGATACAGGAAACCCACAAAATCACACTTCGTGGCCTTCATCCACGAATTTACCTGTTGCGCAAACGGTCATAATCTTTAAGATGGAGCTGATATTGAAGTTAACAGGGTCTGTAATGAAAAATCTGCTGATTGTGTTGTCATTTGTCTTATTCTTCACCGCTTGCACCACCCAGGAGGAGCCGAGCATTTCTGTCTATTTGCAGGCCGATGGACGTGAGCGTGGTTGGCAAGTGCCTGAACCGCTGACCGTCCAGGAGTTTCTCGAAGGGATTGATGAAGAAGTCGGTGCTTTAGACCGTATGCAACCTGAACCGTGGACGCAAATCTACGATGGTCTTCGCATCACGATTGTGCGCGTCAATGAGGAAGAATATTGCGAAGAAGATATTGAAATCCCCTATCGTGAGCAGCGAGTACCGTTCGAGGGGGTTGACCCCGGTGAGGAGCGGATCGCACAGCGTGGTGAAAATGGTCTTGAGCGTGTGTGCTATCGTGTGCGTGTTGAGGACGACATCCGCCAGGAACCGGTTGAAATCTCTCGTACTGTCGTTCAGGATCCGCAAGATCAGATCATCTGGGTTGGCCCAACTGGTGAACTTGAACCCGTCGCGGTCAGTGGCACACTCGCTTACCTGAGCAACAATAACGCCTGGGTCATTCAGGGGAACAGTCGCAACAAGCGCAACCTGACCATCGAAGGCGATCTTGATGATCGCGTCTACAGCCTTTCCGCTGATGGACGCAAGTTGCTATTTGCCCGGCGTATTGATGTCGAGAGTTTGGAAGGCAACGAACTCTGGCTGATGCCTGACATCACCCGCGAGGATGTGCAACCGATTCCTCTGGCTTATCAGAATGTCTTGTATGCGGAGTGGATACCCGGTTACGAGAATACCATCGCATACTCGACCTTTAGGCCCCAGGCCGTATCACCAGGTTGGACGGCGCTGAATGATCTATGGCGGGTGCGTATTGATCCACAGACCGGGCAACAGATCGATATTGATTCTCTATTGGAGGATTTCTATGGCGGACCTTATAGCTGGTGGGGAACACAGTTCGAATGGTCACCGGATGGTAATCGGCTGGCATGGGTGCAGGCGGATGGTGTCGGTCTCGTCAGCCTCGATGAGGGGGAACTCGGCCCAAAACTGCTTGAATACACCGAGTTGAACCCCGGTGTTGTCGATTGGTCGTGGCGATCCTCTGTCTCCTGGTCATCAGATAGTAGCTTGATTGCCGCGACCATCCATGGCCCGCCGATTGGCAATGAACCACCTGCCAATAGCCCGGTGTTTAACATCGCTGTGACTGCGGTCGATGGGTCGTTCGCAACAGAGATTATCAACCGCGCCGGCATCTGGTCTGAGCCAAGTTTCTCACCGGAGGTTCGCAACCCCGCCAGCCAGTACCAGCAGGGTTACATGGCCTACTTTCAGGCGAGAGAATGGGAAAACAGCATCAGTGGTGAATATAATCTCATCATCGCTGACCGCGATGGGAGTAATGCGAGGGTCATTTTCCCGGAATCATCTGCTCAACGTGGCATCACCGAACAGCAAATGACATGGCATCCACACGGGCAAGAGATCGCTTTTATTTACCAGGGCAATCTATGGATTATTGATGTTGAGTCAGAGGTCGCTCATCAGCTTACACAAGACGGCGGTGCGTCAAACCCAATCTGGGTACAGTAAATGCGCCGCTATCTTCTTTTTGTCGTTGCGCTGTTGGCGTTTTGTGGCGCAGTCATTGGCTTGCTTGCCTCGATTCAGCAACGCAATTTCCACTTGCGTGGTTACGTCAACCCCACCGAGACACAAGACATCCCTTTCCGACCGGATTATCGCTTTGGCGTTAATGCCGCGCTGACCCAATATACGCCCGAAGAACTTGAAATACACCTCGACCTGATGCAGCAAATCGGTGTCACCTGGATTCGACAACCATTCTCATGGGCGGAAGTCGAGCAAACAGAGGGGCAATTCGATTGGGATGCCTGGGATCGAGTCGTGGAAGCTGTAGATGCACGAGAAGAGATGCAATTGATCGCCGTGTTGACGGACTCACCAAACTGGACACGCGAATCGACACTCAAGACCGCCCCACCCCGTAGGTTTGAAGCCTACGAGAATTTTGTCGCAGCAGTAGCCAGCCGCTACGGTAATCAAATTGACCATTACCAGATCTGGGATGAGCCGAACATCGCGCTCGGTTGGGGCAATTTACAGCCAAGCGCGGTTGAGTATGCCGCGCTACTTCAGGTAGGTTACGACGCCGTCCACGATTATGATCCTGACGCAACCGTGATCGCGGCTGCACTCGCTCCGACGACTGAAGTCAGCCCGCGCAACATCAGTGATATTGCTTATCTCCGACAATTGTACGCTGCTGGTGCGAGCCAGTATGCGGATGCATTTGCGGCGAAGCCCTACGGTTTTTCACATCCGGTTACAGACCGTAGGGTTGCCAATGACCATCTCAACTTCTCACGGATAATTGCCTTGCGTGAGATTATGACCGCACATGGGGACGGGCAAAAACAGCTTTGGGCGTCTAACTGGGGCTGGAATAACCTTCCAGATGCCTGGAAAGGCGGCCCTTCGATCTGGGGTGAGGTCAGCGAGGAAGATCGCATCGCCTACACGTTAGCGGCTCTGGATCGTTCAGATAGCGAGTGGCCCTGGTTGGGTGGGATGACACTTCAACACTGGCAACCGGACATGCCAGCAGATGACGCAATTTGGGGTTTTTCGTTAATCAACCAGGATGGTACGCCTTCATCACTCTATAATGCGCTTGCTCGTAGGACACAGACGAAGCACGCGACAAACGGCCTCTATGCCGTGCAGAATGACTTTGCACGTTATCGAGGGGTCTGGTCGTTCAGTGATTTCGGCGCGGATATGGGCTGGGTGCAAGATAGCAGCTTCAGTTTTGATTTTGCTGGCGATTCCATAGCGTTATTGGTGCGTCAGGATGATTACATTGCCTATTTTTACCCGGAAATTGAGGAAGCAACGGCGAACGCGCTACCGCGTGATGTCGCTGGTAATCCGTATCTTTTGTTGCGTAGTGGTGACCTTGCGCCCGATCTCAAACTGGTCAAGGTTGCACATGATTTACCAGACGAACCACGCACGATGTATGTGACTGGTGACGAACTCATCCCTGATGAGATCAACCATCGTTGGCCCCTGGTTGGTTTTGCCGTCAGTCACGATGATTTTGCGGCTCCCTACGAACGGCAAATTACGATTGGTTGGCTCACTGTGATCGTTGCAGCCTTCGCGGTTGTGGTCACCGGGTACCGTATACAATGGTCGATCCTGGGACGGTTCCTGCATCAGCTTGAGGCTCGGATCGGTGATATTTTCCATCTCCTCCTGAGCATAGTCGCATCACTGGCACTGCTCTTTGGAATGATTCTCACATGGGGTGATGGTGTTCCGGCAATCTTACGCCGTGACTCTGTACACATTGGTCTCTCCGTGTTGACTTCGGGGTTAATCTACATCGACACACCGAGCATCATCATTACACTGGTTCCTGCGCTGATTCTGCTCATGCTGATCTTTGCCAGACTTGAGATCGGATTACTACTGACGATATTCTGGGCACCCTTTTTTCTCTACCCGGTCGAATTGTACCGATTCGCTTTTCCTATTGCAGAAATTATTTTATTCATTACGGTCTGCGCGTGGCTGCTACGCGGTTTCATCGGTTGGGGGAATATGTGGCGTGTCGGCAAAGTACAGGCCACTCTGGCTGTTCCGAAGCTCCTGGATTATCTGATTATCGCCTGGGTACTGTTAGGTGCTGTTGCCGTGATATGGTCACCACTTACGGGTGCTGCGCTCACCGAACTGCGTACAATGTTCATCCAGCCAGCCCTATTTTATGCCATACTGAGGACGATAAACCCTGATCGACTTACATTCGTGCGTCTGGTCGATGGATTGCTCCTTGCCGGTCTGGTCGTCGTTGGCATCGGTTTGTTGATGTATGCACAGGGAGAAGGCACGATCACCGCTGAAGCTGGCGCACGCCGGTTAGCCAGCGTTTACGGCTCACCGAACAACGTCGGTTTGCTGCTCGGTCGTTGTTTGCCGTTTTTGCTTGCCTATATGCTACTTCCTGTTGGTCGCCGACGCCGCACATTCGCTACTGTGGCGATTATAATTCTATTGATCGCCCTATTGCTTACGCAGAGTGCTGGCGCTTTATTTATCGGCATTCCAGCAGCGGTATTACTCGTGTTTATTTTGAGTTGGCGTAAGCGGGCACTTCTGCCGATCATCGCGCTAGGGGTGATTTTCGTCGGCGGTATTTTCGTAGCCTCGCAATTACCACGTTTTGAACGTATGACAGATTTCTCCGAAGGGACGAACTTCTATCGTCTGCGCGTCTGGGAAAGCGCAATCAACCTTATTGTGGATCGCCCTATCACGGGTGCCGGACTTGATCAGTTCCTTTATGAATTTCGTGATACTTACATCCTGCCGGATGCGTGGGAAGAACCGGAACTATCGCACCCGCATAACTTCTTGCTCGACTCCTGGGTTAGACTGGGTTTGTTCGGTGTCGTTCTATTCGTGGCGACACAGATCGCTTTCTGGCGTCGGAGTTTACGCAGTTACTTTGCTCACTATGATAATGTCGATCCGATCTTATTGGCGCTCATCATCGGCACGATGGGCAGTATGTTGAACTTGCTGGCACATGGGTTGGTCGATAATAGCATTTATGTGCTTGATCTGGCCTACATCTATGTGCTTCTGGTGGGCTTGTGTGTTTCCTTTGAGAACGCTCGTGCTATTGACGCCTGAGGATCAATAATGGTGTAATGAACGTATAAACCAATTGAGATGGATAACGTCATGAAGGCAAAAGTTAACAAAATCAGCATCGAGATTGTACGAGGTGATATACGATCACTTGATGTTGATGGTCTTGTCATGGTGACTGATCCTGGTCTATCCGTAGATGATGATCTTGTTGCGGTTGCTGGAACCGAGATTGCTGACGAACTGGCACTTATCGGTTGGAGTGAAGTCGGCACCGCTGTCATCACTAAAGCGGGTCAAATGGATGCGGTGAAAAATATCATCCATGCCGTAAGTCCCCGTTGGGGTGAAGACAGTGCGCGTGGCAAGCTCGAAAATGTGACCTGGGCGTGTGTCAATGTCGCCGAGGAAAATGAGCTAACCTCCCTGGCGATACCGGCGATTTCAGTGGGCACTCTCGGCTATCCGGTAGAGGCCAGTGCGAAGATCACGATTGCTCGTGTGATTGATTTTACCTTTGAAAAGACCAAACACCTCCGGCACATCCTCTTTTACTCAAACAACGAGACGACCCTCTCTGTGTTCCGCGATGAGTTCAAACAGCAGATCGAAGACTTGCGCGAAACTGGCGAAGGCAAAGTCCGCGTGTAAATATCCCTATCTCCTGATGCCTGTGAGTGGTAGACTCACATCATCATAACCAAATAGAGAAATAGAAGGAAACGCTGTGCGGATATTAATCACCGGTGGAGCTGGCTTTTTAGGTTCGCACCTGTGCGAACGCTTTCTTGCTGAGGGCTATCATGTCGTCGCAGTCGATAACTTTATTACCGGGTCAATAAACAACATCAAACACCTGATGTCACGCGATGACTTTACCTTCCTAGAACAGGACGTCAGCAATCACATTGAATACGCAGATGACCTGGATGGTGTGCTGCATTTCGCCTCACCTGCCAGTCCTATCGACTATCTCAAATTCCCGATTCAAACGTTAAAAGTGGGTGCGTTGGGCACGCATAACGCACTTGGGTTAGCCAAAGCAAAGGACGCACGATTCTTGCTCGCCTCGACCTCGGAAATCTACGGAGACCCATTGGTTCATCCTCAGCCAGAAACTTACGTGGGCAATGTCGATGCTATCGGCCCGCGTGGTGTTTACGATGAAGCCAAACGCTACGCCGAAGCAATGACGATGGCCTATCATCGTTATCACAATCTCGATACCCGTATTGTGCGTATCTTCAATACTTACGGGCCGCGTATGCGCCTCGATGATGGTCGTGTTGTACCGAATTTCATCGGGCAGGCCCTGCGCGATGAGGCATTGACGATCTATGGAGATGGTCTTCAAACACGAAGTTTTCAGTATGTTAGTGATCTGGTTGAGGGTGTTTACCGGCTGTATCAATCAGAGTTCGTCCAACCTGTAAACATCGGCAATCCAACAGAGTTGACAATTCGCCAATTTGCCGAGTTGGTAAATATGCTAACGGACAACACTGCCGGGACGGTCTATCAGGAAGATCAACGAATCCAGGGTGATCCGCAAACACGCAAGCCCGACATCACCCGTGCGCGTGAAATCCTGGGTTGGTCGCCGGATGTCGATCTCGATGATGGCCTGACGAAGACCATCACGTACTTTAGCAAGGTCGTATGACATTAAACATCTCGACCAATTGGCTGCGTGGAGAGTTTGGTCTGGTCAGTGTCGCGGCCTTGCTGGGGTTGCTGGTCGCAACACTGCCTTTGGAAATCACCGGGCTGCTCACTATTGTCATCGCATTTGCTGTTTGCATATGTGTTTCACCGACAGCAGCCTTGATCGGCCTGCTTGTGCTTGCCCCTCTGCGTACGTTGATTTTCACCGAAGCGCCGGGACTTCTCCCGGTCGATATTGGTCAGTTGCTTGTCGTCGTTTTCATAGGTGTTTGGGTATTAAGACGCATCGCTGATGGAAAACGGCTACTATATTTTACATGGTCGGATGTGTTTATTCCGTTATTGTTCTTCATTTCTGGAACTGCGATAACGGCTTTCGGGGCTGTGTCGCTCGGCGCGTGGTTCAACGAATGGCTAAAGTGGGTTTTGATGGCAGCCTTTGTTTTGGTCGTGCTGAACATGGCGCATCAATGGGAATGGTTGGTGTTCGGGTTGATACTGGCCGGGACTGCCAATGCTGTGATCGGTCTGTACATCTTCTTTGGGGGCAGTGGTGCCGATCACCTAATCATCAACAATCGATTCTTCCGTGCGTTTGGTACGTTTGGGCAGCCGAACCCGTTTGGCGGTTTCATGGGCTTGCTGGCACCGGTTGCCCTCATGCTGACCTACGGCTATATGATGTATCTCTGGGAGCGTCTGAGGCAAAGCCGCTCTTTTGACTTGCAGTCACTATTTATTTTGCTTTTTTATGCTAGCTGTGCGTTGCTATTGGTCATCGGTGTTTTCATTTCGTGGAGCCGAGGGGCATGGCTTGGCTTCGGGGTTGCGCTGGTTGCTATGGCTTTTGCCCTGCCGCATAAATTGTGGCAAAGTATTCTGCTTGTCGTCGTCATCGCGGGTCTGGTCGGTCTGATTTGGTCATCCGGGCGCATCCCGGAAACCATTACGCAGCGCGTGACCAGCGCGACCCAAGAAATCTTCATTTTGAACGATGTGCGTGCTGTAGACATCACTGGCGAAAATTACGCTATTGTTGAACGTCTCGCCCACTGGCAAGCGGCGCTAAACATGGCCGAGTCCAACTTCTGGTTTGGTGTCGGCTTCGACAATTATGAAACCACTTATGCTGAATATCGTTTAATCAATTGGGACGAGGCGCTCGGTCATGCCCACAACTACTACTTGAATGTTCTCGGTGAGACTGGCATTATTGGCTTGCTAACGTATATGGTCGCTTTATTCGGTGTCCTCATGCTCATCTGGCGGGCGCGACGTCATCCCGATCATATTGCCAGGGGTACCGTCATCGGCATCCTGGGAACCTGGGTGTACCTGATGACACACAGCCTGACTGACAATCTATACGTTAACAATATATTTCTCCATTTTGGTGTTATGCTTGGAGTGCTGGCTGTAATCTATAATCAGACTTACCAGCGTTTTTATGTCGGCAAAGATCAACGAGAGTGGCTTGAATGAGTGAGGCGATCCAGTCCACACCGGAAGCGTCGAAACCCAGATTTCGCAATCCTTTGAATCCGCCTATTCACTATCTCGCGCAACGCTTCGGTGGTGAAAAACCCAGAGAGCTAGAGCGATTCTTGCGTTTTGCAGTTGT
Organism: Anaerolineae bacterium; assembly: GCA_034437515.1. Classification (GTDB taxonomy): domain Bacteria; phylum Chloroflexota; class Anaerolineae; order Aggregatilineales; family Phototrophicaceae; genus DAOTTX01. The sequence continues at coordinate 11,061 of DAOTTX010000110.1, forward strand.
CGGTGTCACCGGTGCTATTATTGACTTGGGCACGCTGACCGTGCTGCAATCGACGGCGTTACCACCCGCCCGAACTTATGATAACAAGCTAATAGAGATGACTGCGCTCACATTCCCGATTGAGTTTGCAATCGCCCTACCGTTGAACGTTGCGCTGGCAACGACCATCGCGTTCATAGCAGCCGTGCTGAGTAATTTCATCTGGACGACACTCTGGGTTTACCCGGAATCACGCGATGATTTGCGCAAACAACTCTTGCAATTTGCATTTATCTCGGTGATTGGCTGGTCAGCGCGTACATTATGGATTACAACCATGTATACCCCGATTGGCAACCTGTTAACACCTGCGCTCGAACCAATGATTCAGACTATCAGGCCATCATTTGAAGCATCGATTGTCACATCTAAGCAGATCGGCACGATTATCGCGCAGTTGATCGCGATGTGGTTTGTCATGCTATGGAATTTTTTCGCTAACCGATACTGGACGTTCGGCGATGTCGAATAGCGTCTGATGCGCATTGCGATAGATTATACCCCTGCACACGAACAAGGCGCGGGTATCGGGCGTTATGTCCGTGAACTTGTAGCGGCATTATCAACACTGGATCAAAACACAGATTATCGGCTTTTCGTCGCCGGGTCCAGGCAAGGTGATCTCCCCCTTTCCCCTGGGCATAATTTCCGCCGGGAACCGACGCGCATTTCACCGAAGTGGTTCGCACGGTTCTGGCATCGACTTCAACTCCATTTGCCTGTTGAATGGTGGACGGGCGATGTCGATTTATTTCATGCGACAGACTTTGTCTTACCGCCCCATCGCAAGAAAACAAAAACGCTGCTTACCGTGCATGATCTTTCGTTCGTCAAAGTGCCGGAGACGGCCTCACCGCGCCTGAAATCTTATCTCGATGTGGTTGTTCCTCGTTCGGTCAAGCGTGCCGGGCACATACTCGCAGATTCACACGCGACCAAAGACGATCTCATCGAAATTTATGGTACGCCAGCAGAGATGATTACCGTGTTACATAGCGGTGTCGATCCAAAATTTAAACCGGATAAATCCAGACTTTCGACGTTGTACACGAAATATCATATTCCTGACCGCCCGTATATTTTCACGGTCGGCACGGTGCAACCCCGCAAAAATTACGGGCGACTCATTCGTGCATTATCCGTTTTACGGCAGCGTGGTATTGATGTGGATCTCGTCATCGCCGGTGGTAAAGGTTGGCTCGAAGGGCCGATGTATCAAGCCCTCGAAGAGACAGACATGGGCAATCATGTACATCTGATCGGTTTTGTAGATGATGATGACCTGCCCACGCTCTACAGTGGTGCCGCCTGTGTCGCGTTTCCATCGCTGTATGAAGGGTTTGGATTTCCCGTGCTCGAAGGGATGGCTTGCGGTGTGCCGGTGATGACCTCAAATGTTTCCTCATTGCCGGAAGTTGCCGGTGATGCAGCGATGATGATCGACCCGTATAACCTTGATGCGATGATCGAGATGTTGCAATCATTGCTTACCGATGAGTCTCGTCGAAAAGTATTGATTGAGCGGGGTTACCGGCAAGCTAGACATTTCACATGGGAACGTTCGGCAACACAACTCCTGCAAATCTACCAGCAGATGCTAGAATAAAAGCATTATTCTCACCAAAAACCGAGAGAGATAGCTGATGACCGAAGCTAAACACGTAGAGGATTCAGAGGTAACTCTGAGCGTCGTTATGGGGCCACAGGATACGAATGGTCTGGGTAATGTGCATGGCGGCGTTATCATGAAAATGGTCGATGAGGCCGGCGGCTTCGCTGCGATGCGCCACGCCCGACGTCCCTGTGTAACCGTCGTTATGGATTCGATGACATTTATAGAACCGATCCGTGTTGGCGATCTGGTCACTTTCAGCGCGGCACTAACTTATGCCGGTCGTACCTCAATGGAAGTACGGGTCGAAGTCGTCGCAGAAAATCCAATTGAAGGACGTTCACGACGAAGCAACACGGCTTATTTAGTGTTCGTCGCACTAGATAATGAAGGGAAACCAACCCCCGTACCACCGCTCCAGCTCGAAACCGAGAAGCAAGAACAACGCGCCGAAGAAGCAAAGGCGCGTCAAGCCTATCGTAAACAACAACAATCCAGGGAAACCTCATAATGACACAAGAATCGGCGATCTTGCATCTGCTGCGTCAGGCGGGTGCAGAACCTGTCCTTGAGTCGAAGGCAACGGATCTCGGTTTGGCAGAACAGCGCCCCTATCCGTTTCTCGCTATCGTCGGTCAATTGGAGATGCGAATCGCCCTCCTTCTGGCGGTCATTAACCCGGCGATTGGTGGTGTGCTGCTCATCGGGCCACGCGGCACGGGCAAGACGACAGCAGTTCGTAGTCTGACGGGAATCTTGCCGGATATTGAAGTCAGCGATTGTGAAGAAGGTGTCTTCCCGTCAGACTTTGAGAACATGGACGATGATGATGCCAGGGTACTCTACCCGGATTGTTACGAGCAGTTCCAAAAAGATGAGCCGATCTCACATTACGAAGCCGTGCGGTTAGTCGAGCTTCCACTCAACGCCCGGCTTGAGGATGTCGTCGGCGGTGTCAACGAACGGATCGCGGTGCAACGGAACGCGATCCGCTTAGAACGCGGTATTCTCGGACGTGCAGATAACAACGTCCTTTACATTGACGAGGTCAACCTGCTGGATGACCAGATCGTCGATGCCATCCTAGATGCGGCTGCACAGGGTAACTACACCGTCCGGCGTGGCGCAATGGTCGGCACCTATCGCTCACGATTTACTCTGATCGGCTCGATGAATCCGGAAGAAGGCCGGCTGCGACCTCAAATTCTGGATCGATTCGGGTTACGGGTGAATGTGCGTGGGCTGATGGAGAAAGAGGATCGCCTGGAAGTCTACCGGCGTGTGCAGCAGTACCGCCGCAACCCGGCGCGGTTCATCGCCCAATGGGAAGAAGTCACTACCGAAGCACTTGAGGATATTCTCATCGCCCGTGAGCTATTAAAAGAGACGACATTATCTGAGAAGTCGCTCGAAATCGGGTTGGATCTGGTGCAGAAGCTCGAAATCGATTCGGCACGCGCTGAATACACGATGTTCGAGGCTGCCCGCGCCCATGCTGCTGCCGATGGACGCACAGTTGCCGAACCGCACGACATCCGCACCGTGGCACCGATGGCGCTAAGGCAACGACGTAGTGAATTCATGGTGAACTTTTTTGAGATGCAACAAGAGGAAGATATGCAGATTCGTGAGCGTATTGATGAGTTGGTGAAGGACACATGATACAGCACTTCGAACGGTTACTTTTGTTAATTGCCGTCCTGTTGCTTGCCTACGCCCTACCCTGGGTGAACGCACCTGCATCAGGACTGAGTTTCGGCGCTGATGATCTCGCAGAGTGGGCAAGCCTGCATCCGGCTGTACGTGCGCAGCAACCTGAACTCTTGACGAGCTTGTTCTTACGTTTACCGCTGGTGTGCCTGGCTATCGTGGTCGGCTTTTTAGCACCCAGGCCAGCATTTCGCTCAGTTCGCTGGTGGATTGCCTTAGTAACTATCGGTATGTTCGTGTTGTCGTCACTGCCACCACTGGAATTTTTTATTGAAGCACGGCATGATGTCAATTATAGGCAAAAGTTTCTCATGGCAGTTTTGGCGGCGGGTGGTGGCTTATTGGGATTATCCGGATGGTTGTATCGCTGGCGTATTTACGTTGCTGGCGGTGCGCTCACGCTGGGGCTGTTTAGTGCCATTATCGGCTTTTTACAGGGCTATGACTATCTTTCGGGTTATAAGGTGTCTGTACAAATCGGCGCTGGCAGTGTGTTTTTTATCTTGCTCTTACTCACTGCACTGTTCGACTTGCTTTTGGTAGACAAATACAAAAGGACGTCTAATGACGCCCTGATGACTGAATAAATGATTTGTTCTTAATGTGTGTTCAGGATGTTGTCATACGAGTTTGGATATATTCGACAGCCTGACCGACGGTTTCGATTTTTTGTGCGTCCTCGTCGGTAATCTCGCCACCGAACTCTTCCTCAAACGCCATAATTAGCTCAACAAGATCGAGTGAGTCTGCTTCGAGGTCGTTGCGAAAATTTGAATTTGTTTCTACTTGATCTTCATCAACACCCAGCAGGTCGGAAACGATGCTTTTTACACGCTCTTCGACAGATGCCATTGCGTCCTCCCATAGGAGCCATATTTAGTGCAAATTAGACGTACATTATACCGTTTATCAACAAGCGTGCCAGTCCCATATCGCACAGAGATTCCATTCATGGTAGGATAAACAGACATACATTGTTACTGTAAAGTTGGTTTTCATATGTCAGATATGCCCACAACTGAGAGTCGCAAAGCCGATCATATTCGTATCAACCTGGAAGAAAATGTCACTTTCCCTCGATTGACGACCGGCCTGGAAAAGTATCGATTTATGCATCAGGCTATCCCTGAAATTGACCTCGCCTCGGTAGATACCCAGGTGACTTTATTCGGCAAGACGCTCGCCGCACCTTTGCTGATTTCATCTATGACCGGTGGCACGCAACTCGCCGAACGATTGAACCGCAACCTTGCTGAGGTGGCGCAGACCAATAACATCGCTATGGGGTTAGGCTCCCAACGCGCTGCGGTTGAAGACGACGCATTGGCAATCAGTTATCGTCTGCGTGATATTGCCCCCGATGTGCTGTTATTCGCAAACATCGGCGTCATCCAACTGAATTACGGTTATGGGATTAATGAATACCGCCGAGCAGTCGAAATGGCTGATGCTGATGCTCTGATCTTGCACTTCAATGTATTGCAAGAGGCTGTACAGCCAGAGGGCGACACAAATTGGTCAAACTTACTGCCGAAGATCGAGCAGGTTTGCACCAACCTGGAAGTGCCGGTGATCGCGAAAGAAGTCGGCTGGGGCTTCTCCGAAGATAACGTCCGCGCCCTGGCGAATGCTGGTGTCAGCGCGATAGACGTCGCCGGTTCCGGTGGTACTTCGTGGAGCGAAGTCGAATATTACCGTGCGCCGACCAGCTTTCATGCGCGGGTCGCTGCCAGCTTTGCGGATTGGGGCATCCCCACTTCGGACGCGATTCGATATGCTTCTAAGGGTGCGCCCGACCTGCCGATCTTCGCTAGTGGTGGTCTGCGTGATGGTATTGACATCGCTAAGTGTATTGCTTTGGGTGCCGTGCTGGGTGGTATGGCGGGGCCATTCCTTAAGGCAGCGGATCAATCTATCGAGCAAGCCAATCAGTTTACACGTGAGGTCATTGCACAGTTGCGTATTGCGATGATGTGCAGCGGTGTCCAAACACTGGCGGAACTTCAGACCGTTGAATTAATCTGCGACTAGACAAATTCACGGAAGACCCGATTGCAAAGCAGCCTACCCCGCTGTGTTAAGCGAACTCGCTCTTCGTCGGCTTGAAGCAGACCGTCAGCGATAAACCGTTCGATGGTCTGACCATGCAGCGCATAGAGACCGGTACCAAATCGACGTTCGAATGTACTCAGGCTAACCCCTGTGTCAAGCAATCTCAAACTGGTAATGAGTGTCTCCGAGACTTCGTCTTCCCAGGTGACAATATTTGCCTCAAGCGTTGCAGGTGTTCGGGGAAAAGCAAAATCGCTCAGCGATGCCCCTCGCATGGCTTTGATGTAGCGTTGTGGGAAAAGCAGTGTCGCGTAACGCCATCCCCCAGCATAACCGTGCGCACCTGGCCCCAGGCCGAGATAAGGCGCGTTCTCCCAATATTGCCGGTTATGCTGGCAGGCGTACCCCGGTTTCGCCCAATTGCTGATCTCATACTGTTCGTAGCCGTGTGACGCCAGCGAATCACTCGCCCACTCGTACATATCGGCAGCAAGATCGTCCTCTGGCATTTGTAATCTTCCGAGATGTACCTGGTTGAATAACGGCGTCCCCTCCTCAAGACCGAGCGCGTAGAGCGAGAGATGCTCCGGGTCTAATGATATTGTCTGTTGGAGGCTGCTCTGCCACGTCGCCAGCGTCTGGTTTGGGAAGCCGTAAATGAGATCGAGGCTGATGTTATCAAAGCCGGCTTGTCTTGCGTTGTTCACCGCGCTAATCACATCTCGATGATCGTGACGGCGCTCAAACAAATTAAGTTCAAGTGTATCGGCTGTCTGCATCCCTATGCTGAGGCGGTTAACCCCGGCAGATCGTAGATCGTAAAGATAATCGAAGTGAAGGTCGTTTGGATTAGCTTCGGTCGTCACCTCCGCATGTGGTACAACGGCGAAGTGATCGTAAATCGTCCGCAGGAGTTGCTCGAATTGCTTTGGGGAAAGTAAACTCGGTGTGCCGCCACCAAAGAAGATCGTATGCACGTTCAGGTAAGGGTTACCTTGAGCGACAATTTCGACCTCACGGCAGAGTGCATCGACAAAGGCAGGGATCAATTCTTCCAGATTGGTATAAGTATTAAACGCACAATACGTGCATTTTGTGGTACAAAAGGGTATATGCAGATAGATTGAGAGTGGCGACTGCACGAAAGCACACATACCTAAAACAAATCATAGCTAGATTGCAGTATTGTTGCAGGTTCAATATAATTAATCAAGAGATCATCTTTTATCTTTCCTAAGATCTGATTGTTGGTACGGAAATCATTTATGCCTGAGACAACTCAATTCGGAACAACAGAAGACAACTATGGTGACGAGGGGGCGTTAAAGCCCAACACGATTCTCATCAATCGCTACAAGGTGCTAGGCACGCTTGGTGGTGGCGGTCAGGGCGCGGTTTATCAATGTCGTGACCTGAACTTCCCCGATGCGAAGCGGTTGGTCGCGCTCAAAGAGATGCACTACCCTGGCGATGCCAGTATGCGTGCGACGACGATGCAGACCTTCCAGCGAGAAGCGAATATTCTAGCGACACTTGCACACCCGGCGATCCCGAAAATCTTCGACTTCTTTGACCAGAATAATCGTGCCTACCTTGTGATGGAGTACATCAACGGTAACGACCTTGAGAACCTCCTGACCAAGACCAAAGAATTACCACTGGATAAGATCGTCGAATGGGCAATCGATCTGTGTGACGTGTTACACTACCTGCACAGCCACTCGCCAGATCCGATCATCTTTCGTGACGTGAAACCTGCGAATATCATGATCGACAGCCTCGGTAAGGTACGGTTGATCGACTTTGGTATCGCGAAGATCTTCGTGAGCGGTGTAAAAAATACGATGATCGGCACCGAGGGATACTCCGCACCAGAGCAATACAAAGGCGATGTGAACCCGCTGAGTGACATTTACAGCCTGGGTGCGACCCTACACCACATCGTCACACGCAAAGACCCCCGTCTGGAACCACCATTTAGTTTCAGCGAGCGTCCGTTGCGACAATTCAACGAGAACGTGTCGCCCGGCCTGGAAGCGGTTATCAATAAATCATTGGAAACTGAACCCGCAAACCGTTTTAGTAGCTGTGAAGAGATGAAACAGTCGCTTCTGGCGGTGCGCTATAACCCTGCGGCGGCTCAGGCCCAATCTGTCCCGGGTGCCGGCACGCAGACCGGAATGGTCGGTACAGATTTCTTCGACGGTGAAGACCTATTTGGCTCCATTGAGCCACGCTGGAAGTTCAAGACTGAGGACGAGATTCGTGGCGGGCCGACATCGTTTCGTGGATTGGCTTTCGTCGGCTCTTACGACACAAATGTCTGGGCGATTGATATAGAGTCCGGTGATTTTCGTTGGAAGTACGCGACAAATGGCGGCATTGCGGTCGCACCAACCGTCGATGAAGGCAGTAAGCTCGTCTTGTTTGGTTCTGAAGATCACTCCTTCACGGCCTTAGACTATCACACGGGGCGGATCAGTTGGTCATACACAGCCAATGATCGCATCCGGTGTACGGCGCGTGTCGCCCACGATCATGTGTTCTTCGGTAGCGATGATGGACGTGTCTATGCGCTTGTTTCGGGAACCGGTCGCTACCTCTGGGAATACGACATGGGCGGCCCGGTACGTGGACAACCTTATGTCACCCGTGATCTGATTATCGTCGGTGCGGAGACGGGTGATTTGGTCGGTCTTGAATTGTCCGGGCAGCGCAAGTGGTCTTATAGGACGCGGCGTGCGATCAACGCGGCGCCACTGGTCGACGAAGTCGAAGGCATCTGCTACATTGGGTCATTCGATGGCTATATGTACGCGCTCGATGCTTCCAGCGGTTATAGCATGTGGCGTTACCGTACAAACGGGCCGATTATTTCCGCTGCGGTCCTGGCAAATGATCTACTGATCTTCGGTTCGGCAGATGGGACACTGTATGCGATCAACTCAGAAAGTTCAAAAGAGAAATGGCGCTTTTCCATAGAAAAGCCAATTGTATCTTCGCCGATCATACACAAAGGTAAGGTCTATTTCGGCGGGACTGATAGTTATTTCTACTGCTTGGAGTTGAAAACTGGCAAAGAATTGTGGAAGTTCCAGACCGAGGACTCCATCACGTCAGCACCATACGTCACGGAAAATGTGATCCTGGTCGGTTCTATGGATCGCACACTTTATGCACTGCCCTTGGTTGATTAACAAGGCATTACCAGAAGAGTTGGAGCCTAAGTTATGGACTTGTTTCGTCGCATTTTTGGTGGTACGGGTGAAGAGGTTCCTCCCGAACAACCCGAAAAGACACCAGAAAAACCGAAGCCACCTTCAAAAATCCAGACCGCTCCCGGTCTGGAAGAGAAGGTTGCAGAAGAAAGCAAAACAGAAAGTGGTGATACCGAACCACTCGACGACGGTTTGACCGCTGAAGAAGAGACCCCTGAGGTGAGAGATCTGGCGACGCGCCCTGTGGGGCCACCGCCGCCACCCAATCGTAAATTTGTGCCGGATGGCGTCACCCAACCGCTGAATGCCGGCGCACTGAGTGTGGGGCGTACCGAGCACATCACGATTGGGCTTGCGTCCGACGTCGGCATGGTCAGAAATAACAATCAAGATGCTGCCTTCTCGATGTATTGCAGTGGACGCAGCGCCGATGACCTCCCTGATCTCGGTCTTTTCGTCGTGGCAGATGGCATGGGTGGGCACAATGACGGCGAAAAAGCGTCTGCAATTACTACCCGGACGCTGGCATCGAAATTTACCAAACAGATTTACATGCCGATTTTCGCCAGCAATGAAGATGCCGATCAACAACCGACCACCGAGGCACTTATTGAGGCAGTTCATGAGGCAAATCGTGAAGTTTTGCGCTATGTACCTGAGGGTGGGACGACCATCACAGCGATTGCCATTATTGGCGACCTCGCGCACATCGTCCACGTTGGCGACAGCCGCGCCTACATCATGACCAAAGAGAATGGCATCGAGCAACTCACTCGTGACCATTCGTTGGTGCAACGACTCATTGAACTTGACCAACTGACCCCCGAAGAGGCAGAAATTCATCCACAGAAAAATGTGCTCTATCGTGCGTTGGGGCAGAACGAAACTCTGGAGGTCGATACGTCCAGCCGCCGGCTGCCGACAGGTTCCAGCTTGTTGATCTGTAGCGACGGTTTGTGGGGTTTGGTCGAAGAAGAAGAATTGTACGAAATTACCACTAATAACGTTGACCCGCAGCAAGCCTGTGATAAATTGGTGGCTCTTGCGAACACACGCGGCGGAGCAGACAACATTACCGCCATCATCTTGAAGATATCATAACATCATGAAATGGGATAAAGACCCTTACGTTATCCTCGGTGTTGCCGAAGAAGCGAGTAACGAGGAGGTTAAATCTTCTTATCGTCGGCTCGCTCGTCGGATGCACCCGGACGTAAATGCCGACAATCGTGCAGCAGCAGAACAATTTCAGGATATTACGACAGCTTATGAGATTCTGTCAGATCCTATCAGGCGTAAAGCTTATCATGAGAACCGTCCACCACAGAATGATGATGAACTTTATTTCACGCTACAGGTCACGCCAAGTAAACGTTCATTGACGCCCCTACCGGAGCCGCAGGTACTCTACGTGCTTGCGGATATTTTCCCTGATCCGCGTTCGGTGACAGACAGCAACCGTGAAACACGCATGAACTTGACACTCGTGCTTGATCGCAGTAACTCGATGAGCGGCGCACGCATGGAGAAAGTCAAGATTGCGGCTCACCAAATCATTGATAACATGCACGCTGAGGATATTATTTCCGTCGTCAGTTTCAACGACCGTGCGGAGACGATCATCGAGGCGACGACTGTCACTGACCGCCCCGCTCTCAAGGCGAAGGTCAGTATGATCTCACCTTCTGGCGGGACGGAAATCTACCAGGGACTAAACGAGGGTGTAAAGCAGAATCGGAAGTTTCTCGGTCCGAGGTTGGTAAATCACGTTATCCTACTGACGGATGGACATACTTTTGGCGATCAGGATAAGTGCCTCGAACTTGCGACGCATTGCAATACCGAAGGCATCGGCATGAGCGCGTTGGGGTTGGGTAGCGACTGGAATGACAAGTTCCTCGATGACCTGGTTTCCCGGACGGGCGGTAACTCGATGTATGTCAAATCAGCAAACTCAGTCGTCAAATTCTTGAATGAGCAGGTGAAGAACTTGACACAGGCATTCGCAGAGCGTGTTTCTCTATCTATTGCGGTGGAGAATAATGTTCAGATCGAATCTATCTTTAAGCTATCACCCCATCCGCAACCGCTGGAAGTGAATAGTGGCGTCATTCCACTAGGCAGCCTACAGAGCAAAAGACCGATTTCTGTCTTGATCCAATTCCAACTTCCTGCAAATATGGACGAGGGCTTCCGCTACATCGCAAGAATCATGGCTTCTGGGGAAATTTTGTCAAATCAGCAGCAAGCCTATCAGATGGTTAGTGATTTCTCATCCGAGGTTGCCCAGTCAGCGAGCAATGAAGACCCGCCTACAGCCATCCTTGATGCCCTGAGTAAACTTACGTTGTATCGCCTGCAAGAACGGGCACAAGACGCGCTGGCAAGCGGTGATGTCTCTGAGGCGACCCGACGCCTACAAAACCTCGCAACTCGTTTGTTGGAAATGGGACAAGATGATCTTGCTAATCAAGCGTTATCCGAAGCGAGGCGTGTTGCCTACACCAGCGACCTTTCAGACAAGGGGCGGAAAGCGTTGAAATACCAAACCCGTTATTTACTCATGAACCCGGATCCGGATGAGGATAATCAACAATGATTATTTGTCCTTACTGTGGACACAGCAACCGGGAAGGGTTGCTATTCTGCGAACAATGTGGTCACGGCTTAGGTAAAGACGCCGTTGAACCAACGTTACCAACACGCCAACTCGATGATTCGATGGCGGATCTCTCCGCCCGTGCAACCTGGGGATCGGCGAGCTTCAGCGGTGCAACCGCGATTGTCATTCACATCAGAGATGCGTCTGATCCTGTAGTGGTTGAACTCAAAGACCGGCTCATCGTTGGTCGTGCGGACAGCACCAGCCCACGCCAACCCAATATTGACATGACACCCTACGGTGCGCTAGAAAAAGGCGTTTCGCGCATTCACGCCGCGATTGAGCGCAATGAAGATGTGCTGACCTTAGTCGATATGGGCAGTTCTAATGGAACGCATCTAAACGGGCAACGGCTGGTACCGGACAGTCCGCGTGTTTTGCGTGACGGTGACGAAGTGCGTTTCGGCAAAATGGTAACGCATATCTATTTTAAGTAAATGGATTGTATCTGACATGATTAGCCTACTACTACACATCTCAAACTCAGAACCGATTAAAGTCGATGTCGATGAAATGCCACATCCGCAAGATCAGTTCGTCCTCGGTAAAAACCCGCGTGAACGCAGTGATAAAGAGTTAGATATTTTCGATGAAGGTGTGACATCGGTCATCTTCCCTTTGTGGCGTATCAATTACATACAGGTACTCCCCAGCCCCGAAGATGAAGTCGAGTTCCCCATGCCATTCCGTGATTAGGGAGGTCAAGTTATGACAACAGGTAAATTACCGCGAAGTAATCAGCGTGAAGGCAAACGCATTCTCGTCGTCGATGACGAACCCCGTGTGATTGGTTTCATCCGCATGAACCTTGAACTTGAAGGTCATCAGGTCATCGAAGCACATGATGGTATGGAAGCACTTGAATCTGTCCGGACACAATTGCCAGATGTCGTACTGCTCGATGTGATGATGCCCGAACTTGACGGTTTCGAGACACTCAAGATGCTACGCGAGTTTTCTAATATCCCGGTCGTCATGCTCACCGCCAAAGGTGAGGAAAATGATAAGGTTTATGGCCTGGAACTAGGTGCGGACGACTACGTCACCAAACCCTTCGGCCCACGTGAGCTTTCCAGCCGCATCAAGGCGGTATTGCGCCGGGCTGAAATGCCTTCGACCTCACCGGATCAGGCCGTCCTTAAGATCGATGATCGGTTGCAGGTCGATTTCAATCGACGTGAGGTCATCATTGATGACGAGCATGTCAAACTACGTCCCACAGAGTATCGTCTTTTATATCATCTCATTGAGAATGCTGGATGGACCGTCCCCCACGATCAGCTACTCGCGAAGGTTTGGGGATATGAATATCGTGACGAGGCTCATTATGTTCGTCTCTATGTGAACTATCTACGTGAAAAGATCGAAGAAGACCCATCGAACCCCAAGTATATCCTGACGGAGCGCGGCGTTGGTTACCGGTTCGTCGATTTTAAGCGTAGATAGCTGATGGTGTCGGGCGTCGCTGAACGCGGCGTTCAACTTTCTTGCCACATAGTTTGATTCCACGTACAATAAATCTGAAATTGATGCCGTAAACTACTCCCTCAAGGAGGGTGTTGTGTCGAATTACAAGATCGTTGTTACCGGCCCGTTTAACTCCGGTAAAACACAATTTATCAAGACGATCTCAGATATTGATGTGGTTTCCACCGAGCGTAAAATCACAACCGAAGATCGTGGGATCAAAGCGGAAACCACAGTCGCAATGGATTACGGTCGCGTCAAAATTGATGAGACAATGCTCTATCTTTATGGGACACCCGGACAAACACGCTTTGACTTTATGCGTGAGATCCTCTCAAGCGAGATGGATGCTTTCGTCGTCCTCGTTGACGCGACAGACGCCCCTTCCTTCCCGGAAGTTGGTGAAATCATCGAGCAGTTTGGGGGCTTTACCCCTGTCCCTTACATCATCGTCGGGAATAAAACTGATCTCGATGATGCTGCTCGGATCACGGAGATACGTCGTGGCACCAAAGCTGGCGCGGATGTCACCGTTATGCCTTGTGTAGCGACCCAAAAATCCAGCGTGCGGCAGGTATTGCTGCAAATGATTGAATTACTCAAACGAGAAAACGCCGCCGGGTAGTTCTGCAACTCTGTCTATCAGAACAACGTACAAGTAATATACTGAAAATCGCGGGAGTAACCGATGAGCGAAGAAAAGACGCAGAAATTTGACCCGGTACGTGAGTTCGTCAGCTTGCGAGATAACCTGACGAAAGCCGTAGGGCAAACACTGAAGGTCGTAAACGATGTGATATTTCCTGCTGTTGATGTCTACGAGACAGATCAGGCGGTGATTATTCGTACAGAACCGCTGATTGGCATCGATATCTCTCAGGTCGAGGTCAGCATGGAGGACGATTTATTGATTATCAGCGGTGAAACGAAAGACGACCTCATCATTGATGATTCAGCGTTCATCCAACGTGAACTCAGCTTTGGCCCCTTTAAGCGCGAGATTCGCATCCCGCGACGTGTGCGGTCGTCAGAAGCGAAAGCATCATTCAAGCAAGGTATCTTGAAGATCACACTACCGAAGGAAAAATCAGGCGGCACGCAGATTGTCGATGTGACACCAGCGGAGTAAAAGAACACAGGTATTTATTCACGTGAGATATGATGATTCTTGAATTTCTTACGACAAGATGAATAGATACGAGTACAGGGCTAACATATGTGGTAGCCCTGCTTCGTTGGACTGATTTTATTCGACTTCTTCAACTTCCGAAGCTGTTTCAAGCGTCGTGTGAAGTTCCTGGTAGGCTTCGGCGTATTCGCGTTTGAGTTTCTCTTTCTCGTCCGCGTCTAGATAGGCATAATCGACCGTATCAAGAGCAATTTGCTCGATTTCTTCGAGTGTAAGCCCACATTCGTTCATCGCAAGTAGATATTCATCACTGAGATTGCAGCCGAATAACTCTGGCAACTCAGCCCCTATGACCACCGGCAAGTGTCTGTCGAGCAGTTCGCGTAGTGGATAATCACTGTATTTCTCGATCCACGACATCCGTTTAGCACTTTCGACACTCACCACGAGTGGGACGTCATTTTCTATGAGGTAGCCCTGTGTTTCCGGAGAACCCAGTAGCTCCCAGCCGTCGACGACACGGTCAGGTTGTAGTTCAGAAACGTCTGACAGCCCTTCTAAGCCCATATCACCAACCTGGAGGCTTGTAGGGACTTCTTTCTTCTTTGCGGTGTTAAAAGCACGCTCGAACTGTCCAGCGGGTTGTGCTTCCCCTGCGCCATAAAGCGCAAATCCAACGACACCATTTTTTCTCACGTTAACCAACGCTGCTGACCGGAGTGTGTCATCGGCGGTTCGGGGTTCATCTCGATAAACAGAAAGCACCCAACGGATCTGAATACCCCAACCACGTTCGGCACGGCTGCGTCCGTCGTTAACAGCCTTCAGAAATTCATCGAACCCCATCTTATCAGCATAGAGTGATGGATTTATGCTGATTTCTGCATAGCGGACATTGTCTTTGGCAAGTGTAAACCCGGCATCATAGACGAGTCGAGTCAGGTCATCGGGGTGATGTAACCATTTGGCGTACTTGTGCGCCATCGCCTCGATATTCTTCGGGTCAGGGTCATCCCAGTAGGCGACCATATCATCAAACTTCTTGACCTGACTGGCGATCTCATTTTGTTCGGCGATCATCATCAGTACTGACTTACGGAATGCGCCCTCAAGCCGTACATTGAGCGCGACTTTCGGCATAGAACGAACAAATGCCTCTATATTCATGTGATTCCCTCAAACCAATAATAGGCGAAAATTATTTCGTGTCGGTTTCCACTGACGGCTGTCTCTAGTCGGGGACGGGTATACGCTTCTGCTCAAGGATAGATCGCAAAAAGCCGTCAAAAAGTGGATGTGGTGCGTTGGGGCGGCTCCGGAACTCAGGGTGAAACTGAGAACCGACCATGAAAGGATGGTTCTCAATTTCCATGATCTCGACCAATCGATCATCAGGGCTGAGTCCGCTAAAGACCGCACCGTTTGCTGTAAATTGTTCGCGATAACTGTTGTTAAACTCAAACCGGTGCCGGTGTCGCTCATCGACAGACGCAATATTGCCGTAGGCATCGGCTGCTACCGTTTCTGGCTGTAGCACACAGGGATATGAACCGAGGCGCATGGTGCCCCCCATATCGGTAATTCCTCGTTGATCCGGCATCAGGTCAATGACGCTGTGTTCACTGCTGCTGAGTTCAAATTCTGAACTATTGGCACTTTCTAGACCAATCACATTTCTGGCAAATTCGATACACATCACCTGCATCCCCAGGCATAGACCCAGATATGGGATATTGTTTTCCCGTGCATAGTGTGCTGCCTTAACCATTCCTTCAACACCCCGATAGCCAAACCCCCCAGGGACGACAATGCCGTCTAGGGTCGCCAATTCGTCCAAGCCCTTGTTTTTCTCCAGATCACTGGAATGGATCCAGTGAATTTCTAGCTGCTTACCATGCTGGCTTGCCGCGTGGAAGATGGCCTCTTTGACACTCATGTAAGCATCGTGGAGTTCGACGTACTTACCGACAATGCCGATTTTTACCGTGCCTTGCGCTGATCTCAGTTTATTGACCATACCGCGCCAGGCACTTAAATCCGGCGGCTTCACTTCCAGGTCGAGTTTTTCGATGATGTAATCACCCAGCCCATAGTCTTCTAAAACTACCGGCACTTCGTATACGAGATCGGTCGTCTCCAACGGGATCACGGCGTTGTTGTCCACATCGCAGAACAGCGCAATCTTATCGACGACCTCATTACTGACGGGATGATCCGTCCGAGCGATGATGACATTGGGTTGAATGCCCGCACCGCGCAATTCACGGACACTGTGCTGTGTCGGTTTGGTTTTTAACTCACCGGTCGCGCCGATATAAGGCAGGAAGGTCACATGCACATAGAGTGTGTCTTGCCGTCCCAGGCTCATACGCATCTGGCGGATCGCTTCCAGGAACGGTTGCCCTTCTATGTCCCCAACGGTGCCGCCGACCTCAACAATCACAACATCGGATTTGTTCTGTTGACCGACGAGTATCACCCGTCGCTTGATCTCATTCGTAATATGCGGGATCACCTGAATCGTCCCACCCAGATAATCACCGCGTCGTTCTTTGTCGATTACATGACCGTAGACCTGCCCGGCTGTAACGTTGCAGGTGCGGTCAAGGTTGTCGTCGATGAAGCGTTCGTAGTGCCCCAGGTCGAGGTCGGTTTCGGCACCATCAGCAGTAACGAATACCTCACCGTGCTGATAAGGACTCATCGTCCCAGGGTCAACGTTTAGGTAAGGATCGAGCTTCTGAATGGAGACTTTAAGCCCTCGCGCTTTGAGCAAGCGTCCAATCGCCGCCGCCGTCACGCCTTTACCGACGGAACTGACCACTCCTCCCGTACAAAAAATATATTTGGCTTCAGACATCATCCCTCCACCTGAACAAAAATTCGGCGGGAGCGCAATACATCCCGCCGTGTATCGATAGATCGTACACATGGCAGTGCTACCATGTGTAGAAATTGTGATGAAAGCTTGTCTCGAGGGTGAAGTGTGTTAAACGAGCTTTTCTAGATCGTCCGCTGTGCGGCGCATATCAAGAAATATCAGCCCCAATTTGGCACCTTCACGCACCAGTGTGGTCAAGACGGCTTCTTCCCCAACAGACATCAAAATGACGTAGCCTTGCTTTCCTTTGATGTAAACCTGATCGAGACTACCGCGCCCCAACTCACCGGAGATCCGTTCGCCCAGTGAAAGCATCGCTGCGGACATTGCCGATACGCGGTCTTCTTCCACGCCCGCCGGCAATGAGGACGCCATGATTAAGCCATCGACGCTGACAACCGCTGAAGCCTCGATTTCCGGTGTCGTCGCCTGTAGGTCACGCAGACGGTCAACCATTAGTTCTGTCCGCGATTTTGCCATGGTTATACTCCTTCTCAAAAAGTGACCCGGCGCATTTTACCGGGTACCGATAGTCTTCGTGTAATGCAAACAAAGGTCTATCTGGAATCGCCTATGCTCTTTCCAGTATAAAGCAAGGTCTTAGCTCTTAAACGTTGAATTTTTACAACTGTAGATATTTCGCTGCATATTATACTAAATCAGCAGCAATCAGCAAGTCAACGACGTGACCTCATGACTGTTTATTACCAAAATTGGTGAACACTCTGAGACAAGCGTAGGGTAGACGTAAGAGAATTGTGCTTCAAAGGCCATCGAACATGCAGTACCATGTATTCGTCTAGCCGAAGAGAGAAATCTATGCCACAACAAAATCCGCATACCCGACAATCCGCAAATAACCGCAACCTCAACGTCGTCCAGAATGTTGCCGAACGCATCACGCAGAGCGTCAGCCAGGTGATTATCGGCAAACGTAACGAAATCCGTTTGACCACCTTAGGGTTGATCGCACGCGGTCACGTCCTCATCGAGGACATACCGGGTGTAGGCAAAACCATGATGGCGAAAGCATTGTCCCGGTCAATTGGCTGTTCGTTCAGTCGCATCCAATTTACACCTGATATGCTTCCCTCCGATGTAACGGGCGTTTCACTGTTCAATCAGAAAAGCCGTGAATTTGAGTTTCGTTCCGGGCCGATCTTCGCTCAGATTGTTCTCGCCGATGAGATCAATCGTGCGACACCCAAAACCCAGGCCGCCCTGCTCGAAGCAATGGAGGAACGCCAGGTCACGGTCGATGGCAATACTTATGGCATGGAGGAACCCTTTTTGATCCTCGCTACTCAGAACCCGATTGAGTACGAAGGGACATTCCCGCTGCCAGAGGCACAGCTTGACCGTTTCTTGATTAAGATTCACCTGGGTTACCCCACCCCGGCAGAAGAGTTGACCGTGCTTTCTGCCCAACAGTACGAACACCCCCTCACCGCTATGACGCAAGTTGTCACGGTCGAAGAGCTGGTCGCGGCCCAAAACGCGATCCGTGAAGTCTACGTCGCCGAGGAAGTTAAGCGATATATCATTGATCTCGTTACTGCAACCCGTCAGCATCCGGATGTTTACCTGGGCAGCAGTCCACGTGGTTCGTTGGCACTTTTCCGCACCGTGCAAGCACGGGCGGCGATGGCTGGTCGTGATTATGTCATCCCCGATGACGTCAAGGCGCTTACGGAAGTCACCCTGGCGCACCGTGTGATCGTCGGGCCAGAAGCGCGTGTCAATCAGATTTCTGCACGAACCATTGTGCAAGATGTTCTCACATCTACACCCGTGCCGGGCGCGTCTGTCCGTTAGGCCATGCAAAATCGTCGCAATGCCATCTACCTACTGCTCATACTGAGCCTGGGCACGGGACTTTTCACGGGGCAAGCTTTCTTCTTCAACGTCGCATATATCTTCGGCGGCCTGCTCGTATTGTCCGCGTTGTGGTCCTGGTTAGCCGTCCGGTGGATCAACATCGGACGTAAGACACGCTCGCGGCGTGCGCAAGTCGGTCGTACACTGGAAGAAGTGTTTTTCGTCCACAACCGGTCGATCATACCGAAGCTGTGGTTGGAAGTGCTCGACCAATCAACCCTACCGGGACACGAGGTCAGCCGCGTGGTGCCGGCGTTAGGTGGACGTTCGACCCATCAATGGCGGGTACAGACTTACTGCACATCACGCGGGAATTTTCGCCTCGGCCCGATGACGATCGCCAGTGGTGATCCATTCGGTTTGTTCGTCACACAACGCAACCTGGATGCCAACTCGCATATTGTGGTCTATCCGGCGACCGTACATCTCAATCAGTTCGGCTTGCCGATGGGGATGCTTGCCGGCGGTGAAGCACAACGCCGGCGTTCACATTACGTCACGACCAATGCATCCGGCGTCCGTGATTATGTGCCTGGGGACAGTTTCAATCGTATACATTGGCGCTCCTCAGCACGCAAAGACCGGCTTATCGTCAAAGAGTTCGAGATCGACCCGCAGGTCGATATTTGGTTGTTCGCAGATTTTTCAAAGACGTCTTTGTTCGAGGCATCAACTGTCCAACGTGCGGAAGGCAGTGGCCCGGTAATCTCGTCGAAAGGGAGTTTAGCGGCCTCGACTGAAGAGTACGTCGCGGTAATCGCAGCTTCACTCGCCCAGTATTTCGTCAATCTGGAGCGATCATTAGGCTTCGCCGCCTATACACCAAATCGCGTCATCCACCAGCCGGATCGCGGTAATCGACAATTGACGCGCATTCTCGAGTCACTGGCGGTTGCTCGTAGTCTTTCTGACTATACGCTGTCCCAAATGCTAACGTTAGAAACACCTTATTTCACGCGCGGCACGACCTTGCTCATCATCACATCGACGATGGATACGTCATGGATCACGACGGCGCAAATCCTCAGCAGCCGAGGGATGCGGGTGATGTGCGTCGCCGCCGATGTGACGTCTTTTGGTGGCCCAACGGTTACAGAAGACATGAAAAAACGACTCCGCGTCGCAAAAATCCCCGCGATTTTTGTTCGACGTAACGACGACATCGGCTCTGTGCTGGAGCGTGGTGCAATGTAGCGTTCACCCTTCACCGGAATACTTTCCACTGTCATAATCATAGTTCGAATGTTTTTGAGAAATCGAAGAATATGAGCGAAGCCTCTATAAACCGACCGATGCTTTATCTAGCTGTGTTCGTCAGCGGCATGGTAACCCTGGCAATTGAACTCTCTGCATCGCGGTTGCTGGGTAGCGTCTTTGGCACCAGTAATCTCGTTTGGGCCAATGTGATCGGCCTGATGTTACTCTACCTGACGATTGGGTATTTCATCGGCGGTCGCTGGGCAGATCGATCCCCATATACAAGCACGTTCTATCAGATCATGATCTGGGGTGCGTTCCTCAGCGCCTTGATTCCATTGGTCGCACGGCCTGTCCTTCGTGTGGCAGCAGAATCGGTCGTCGGTGCGGAGGCAGCACTTGCGTTTGGTTCGTTTATCTCAGTATTGGTGTTATTTTCGATACCCGTTACCTTGCTTGGTTGTGTTTCACCCTTTGCGATTCGACTGGCAATTGACAATCCGCAGGACGCGGGGCGCATTTCTGGTCAAATTTATGCTATCAGCACATTAGGTAGTCTGGTCGGGACTTTTTTGCCGACGCTACTGCTGATTCCGTCGTTAGGTACGTTCCGAACATTTATTTTGTTCAGCGGTATTCTGTATACCGTTGCTATGTTCGGTTTGTTCTTGCATCACGGGTTGCCTATTGTCCTTCGATGGGCGTGGATGCCGGTTGTTATCGGCTTGTTGAGCGTGTGGGCGCTCAACGGGCCGCTGCGTTCACCGGTCGAGGATGCGACTCTGCTCTACGACGACGAGAGCGCATACAATTATATTCAGGTACAGGAAGACCCCGAAGGTTATCGTTATCTCTACCTGAACGAGGGTCTGGGCATTCATAGCGTCTGGCACCCGACTATCTACGATTATGACGGCACCTGGGATTTCTTCCTCACCGCGCCCTATTTCAATAATCCACCTTACCAGATGGCAGATGTGCAGAATTTACTTGTGATCGGTCTGGCAGCGGGGACGATCCCCCGGCAGCATTTGCACGTCTATGATGCACTACCGATTGATGGTGTCGAGATTGATGGGGAAATCATCGAGGTGGGTGCGAAATACTTTGGTATGAACGAAACCGAAATGCCCACGCTGGACACACATGCCGAAGACGGACGATATATTCTTAACCAACTCGACGAACGTTACAGTGTTATTGGTGTTGATGCCTATCGACCGCCTTATATTCCCTGGCATCTGACAACGGTCGAGTTTTTTCAGGAAGTGCGCGACCATCTGTTGCCTAATGGCGTCGTTGCGATCAATGTAGGTCGCACCACCGATGACCGGCGTCTGGTTGATGCGCTGACGAGAACATTGCTCGAAGTCTTTCCAGATGTCTACGCGATGGATGTACCGCGCTCGTTTAACACCATCCTTGTAGCGACGGTACAACCAACGTCAGCGGCTAATTTAGCGACAAACATCCAACTGATTCCATCAGATGCCCCCGACCTGCTACGTCAGACACTGGTGATGGGTGCTGAATCACTCGTGCCGACAAATTTATCTACGACCGTTTTTACCGACGATCGCGCACCATTGGAAACGATGGTCGATGCGCTGACGCTAAACTTTCTATTGAATGGCAATGTTGACGAGATTCGATGACTACTGAAACTTTGCAAGATCAGACGATTCCCCCTGTACAGCATGAGGGAAACCACGTCCTTTCCGCGAGTCGGCTTTATTTAACGATCACCATTCCCATTATTCTGACCCTTATCAGTGTTCGCCTGGTGATGACGCCCTTTTTCATCGAGTTTGAGTATAATCGGGCGGGCTTTCCCGAAGATCGCTATGGGTTCACGCAGGAAGAACGACTGACATACGCGCCCTATGCGCTGGAATATCTCTTTAACGATGCGGGTATCGAATATCTCGGTGACCTGACCTTTGAGGACGGTTCACCGCTTTATAATGAGCGTGAACTCAAGCATATGGTTGATGTTAAAGTGGTGACGCAGTGGGCATTCGCCATTCTCGGTATGATGATCGCTTTGTTCACGAGTATTATAATCTTGCTGGCGCTTCGTCCTGCTACCCGATACTGGTTGCGTGAAGGGCTATTTGGTGGAAGTCTGCTGACATTGGGCATTATCGGTGCTATAGTAGGTGTTGCAATCGTTGCATGGGATACATTCTTTACCGCTTTTCATGACCTCTTCTTTGCCAGCGGCACATGGAGGTTTGCTTACAGCGACACGCTTATTCGTTTGTTCCCAGAACAGTTTTGGTTCGACGCCGCGCTGACAGTCGGCGCTTTGACGACGATTGCAGCCTGTTTGATCTTATTTTTCACCTGGCGCTGGGCAAATCGAGCGCCGATACAGGTTAAAACTTAACGAGCAACTTGAGAAAGGACATTGAAAATGGCAATTCGTATAGGCGTTAATGGCTTTGGGCGTATTGGTCGTCAGGTCGTAAAGATCATGCGCGAAAAATACCCCAACGAAATCGATGTCGTCGCATTTAATGACCTCGGCGACTTAGACACAATGGCACATCTCTTCCGCTACGACTCCGTTCATGGCGGGTATGATGGCACGGTTGAAGTCAAAGATGGTGCTTTGATCGTCGATGGGGACGAAATCAAGGCGCTTTCCGAACGCGACCCTGCTAACCTACCCTGGGGCGATATGGGTGTAGACATCGTGATCGAGAGCACCGGTGTCTTCCGTGATAAGGCATCGGCCTCTAAGCATCTCAAAGCCGGAGCCAAGAAGGTCATCATCTCTGCCCCGGCAAAGAATGAAGACCTGACTGTCGTGCTCGGTGTCAATCAAGACAAATACGATCCGGCAAACCATCACATCGTATCCAACGCATCTTGTACGACGAACTGTCTGGCACCGGCGGCGAAAGTGGTTAACGACTTGTACGGCATTGACTTTGCCTACATGACGACCATCCATAGCTACACCACTGACCAGCAGATTCTCGACCTGCCGCATAAAGATCTACGTCGTGCCCGGGCAGCCGCACAGAACATCATCCCCACCACGACCGGTGCTGCAAAAGCAGTCTCCCTGGTGATCCCTGAACTCGAAGGCAAGTTTGACGGTATGGCGGTTCGTGTACCAACGCCGACCGGCTCTCTGGTCGATTTTGTCGCTCATGTGGACAAAGAAGCGGATAAAGACGAACTCATCGCCGCTTTTGAAGCAGCCGCAGCAGGCCCGATGAAGGGCATTCTGGATGTCTCTCACGAGCCACTGGTCTCCAGTGATTACATCGGTAACCCCTATTCCAGCATCGTTGATGCGCTTTCGACTTCTGTGACTGGCAACCTGGTTAAGGTCATCACCTGGTACGATAACGAGTGGGGTTATTCGACCCGCTGCGCCGATCTGGTAGTGTTTATGGGTGAAAAGCTCTAACCTACTTTTTTGAATACGACTGATGAACATCGAGGCGAGACAATGGAATTTATCGTTGTCCTCGCCTCTTTTGCTTATGTCTGATACAGGAGATCAAATTAATGGATAAAAAGACCGTCCGTGATGTCAATTTTAACGATAAGCGTGTGCTGGTTCGCGTAGATTTCAATGTGCCGTTAGATGGTGATCGAGTCACAGACGAGACGCGCATCCGTGCTGCTGTGCCAACGTTAAAACACATTCTTGAACAGAAACCTAAATACATGGTCTTGATGTCGCATCTAGGCCGCCCCAAAGGTGAACGCAACCCGAAGTTTTCACTTGCACCAGCCGCGCCGGTGCTTGCCGAGCATCTTGGTCTTGATGTCGCCTTCGTCGATGATACCGTCGGCGATGACGTAAACAAAGCGATTGAGCGCCTGCCGGAAGGCGGCGTGCTTTTGCTGGAAAATACCCGTTTCTATGGCGGCGAGAAGAAAAACGACGAAGTACTCTCCAAAAAGCTCGCCGAACTCGGTGATATTTTTGTCAATGATGCGTTCGGCTCCGCACATCGTGCCCATGCTTCAACGGTCGGTGTTGCAGAACATCTGCCGGCTGTCGCCGGCTTATTGTTAGAAAAAGAGATCAATTACCTCGCCAATACTATCGAGAATCCACAGCATCCCTTCATCGCCATTCTGGGCGGTGCAAAAGTCTCGGATAAGATTGGTGTGATTGAGACGCTGCTGGATAAGGTTGATGCCTTGCTCATCGGCGGCGGCATGGCGAACACATTCTTCAAAGCGCAGGGACTTAAAATCGGCGGTTCACTCGTCGAAGAAGAGGCGCTCGCTACTGCGAAGGACTTGCTCGCCAAAGGAGGAGATAAGTTAGTGCTGCCGGTGGATGCCGTCATCGGAGATAAGTTCGACAACGACGCCGAGCGCAAAACGATCAACGTCGCTGATGGTGTGCCGGATGGCTGGTCGATCTATGACATCGGTGAGCAGACTTTCGCAACTTTCGCGGAAAAACTCAGCGGTGCGAAGGTGATCGTGTGGAACGGACCGATGGGTGTTTTTGAGATGCCCAACTTCGCTAAGGGTACGTTTGCGGTCGCTCGTATGCTGGCGGAAGAAACCGAGAAGGGTGCGATTAGCATCATCGGCGGCGGCGACTCAGCAGCGGCAATCGAAGACGCCGGCCTCGCCGATAAGATCACGCACATCTCGACCGGTGGCGGTGCCAGCCTCGAAATGCTCGAAGGGAAAACACTCCCCGGCTTGGCAGCACTAGAAGATAAGTAGACCAACCGGACGGCGTATGTTGAGACTCACGCCGTCTGGTTTTCGTATAATAGACAATAAGGAGCTATGATGAGAACGCCTATTATTGCTGGTAACTGGAAAATGCACAAAACCCCGGATGAATCGGTCGCGTTTGTAAAAGAACTGGCCCCTGTCCTGGAACCCTACACGGGCGTCGAACGGGTCGTTGGACCGGTGTTCGTGGCGCTACCGGGCGTTTCCGAGGCACTGGCAGGGACACAGATCAAAGTGACCGCGCAAAACGTCCACTGGGAAGACAGCGGTGCATACACTTCGCAGATCGCCCCACAGATGCTACAAGGGTTAGTCGAATACGTCATCATCGGGCATTCAGAATGTCGGGAATATCTTGGTGAGACAAATGAAATGGTCAACAAGAAGGCTAAAGCACTGTTGGCGCATGATTTAAAATCGATTATCGCTGTCGGCGAAAGTCTGGAACAAAACGAAGCCGGAGAAACTGACGAGTTCGTCGGCGGGCAGGTGCGTGCAGCGTTGGAGGGCATCAGTGCGGCAGACATGGCAAAGATTGTCATCGCCTACGAGCCGATCTGGGCCATCGGCACGGGTAAAAGCGCAAGTGGTGAGATCGCCAACAATATCATCGGTGGCACGATTCGCTCGACCGTCCGTGACCTATACGGTGATGAAGTCGCCGATGCATTACGCATCCAATACGGCGGCAGCGTCAAGCCGAACAACATGGAAGAATATATGTCCCAACCAGACATCGACGGTGCGCTGGTCGGCGGTGCGTCTCTCAAGGTGCCGGATTTCACAGATCTCGTGCGCATCGCGCAGGAGACGAAAGGAAACTAAGTTCTGGAAGTTCTGGATGTCGTCGTTCTGGCTTTACTGGTTGTCGCAGCGTTCAACACGCTGCAACAACTTGAGCGTTGGTTGCACCAACATATCTTTAAGGTTGGCTGGTTAGTCACCAAGAGTTTCCAGACGACGACCATCCTCTACTACACATTCTTTCTGCCTGGGGTCGTGGTTTATGAGGTCGTCTATTGGTTAGCTGCCGGGGCGCTCAACGTCCGCGCAGAACGCGCCATCCAATGGCCGGAAGCACAAGAGATCGGCGAACTCCGGCTGAACTTCGTCAAGCTCTCACGGCGAGCCAGTACGTGGCGGGTGCGGATTATCGGCTTTATGCCGCTTATCGCCAGTCTGACGCTCATCTGGCTTATTGCTATTTCCATCCTCGATCTTGATACTATCATCCAGACCGTCACCCTCGCCGAATCGGAGACAATCTTTGATGCGTTGCAGCAGGTCACCACACAGACGGATTTCTGGCTGTGGGCTTATCTGCTGTTTGTCATCAGCAATACCATGCTGCCGGATACCAGTATCTTCGATAAGTGGTGGTGGGTGTTGATCGGCGCAGTGGCGATCAGCGTGCCTTTCTTCCTGCTAGGTGTGCAAGAGGAGGTAATCGGCGGAGCGATCACCGGGCCGATTGCGAACATCTTGAATGTGTTGTTGATTATCTTCGTGATCGTGATCGTGACCAACGGCTTCGGGGTCATCGTCCTCGCGGTTATCGAGAACACAATCGAATACATTACTGGAGATAGCGCCACGTTTAAGAATGGCAAAATGATCGTCATGACACGCGAGGAAGCTATCGCGCAGCGCCAGAAAGATCGTGAACTGGCACGCCGTCGGCGCAATCGTGCGGCAAAATCAACACCGGGCACACAGGGGCCGCCGTCAGTTTACAAGCTCGAATTTCCGCTGCCCGGCCCACCTGGAGACGAACCGGTGAGCACATTACCCGTCTCAATCATTGACGCCGCTGATGAGGCGCAATCAACGACAGAAGAACGTCCGAAGCGTGAAGAACCTGCGATTATCGTTGGTGGCATCGCACGCAATAGGTCTTCGGTGGATGTTAGCGAAGAGGAAGCGAAAGATGAAACACAACAAGACGAAGAACCGGAGGCTGAAGCCGAAATTACCTACGAAGACATTGACGATTCTGCTTGATTGAAGCGTGTCAGTACAAGAAACCCAACACCTATCAAAGCAACCATCACGCCGAACGCGATGAACTTAAATAGTCGGCTGGCTGTGATGAGTGTCAGAATGCCAAAAAATGTGCAGAAAAAATAGTATCCGAGTACAATCTGTCGCTGGCTGAAGCCAATATCCAACAACCGCAGATGAATGTGTCCGCGATCACCGTGCATCGGGTTACGTCCCTGTCGCATCCGGTTGGCGACCTGCCATGTCAGATCCATCAGCGGTAAGCCCATCACCAGCAGAATGGTTGCCATTTTCGCGCCACCGATGATACTCAGTGTGCCGAGTAAGTAGCCAACGAAGTAAGCACCCCCGCCTAAAAATATCTGTGCCGGATAGAAATTGTAAAGCAGAAACGCCAGCGACGAACCCATCAACGCCAGTGGTAGCAAACTCACACTGGTCTGTGCAGGCTGTAGGATAAATGCACTATTGATGAACAGCATCGCACCGGCGATAAAAGCAACCCCGCCGACTAATCCATCTAACCCATCCATGAAATTGACGGTGTTCATCATCAAGCCGATCCAGAACATGCTGATCGTGATGGTCACTAATGGCGGCCAGGGATCGGTCTGCTGCCCGGTCAGTGGATTGTTCAAAGTTTCGATAAAAATCTGAAAAGCGACGGCAATTCCCGCTGCGAGAATCTGTGCGGTGCCAAGTTGTATCGGGTTAAGTTCGACGACGTCATCCAGCAAGCCGACAAGAAAAATTAACGTACCACCGAGGATCAACCCCGTCAGCCGGATAACTTCCGCATCATCGAAGCGCGGGATGTTTAAACCCTGCGCGATGAAGATGGTGGCTGTAAAACCGACGTAAACAGCCACCCCACCCAGCTTTGATACCTGGCGCAAATCGCCCTCGTTCCGTCGCCGCCCTCCCGCCCTGGAGACGATGCCGATACGCTTACCTAACATGTGCATCAACGGGATCATCGCCAGTGTGATGGTAAATGACAGGCAAAAAACGATGAGAAGCGCACTGTTTTCTGTGGAAAGCATCACCTAAGCTGTGCCGAACTGACGGTCACCCGCATCGCCCAGCCCAGGCATGATGAAACCAATGTCATTCAGTTTTTCATCCAATGCAGCAATGTGAATGGGAACATCCGGGTGCTTTTTCTGCAATGTTTCGACACCTTCCGGTGCTGCGATCAAGCCCAGGAACTTGATCCGTTTGACACCCCATTCTTTGATAATATCAACCGTCGCAACCGCTGACCCCCCTGTCGCCAGCATCGGGTCAAGCACCAGACAGACCTGTACGGTCGGTGCGGTCGGCAGTTTGTTGTAGTATTGCACAGGACGCAGCGTTTCCTCATCACGATATAGCCCGATGTGCCATACCTGCACGTTGGGTAGCAGTTCCATGACGCCATCGACCAACCCGAGGCCAGCACGGAGAATAGGCACAAGACCTATTGTTTCCGAGGCATTATGCCCCTTCGCCGCGCCCATCGGTGTTTGAACTTCTGTCGGCGCTAGCTGAATATCCTGCGTGGCTTCGTAGCATAAAAGCAGCGCCAGTTCGTAGACAAGATCACGAAATGACCGGTGATCGGTGCCGACATCGCGTAGTCTCGTCAATTTATGTTGCACAAGGGGATGTTTCGATACCTGTAGCATAATAATTTACTCCCTCGAAAGTCCACGAGGATTTTACGGGGCAAAACCCGGCTTGTCAAAAGCATAGACCCAATCTCTACTCTACGTTATACTTAACTAGAACAAGTATTCATGGAGAATTCGTGCATGTCCGAAGACGGACGTATGCTCAGCGGCACCGAAAAACGCAACGAACGTGATAACCTCGCCCTACGCCCCAAGTATTTGAGAGACATCGTCGGGCAGGATCGCGTGCGTGAAAATTTACAAATTATCTTGGATGCGGCCCGTGGACGCGGTGAGCCGGTCGATCATATTATGTTTTATGGCCCACCCGGTTTGGGGAAAACGTCGCTGGCACATGTTATCGCCAATGAAATGCAGGCTAAGATACACATCACTGCCGGCCCCTCGGTCGAGCGTGCTGGTGACCTCGCCGCCATTCTTACTC
This sequence comes from Anaerolineae bacterium, assembly GCA_034437515.1. GTDB lineage: Bacteria > Chloroflexota > Anaerolineae > Aggregatilineales > Phototrophicaceae > DAOTTX01. The sequence goes on from DAOTTX010000110.1 coordinate 39,732, forward strand.
ACATGAAAAAGGGTGACATCCTATTTATTGACGAAGTACATCGTCTCGGTCGTGCGATTGAAGAAATTCTCTACCCGGCGATGGAAGACTTCAAACTCGATATTGTCATTGGTAAAGGCCCGGCAGCGAAAAATGTACGGTTGAACCTGCCCCGTTTCACCATCATTGGTGCGACAACGCGACTTGCGTTGCTTGCCGGGCCACTGCGAGATCGTTTCGGAGCGCGTTTTCGCATGGATTTTTACGATCAGGAATCAATGGAATATATCATCAATCGGGCTTCTGGGATGCTCAACGTTGAGATCAAACCGCAGGGGTTATCAGAAATTGCACGACGCTCTCGTGGGACGCCCCGCGTCGCACTTCGTTTGCTGCGTCGTGTACGTGACTATGCCGAAACTCGTGCCGATGGGATTATCACTGGCGCGGTCGCCGGGGACGCGCTGCAACTGATGGAAATTGACCATCTCGGCCTCGATGAAATTGACCGATTGATCCTTCTGACGATCATTGAGAAGTTCAATGGCGGCCCCGTGGGTTTGGGCACTATCGGCGCGGCAATTAGTGAAGATAGTTCAACCATCGAAGACGTCTACGAACCGTATCTGCTGCAACTCGGTTTCTTAGATCGCACGCCGCGTGGACGCATCGCCACACCCCACGCCTATGAACATCTCGGTATCCCCTATGCGGGTATCGACGATCAACCTTCGCTTTTCTGATGGAAAATATCGGTCGGTTGCTGTTGCTCATTGGTGTAGGTGCGGTCATTCTGGGCGGTATTTTATTATTGCTCGGACGTCTCTTTCCATTGTTTGGTGATCTACCCGGTGACATTCGTATCCGGGGTGAGAACTTTTCTTGCTTTGCTCCCATCGCCAGCATGATAATCCTGAGCGTCATCTTGACCGTCATTATCAACATTCTAATCAGATTATTGGATCGCTGATGGACATTCACGACTTTGATTACGACTTACCCGAATCATTTATCGCACAGGCTCCGGTCGAACCTCGTGACTCCTCCAAATTAATGATCTTGCATCGATCAACCGGTGCGATCACACATAGGCATTTTCGCAATATTATCGAATACATTGCCCCCGGTGATGTGCTAGTTCTGAACTCGACACGGGTGATTCCGGCACGTCTTCACGCGACTCGTGCGGATACCGGCGGCAAACTAGAAATTTTATTGCTTCGTCAACTTGACCGGCTGCGCTGGCGGGTGTTGGTTGGCGGTAAACGCGCCGACGTGGGGATGCAGATCGCGTTCCCAGAGCACAGTCTGACCGCTCAAGTCGTCGAAACGCTCGACGGTGCCGAACGGGTGATTGAATTCAGCGCATCTGTCGATCATCATCTGAACGAACTCGGCGAGATGCCCCTTCCCCCTTACATTCACGAACGTCTCGAAGATCAGGAACGCTACCAAACCGTCTATAGTCGTGAGGAAGGTTCCGCTGCCGCGCCAACGGCTGGGCTGCATTTTACGCCGGATCTATTGCTCGCGCTGCGCGAAAAAGGTGTGAAATTTGCTTACTGCGAGTTGCGCATCGGCCTGGATACGTTCCAGCCGGTAAGGGTAGAAAAGATCGAAGAACATCACATGCACAGTGAATGGGCGCGGCTCACTAACGAGAACGCGAAGATCATTAACGAGGCTAAACTTGCCGGGAACCGCGTCATCGCTGTGGGGACGACCAGCGCCCGCACATTAGAAACGGCGGGTATCCTCAGTGCCGGCGGTGACCCTGCCGCCCCACAGGCAGCGGATAATATATGTGCGTGGCGTCCGGTCATTGCTTTTGAGCAGGATACGAACCTGTTTATCTACCCCGGTTATCAATGGCGCGTGGTCGATGCGATGATTACAAACTTCCATCTGCCCAAATCTACGTTGTTGATGATGATTTCGTCGCTTGTGGGTCGGGAGTCATTACTTAATGCCTATGAAACGGCAAAAACTGAGGCGTACCGCTTTTTCTCGTTCGGGGATGCGATGTTCATCACCTGATTTAAACGAACTGGACGTTGACGCCAAACAGAGTAATCACGTATAATCGTCTCACTCAAGCCCCTCTGTGGGGCATTTTCTTGTATAGACATTCACGATCTTCCCTGTTTGCCGACCTGCGGGTACGGTTAAGCGGCGGTAAGTGAAGATTGGAGCAAAAAGCATGTACGCAATTATTCGTTCTGGCGCTCGGCAGTACCGCGCTGAGGTAGGCCAGACTATCGATGTTGAACGCCTCCCGAATGAAGTTGACGATCAAATCGAGATTACCGATGTGCTGTTGGTAAACGACGGCGATGAAACGACTCTTGGTCAGCCATTGGTCGAAGGTGCTACCGTCACAGCCACTATTGTTGACCAATTCCGGGGCAAGAAGGTGATCGTCTACAAGTATCGTCAGCGCACCAACTACCGGCGTAAGGGTGGGCATCGTCAGTATTACACCCGCCTACGCATTGATGACATTAGCGTTTAATCATTATTTAGAGAGAGGGATACTGTAATGGCACATAAAAAAGGTGCTGGTTCTACACGTAACGGTCGCGATAGTAATTCTAAGCGCCTGGGCGTCAAGTGCTTCGGCGGTCAATACGTGATCCCTGGCAACATTATCGTTCGCCAACGTGGGACGAAGTTTCACCCCGGCGAGAATGTCGGCATAGGTAAAGATCATACTATCTATGCCATGAGTGAAGGCTTCGTGGTCTTCGAGCGTATGCGTGGACGTAACGGGCAGAAGCGCATCAGCGTTTATTCAGAAACCCCGGAAGTAACGGCAACCGCAGCCGGCGACTAATTCCCTAATTGCCCATCACGCTACCCGTACCTCAAGGGCCGTGATGTAGATGTCTGAGGAGACGAAAACTTATGAAGCAAGAAATTCATCCTGAGTGGTACACGGATGCGACGGTTGTTTGTGCCTGTGGCAACACCTGGCAAACCGGTGCGACCATTCCAGAAATCCGCACGGATATTTGTTCAAGCTGTCACCCCTTCTATACTGGTGAGCAGCGTATCGTAGACACCGAAGGTCAGGTGGATCGCTTCATGAAGCGCCTGAAGGTACGCGATAACATCCGTGCCGAAGAAGAAGAGCGTGAAGCCGCCAAGACACCGCCGGATCTGCCGTTGACCGAGCTTGATCTGAGCACACGCTTTACCACCATTCTCGAAGACAACGGCATCGCAAATGTGCAAGACTTCTTCGATAAGTTGGAAGAAGGCGGCGATGAGTCGATCCTTGATATTCCAGGTATCGGTCGTAAAATTTTGAGCGACGTCAAGAAGATGCTACGCAATCGGGGTTACACTGTTCCGGAAACCGAATAACGAATAGTCACCGAGCGAGTACATAATTCATTCACAGGCAGTCAAGCATTTTTGCATGGCTGCCTCTGTTTTTTGGGGAGAAAAATAAGCAATGAAACATCACAGCGGACGTGTCGAAGTCATCTGTGGCAGCATGTTTTGTGGGAAAACCGAAGAGCTAATTCGCCGGGTGCGCCGGGCGATGATTGCCAAACAGCGTGTGCAGGTTTTTAAGCCTGATATTGATGATCGTTATGGTGTACAGCATGTCAGCAGCCATAACGGAGACAATCTCGATGCATATCCGGTGAAGAACGCGATGGCACTGCTCGACTGTGTTGAAAAAGAGACGACGGTCGTCGCTATAGACGAAGTACAATTTTTTGATGAGGCTATTCTCGATGTCGTTGACGACCTCGCATCGAATGGTATACGTGTGATCGTCGCCGGCCTCGACCTCGATTTTCGTTCGGAACCATTCGGGCCGATGCCAGACCTGCTGTGCCGAGCAGAAACCGTTACTAAACTTCACGCCATCTGTCTGGTGTGTGGCGAAGCGGCCTGTCGCACACAGCGTCTCGTCAATGGCAAACCGGCACATTACGATGATCCAATCATTATGGTCGGCGCACAGGAGACTTACGAGGCTCGTTGCCGCGCACATCACCAGGTCAACCGCTAATAAGAGTGGTAAGTCGCTATCATTTCAGATAGAATGACCCACAATCAGTCGATCCTATTTGCACTGATTTATCAGGAAGTAAGCGAGGAGTCTTATGAGCGTAACAACTGTACCATTCTCAAACCGGGATACGACCAATCCGCAGGAGGACATGTGGCTGCGTAATCGCAACTGGGATATGCTGTACATCACATTCAGCGTAATTCTGGTGCCACTGCCCTATCTCGTCTATCTGTTTGGTGTGCATTTCGGGGGCATGGACGCTGATTTCAGCCGTAACCTCGTCAACGGGTTCGTCGCTATTGCGATTGGTGGCCCGCACATGATGTCTACGTTTCTACGTACCGGCTTGGATGACAACTTCAAGAAACGCTATCCAATGCTGCTACGCTCTTCGTTGATTATTCCGGTCATCGTCGTTTCATTGGCATTTCTTAATCTCGAACTGCTACTGACTGTATTTTTCTTCTGGGCGGCGTTGCATGTGCTTCATCAGGTGACCTACATCGTCGAGCTTTACAACCATAAAGAACATAACTACGTGCGGAAGAATAGCGCCGTTGATTTCAAATCCCGCATGGTGGATTATGCGGTCGTGTTGACTTCGATTTTCCCTTTCGCGGCGCTGAAGATCAGCCAGGGGAGCTTTGACATCGGCACTAACGATCTTGCGAACGTCATTCCTGGTTTCTTCCAGCAACAATGGTTTTTCCTGATACTAGCGACAATTTTCGCGTTCTCTGCGGTTGCTTACGTGATTAAGACGATACAGGAATACCGTCAAAATATCATCAACTGGCCCAAAACAGTTTTCATCACGTTCACCGTACTCATTTCCTTCACTATCCCGATGCTGCCGAACCTGGATACAGCCTTCCAGGGGTTGAATACGTGGCATTCATTCCAATATCTCGGTATCACTTTTTACATCATCAAGCTAAAACAGGCTTACGGCGGCCTGGACGAATCCGCGCCGCTCGTTTCGCGCTTCAGCAAGGGGAAGGACGCACGCGGCCTTTATTTGCTCAGTACGATCATGCTGCTCGGTTCTGCGGCGATCTTCCTGATCGTCTTCGCTATCGCACATCTGATTACCCCCGGCACCGTTGACCCGGAAAATGTTGGTCTGTGGCGCTTTGACGTAGCTTACTACACGGCGATCTTATCATTCTTGTGGATTCACTACTATCACGACCACTTCTTATTCACCGACTTTGAAGCACTCGATGATGCACAATACAGTCGCTTAGACAACTAACCATCGAAGAAATAAAAAAGAGACGCTCACTTAATCGTGGGCGTCTCTTTTTTTTGTGGACTACATCTGCTTTGTGCGCTACGGGAAAGGTTCTCGCACCCACTGCATAGGATCAACCGGCATACCGTTGACCCAGAGTTCCCAATGTAGATGTGGGCCAATTGAGCGCCCGGTGTTCCCGACAGTGCCGACCACATCCCCTGTATTGACTGTCTGCCCTACTGCGACGTTACGCTGGCTCAGATGTGCGTAGAGGGTGAATACGCCCCAACCATGGTCAATCATAACCGTATTACCACGTATGTTGAACATATCTGATATTGCGACCCGTCCTGGTGCCGTCACGTAAGCGTTGCCATCAGGTGGGACGGCGAAGTCTGCCCCTAAGTGATAACGGTCGAAAGCGCTGCCATTGTACGAACGTAGAACCCCGTAAGGCGCGTTCATTACAGCAGCCGCAGGGAGACTCATCGTTCCCTGAAAAGAACGCTGCGGCGTAAATGTGTTTGCCACGTTCGCAAGGATGCTGTATTCGTTGTCCTCGACGCCCTGTGTCAGTAAGGGTAGCCGATCTTCCGGCAGGGTGATGTTCTGGCTGCCATAAGCGCCTGTTTTTATCTGTATGTTCGTCACCAACTCACTGGAAACACCGGTCACAGAACTGGCTACCAGTCGCAGCGGATAAATGCCTTCAGGCGTACCTACGGGCACTGCTACGAGCATTGTATGCCATGTATCACCCTGTTCTGAAAAAACGGCGAGTGAACGATCAAGAAACATCGCTGTCACTGTTGCGGCAGCCTCAGTTGTGACTTGAATACGTCCGGTGTTGCCTTCTGTGAACACCAACGGACGTACATCAATCGAGGATATTGGGGCTGAAAGTGTTGCAGCATCAGCAGGCGATTGACCAGCCGGAACAACCAATTCTTGACCGACAAAGACCGCATTCGGATTGGCGATTTCATTCAATGATTGCACGACCTCGACAGTCGTACCGTATTCAAGCGCGATGCTGAATAATGTTTCACCACTTTGAATGGTATGCAGACTGGTGCTGGCAACGGTTTCTATTGTCTCTCCGATAGGGATAGGTTGCGCCTCACGAATGGTTAACACCTGCCCCACATGGATAACATCTGCGTTGATGATCTGGTTTTGCTGGGCGAGTACGTCTGGTGTCATCTCATAAGCCTGTGCGATGCTGTTAAGCGTCTCCCCCGGTTGCACGGCATGAACCAGTGGTTCGGTCTGTGGTTGGCTGACCAGTGACGGGATAATCAGCCGTTGCCCGATAGCGATGGAGGCCGCATTGACGATACCGTTTGCCGATGCTATCTGGTCAACCGTGAGATCGTAGCTCAGCGCGATATTGAACAGACTCTCCCCACGCTGTACGACATGGATGGTGACATTATTGTTATCTTCTTGCTGCCCGATGCCAGGTGTGATGACAAAACCGACCAACACCGCGAACAGCATGACACTTCGTAGCATTTTTAGCCTTCAGCCTTTTCGTCAAACTTCAGGATGTCCCCGACAGAAACACGATCAAGTATTGATGGATTCGCCTCAATGAAATGCTGGGCCGCTGTGTGTGGTGCATAGGCCGGCCGCCAGGGTTTGGCGAGCTTTTTATCTACGACTCGATTTTCGCTATCGAGCCAGACCACACCGATACTGAATAGCATAAAAAACATATGAATCGTCGTTTGGGAACGGCTCTCGCCCTTGCCGACGAACAATACCCCTTCGTCTTCCGGGAGCTGAGAAACCAGTTGTAGCCCCCGGAAGTGACACCAGAAGGATGCACACCACTTGACCCGATCAAGGACAATTTCATCCGTTGCCGCATTCCGTAGCACGCGCCATTCTACACTCATGGAATGAGAAGCACCTGTCCGGCGTAGATTGCATTCGGGTTAAACAGATTATTCGCTTGCTGTAATTCGCCCACAGTGACCCCATAACGCAATGCGATGCGATAGAGATTCTCACCATACCGTACAGTATGAGTGCCGGTCGCTTCAGGTTCGCCGTCTGTCGGTGTCGGCTCTACATCTGCGGGGACAAGTATCTGCTGCCCGACTGATATTTGATTGGAATTTGCAATGCCGTTGCGCTGAGCGAGATCGGTCACGGTGGTGTCGAAGAAGTCGGCAATCAGCGAGAGCGTATCACCCGGTTGGACGACATAAACATCGCTGTTGCTGGTGTCAATAGCAGCGACGGTGCCTACCTCAGTCGTCGGAGTAGCCGTGACGATAATGATTACGGGTGTATCACTCGGCTCCGGTAATTGCCCGGCTTCGAACGGCACCGGTACGATAAGCTCATCACCGACAAAAATCAGACCATTATCGTTGAGATTGTTGACCTCGATGATCTGTTCGGACGAACTGCCATAGAGCTGTGCGATTTGTTGAACGGTTTCATTGGGCTGCACAGTATGACCAATTTGCCCCTGGAATCGGTCGTCACTCACCACACCACCCGTTCCAAATGTTTCGGTCGGCGCGGCTTCTACTGCCGGTAACTGCTCGACCTCTTGCGTAATCTCAACGGATTCGATGACGTTTCCTGATGTCTCCGTTTCCGTTGGAACGGTCGTCGCCGTACTTGTCGGGACATTTGTCTGTGTCGGTAAGGGTGTTGTCGTAGGCACAGGCGGCTCTGTGTTCGTTGCTTGTGCTGTATTGGTTGGAGCATCCGTTACTGTCGGCACGTCTGTTTCGGTCGGTGCGACGATAATGCCGATGTCCTCGTCAGTCGGCACCGGGCTAACTTCAGTGATTATTTCCTCAGTCGGCGTTGCCGTCGTTGTCTCAGCCGGCATCGGCGAGTTTGTGACCGTCTGCGTCGGAATCGCAGTAGAGGTCGCAGACGGTTCTACGGCTTCGGTCGGCTCGGCTGCTTCCGTCACCTCTGGCGGGCTGATGCTAACCGCTTCCGTTGCTTCCACCACTTCGGCTGTTTGGGTCGCTTCCGCTGAGGTTGCTTCTGTCACCTCTGGTGGGCTGACGCTAACCGCTTCCGTTGCTTCCACCACTTCGGCTGCTTCTTCGGTCAATTCAACCACCTCTGTTACTTCCGGTGTGGTCGCGTCTTCCGTTGGTTGCATGACGACCGCAGTCGCAGCTGCTTCGAGGACGGCATCATCGATATAAGCAAATGTATTCCTTGCTGCGAAATCAGAATCAACCCACACAAACGCCGTCACGGTCTCAGCTTCAGCCTCGGCGGTGACGCTGTATCCGACGTATTCGTCGTATTGATCGAGGATCGCAATTGACCAGACGATGTCTTCGCTGGTGCCGTCAGTCCCGCCGCTTGGGTCGATACCCACGTATACGAGGACATTACTCGACTCTTCACTCACGTCTGGATCGTCAAGCGTCGATGACCAAATATATACATCCGCGCTGAAGGTCAATTCATCACCCGGTTCTACACCTTCGACTTGCTGATAAATACCAGCACTGAATGTATAGTAGAAATCTGTAAAGATGACCTGTGCCTCGTCGTCGGACTGTATCCGTCCTTCGACATTGCTCGCGGCATCATATTGAGGAACACGCTCATAGTCTGGGCTGTCTTCGGTAATTGGCATATTCCAGGGTTGCCAACCACTAGCCACGTTTTGACCTTCCGAATCCGTGTCAAAGTCTTCAAATCCGGCATTTTCGATCAGGTTGCCGGATTGCGCCTGTAAACCCTGTAGGGAAAAGCTCAGCAGTAAACAAGCGAGCATCAATTGAGTTAAAGTGGGACGTTTCATTTATTTAGGTCTCCACACCGTAGTTGCAAAAATATAAACACTGTTTCAGTATAGCGTAAGGTCGAATTTGACGCTATGCACCCCAGGTAATGATTTACCAACCGGTCAAATACCTCTATAATGCGTTCGTTTATCAATCTAATCCTCCATGCGGGATACGCATAAATAACTTATGTCAACGATATGTCTCTGCACGCTTGATTTTTACCTGGGCGGCGTCCACTCACTCAAAGAGAAGCGCAGTATTTTGAAGTCTTTTCTCACACGGTTGCGTAAGCAATTTAACGTTGCGGTCGCTGAGGTTGACCATCATGATCGCTGGCAGTCAGCACAGGTCGCCATTGTCACCGTGACGAATGACCCCAAACACGCCCAACAAGCAATGAGCAACATTATCAAATGGGTCGAAAAACATTATGCAGATCTCATGATTACTAATCAGGAAATCGAGATCATTTAGGCGATATAATGATCGAACGAAAACACGAATCGACGGTTATCAAAGGATAAGATGTGAAACTTTATGAATATCAAGCGAAAGCACGTTTCGCCATTTATCACATTCCCGTGCCAGAGGCAAAGCTCGCTGAAACACCGACCGATGCCTATGAGATTGCTAAAAGCTTTGACCAACGGGTCGTGCTGAAAGCACAGGAGCTGAGTGGGCATCGTCACCGGTCGGAGGGAATCAGGTTTGCTGCTACACCCGAACAAGCACGGATGCAAGCACGCCAGCTTTTTGAGGCACGCATTGATGGATTCGCGGTAAAAAACATCCTGATTGAAACTGAAGTCAAGGTTAAGCGATCACTCTATCTGGCGATTGCCAATGATCGCAGTGTCGGCGGTATTAATCTGATTGCGTCCGTGGAGGGCGATGTCGATATTACGAATCTTGCCAGGGTCAACCCAGACGTCATCATTCGTGAATACATTGACCCCTTTATCGGGTTGCGCACTTATCAGTTGACACACATCCTGGGTACGCTGAATCTTCCTAGAGTTCTCTGGGAACCATTCAGGCAGATTGCGATGAGACTTTACCAATGCTACGTTGAGAGTGATGCGACTTTAATTGAACTCAATCCATTAGCGATTACGCAAGATGACGAACTCATCGCATTGGATGGCAAATTTTCTATTGATGATAACGCATTGTTTCGACATCCAGGGTTAATGGGATTGCGTGACCTGACTCTTGAATACGATGCTGAAAGGCAAGCGCGAATTGCCGGCTTAACTTATGTCAAGCTCGATGGTCAGATCGGTTGTGTCGTCAATGGTGCGGGGCTTTCGATGACCATGATGGACATAATCTGTCTTTATGGCGATGATGAGATTTACCCCGCCAACTTTTTGGACATTGGCGGTGGTGCAAAAGCAGAGCGCATCAAAGCTGCGCTGGGCATCATTTCCGAGGACACGGATGTCGCCGCAGTATTGGTGTGTATTTTCGGCGGCATCACCCGTTGTGATGAGGTTGCCAGAGGCATTATCGAAGCCTATGAAGCATTTTCGCTGCAAACTCCTGTCATTATACGTCTGCAAGGCACCCACGCGGAGACGGCTCGAAAAATGTTGCAAGCGGCAGATATTCCTCACCTTATCGAAGCGCATTCGCTTGTGGACGCCGCACGAAAAGCCGTTTCCGCAGCGCGAAGCATACCCGCATGAGTATTTTCATCAAAGCCGAAACGCCGGTCATCGTTCAAGGAATCACCGGGCGTGAAGGACATTTCCACACGTTGCAGATGATCGACTACGGTACAAATATCGTCGGTGGTGTGACTCCTGGCAAGGGCGGTGAATGGGTCGCCGGTAAACCCGTCTTTGACACAGCACGGGCTGCGGTGGCAGCGACAGGCGCGACCGCCAGCGTCATTTTTGTTCCCGCGCTTCATGCGGTCGATGCCATCCATGAAGCCGTGGACGCGGGTATAGAACTGGTTGTCTGTATCACTGAAGGCATCCCCGCACTCGATATGATGAAGGTCTATCGTTATATCCGCAAGCACCCCATACAACTCATCGGCCCGAACAGTCCCGGCATTCTCATTCCATCAGTGGGTAAACTGGGTATTATGCCCGGACATATCGCGTCAAAAGGCAGCGTTGGTGTGGTCTCAAAGAGTGGCACGTTGATGTACGAAGTTGTGGATGCGCTGACTCACATCGGTTTAGGGCAATCTGCTTGTGTGGGCATCGGTGCCGACCCTGTTGTCGGGACGACACTGGTCGATGTATTACGCATATTTGAAGGCGATCCCGAAACCGACCGCGTTACCCTGTTGGGTGAAATCGGTGGACGTGCTGAAATTGAAGCTGCTGAATACATCAAGACACGGATGACCAAGCCAGTTGCCGCTTTTATCGCCGGGGAAAGTGCCCCGCCCAATACCCGTATGGGACATGCTGGCGCGATCATCGAAGGCTCCGAAGCAACGGCACGAGCGAAGAAAAAGGCACTCCAGGAGGCCGGTGTGCTTGTGACGGAAAACCCGGAAGAGATCCCCAATTTACTCAAACAACTCTGATTGCGTCTGCGGGCAACCATCCCTCGCGGCGGTCTGGAAGCACAAAGCGCACCCAGTCATCTTGTCGTTCGAGAATGCGCATCTCTGCGGCGGTATAGAGTGTATACAACGGTAAATATGACTCGCCAGGACCGCTCATCACCTGTTCGGAAAGTTCAACGATCACCGCTGCCGGACGGTTCTCTGAGACATAGGAACGGGTGGCGAGTGCGCCGATTGCGACCATAACAAAAATGCCCACAACGACGAGGACAGGGAGCAGACGGTTACGCCAGTGCTTCACCCATAACCAGCAAATCGTGAGGCTAAAAAATATTGCCCATAGAACGCCGGTCACCTCTTGTAGTTCACGCAGAGTCATCACGCTCCGTGTTGAGCCGGCAAGCCGATCTAACCAGTTTTGCGCGTCTCGTTGATAGTCAACACGCTCACCGCGAATACGTGCGATGTACTCGTCTGCTGAACCATTACGCGGTTCGAGACGTTCTGCACGACGATAATTCAGTAGTGCGAACCCTAATTGACCGTCCTGATAGTATGCGTGTGCCAGATTGATGTATACCTGCGCTGTTTCGATACCTTGCGTGATGAGTTCTTCGTACAGCGTGATCGCGGTTACGTAATCACCGGTTTGGTAGGCCGCCGCCGCCCGTTCAACAGTCTCAGAGTCGCTCTGCCCGTAAGCGCCCGTCATGACGACAAATACGACACATAAAGCGATAACTACTCGACATTTGACCACTGCGCATCAAGCTCCTTGAACTGCCGGTAAATTTGCTGACCGGTTCTAGCGACATCAGGCATGCTACTCACGAGAACATATCTCAGGTCGATGGCGGCGTCGAGTGCTGCTGTAAATGTTGTCGGGTCAATGTGATGTTTTCTCAGGATGGCGACCGCTTCCGCTGTAGTGCTGACCTGAGTGTCACCATTTTTATCTTGAATATACTGATAAATTGCTGCTTCGAACTGGTAACTACTGGCTTCCGGCGAAAGTGACTGCGTTGCTTGCAATCTATCGGCCAGCCGCTTTAGGGCGTTTCGATAGCGTTGCTGTCGTCGCCGACTTTGTAGGTAGCTTATGCCGGTGCGATAAGCCACACCGCCGAATAATATGATCGGCGGCACACCCCAGAGCAGCCATAGCAACATATCGTTTGCATCTGTGTCACCGGCAGGAAGTCGTATGGTTGCCAATGGCGGCACTTCAACTTCCTGCGCCGCTGCTTCTGGTCTGTAGCTTAAGCGTTGGTCTATGTCATCACCTGGGAAAACGTCAATCGGCTGTTCCGCAAAGCGGATCGTTTGATAATTTTCCGTCATTGGGTCAAAGTGGACAAAGTCAAACGACGGGAATGTCTGTGTGCCAGCGGAGCGTGGGATTAATAACCATTCAAAGACCTTGCGCCCAAAGCGTAGACCACTGGCTTCAGAGGCTTGATAACGCGCCGGTTGACGATAAATCTGCCAATCGACTGTCTCCGGCAATGCCGGTGGTGGCAGCAGATCAAAATTGCCCAAACCCTCTATGCTTACCTGTAAGGTTACCGGTTCACCCAGGACGATCTCTAACGGTGAAAATGTCGCATTAGCGTTGTACTGCCCTACTGCCCCATTGAAATCCGGCGGCGCATCGTTGGAAGGGATGGCTTGCACGTCCAGTGTGAGCGCCTCCGTCGTTAAACTGACTTCATCAAGAAAGACACTCTCTTCGATGCCAAACTGTCCTGGCTGTATCTGCACATTGCCCGAAGTCACCGGCGCAATCTCCGCGATAAGATCACCGACGTAGAATTGCCGGTTACCAATGGTGCGGAGTTCATAGTTAGTCACTGTATCATTGCTATAAGGCGCACTTGCGATCCAAAAATCCTCAAAATTTGGCAAGTCATAGCGATAAGGTGGTGGATCAATCGAATAGTAGCGTATTGTATAAGTAATGACTTCCCCCACGTAAGGCGTGCGATTGCTGACGAACACTTCTACATAATAATCCTGGTCTTGTAAGAGACGTGTCGGGTCATCTTCCTGCGCGATGGTTGAAATGCTCAAGCTAGAAAGCAGACCGACGAGCAACAGAATCCGCAGCATCACCAATCTTTCTCCGATGGTGCACCGGGTGCGCCGGCCTGCTCAAGATATTCGCTCAACGCTTGCTGATCCTGTTGGATGCGGTCGAGCAATTCCTCTGCTTGTTCAACCGACATATCACCTTCCGAACGTGGAATCGGTGTCGCGGAGTCTTCCGCGCCAGTATCACTTTCCCCATCGACCGGCGTCGCCGAGCGGTCAAAATCGAGCGGTGGCGGACTCGGCGTCGGCCCATCGAAGCCGCGTGGTTGATCGGTCGGGGTCGTTTCCGGGTCAGTTTCACCGCTTTCGGGATTGGTCTGCTGTTCCTGGGCGGTAGAAGTCGGTGCGAACACGCGCATCATCGCCAATTCCAAATTATAACGTGCATCTTCGTCAGTCGGGTTATCACGCAGAGAGGCCTGGTAGGCGCTGACTGCCTCGTCATAGCGCCTTGTCCGGTAGTAGATGTTGCCCAGGTTGTAATATGCATCTGCGGTTACATCATCGTCACCCGTGCGGATGACTTGCTCAAGTGCACTGATCGCCGCTTCTGGGTCGTCCAGGGCATCATAGGCCGCTGCCGCGTTGAAATAGGCCAACGATCGATCCGGTGCAATCACCTGTGCGGCCTGATATTGGCGGAGTGCAGGAGCATAATCACCATCATCGTAAAGCGCGTTGCCACTGTCAACACGGCGCTCCACCGCATCTGCGCAACCGATGAGCGCCCATGCTAGCAGCGGGATTAAACACATCAATACTCTCATGATGAGGCACGCTCTGGCAATATAATTTGTATGGTGAGCGCCATCAGCGCCAGCCCGGCGAATAAGCTAAACCGTTCGACCCGGCGTGTCTGTCTGCGGCGTTCTAATACGGTCGTCTCTACGGTATCAATCGCATTTAGCACGTTGATCACCTCGATGCCGCTGGTCGAGGCTTGCTGATAGATACCGCCGGTTGTCACGGCGACATCCTGCAACACATCTTCTTCCAGGCGGGTAAAGACGAGACTGCCCCCACCATCGACTTTGTAGCGGGCGTCGATGTCGGTATCATCCAGCGGAATTGGTGACCCGGCGTTAGGGTCACCATAACCAATCGTATGCACGGTCAAACCACGTTCGGCGGCTTCATCTGCAACCAGCAATGGACGGCCTTCATGATTTTCGCCGTCAGAAAGCAAAACAATAATGCCTTCGGATGCAATCCGCTCGTCAAAGACATCAAGTGCCAGTTCTAACGCTGCCTCAACGGATGTGCCTTGTTGGCTTATTGACCCGGTGCTGGCGGCATCGAGAAACGTCATCGCCGCATCTTGATCTGTGGTCAGAGGGAATTGTACAAACGCCTGCCCCGCAAACAAGATCAGTCCCAGTTGATTACCCGCATTGTTGGCGAAAATCTCACGGGCGTCGAACTTGGCACGTTCAAGCCGGCTCGGTTGGACGTCTTCAGCATCCATGCTTGTGCTCACGTCTAGTGCGACGATCACTGCCACCCCTTCCGCCTCGATCAATTCTTCGGCGATGCCCCACGTCGGTCTTGCCAGCGCGATGACCAGTAGAAATACAACTGTAAACCACAGCGCGGTCTTGAACTGTCGTCGTCGTGCATCCACCGAAGTCAGCAGCACATCAATGCTGGCAGGGTCACCCAGACTTTGTAGCCGACGCTGGCGCACCTGTAAGCGCCATAATTCAAAACCGACGAACACCGGGATCAGTAGC
Organism: Anaerolineae bacterium; assembly: GCA_034437515.1. Taxonomy (GTDB): domain Bacteria; phylum Chloroflexota; class Anaerolineae; order Aggregatilineales; family Phototrophicaceae; genus DAOTTX01. The sequence continues at coordinate 55,111 of DAOTTX010000110.1, forward strand.
AAGAGTAACAACATGCCTGCATTTAAGAAGACCATCTCAGGGTACCACCTGGAACACACTTTGCCGCAAGGTTCGCTCAATCAACATCATAACCAGCACACCAACCAATACCGGGAACGCATAGTCACGCCAGCGCACAAATATTCGCCGTTCGATCTGTGAACGCTCCAGGCGGTCAATTTGTTCATAGATCTGCTGCAATCCTTCGCTGTTCTCCGCACGGAAGTACAGGCCATCCGCAATCTCAGCGATTTCTTGTAGGTTAGGCTCATCCAGGTCACTCTCGATTGTGATGATCTCACCCTCAACTGTCGGCGCGTCAACCAAACCTGGACGGCCCATACCAATCGTGTAGACCCGTATCCCCAATGCGGCGGCGGCCTGTGCGGCCTGTACCGGGGCCAGGCCGGCGTTGTTGGCACCATCGGTCAACAGAATAATCACTTTGCTTGGGACACCACTCGTCCGTAGCATGTTCGCCGATGCCGCCAGCCCTAAACCAATCGCGGTGCCATCCAGTCGCCGCCCGTCAACTGGACGCAATTCTGAAGCCAGATCGACATCGTCAAGCAAGCGCAGCAGCACCTGATAATCGAGGGTGAGGGGGGCTTGATGAAAGGCATTGCGGGCAAACACCACCAGCCCGATCCGATCAAATGTCCGGCCTTGTATGAAATCACTGATGACCCGTTTCGACGTCTCCAAACGATTATCCGGTTGGAAGTCCAGAGCCGCCATACTGGTCGATATATCCAGCGCGAGCACAATATCAACACCTTCCCCTCGGATGACGTCAATCTCTTGACCGCCTTGTGGACGTGCTAAACCGATGACCAGTAATCCCCAGGCAAGCCAGCGAAGTACATCCGGTAACCAGTGTAACCGCTGCCAGGTTGATTTCGGTAAATCGTCCAGCAGACGTGTGTCTGAGTAGCGCAGTGCCGGCATAGCTGTCTGCGGAGAATAGAGGCGGCGTAGACCATAGTACAGCACAGGCAACGCCAGGAGCAATAACACCAGCGGATAAGCGAAACGGAAGTTATCCACCGAGATCAGCCTCCGCAATCCACGACCGTATCATCTCAATATAAGTCTGACTCGACTGTGCTTCGATGTTGGCATATCGAGTCAGGTCGGCATATTCAAATATTTCGCGTAGATGTATGACCATTCGCTCGGAAACTGGCACCGATTCTAGAATTTCTTCGGTTGTCATCGACGTGCTGGGAACGTCGAATTTTGCTTCCAGATAGTCTCTCAAGATTGACGTCGCCGCTTCAGGCTCATCCGGGGCAAGCATGGACAGGTCACGGTCGGCGATTTGTGCAGGTTTCAATGTGGGTGGGGTTGTTTCGAGTGATCGTTGAGGTTGCCATAGTAGATAACGCTGGCGACCGTACAAACCGATTGCGCCGGCGGCGACAACTACAATGACAGTCAACCACAACGGGACAAAGAATACACCGATTGGCTCCCGATCCGGTCGCAATGTCAGATCATTCCGGTCAACCACACTTGGTACGGTAAAAGACACAGGACGGATTGGAATACGAAATAACTCACCAGCAGGAGTTTGGTAACCGACAAATGTCTCAGGTGTTTGGTAGTCACCCGGTCGCCATAGACGCGCTGTGATCTGCTGTGAAAGGTGGCGGTTACCGTCGGTCACTGTTTCGATCCGTTCATCGACTTCGTTCACCTCGAAATCTCCCCAAGCGGAGGGAAAATCAGGCCACTCGATCAGGGTATATCCCGGCGGCAGTGTGACCGTCAAGCTGAGTTCTATAGGATCGCCAGCGCGTGGTGTGGTTGTGCTGGCGCGCAGGTCAACCGTGACGATGTCCTCAGCCTGAAACAAGGTAAATACGAGAAACAACAGCAGAATCATTACCGCCTTGCACGTCGCTGGAAGAACTGAGTCAACGGACGGATAAAATCCTCACCCGTCTGCAGGTCGATCCGATCAATACCGGTCAATGCGGCTTCGCGTGCTTGATGAAAGCGCCGAACCCGTTTCGCAAACGCATCTCGCCACACGCGGCTGCCCGCGTCGATGAATTGCTGGTCACCAACTTCCGCATCTTCGAGACGTACCAGACCGCCACTAGCCCATCGTCGTTCGAGCAGGTCACTGAGGATCACCGTGATGAGGTCGTGGCGATGATTGACCACACGCAAATCTCGCTCATACGCTTCCGGCGGTGCGAGAAAATCGGAAATTAAGAATACGATAGATCGGCGCTTAAAACTGCGGCTGATCGTTTGTAACGCGCCAGACAGATCTGTACCGCGCTGATCGCCTCGTTCAGCCAGAAGCTCACGAATCAACCTGAGGATGTGATTGCGTCCTTTACGTGGCGGCAGCATGATCTCTGTGCGGTCACTGAAAATCAGTAAACCGACTTTGTCATTGTTGCTCGTCGCGGAGAGTGCCAGCACCGCCCCCAGTTCAACCGCAAGATCGTGTTTCTGCTGCCCCTGTGACCCGAAGAAGCACGATGCGCTGCTATCAAGGGCGATGAGCACGGTCAGCTCACGTTCTTCGCTGTAACTTTTGATATAGGCTTCATCGGTGCGCGCGGTGACGTTCCAATCGATGTTACGGACGTCATCACCGGGTTGGTAAGGCCGAACCGTATCGAAAACCACCCCCTCACCTTTGAACATAGAATGATATGCCCCGGCGAACGCATTTTGCACCAGCCGACGTGTACGTAGCTCAATCCGGCGGATGCGCTGCAAGCGTTCAGCAGAAATTGTCATGGCACACGTACCTGCTTAAGCAACCGGTTAATCATCATATCTGCGGTGATGGCTTCCGCCTCTGCCTCGAAACTCACACCGATCCGGTGCCGTAGCACATCCAACGCAATCGTTTTAACGTCTTCGGGTTTGATGTATCCGCGCCCACGAATAAACGCATAGGCTTTGGCGCACTTAATCAGGTTGATCGTCGCACGAGGCGAAGCACCGATCTCGATCAGCGGTGCTAGATCGGCAAATCCGTACTCTGAGGGGTGACGTGTCGCACCGACCAGATCAAGCACATAATCTTTGATTTTCTCATCGACATAGATATGATTACTGATGATCTGCCGCGCCCGTTCGATTGCCTCTGATGTCACAATCGGCTGCGGCATCGGTGGGATTTCACCCGTCATGCGGTCGATGATCGTGCGTTCTTCGTCGCGTGTGGGATATTGTACGATGACTTTAAGCATAAAGCGATCGAGTTGTGCTTCCGGCAGTGGATAGGTACCTTCCTGCTCGATCGGGTTTTGGGTTGCCAACACCATAAACGGATTTTCCAGCGGGCGGGTTTCGTCGCCGAGTGTGACCTGTTTTTCTTCCATAGCTTCCAACAGCGCGGATTGCACTTTCGCTGGCGCACGGTTGATCTCATCCGCAAGCACGATGTTACTGAAGATCGGCCCCGGCTTGGGCGTAAACGCGCCTGTCCGTGGATTGTAAATCTGCGTTCCGATGAGGTCTGCCGGTAGCAAATCCGGCGTAAACTGGATGCGCTGGAAGTCAGCGTTGATCGTCGCCGCAAGGGTCTTGATAGTCAGTGTCTTTGCAAGTCCCGGCACCCCTTCGATAAGCACATGCCCACCGGTGAGCAAGGCCATCAAGAGGCGTTCGATCAGGCTTTCCTGGCCGACGATAACCACACCGGTGGCATCAAGGATGCCACGAATGAATTCAGACTCCTGACGGATGCGTTCGTTGCGTTGTTCTATGCTGGTCATTAGTCGCAGACCATCTCGCACACGCAAACTTTTTCAATCATAAGTTTCCTAGAATAAACGGCATAGATTGACTTGTTCCGGGGTGCCACAGGTCGCCATCGCGTCTGTAAACCAGATGCCAAATACACCACAACCTCCAACGAGCAGCAGCAGGATGACACATCCGCATCCAGGGACGGGGCCGACACCCGCAATATCGAAGATAAAACCCACCAGCGTACCGATGACATCAAAGACGAGATCCAATAACGGAAATATGAACCCGAAGACGATAACACCGACGCAAAGCAGCCCACAACCGACCAGTAATAAACCAGCATCAAGCCCGAACATGACACACCCTACCGGCAGGCATTGATTTCGGTAGACACATAAGACCAGTCAGCATCAGTGGACGCACGGATATAGCAGTCGCAATATCGTGCAGAGTCACCTTCCCCCTGCCACAGTAGATAACGTACCTGTGTATCAATACATAACTCATTATTATCGCGCTCGATGGACGAATTGGTGAACTGCAAACCGCGCGATTCGGGTTCCATCAACAGTTTGACCTCTAAAAGAGGATGTCGGTGTTTATCCGGCACGTCACCCCGATGACGTAACGTGATGTCCCCTTGCACAGCCAGAATAATGAAGAATGTCGGCAGTAGCAAAACGCCGAACCAGACGGCGAGCGCCAGCCCACAGCCAACACGACCAAGGAAACCGCGCTTTTGCTCCTTTACTCGAACGACATATTCGATCTCAGGATAGGCTTCCGCCTCCGAATTGTTCTGCTCCGCTTCCATCAAATCACCTGATCGTTAAATCGTATCTGTATTTGGTCGTTCTCATCATAACTGACATGCGCGAAATATGGCATATCTGTCTCGGTCATTTGCAGGATGCGCGGCAAGATTTGAGGCAGATCCTCGACCAGATCGACCGATAAAACCGACTGTTTCTCGATCCAATGCAATGTGCCTTCAATACCCGGATCAACAAAATCTGCTGTGTCACTGATTGCGGTAAAAACGAACATGATAATACCCGCCTCTGCACCGGCATCAATATGATGGATGCCACGCAAATGAATGTCACGTACCGCCAGCCCCGTCTCTTCTTCGATCTCCCGCTTTATGGCTTCGGCGGGGTCTTCGTTACGTTCGATGTGCCCCCCAACTCCGTTGTAGCGATCAGGAAAGATACGACGGTGTGGCGCACGTTTCATCAGTAAGACGTTCTCCTGATGGTAGACGAAACCCAATGCGCGAGGCACGGTCAACCAACGACGTTCTATCGCATCTACGCCTTGTTCTTTTGCACCCAAAATCTGCACCTCATTGACAATTCAAACAGCCTTATTATAGCAAGGCCTGTCATTGTCGCACGTCCCGGTTCGTGATACGCTAAGCACGCAGATACCCCCTGTTTTGGAGAAAATATTTTGCAATCATCATCTCATCATGTGCCACCACCTGATTTACGCATTATCCCAACTGCACATGCTTACCCGCACGAAACCCATGACGACCAACGTTCTATGCCACTCGCCGAACGGATGCGTCATGCAGAGACGATCATCAACCCACCTATCGTCTCACCGGTTGATCCAGATCGCTATGTGATCCTCGACGGTGCGAACCGGTGTCATGTCTTTCGCCATCTGAATTACCCACATTTGCTAGTACAGGTTGTGGGTTACGAAAGTGGTTTTGTTGAACTCAAGACGTGGCAGCATATTATCAGCGGCTGGTCGCACAACGCCCTATTGGAGCGACTCCAGGCACTCGATGATGTAAATTTACACGAGGGTCAAGATCGTGACGCCATCGCCCACATCTTGTTTCCCGACGGGAATATCATTGCGCTCTTGTGCCCGGTGCAATCAACACACGAGCGAAATGCGGTCTTAAACGAATTGGTCGAAATCTACCAGACCAACGCGACCCTTTATCGTACCGCAATCGCTGAACCCGCTGAGATCTGGCCCCTCTACCCTGAAGCCATCGGATTGGTCGTCTTTCCCCATTATACACCTGCGGACATCATCGCGGCGGTCAGGTATGAAGCGTATTTGCCACCCGGAATCAGCCGACACATCATTCACGGGCGAGCTTTACGGGTCAATTATCCACTGGATAGCTTGCGAGATCCGGAAATCTCACTTGCTGATAAGAATTCAGCGTTACAATCCTGGGTGCAAGCACGGCTGGCATCACGAGAAGTCCGCTATTATGCCGAAGCTACCTATCAATTTGGAGAGTGAGTGATCTATGGTCACGACGATTCAAGCAGCACTACAACAAAGTGAACTTTACACTGATAACGTCGAATATGCGTTAATACGGTTGCCGACTCAAGCCGTCACTGCGGCGGCGGGTATTGTCGCTGAGGTCGGTGAGCCGTTCGCGGCGCTGCTCGTTGATAAAGACGAAATCACAATCGTCATACCCATAGAGTTAGTGCCAGAGTTCTCCAAGCGTATTCCCGAAGATGCTATCGCCGACACTCGCTATCGACTCATCACCTTCGATGTTGAATTGGCACCGACATTGATCGGCTTTATGGCGAAGGTCAGTGAGGCGCTGGCAGCGGCGGGGGTCAGCATCTTACCTTATGCGGCTTTTTCACGAGATCATCTGCTGGTGCCAACCGAGCAGATCAGCCTTGCTTTAAAAACACTCGAAAATCTGAAAGATTCCCTATGAGTATCGAATTTTTCGACGATAACAGCCAGGTTCCCAAACCTAAAGACGAGATCAAAATCGAGGAACTCACCGTTCAGCCCTATCCCGATCGCTTCCGCGTTTGGTTAGAAATCAAAGTAACACCGTTTCAAGAACGGCCTAATTTGATCGTCGCGCTCAGAAATACCGAGGGACGCATGGTCGGCGAACTCAACGTTATCGAAACGATGCACGCCAACATGGAGTTTACTCTGCATATCCGCAACGTCGATGACCCTGCCGGTGACTATACGCTTCAGGTTGATCTCTTTTACGAGACGCGCAACCCACCGCAAGATCAAAAGACTATTGAGTTCAGCATCCCTACCGAAGATGCCTAAAACGCTACGCCTCACCCTTGAGCAACAGCAGCAAATTATCCAGCACGCGCTGGATGCCTATCCCGAAGAAGCCTGTGGTTTGATGACCGGCAGCGGTGCAACGACCGAGCAAATCATACCGGCGAAGAATATTGCCGCCGACCCGTACCACCGGTATAGAGTGGATGACACCCTGCTTGCCCGTCATGTTGAATCGATTATTGGCATTTATCATTCTCACCCTGATGACGACCCTATCCTCTCAAGGGTTGATGTTGCAGAAGCATGGTACCCTGATACTGTCTACGTGGTGGTTGGCCTCAAGCACAAAACGCCGGCACTCGCCGCGTGGCAGGTTCGCCGAGGTCGGGTCGAAAGAGTCACACTGCACACAGACGATCATCCACCGGTAACAGAAGCGACGACGAATGCGCAAAAAACAGCAATCATTCTCGGTGCGATGCTCAGTTTTATCCTGTTTATCATTATCGCGGTGAGTCTACTTCCCCCCGCCCCACCCATCCCATAGGAGAGGTTTTCATGCTGCTCGAAATCATTCTTGTTTCCATCCTCGGTCTGGTCGCCGGTATCGTCGTGAACGCTTTATCGGACGATTTACCGTTGCGGCGCAGTCCTCGCTTACCGCGTTACGTCTCGCTGCGTAAGAAATTTGCCATCCACAGTAGTGATCCGGAGGTTCAGGCGACGACACAGATCGACGATGAGCGCCGTCCTTTGATCGCGTGGTCAGGCATCACCGCCTTTCTCTTCGGTAAACGTACCTCGCCAGGAGGCGTCACGCTGGGCTGGCGTTACCCGATCACCGAAGTAATGACACTCATGTTCATGTTGATGACACTTTTCGCCACCACCGATAACCCGGATATGCCGAACGTCGGCACCTTACAACTGGCTTTCTGGTTCATCTATATGACAATCTTCGCACTGATTATCGTGATCGACATTGAACATAAACTGATCTTGTTTGTGGTGATTATTCCCTCGTCGCTGATCGCATTGCTTGATGCGCTACTGACGACTAATTTTCGGGATAATCCAGAAATCGGTATGCAAGTCCCGCATTTGACGGAAGCACTTCTCGGCGGGCTGATGGGCTTCATCGTCTTTTTCATTATGTATAACGGCGGTTATTTGTTTACTTACGTCCTTGGTGTTATTCGTGGAGAGAAGATCGAGGAAATCGCCTTCGGTTATGGTGATGTGATGATGGCGACACTCGCGGGGTTCATCCTCGGTTGGCGGGCGTTGATCTTTGCTATGTTCGTCACTGTGTTTCTAGGGGCGTTTGGTGCAATTCTTTATTTACTGCTCCGGCGGTTGATCGGCGCGAAATACAGCGCGTTCACGGCATTGCCCTATGGCCCCTACATTGTCGTGGGAACTATTGCCATGCTGCTCTATCGCGTGCCCGTCACCGATTTCTTGTTGGGGCGCTAATCTTCAACTGGATACAGCTTTTCCTGCCGGAGCAATTGATACAGGCCATCGATTAGCTCTGCGATAATCTCCAAAATATTGGAGTCAGCCCGGTTGGAATGCGCGATAATGGCTTCAATCTGTGCTGGCATATCTGCTGGCAACTTGGAACAACGCCCCAGGTGATCGAGTAGACGTTTTTCACCTGGATGCGCCATTTTGTTGATAGCGAATACAACGTCAAAGCAGCTCGCCAGCAATGCCGCTATGCGATGATTAATGCTCACCAGGTCTTTACGTTTGATGGCTTTTTCGATCTGTCTGTAGTACGACGATTGTGTGTCTCGCAGTACCGGGTAATTTTTGGCGATGATGGCTTTTTGCAGTCCAGCCGGGTAAGTCACATCAGCACGGAGCTTCAGCGTACTATACCAACCATTGCGGTCAAACAGTGTTTCAGAGTGTAAAACGTTATGCCAGAGGCAGGTTGAATATCCCATCATCGCCCGGTGCCAGTTGATAGTCTGCTCGATTTCTCTCTCGATCCACTGCATACGACGAAACATCACATCAATGCTGACACCGCTTTCGCGTTCGATCCACTCGTCGCCCGGTTCCCAGAATTGATTGTCAATCTCTGCCTGACTGGCGCGGTTCTTTGCGATGACCGCACGAACATTCAGTGTGATGTCATCACGGAGATAGACGTATAGGTCAAGATCAGATGCTTCGTCGGCAATTTTTGACAGATGCGAACCCGCCATTGCGACTGCCTCGACGTTCGGAATGGCGCTGTATATAGAGGCAATATCGTAAGCAAGTGCTGAGATGTCGGTATCATTCGATGTCATTACGTGTTTTCCTGTCTCTCAATGATGCCACCCCCCAGGCAGACATCATCCTGATAAATAACGGCACCCTGCCCTGGTGTGATGTCGCGTAGCGGATCGTCAAACTCAACGTGGATGCGCTGTTCCGAAAGTACGTTGACCGTCGCCGGCGCTGGATATGCCTTGTAACGGATCTTTACCTCAGCGCGGAACGAGTCTGCCGGAGCATGTCCCGCTGTCCAGTTGACTCGTTTGGCAGTGAGTGTTGTCTGTCCGAGATCATCACGAGTGCCGACAATCAATGCATTACGATAGGGGTTCGTTGCAATCACGTACAAGGGTTCGCTGTAACTGACGCCTAATCCTTTACGCTGACCAATCGTGTAATTGGCTAACCCTTCGTGCTCACCGATAATTTCTCCGTTCTTGAGCACGATTGGCCCGGTTCGCATCACATCCGGTGCATGGACGGCAAGAAAACGTCTGTAGTCACCATCACCGAGGAAGCATAAGTCTTGACTATCCTGTTTGCTGGCAGTGGGCAGACCAAATTTTGCCGCCAACTGACGCACCTCATCTTTGGGGTATTCCCCCACCGGGAATTTAGCATGAGCGAGATGTTCTTGCTGCAATACACTCAGTACGTAACTCTGATCTTTTTTAGGATCAAGCCCCTTGCGCAATTGGTGAGTACTGTCGTCTGTCTGTGTGATGCGGGCATAGTGACCGGTCGCCAAGTAATCCGCATCAAGTGCCATGGCATTGTTGTATAGGTAGTTAAAGCGGATGTGCCGGTTACATTCTAAACATGGGTTGGGCGTGAACGCCTGCCGGTGCTGGTCAATAAAATATTCGACAACCGTGTTCCGGAAGATGTCTTTTGTATCCAGCACATAAAATGGAATGCCGAGTTGGTCGGCGATACGTCGCGCATCGTTCATTTGCTCCGGCGTACAGCAGCGATTATGCGCACCTCCGGCAACGGTCTCTTCCGACCACAGGCGCATCATCATCCCGATAACATCATAGCCAGCCTCTACCAATAGCGCGGCGGCAACCGAACTATCGACACCGCCACTCATGGCGACAACAACACGAATATCTGCATTACTCACAGTGTTAGTGTTTCCTTGAGCTTACGTAACTTTGTGACCACGTCTTCTAGAACATCGAGGGCATACACAATGTCCGCTTCAGTTGTCTGCTGCCCAACGGAAATGCGCAGACTGCCAATCGCCTGCTCTTCGGGATACCCCATCGCCAGTAATACCCCTGATGGCTCTGGATTGCCGGTCTTACAGGCAGATGCACCACTCGCAGCGACGCCTTTCATATCAAGGTGCATGAGTAGTTTTGTACTGTCGATGTCCTCAAAGACGAAACTGGCATGTGAGGGCAACCGTTGTTCCGGATGTCCGGTTAAGGCGCTGCCTGAGATGCGCGTCAATATGCCATCGACGAGTTGATCGCGCAGGATACGGTAATGTGCCAAACGGGCTTCTTGTTCAGCATAAGCCAGTTCGAGTGCCTTCGCCATACCGACGATGCCGGCGGTGTTATGCGTTCCCGCACGGCGGCCCATCTCATGACTGCCACCGGTATTATGCGCTTCCAAATCAATACCAGCCCGGCAATACAGCGCCCCTGCACCTTTTGGGCCGTAAAACTTGTGCGCTGAAATACTCATCATATCAACGCCGAGCGTTCTCACATCAAGCGGAAGTTGTCCTGCCGCCTGAACAGCGTCTGTGTGCAATAACACATCATATCTGTGTGCAATCTCTGCAAGTTGAGCGATTGGCGCAATCGTACCGACTTCGTTATTTGCATAAATGATACTGGCGACCGTTGCGCCATCTTCGCAGGCAGCAGCAAAGTCCTCTACATCGACCATACCATTACGGTCAACAGGCAATAGAGTCTGTTCGAAGCCCATCAATTCTGCCATCTGGGCGACGGTTCTACCGACAGCACTGTGTTCAACGGGTGTCGTCAACAAATGCCGACCGCGCTCACGTCGTGACCAAGCCGCACCACGTACCGCGAGATTATCACTTTCAGAACCACCACCTGTGAAGATAACTTCTTCAGGCGTACAGTTGAAAATGGTTGCGATTGTCTCCCTTGAGTCTTCAATGGCTTGCTCTGCTTTACGACCAAAACTATGCGCAGATGATGAGTTGCCGTAGGTTTGGTGAAAGTAAGGCATCATCGCCTCAATCACACGCGGATCGGTTGGTGTCGTCGCAGAATGATCGAGATAGACCTGACGGCGATCTTTCATAGCGGCACTCCTAAAAATTTGTTCATCAATTATTTGTATTGTAGACGAGCGTAACGGGGTTGTAAATCGAAATCCGGTATTAACTAACGTTTAAAGCGGCGGCGTAACATGGTATTTCTCCCCACAGGCGGTATTATAGGAGGTGCGTATCAACACACAGATTATGCTGTGTGATGCTATAAACTCAAAAAGGAGATTTAAATGGCAATCATTGAAAACATCCACGGACGCGAAGTTCTGGATTCTCGTGGAAACCCGACCGTCGAAGTCGAAGTCGCGCTCACCGATGGTGCATTTGGTCGTGCCATCGTGCCGAGTGGTGCCTCGACCGGCGAACATGAAGCCCTCGAATTACGCGACGGTGATAAAGGTCGCTATGGTGGCAAGGGCGTGCTTAAAGCCGTGCAATCCGTCAACGGGCCATTGTTGGAAGAACTACGTGGGATGTACGCGCTGAATCAGAAAGAAATCGACGAGGCGATGCTCTCGCTTGATGGCACCCCGACAAAGAGTAAGTTAGGGGCGAATGCCATTCTTGGCGTGTCGATGGCAGTCGCAAAAGCCGCCGCCAACAGTGTAGAAATGCCCCTCTACGCCTATCTGGGTGGTGTTCATGCCCATGTGTTGCCTGTGCCGATGATGAATATCATGAACGGCGGCAAGCACGCGGTCAACAGTACCGACTTTCAGGAGTTCATGGTGATGCCTGTCGGCGCACCGACGTTCCGTGAGGCGCTGCGTTGGGGCGCGGAAATCTATCAGGCACTCAAGAAAGTGATCCACGATAAAGGACATTCGACCAGTGTAGGCGATGAAGGCGGCTTCGCGCCCAGTCTTGGGTCGAATCAGGCGGCACTCGATGTCATCATGGAGGCCATCGAAAAGGCTGGCTATACACCGGGCGATCAGATCCGCATCGCGCTCGACCCGGCAACATCCGAAATCTACGACAAGGAAACAGGAAAGTACAACCTCGAAATCGAGGGTAAGCAACTCAGCGGTGAAGAAATGGTCGATTTCTGGGCAGATTGGGTCGAGCGTTATCCGATCATCTCCCTAGAAGATGGTTTGGATGAAAATGACTGGGAAAACTGGAGCAAGCTGGTTGAAGCAATCGGCGACAAAGTACAGATCGTCGGTGATGACCTGCTCGTTACCAATGTCGAGCGTGTGGAACGCGCCATCAAAGAAAAAGCGGCAAACTCGTTATTGTGCAAGGTAAATCAGATCGGATCGCTCACTGAGGCGATGGCGGCTTCGCAGCTCAGCCAGCGTCATGGCTGGACGGTCGTGACCAGTCATCGCAGTGGTGAAACGGAAGACGCCACCATTGCGGACCTTGCCGTTGCAATGAACTCCGGGCAGATTAAGACCGGCGCACCCGCAAGAACAGACCGGGTCGCAAAGTACAATCAGTTACTTCGCATCGAAGAAGAACTCGGCAGTGCCGCTCTCTACCCTGGCCTGGGCGCGTTCACGAACCTGAACCTGTAGGATAAATTCAGTCGAGCAGCCCTTGAGGTTGCTCGAACTAGCAAGCCCTTCGCAATTACAAAAGAGGAAATGTCGTGGTCCAGAACCAGATTTACAGCAAAAGAACAAAAATCGTTGCGACAGTTGGCCCGGCATCGTGGGATGAGGACAATCTCCGCCGAATGATCCGCGCCGGTATGGATGTCGCTCGAATCAACTTCTCACATGGGGATCATGAACGTCATAAGCAATCGATTGAGAACATCCGTCGGATCGCCGAAGAAGAGAAAAATGTTGTCGCCATCATGTGCGACATCCAGGGGCCGAAAATTCGGGTTGGTGTAATCGAAGAACCACTGGAGTTGAAGCGCGGCGACAAGATCACGCTCACACTCGACGATGCAAACGGTTCAGATAACGTCGTGTCTCTGCCCCACCCGGAGTTCGTGCGTGACATCGATGCAGGCATGCACCTGTTACTGGATGATGGCAATTTAGAATTTGTCATTGAAAGCGTAACACCTCGCACCCTTAACTGTCACGTGGAACTAGGCGGCACGCTGAGTTCACGTAAAGGTGTCATGGCACCGAACGCGCATTTAACCTTATCTGCCATCACAGATAAAGACCGTGAGGACATTGAATTCGCGCTCTCAATGGGTACGGATTACCTCGCAATGTCATTTGTCCGCTCTGCTGATGACATTCGAGAATTGCGCTGGCTTATGCGGCATGTCGGCGGAGAAGCAGGTGTTATCGCAAAAATTGAGAAGCACGAAGCACTGGATAACATTCGCGAAATCATCGACATTTGCGAAGGTATTATGGTTGCGCGTGGCGATCTCGGTCTGGAGACACCGGCAGAAGAAGTGCCCTATCATCAAAAACGGATCATCAAGTTGTGTAACGAAGCTAGCAAGCCGGTGATTACCGCCACACAGATGCTTAGTTCAATGGTGGACTCGCCACGTCCGACCCGTGCAGAAGCAAGTGACGTTTACAACGCGATCATCGACGGTACCGATGCCGTGATGTTGAGCAATGAAAGTGCTGCTGGACGTTTTCCGGTTGATGCCGTTGAGACGATGGCGACCATCGCCGCTATCGCCGAGCAAAACATCTGGAAGACCCTGAAGCCCTGGCGTGCGGTAGATCAATTCGATGCACGAGGCGGGTCGGAAGCAATCTCTGACGCTATCGGTGAAGCGACATATCACATCTCTGAGGCGTTGAACCCTAAAGCGATCGTCACGACGACTATTTCAGGGTACACCGCACGGCGCGTCGCACGCGAGCGCCCCCGCACACCAATTCTATGTTTTACACCGAGTAAAGTCACTTATCGGCGTATGGCACTCGTCTGGGGTGTGTATCCACTCCTTGTCTCTGAATTTAACACGATTGATGATATGTTATCGATCATCACAAAGACCGCCTACGAAGAAGAGCTAGTCAATCGCGGTGACACACTGATCGTCATTGCGGGTGTGCCCTTTGGTGTTGGTGGACAAACTAACCTGCTGAAAATTCATCAAGTGGAATAATCTTCCTCGTCAATAAATTCTAAACCTTCGACGGCGCGTCCACTGCGCGCCGTTGTCAGTGAAATCCGTTGGCTCGCTGCCGGACGACTGTAATCTTCGACCGGGGGATCATAGCCCTGCGGTGTCGCACAGACCGGGCAGATATTCCAGGCGAGTTCAAGCAAGGCATTGCAGTTAATGCAAGGACGTTTGAGCTGCGTGTGACAGTAAGCGCAGATTTGCCACGCTTCCTGCACACGTAGACCACACCCAGGACAATTTGGTGTTTCCTCAATCTCTTGCAATAGTGCTTCTTCTTCGAGTGACCGCTCATAGGCTTCAGAAAGTGTCTCTCTGGGACGCAAGAAAAGATAAATGATTAACCCAGGTATCGTCAGTAAGCCGACCATAATCGCCGCTGCGAGTTTTAAGAAAGTGTCCCTCGACCGTGCGCGCATGTCACGATAAGTCCATAAAATAATTGCCAGCCATGCCACGATGAGGCATACCCCACCGTAGATAATCCCGATTGTGACTTCCGTACCCATATTTCATTTTCCTGTAAGTAGCGTTGAAACTTCCGCGTATCAGTATATCAGTGTGGATATTCGGTCGCAATTGACCATCCGATAGCCTGCGATGATAGTGATAGATAAAGATTGTTGCATCGGATGGTTAATTAGTCCTAATGTTCATTAAGTGATAGTTCCTGTGGTGTATTGACTATACGAAGTCAAAGATCAATAATGAGAAAGTTTGACTCGTACTCTAATATATCGACATTGTAAAAACTTGTACCATCAAACGTATACATCCCCAGGCGCACCTGTTCCGCAAGAACAGCATCCGCAGGGTTGATGCAGAAATCACGTTTGACCGTATCTCCAGGTCGCCAATAACGCCCGAACCAACTCAAACCGTCCGCTCCCTGGATTTCGCGCGCTTGTTCGTCAACAAATTTCACCGCAAAGTGATAATCCACTGGTGCCTCTTCGGTGATGCGCCACCACACGGAGAGACAATTCGATACCCATCGGTATCCCTCGATTTTGACGCCGTTTGCAAAGCTGGCCTCCACAGGCTCTAACATCGCCGTTCGCATTCCTGCTGGACGGGTAGCTAACGCATAACAAAGGTCATCCGGACGGCTACGGAAGATAGCTTGTGGTTGCTGGATTTTATCGCAATAACTTAACAGCGTTGATGCTTCCGCCGGATAAACGGTCGTCCCCTCAGTTTCAAAACGAACATCTGTACCGTCGTAAAGCAACGCAGCCCACACTGTGACATCGTCACTAATTCCTACTGCCATACCGTCTAACTGTCCGATCACGGGAGCGTCATTTGCGAAAATAGCATCTCGCACATCAAGCAAATAATGCAGCGGCGTACCAAATCCATCTGGTGTATGGTGTGTGTCTAGGAAGTTCAACAGCCTTACAAACAGAATAGCTTGCAGGATGGCGATGCCCACGACACCGGCATAGGCGAAACCCCGAAAAGATTGTGTTGACAAGTTACGTTTTGCCAGAAATTTAGTGAGGTCTTGTATGCAAAAACCGATGATGAGGAAACCGGCAGGTAGCACCGGGATCAAATAGTGAATAAAAAATGTCGTCCAATCAACACTGTAAATGACTATAGGAAGTAATAACCAGAGCAAAAGCACAATATCAACTGGCGTTCGCGCATCATTCCGCTTCACTATACGAAGAATTAGCCAACCGGAACTTATCACCAACATCACACTGAAAATAGACAGGACGATACCGACCTCAGGGACGGTTTCCAGATAATCATCAAACGCTTCTGGTCCGGCAAGTGAGTGAATTTCTGCACCCTCAAACAGCAACCTCGCACCATCCACCGATTGTAGTGAAATCAACGGAGTATCCTTAGCGGCATCGTCACCGGCTGAAACTGCCTCGATGACGCGCTGCGGATCATCCCAACCGGCCCGAACCATGCCGATGACATAAGGTAAAGTCACCAGAAAGGCCAGGACAACACCTATCACTACATAACGCAACCCGCGGCGATCCCGCAGCAGCAAATATAGCGACACCGGGACGATCACAAACGCGCCGTAGTGTATCTGTCCGGTGATGGCCAAAAGTGGAAAATGTAGGACTTTCGCCCACCGTTTGCGATCGACAAATCCTAACAAACCACTCCCGATGGTCAACAGTATAAACACGGGCAGCATATTCTGTGCCCAGATTTTGCGGCTGAAGATCACCGCCCAGGGATTGGCAGTCAGCAGCAAAGCCGCCGTTAGACCGGCGAACACACCCCCATAGCGCCGCCCCAACCAATACGTCAACAGGACAGCAAACACGTTTAACAGGCCAATAAACTGCGTCGCAACTTGCGGATTCGATGTAAAGAAATAAGGAATTGCCAGAACATAGACGTTGACCGGTGCATTTGGCACCCCGACCGATGAACCAATGCCAAGCAACGGCACATCGCCACCGTTCGCAAAATCAAGCGCCAGCAGGGAAAGATTGGCTTCGTCTCGCTTGAACTCCACGACACCCGGATTGCCCATTCGTAGATAGATCGCCAGCATCAGAATCGCCAGGATCGCGCCCCATTCCAGGGCTTTAGCTGTTGCTCTGGGCATTCACCGTCTCATCCAACGTTGACCGCCGCGCAAGCAGCGCAACTTCATTGACGTAAACATCATAATTGTGACCAGAAGCATAGAACTCAATCGACTTAACACGCTCAGGGCGCTCGCCAGATGGGAAGAAGTCGAACAGGTCACCACTATCGTAGATGTACCACGCATCCGGATAAATTCGGACGTGATCTTGAAAGCACGTCCCGCAGCGCAGCGCCCAGGGCACCATCGGATCAAGCCGAGCATATACACCCTGGATGAACTCTCGCTCTTGGTAGCGGGGTCGATTATCCTCGTCGGTCAATATGTTTCCCTGTTCGTCACGCAGCAAATCTTCGAAAATGATGCGAACCATCAACGGACACTCACTGGCAGCCTGTCCGCACCCACTCAGTGATTGCGAATCGACATAGAGCGTCATCTGGACGAAAAGTTCGTTATACTGGGTGACGTCAATCCCCTCGTCATTATCACCGAAGTTCTGCCGGCATCCAGTCGCAACGTTGTTACTTGCACCTTCACGCACAAGCCGGAAACTTTCCCGCCCGTCAGGTGATATTTCAAAGCGATGATTGCCCTTTGGCAAGCGATTCTCACGTGAGATCTCGTTTTGCAGGTCGTTGGAACACACCCATCCCGATGGATATTCGTTCCCGGCGATGTCCGCTTCGCCGGGACGAAACACCTGCAACTCACTGTTGACCGTTAGATTGTTAAAGGCTGTGCCGATTTCGATCACACCTTCGCTGATGTCATACACCCCGCGCCCACCAACAGGTATTGATCGCGGGGTAACGGACTCCTCGCCCAGCATGATCGCCACACCGTCACGGTTCGTCAGTACCAGTTGATCCGCCGTCCCTTCGACGACGTAACGCCCGCTCTCTAAAATCCGCACCTCATGTCCTTGTGATGAGGAGATGACCAACTCAACATCGCGGATTAGCTCATCGGCGACGCTGACGTCAATCTCACCGGAAAGCTGACCGAGGTGGATGCGATAAAACCCCGTTCCCCAGCGAAAACGCGGGCGTCTGGCATACAAGAGTTGGACGGAAGAGTCACCTTTGACGGTTACGACAGACACCGCACGATCCGCGTTATTAGGATCACGAAAGGTAATTGACGCCTGGGAAAGTGTGTTCGTCTGGTCAGTACGGACGGTGGTACCGGCATCGATGTAGCGCAGACCGGTTGCGGTTTGTTCTGCGGTGTTTGCCTCTCGCACACCAATCGTCCCACTGCCGACCTGTAACGCGGTCGTTAAAGTCACTGATGACTCGAAGAAATAATAGTACGTGCCCAGCGTAGACGCCGTACAAATCAGGCAGAACACGATAAATGAACCGACCAACACACTCCACGCGATGCGTGTCGGGTTGCCGAATATATCAGGCGTCACTTCATCGGGTTGTAGTATATTTTCAGCCAATGATGTATCACTCAAAACTTACCGTGCGCTCTCTCGACTGTGCAGCCGAGTCTTAGTATAATAGCAGATGCAATGTGAAAAAGTAGAGAGGTAATCAATGTCTGGGCATAGTAAATGGTCAACAATTAAGCGCAAAAAAGGCGCAGAAGATGCCAAACGTGGCAAGATTTTTACCCGTCTCGCTCGTGAAATCACCATCGCGGCCAAAGAAAGCGGCGGCGATGAGAGCACCAATCCAAAACTCAAGTTGGCAGTGCAAAAAGCAAAAGACTCCAACATGCCGAAGGACAACATCGCCCGTGCCATCAAGAAAGGCACAGGTGAACTCGCAGGTGGTGACATCGAGGAGATCACCTACGAAGCCTACGGCCCGGATGGTGTCGCTTTTCTGATTGATGTCGTGACAGATAACAAAAATCGCTCGCTCGCTGATGTGAAATATGTCTTCAACCGCAGCGGCGGCAGCATGGCATCTGCCGGGGCCGTCCAATGGCAGTTTGAGCAAAAGGGTTACATCACCATCCTCAAAGAGGACGATGAAGGCGAACCGGTAGACATTGACTTTGAAGAAGTGTTCATGGTCGCGGCGGAAGCCGGTGCAGACGATGTTGCCGACGCCGAAGATATGGTCGTCATCTACACCCCGCGCGATATGTTCGGTGCGGTTGAGCAGGCAGTACGTAATGCAGGCTACAAGACGGACGAGGCCGAACTCCGTTGGGAGCCGCAGAACGAAACTGAACTCCCGGTTGATAAAGCCGTGAAAAACATGAAGATTGTCGAACAACTCGAAGAACTCGACGACGTTGACGCGGTGTCATCAAACCTCATGATTACCGACGAGATCGCACTCGCCTTCGAAACCGACTGATGCTTACCCTCGGCATCGACCCTGGAACCGCCACAATTGGCTATGGGCTAGTACGAGAGGCCGATGACGGCTCACTGCAAGCGATTGATTACGGTACGATCCGGACGAAGGCGAAAACACCCATGTGGCAGCGCCTCGACATCATTTACCAGGGCATCACGGCGTTGCTACAAAAACATGAGCCGGATCGTGCCGCGGTAGAAGAACTCTTTTTCGCCAAAAACGTCACCACTGCGATTACAGTCGCGCAAAGTCGCGGTGTGATTCTGCTTGCGCTGGCTCAGGCATCCATGAGACCTGAAATCGCAGAATATAAGCCCAACGAGATCAAACAGGCGATCTCTGGCTATGGCGGGGCCAAAAAACCCCAGATGCAAGAGATGACCCGGATGCTGCTCGGTTTAGAATCGATCCCCCGCCCCGATGATGCCGCCGACGCCCTCGCCGTCGCCATCACCGACCTGCACAGTATGCGTTTTAGCAACTTTTAACTCAAGAAAGCGGCTTCGATGATTGCAAGCATTCAAGGTAAAATCACTGGTGCCTATAAAGATCATTTGCTCGTCGTCGTCAATGGCATCGGCTACAAAATTTTCGTGCCCGATGTCTTGCTCAACCGGCAGCCTGGTGAGGCGGTCACCCTGCATACCCATCTGGTTGTGCGTGAAGACTCACTTACCCTCTATGGCTTTGAACAACCCCACGAACGCGGTTTGTTTGAAACATTACTGACGATCTCCGGTGTGGGGCCTAAAGTTGCATTGGCGATGCTCAGTACGTTAAACATTGATAACCTGCGTAATGCCGTCGTCAGTGACCGCGCTGAGATACTCACTCGCGTCCCTGGTATCGGCAAAAAGACCGCCCAGAAGATTCTGTTTGAACTTAAAGATAAGATTTCCGTCGGCCTCGATGCCGTCCCCGCCGCCGGGTTTGACGACTCTAACAGTGATGTGATTGATACCCTGGTCGCACTGGGCTATAGCATCGTAGAAGCGCAAACAGCGGTTCAGTCATTGCCGCCGGACGCCCCCGACGATGTCGAGGAACGGGTGAAACTCGCACTCCAATATTTCCGCTAGGAGCAACCAATGACAGAGATATTAATCGGTAAGCGCATTGATGTGCTGGACAAGGGCTTTATCGAACTGGTTGATATGATGCCCCATCCAGACACGGACGTTTCCGGCGATCTGGCGATTGTAAACGCCGCACGGGTGAGCTTTCTCGGCGAAAGCAAAGGCCAGGACCGTGACAAGAGGTTACTTTTCTACCTGCTGCGCAACCGGCATACCTCACCATTTGAGATGGTTGAGTTCAAGTTTCGCGCTTGTGCCCCACTCGTGACATGGTGGCAATGGGTGCGTCACCGCACCTGGAACATGAACGCCCAGTCTGGACGCTACACCCCATTTGAAGAAAATGATTTTTACATACCAGATACCTGGCGGATGCAGTCCAAAGACAATAAACAAGCCAGTGCAGGCCAACTCACTGATGACGCCGGAAACGCGCTCACAGAAAAACTCATCGCACACTACACGGAGGGCTATCGACTATACGAAGAAGCTCTACAAACCGGTGTCTCGAAAGAGATGGCGCGGTTGTTCTTACCGGGCTTCAGTGTATATTACACCTGGGTGATGAAGATCGACGCACATAACCTGATGCACTTTCTGCGGCTCAGGATGGCGGAAGACGCCCAGTACGAGATACGGGTGTATGCGCAGGCGATCTATACCCATTTCTTTAAGCCCGCCCTCCCCTGGACGGCGGAGGCCTTCGAGGAATACAGCCCGAAGACCTCATTGCCCTCTTGAGGGTTATGGTTCCTGTGCGCGTAGGACCTCACCACGACTGGGACAGATTTGTATGCCAATGCTATCCAATGGCTCGATCTGCCAGCCGTAGCGTCCCTCCTGGGTGAATACAGCCGCTGGCAAGTTGAAGAACTCTTCTTCCGTAAATTCGGTGAGTAGGAACTGCTCCTGCTCACCAAAGATGATGATACGATACAGTGCAGCATCCTCGACCTCACGCCATGCAATCACCGGGCTTTCACCAAGTGTAAAACTCTCAACTGAATTCTGGAAATCCGGCGCGAACCCCTCACAAGACTCCGGCGTAAAACGCGGCGGATCCGTTGGTGGTTGCGGATCCGTTGGCGTCGGCGGGACTGACGTCCCTGTCGGCGAGGGCGTCCAGCTTGGCGGCAGCGTACCGCGCCCCGGCAACGTCGGGAACGGCGTATGTGTGGGGAGTGGGGTCAGCGTTGTTCGTGCCGATGAGTCAGTATCGACATCAGCGTTCGCCAGGGTTGGCATCGCCTGTGGTTCGGCGTCATCGCCCTGGCAGGCGATCAGCAGTAACGGCAAAAACAATGTCAAAAACAGCAACTTTGTTATACGCATAGGAACACTCCAACTTAAGCCGATTGGTTCTGGAGCAGCACAAGCCGCAAAAACCAGAAACCGACCAGCAACAACGCAAATAAACCAATGACTAAATAACCAACTGTCGCCATTTTCGCCTGACGATCTTCGCCAATCGTGCCGACGATCAACTGCCAGCCGATCACGTACATCAACAGGCCAAACCCGGCGGAAACAAATGAGGGCAAAATCCGAGTCGATTCGCTGAAAAAGTATTCGATGTAAATCTCATCGACCACCTCTCGCAGGGCGAATGTCGTCGCTAGCGCGAAAAAGGCCGCGATCAAAATCCGCACCAGACGCGGCAAGCCCAGCACCCAACCGACCAGACGCAAGGGCAGATTTTCCGCGTCTTCTCGCTGTTTGGTCTCTCTACCTGCCATCATGCCTCCTCATCATCGGTGGTGTAGATGTTGACCATATGCGGTGCAGCACGCATGAAATACTGGCGCATGGCGCTACGTGCCGGCTCCTGGATGCCGACCTCATCAATGGATGCTAGCATATGGGTCAGCCAACGCTGCCCCGTTTCGGCGTTAATCGAAAAGGGTTGGTGCCGCATCCGCAAGCGTGGATGTCCACGTTGTTCCGAATACGTCGTCGGCCCACCAAACAGTTGCGTCAAAAACAATTTTTGCCAGAGCTTCCCCTCTTCGAGATCATCGGGGAACACATCACGCAGTGCCTCGTCCGCTTCGATCTTCTCATAGAAAACCTCGACAAGGTTTTCAAACGTTTTTTCACCACCGACCATCTCGTAAATGGTGGGTTCGTCTCTCTGCATATATCACCCTGTAAAAAGATTTGACTGGACAATTACGTGTTGAACGATACAATCTTCCCGTTAACGTCAATTATAAAGATACCCACATCGACAAAGGGAGTATAAACTATGAAAATAGTTCAGCGCGTAGCAGGGTTCGCCCTGATGCTTGCGCTTTTTACGAGTATACCAGCATTATTGGCTCAGGAAGATGAAGCAATCAACGTTGTTGGTTCACGTCTGGTTATTTCTGAGATTCTCGAACCGCTAGTCATCGCAAGTAACCTGGAACCATCGATCAATTATAACGTGGCCGGAACCAACAGCGGTTTTGAAGACTTCTGCGACGGTGCCGCCGATATGATGGGCGCGAGTCGTCCGATGTCCCCCGCCGAAGAAGAAGTCTGCCGGCTCAACAACGTCGAGTTTGCAGAATATCTGCTGGGCTATGATGTGCCAGTTGTCATCACGCACCCGGATTTGACGTTCGTCGAATGCCTGACGACAACCAATCTCAACACACTGCTGGCCCCCAGTGCGGCTAGCATCACCAACTGGAACCAGACCGAACTAGAAAACACAGAGGACTTACCCCTGTCCGTGTTTCTTCCGGCGGATACCAGCTCGCTCTACAACCAGATTGACGACGTGGTCAACGGCTTTGCCTTGCGTGGTGATGCCAACTTCCCGGCGGACATCACCGCCAGTGTCGCCGAAACCCCGGGCGCGATTGGCATTACGAGCCTGGAACGGGTCGGTGAAGATGCCAATGTCAATATCGTCGAACTCAATACCAGCGACCTTAACACCTGCGTCGAACCCTCGCTGGAAACCGTGCAGTCACTTGAGTACAACCTGGCAAGCCGCCTGCTTCTCTACGTCAACCAGGCCAGCATGGATGCGGAAACCGTTACCCCACTGCTGAGTTATATCACCAGCGATCAGGTATTAGATGCCATCTCAGAGGCCGGCTTTACCCCACTGACCGAAGAACTCATCGAACGCAATCAGGCAGTCCTCGCCGGGGAAGCTGAGGACGGACGCCAGTTCAGCCGTGATGTGGTCAGCTTTGAAATCCCTGGTAGTCTGTTTGGCACGCTGAATGTCGGTGGGTCTACCAACGCTGCGACTTACGTACAGAGCATCACGAACCGCTTCAGTCAACAATACAGCGGCGTGACCTTTGATCTCGCAATTGCCGGTGAGCAAAACGGCACCCAAAATTTTTGTGATGGCACCGGCGCAGTTGACATCCTCATCGCTTCTAGCGAGAACCTGCCGGAAGAACAGGCGCAGCGTTGCGAAGATAACAACGTCAACGTCTTATCCTATCCGATCGGCACCCGTGCTTCAGTGTTGGTCACCAATGCGGAGAGCGACTTTGCACAATGCCTGACGACCGATCAGGTGATTACGTTGTTAGGCGCTCCGGCGACAGATGAACTGACCAATTGGTCACAACTTGGCGACAACTTCCCGGATCAAGAACTTATCCTCGTCGCCCCACCCCCCAGCGTCAACAACACCGCTGATGTTCTGCTACTGCCGGAAGAAGGCCCGGTAGTCCCGCTGCGTAACGATGCTGCCGAAGAAAACCCGGATCCGCTGTACCGTGCGGCAGCGGTCGCCAACGTCACCGGTGGGCTGACGTTCATGACCTGGGTCGAATATCAGGCGGTGCTCGAAGGTGGGAATGAGGGTGTGCAACTCGTCAGCATTGGCGAAGACTGCATAACCCCTACCGAAGAGAGCTTGCTCGACGATACCTATCCTTACACAGAGAGTGCGTTCATCAACATTGATGAGGCGGCCCTCGCTGGTGCAGAAACCGGTCAGGCGCTGCAATCCATCCTGTGGTTTATGTACAGCGATGAAAACTACCAGGGAATAGAGGACGCCGGGTTCATCGGTGTCAGCCCAACGGACCTGCAAGACATCCGTGACGGCCTGCAAGATCTATATGACGATATCGTCGTCGCTGAACCGACAGCGCCAACGGCACCGACCGTTCCTGGACAACCGGAGTTCAATCCATTCACAGCACCAGAACCCGAAACCACTGAAGGCGAATAGCTTTCACTAACATCAGCACCCTTGCCAGATTGGTAAGGGTGTTTTCTTTACCCTGTGATATACTGAACTCTATCAAATTGTTAACCTCATCTTAGATTGGAGCCTTCCATGCGCGGCGAACTCGTCGCTATCGACCTGGAAACCACCGGACTCGACCCGATGAAAGACGAAATCATCGAAGTCGGCGCGGTGCGTATGCGAGATGGCGAAGTCATCGATGAATACTCGACGATGGTTGACCCCAAAATACCCATCCCAACCATAACGACAAATCTCACCGGGATCACCGAACAAGATGTAAAGGGTGCGCCCGTCATTGACGACATCCTGCCGCAGATTGCAGCCTTTACCGGGGACACGCCCGTGATCGCGCATAACATCACAATGGATATGGGCTTCCTGCAAGATAGACACGGTATTCTGCTCAACAACCAGCGCATTGACACCTATGATTTGGCGTCGGTGCTGATTCCCAATGCACCGCGTTATAATCTGAACAGCCTGACGCAACAGGTCGGTATCACGCTTGAGAACGCCCACCGCGCCCTCGATGATGCACGAGCGACCATTCTGCTGTATTGGAAGTTCTGGCAGCAGGCGTTAGAGTTGCCCCATGCGGTACTTGAAGAGATCGTCCGTGCGACTCGCCACGTCCCGTGGGACTCCGGTGTTGTGTTTGAAGAAGCACTGCGCATGAGCAAGACAACCAAATCCGAGAGCCAATATGACCTGTTCGACTTCTCGGCAGATGACGAAGACGTCAAATCCTTTACCCCGGCGACGGAAACCACGCCGGTAAATCCGCTTGAGGTTACTTCTGTGATCGCACCGGGTGGCAAGCTCACGGAACACATCCCCGGTTTTGAGTATCGCGTGCAGCAAGACAACATGGCGACGGCGATCATCGAAGCCTTCAACGCGAAAAAACACCTGATCGTCGAAGCCGGCACCGGCACGGGGAAGTCCATCGCTTATCTGGTTCCAGCGATTTTGTGGGCCTTGCAAAATCAACAAAGGGTCATCATCTCAACCAATACGATTAACTTGCAAGATCAATTGATCTCGAAAGACATCCCGGTGCTCAAAGAAGCACTCGGTATAGATTTCACCGCCGCCGTGATGAAAGGCCGCAGTAATTACATATCACCGGCAAAGCTCGAAGCCTTGCGTCGGCGTGGGCCAAATAGCCTGAACGAGTTATTGACCTATTGCAAGATTCTGGTCTGGCTCATCGACAACAAAACTGGCGACCGCAGCGACATCAACCTGCGCGGCTTTGCGGAAAACAACATCTGGAACCAACTCAGCGCCCATGAGGAAGACGTATACAGCGGTTTAGACACACCCTTCCAAAATGCGCGACAACAGGCGGAAAACGCTCAGATCACGATTGTAAACCATGCGCTGCTCGTCTCCGATGCGAAAGCTGAGAGCCGTGTACTGCCGGAATATCACTACCTGATCGTCGATGAAGCCCATCATCTCGAAGATGCCATCACACGCGGACTTGATCTCTTCCTCGACCGCGAAACCATCAATCAACAACTCACCACACTGGGGACGACCGAGGACGGCCTGCTTGGTGACATCGTCAAGACACTGAGAACGCACGGCGACACAAAGAGCCTGAACAAGTTCGAGCAATTTGCCGAGTTCATCGGTGAAGCGACTCATCTGATGGACGCCCACCTGAAGGTACTGTACAAACGTGGGTATCGCTTTCTGGATGACATTCATGAAATACGCCCGAACGATTTCATGACGCTCACGCGCATCACACCCGAACATCGTCAACATGGCAGTTTCGCCCAACTGCAAGATACCTGGCGCACGCTGGACGAATTTTTTGACGCTATCGCCGATGCGATGCGGCGCATAAACAAAGCACTGGGCAAACTCAAAGAACGACAGATCCCGCACATTGCCGCCCTCGCCCGCAGCGCCCGTTCCAGCGCGGATGCCCTGGAGACCATACGTAACCAGCTTCATCAGTTCATTCGGGAACCGGACGAAAACACGATCTATTGGATGCGTTATACCCAGAACCGTAACAGTCTTTCGCTCTGCATGGCACCGCTGCACGTCGGCCCGTTGATGGAGCAATACATTTGGAACCAGAAAGATTCGGTCATCCTAACGAGTGCCACCCTACGCACGCAAGACAATTTCAATTTCATCCAGGAACGACTCTATGCGGAAAGTGTGGAGACACTCGAAGTCGGTTCACCATTCAACTATCGTGAGTCCACGTTGCTTTATCTGCCAGAGGATATGCCAGAACCGGGTGACCGACATAATTATCAGAATGAGGTCGAACGTGTGATTATCTCACTTGCCACCGAGCTTCAAGGGCGGGTGATGGTGCTCTTCACGAGTTATTCACATCTCCGGCAAACATCGCAGGCCATCACATCACGCCTCGCGCTGGGCAACATCTCCGTTTACGACCAAAGTGACGGGACGAGCCGGCAAGCCCTCCTCGAAGGCTTTAAGACCACAGAGAAAGCGGTGCTGCTAGGGACGCGCAGCTTCTGGGAGGGTGTAGACATCCCCGGCGAGTCCCTGAGTGCGCTTGTGATCGCCCGCCTACCCTTTGGCGTGCCGACCGACCCGGTCGTTGCCTCACGCTCGGAAGCTTATGACTCGCCCTTCAACCAGTATGCCCTACCGGAGGCCATTCTGCGCTTCCGTCAAGGTTTTGGGCGTTTAATCCGCAGCCGTACAGATCGCGGCATCGTCACAATTCTGGATAAACGTGTCACCACGAAAGGCTACGGCAGCGCCTTTCTGAATGCACTGCCGGATTGCGAAGTACGTAACGGGTCGCTCGCAGACCTGCCCAGAGCGGCAAAAGAATGGCTCGACCTGGAAATATCTCGTTAGTTCTATTGGATAGATTGTATGCGAACACCTGCCGGTAAAGATTGCCCACATTATCATGCGGATTTTCATCGTGGGCGGAACTTACAGGAATGCCGCCTGGCGAAAGCCAACCCGTCCTCGATGCACTGGCGACCAGAGGACTGCTCGAAATGCCCGGTGCCTGAAATTCTCAAGGCGAATGCGAACCCATATATGGAACTTACGCTGACGATCAAACCACGCTTGCTCGGCTTTGGGCGCACCATTCAGATTGACGCACACTGTACGCGGCACAACATCGAAATCGAAGACCCTTACGTCGGGTGTCCGATGGAAAATCAAGACCGCCCCGGCTTCGATCTGTTTCGGAAGGCACTTGAAGACGACGATGATTAAAGCCATACTGCTCGACATGGATAATACGCTGCTCCACAACCCGGATGTAGCGTTTGCAAAAGCATTCATCGAAGTTGCTAATGCCTATTTCCAGCGAAACTGGGGATACGACGGTTTCAGATCGTCCTACCGGCGTGCCATCCAGCAGATGAACGAGATTGGACGGTTGGCGACCGATCAAACCAACTATGATTTCATCCTCAAGGCGTTCGCCGAAGACACCGGCCTGCCAGAGCATGAAATTGATGCCCACATGCGTAGATTCTTTGACACGGATTACCAACAACTTGAGGCTTGCGTCCAACCTGTGACGGGTGCGGCAGAACTGATCGCCTATCTCAAATCGTTGGATTACGCCGTCGTCATCGCCACCAACCCGATTTACCCGGCGGAAGCCATTCGTCAGCGTTTGCGCTGGGCCGGGTTGGTTGACGCATTCGACCACTATAGTTTTGTTACCCATGCGGAAAATACGCATTTTGCCAAACCAAACCCGGCCTACTATGCAGAAATCCTCGGACGTATCGGCATCGAGCCTGATGAGACCGTCTTCATTGGGGATAGCCTCAAAAATGATATGATTCCGGCTCAGACAATCGGCATCCAAACGTTCCACATTCAGGACAAGCCCTCTGAATGGTCAGTATACGGGACGTTGCGTGCATTTTACGATCAAATTGCGGATCACAATTGGTTAGATACACTCAAATCGCTTGACTTTACCCCGGCGATGATCGAACCCCAGTTGAACGGAAGCATCAGTGCGCTTTACGGTTTGTTGGAGAATGTGCAGACGCGCTTCTGGCGACAGCAAGCGGTACCCGGCGAATGGTCGCTGTTACAAATCGTCTGCCACCTGGCAGAAAGCGAAGAAACTATCCAACGTCCACGCATAGAGCGTATTCTTGCCGAGGATGATCCCTTTCTCGCACAGCCGAAAAAGCCCCTTGACCCGGAGTTTTACTATTGTGATGCAGATGGTTGGGCATATGCTACCAGCTTCGCCGAGTCTCGACGGAAGACGATCCAACTGTTACGCCAGCTTACCGAAGAACAATGGCAGCGTCCCGCCCGGCACAGTATTTTTGGGCCAACGACACTTTTGGAGATGGCACACTTCACGGCACAGCACGACCGTCTACACCTCAACCAACTCTGCCAAACATTAGGCCACTGCCGCTGAAGGATAACGTGAGAATAAACTAACGATTTTCCAATCTCATGAGTCAACATCGTTCGAGTTTATCAACGATGGCTTATTCTGCTTTAATCCGCTCCAACAGTGTGCTAACATCTATTTAGAAATGAAGCCATCAAATGCGGAGTGGATCATGTCTCGTGGGTCAATTACAGTGTGTTCAGCCGAACAATTCCAATGGGCACACGATGTCATCAATCAATTAGAAGCTTACGGTTTCCACTTAAAGCATATATCCAGCATTGAAGAACGTCAGATCTTCGGTGCTGATCCACTACCGGATGCAATCATCACGATGACCCCGGCGGACAGCGCCAGCCTCAAGCAGATGCTCGAAGCGCATAACAGCAACGGTCGCACACCATTGCTCTTGCTCGTGAGCAATCACCCGGACGTACAAGACCTGGCCGCAGACTCTATCCTCCCGGCAGAACAGAACCATATCGGACAGCAAGTTGACACGCTCCTCAAATTACGTCATGAGAACGCCACCTTACGCCAGAAAAAGCGCGAAGCAGACGAACAAATCAATCAACTGCGTGAGGATCTCAAAAATCAAAGGCGTGCTAGCGACACAATCGAGGTACTCAAAAATGCCATTGTGCGCAATGTCTCACACGAACTCAAGACGCCACTGCTCCAGGTCAAATCTGCCGTTGCACTGCTCGCGGAAGACGTCAGCGATGAGAAGTTAATTAACTACGCTAAAGGGGCAACCGCCCGGCTGGAAATGCTGGTTAAGAACATCACAATGCTAGGCAGCAGCCTGGAGTATGCGCCTAGCCCGGTGATTGTCCGTGACGCAGCGGAGTATGCCCGTCGCAATCTAAATCGCATCTGGCAGCAGCAAGCCGACGCCGAGCGTATCAAATTGATACTCGGCAATGAATTACCACCTGTCCATGCTGACAAGCAGGGTTTGAGCACAGTATTGCAACTTTTGCTGGATAATGCGCTTAAATTCAGTGAGAAAGACGTCGAGGTCATCGCAAAACGTCAGGGCAAGCAGGTCTACATTGCGGTGAAAGATTATGGTATCGGCATCGAAAGAGAAGAGATCGAAAAAATCTTTGGCACGTTTTATCAGGTAGATGGGTCTTCCACAAGGCGTTATGGTGGTACAGGCGTCGGCCTTGCAATCGTCAAAATTATTTTAGATAATCATAATGCGCAGATTCATGTAGAAAGTGTTATCGGCAAGGGAAGCACATTCTCGTTCTTGCTACCAAGCATTGAAATTGGATGAAAACACTCGTACTTGTAAATGTCGCTGCCACGTTGTTGATGGTCGGGGTGATCTGGATCATTCAAATCGTCCATTATCCGCTGTTTAATCGTGTCGGGTTGGAGTCTTTCTCTCGTTACAGTGCTGACCATTCCACACTAATTACCTTTGTCGTTCTACCTCTGATGTTCGCCGAAGCCATCACCACCCTACTACTCGCACTAGACCCACCGGCAGGCATTTCACCTGCTGTGATGTGGGTCGGCCTGGGGCTGGTCGTGTTGATATGGGGATCGACATTTTTTGTACAGGTGCCGTTGCACAGTCAGCTTGCCGCTGAATTTAACACCGATTCATACGCAGCACTCGTCACATCAAACTGGGTGCGTACAATCGCCTGGACAGTGCGTGGTTTGATCGTTTTATGGTTAATTGCACAGTTCATCGAAATTCCTGCAACACAGCCATAAATGCTAGGTAAGACCTCTCGCACTTTGATTGACCCCTTAAAGTTTATTGTGTAAAATACGTTTAGATAGTTATGAACGTCACAAATTCAAATTTTACACACTACTGTTAAAGGTGTTCGGGAATGACCACGAAAGAAATGACAGAGACAACAGAAGAAGTCGTTGAACCAACTAAAACGCACCAAACCATCGAAAAAGCGATGCAAACTGTTGACGAAGTCATGTTTAATGTGGTCAGCAGTGACGTCGAAGTTCTCCGTGATGCCAGCCATCATATTTTAGAGGCCGGTGGTAAGCGTGTCCGTCCGCGTCTGGTCACGCTTAGCTACCTCGCGCTTGGCGGTGAAGATCTCGAAGGGATCGCACCGGCGGCGGCAGCGTTGGAACTCGTGCATACCGCAAGTGTCGTTCACGACGACATCAACGATCATGGTGTGGTGAGGCGTGGTCGTCCCTCAGTAAATGCAATCTGGGGTCGAACCTTTGCCCTGCTCACCGGGGACTACCTCTTTACCAAAGTCTATGAGTTGATGGCCCCTTATGGTCGGGAGATGAACGAACTCTTCGCTCAGGCGACTATTGCCCTGGTCGAAGGCGAGACGTTACAGGCCGCAGCGGTGAAGAATAAGAATTTCTCCCGTGAGGTCTATATGGACATCATCGCACGTAAGACCGCTGTCCTGTTCAAAATCGGCGCAATGATGGGTGGTCAACTCGCAGAGGCCACTGATGAGCAGTTCGAAGCTCTCAGCCAATTCGGTTTTAACATCGGGCTGGCTTTCCAGATCGTTGATGACGTTCTTGACATCATCGGCGACGAAGAACAGCTCGGTAAAACCGCCGGTATCGACATCGAGCAGGGTAAGGGCTTCACCGCCGTCGAAGGTGATGTGATGGAAAGCATCAAGCGCAAGTTAATGTCCGCTGATCGACTGGATAAAGCACGGGAACAGGCTCGCACGCTGATGGAGCAGGCTGTCAATACACTGACTGATACCATCCCCCCCTCTACCTATCGTGATGAACTGGTCGCCCTCGCCCATCTGGTTGTGGAGCGCGACCGCTAGACAACGCGAAACTCGAAACAAGATCAATTCTCCGGTAACATACTCTCGTTACCGGAGTTTTTATTTTGGGAGAAAAAATCTTGAAGATCGTTCAAGTCGAACACATGCGCCGGATCGAAGAGGCCGCTGATGAAAGCGGTTTTTCCTACGACCAGATGATGGACAACGCAGGACGCGCCGCCGCCCAGCAAGCAATCACGATGCTGACCCATCTCGATGAGGATATTCG
The DNA here is from genome assembly GCA_034437515.1 of Anaerolineae bacterium. Classification (GTDB taxonomy): domain Bacteria; phylum Chloroflexota; class Anaerolineae; order Aggregatilineales; family Phototrophicaceae; genus DAOTTX01. The sequence continues at coordinate 87,082 of DAOTTX010000110.1, forward strand.
TGTCACTATCCTCATCGGTGCGGGGAACAATGGCGGTGATGGCCTGGTCTGTGGACGCTACATCGCAGAGCAACGCGAGGACATTCAAGTCCGTTTCTATCTGCTCAAGCGCCGTGAGGAAGACGATCCGTTGATTGCAGCAACACAGGATGCAGGATTATTCATCGCCTATGCTGAAGATGATGCAGATGGACGTGTTTTACGGAATATGATCGCTAGCGCCGACCTCGTCATTGATGCGCTGTTCGGGATCGGTGTTCGCCTGCCGATCAAAGGCGATGCGGAAAAACTGCTGCGCAACAGCAGACGTATCATTCAGGAACGACGGGACACACAAACCGCTACAGGCACCATTAACACCACTTACCCCGCTGATAGTGACACCATCCCCGCGATTAAGGTGCTGGCCATCGACTGCCCCAGTGGTTTGGATTGTGACACCGGCGAACTCGATAGCAATGCCATCTATGCCGATGACACGATTACGTTCATCGCCGCAAAGCCGGGATTACTCGCGTTCCCCGGTGCCGCGGCTGTCGGCAATTTATGGATTGCACAGATCGGCATCCCCGACGATTTACCCGAACTGGACGAACCAAGCCTCGAACTCGTCACAGCGAAACAGGTGCGTGCCCTGTTACCCTCGCGTTCTATTGATAGTCATAAAGGGTCATTCGGGAAGACGTTTATTATAGGCGGTTCGTTGAATTTTATCGGTGCGCCGGGTCTATGTGCGACCGCCGCTTACCGTGCTGGCGCGGGTCTGGTGACAGTCGGTGCCCCCGGCCCGGTCGTAACCGCACTTGCAGCAGCACTTATCGAGACAACATGGGTCATGCTGCCGAATGACATGGGTGTCATCAACAGCAGAGCACACGAACTTGCGCTACGACAGATGGAAGACTACGATGCTTTGCTCATCGGCCCCGGCATGGGACAGGAAGAATCGACACAGGACTTCCTCAAAACGTTGCTTGCAAGTACCGGTAGCAGCGAACAACCGAAGCGTCTCATCGGCTTCGGCGCTACCAAGGAAAATAGGCCAGCCGGGGGAAGCCCCAGCGACCAAAAACTGCCGCCACTTGTCATCGATGCCGACGCTTTGAATATGCTTGCAAAGATGGCGCGATGGTGGGAACGTCTACCGGAGAATACCGTTATCACACCACATCCCGGTGAAATGGCACGTCTGATGGATAGCACCATCGAGGATGTGCAGTCAAACCGCCTACAGATTGCACAGGAAAAAGCGAAAGAATGGAATGTTGTGCTTGTTTTGAAGGGCGCACATACGATCATCGCGCACCCGGAAGGTCAAACCGCGTTGCTGCCCTTCAAGACAGATGCACTCGCCACTGCTGGCACAGGTGATGTGCTTGCTGGCCTGATCGCTGGCTTCATCGCCCAGGATGTGAAGGCATTCGAGGCCGCGCAGATCGCCGGATATGTACACGGCCTCAGCGGACAACTTCTCGCCCACCGTTACAGCAGTCGCAGCGTCATCGCTGGGGACTTACTCGAAATCATCCCGGCGGCACTGCGTATGATCGAAAACGGCTAACGTTCATCGAGTCCAAGTTCGGAGCGGCGGCGGCGGGCGGCTTCTTTGCCTTCTGCGATGCTCTCTTCAATAGGATCACTGGGCGTGACTGACTCAATCGTATCACGCAGGGAGTCAGTCGCGCCGCCGAGTTTTTCCGGCAGATAATAACGCGGACCACGAAAAAATGTCACGGTCGCACCGATGAGCAATCCGAGCCGAAAACCAGCGAACAAAGTACGATCATTAGGGAAACTTTCTTTCGACATACTTATTCTTTCTTTCTGCGCCGCACAGCGCGACGAACACCGCCGAGTTCGCTTAAAAACTTGGCAATGCCGGAGAAAATCGACATGATCGTAATGAACGGGCCAGTGGCGTTACGACCGATGAACTGTGCCGTTCCCTTGACCGTCTCCGTTGCCTCACGGGTGTTTTCAACCATAGGTTGCACTTCACCCTGTATCGTATCAGCGAGGCGTGCAACTTGTAGAACAAGCACCGCCAATGAGACAACGATCATCACCCCCAGGAAGACCATGATAATAAGCAGAATATCTCGGATGGCTGCAATGCGATCTGAAGTCGCTAACGGGTCGTTCGTGAACAAAACGATAAGAAAACCGACGATAAAGACGACCAGAATAAGACCTAACGCACCGCCTACCGCGATTAGAAGATATTGTTTGACCGACAATCCACTATCATCGTCTTCGGCTTCTACAGGCGCTACCGGCGATGCTTGTTCGAGTTGTGTTTTATCAACTGTCATATTTTATCCTTCTAACGTGAAGAGCGCCGCCGGTCACTTTGACGCGATGTGACGACGAACGTAAATATCAAAGCGAACACCGCACCCCCCACAGCCGGGATGATGTTCAGTGCCCCGATGTCAAACAGATTGAAAAGCGCAAAATCGAGGATGTCACCGACGAGTTGCCCCAGCCCGAAACCGAGCCAACCGGCTAACAAAAACAACGCCAGACGACGGGCGTCCCCACCAAACACGAGATGAAAGCTCGCACCGAGCAATGTTGCAATAATAAAACCAAACGTCGGGTTAGGCCCCGGCATCGAACAATCCCTCAGTGGCTTCGATTAGACTGTGGTACAATACGGGCATTAGTTTAACATAAAGATGAACGTAAAACACACCTACAACATTTGATGAATTCTATTGAACAACGGGTACTCATACCCGGTAGCCCCCAGATGATCTGGGAGTATCTCAGCGATTTAAGAAACAACGCGCAGTGGCAAGTAAACTGTCGCAACTTGGCATTTCTCACGACGGAAATCACCGGGCGGGGTACGCGCTATCGCTACCAAACTCTCAGCGGACGTGAACAAGTCGCGGAGATCACCGCATGGTACAAAGAGGTCGGTTACGAGTACGTCATCGTCGATGGCGCACCGTTTACTTCGAACAAGGGGCGTATCAAGCTCCACGAAACCGCTGAAGGAACGGTCGTCCATTGGACGTTCGACTATGCGCTTAAGGGCATTTTTAGCGGCCTGCGTAACGCGATCTCAACACAACGCACCATTGAAAACGACATCATCGAGAGCCTGTGGATGCTGTGGGAAAACATCACACAGGGTCTACAAGAGCGCGAACGCTTCGTCGGACGCACGGTCATGCGTGATGCCCCCGATGTCGAGGAACGTGCACAGTACCAGGCGCGTTATCCCTCTAAATTTGGCGAAAAATTTGAGCGTCCGCCACTGCCCATCGAAGAACCCCCGATCTCCGATGAGGACACTCGCCCACGCCCGGCACTACAACCTGAAGTCATATCTGACGAACCTGAAGAAACACCAGAACCGGATTTCCTGCAATCTGTGCCTCCGAGCGAGTCAGCACAAACAGCAGAACAATTTGAGATCGCAGAATCTGAAGACGACATCAGCATCGAGGACGATTATCTGCGATTTACCCGACCGGAAACCGTCCCGCCGGTAGAGTCGAAAGAGTCGGTAAAAGACACCCATGAGACACCCGCCGTAACCGTTGATGAGCCATTACCGGTCGAAGAAGTATCTCCACCCCAACCCGTATCGACATTTGATAACATTGCTGACATCGACGCTTCGGAAAAAAGTATCTTCGAGATCTTTGGTGTACCCAAGCCCAGCGAGACACAGGAAACTACCGCTGTTTCTCCATCGCCGACTGCGGAAGATGACGTCGTTACTACATCAGATGAGACGGAAACGGGCGAACCGACTCTTCCTTCTGTGACTACACCTGTGGAACCAGTGGACGAGACGGATATACCATCTACGGTCGAAAAAGCACCGGATACACGCCCTGTCGAACTTCCTACGAGATCACTACAACCGCTCGAAGAGATCAACCCACCGACTGACCGCAAAGGACTGCGCGTGGTACTTCGTCGCCGCCAGTCTAAGACTCGCGAGCCAGAATAGAGACGAAAAAAAGCGCCCTTTCGCAGGACGCTTGTGTTCTGGGTGAGTGATGGGACTTGAACCCACGGCCTTCTGGGTCACAACCAGACGCTCTAACCAACTGAGCTACACCCACCATATTAATCTCATAAGATTATAGCATTTTATCCGTGATTTGGAAGCCTGATTTTCCGGGCGATGATCAATTGTGCGCGGCTGCGTGGGCAGTCCGCGCTAACCGCACGCGCATCGAACCCATGTTGATTGAAATGCTCGACGACTTCAGCCAGCACACCTTCTACCCCTTTGAGGTCGGCACGTTGCCCGGTGATGCGATACAACCACTCTAAGAACCGCTGCACTACACCGGCACCGGTAAAAACACCCCCCAGCACAATAATTAGTGTACCGTTCACTGCCAATACACGATGAATCTCGCCGAGTGTCTCGGATTTGAAGATAAAATCAGTCGGGAAGGTCGTCACCACTGCGGGAAAAGCCCGCGCCGGGAAGGGCAACGTCTGCGCCCGACCCTGAGCAAGATCGGCGCTATAATTACCCTTCTGTAACTTGCGCCGGGCGATCTTGCCCATGTACGGTGACAAATCATAACCGATCACCTGGTAACCGGCGTCTTGCAGGTCGATCTGTAGATCCCCGGTGCCGTGTGCGACTTCCAGCAGCAAACCAGTTTTTACATCCGCCGGCAAATGTTTAATTGCGCTGCGCTGCCAGCATCGCCACGCACCCAAAGAAACGACTTTACTCACCACATCGTAGGTAAACGCCATTTCGTAGTACAGCAGTCGAAAACCAAAGCGGATCAACCGCCACCACAGACTAATCAGCCAGCGCATCACGAATTACATCCGGTTGGTCGGTCACAAGCAGATCAACACCTAAATCACGCAGTTCGACGGCCCGTGCAGGCTCATTCACCGTCCACGTATTCACGCGCAAGCCACGCTGCCTTGCAGATTCCATGTAGGCAGCGTCAATCGTCTCGTGGAACGGATGCAGCGCGTCGTATTGCATGTTCACGGCGAACAACCTGGTTATCACCGGCATATCAGGCGCGGTCAGATAGCCCAGCGGTACCTCCGCCATGCAGTTATGAAAACGCCGTAACGCCAGCGGATTAAACGACGATACGACCACACGTTTTTCCATGTCGTACTGCCGGATGACATCGGCGACCACCTGCTCTACGCCATCGGTACGCAATGTGTTTGATTTGATCTCGACATTGATGTATAGACGCTGCCCGACCGCCTCAAACACCTCACCCAACGTCGGCACACGCACACCGGCATATTCGAGCGATTTCCACGCACCCGCGTCCAACGCCTTGAGTTGTGCCAGTGTCATCTCTTTTACGGTGCCGGTGCCGTTCGTCGTTTTATCGACTGTAAAGTCATGGACGATGACCGCGTGCCCATCTTTTGAACGATGCACATCGAGTTCAACACCATCTGCGCCCTGTGCAGCGGCAAGCTCGAACGCCGGTATGGTGTTCATCGGTGCATAGGCGCTCGCCCCACGATGACCAAAAACCAGCGTTCGCCCGTCATACATTTGATCGAGAATGTCGTGAGCGCCCAATTTTATTTTTGTCGCTCCTGGCTAACCACGATGTATCCGTCCTCGACCTTGACGGCGTAGGTCGGCACATCAATCGTACCAGCCGGGCCAGAAAGCGCCTCGCCGGTCGTCACATCGAAACGCGCTCCGTGTCGCGGACACGCAACAACACAACCATCACGCGGCCCTTCCGCCAGCGGCCCGCCGTCATGCGTGCAGACATCCTCAATAGCGTGATATTCACCGTCAACATTGTAGATCGCCACCCAGCGCCGTTTGATTTCCACGACAATAGGCTCACCGCCGGATGGCAATTCTTCCGTCTTCGCTACCTTGATGAACTCCATCTTATTCGTCTTCTTCCTCTGCTTCCTGTAGTTCGCGCCAGTATTCGCTGCCATAGAGACCGACGTTTAACGCTTTAAGACCCAACAGCGCACATTTGACCCGCTGTGCCGAGATCGGAATACCGAGCATATCGTAAACGTCCTGTTTTTCGATATGCTTGACCTCATCGAGTGACTTACCAATCACCTCCTCACCTAGCATGGATGCCGCCGCCTGACTGATCGCACAGCCTTCGCCTTCCCAGCCCAACGCGGTGACCACGTTGTCCGCGTCGAGTTGCAGCGTGAGCCGCAAACGGTCGCCGCACATCGGGTTGTGAACCTCGTAGTCAATCGTCGCCGGTTCAACAATCCCGGTATTGCGCGGGTTCATGCCATGATCGAGGATGTTTTCACGATACATATTATCCATAGAATGTCCCTAAAGTGTAAATACGTCTTTTGCCTTGTAAATGGCTTCAACCAGCTTATCAACTTCTTGATGTGTGTTGTAAAAGTAAAAGCTCGCTCGTGTTGACGCCGGAATACCCAGACATTGGTGTAATGGTTGTGCGCAGTGGTGCCCCGCACGCACAGCAACCCCTTCCGCGTCAAGTAACTGCGCCATATCATGTGGGTGGATGCGACCACAGGCGAATGTGACCAGCGGCCCGCGTTGGCTTGCCTCTCGCGGCCCGTAGATCGTCACATCGGGGATCTCCGTCAGGCGTTCAAGCGCATAAGCCGTGACCGCCTGCCCGTGCGCGTGGATATTCGTCAAGCCGACACTATCGAGATAATCGACCGCTGCACCCAGGCCAATCGCTGCCGCAATCGACGGTGTGCCGGCCTCGAATTTATATGGCAGGTCGTTCCATGTGCTACCGTCGAGCGTCACCTGTGCGATCATATCACCCCCGCCCATCCAGGGCGGCATTGCTTCCAGCAGATCACGCTTGCCATAGAGTACACCAATCCCGGTCGGCCCGATCATCTTATGACCACTGAACACGAGAAAATCCGCGTCCAATGCCCGTACATCAACCGGCATATGAGGGACACTCTGCGCCGCATCAACCAGAACAACTGCACCGTGAGCGTGTGCCTGTGAGATCATCGCCTCAACCGGGTTGACCGTCCCTAGCACGTTTGAACCATGCATCACGCCGACCAGTTTCACTGGCTGTGTGCGTAAAAGCTCATCGTAAACGTCGAGATCAAGCAGACCATCAGCCGTGACCGGGATATATTCGATCTTAAAGCCCTTTTCAGCAGCAAGCATCTGCCAGGGCACAATGTTGGAGTGATGCTCCATTTGTGTCAGCACGACCACATCATCAGGGCCGAGGTTCGCACGCCCCCACGTTTGCGCGATGAGATTAATCCCCGCCGTCGTGCCACTGGTGAAGACGATCTCCCGCCAGCTTTTCGCATTGATGAAGTGTTTGATCTTCTTCCGTGCCCCTTCATAGGCGGCGGTCGCTTCCTCACTGAGCTTGTGGATGCCGCGATGCACATTGGCATGATAACGTTGGTAGTAATCGTTGAGTGCGTCGATAATCTGTACCGGTCGCTGGCTCGACGCAGCGTTATCAAGAAAGATCAGTGGCTTACCAGGACTATGTTCTTGCTGTAACACCGGGAAATCTGCCCGGATGGCATCTATATCGTATGTACTGATAACTTCAGTCATTAGGTTGCTCATTTTGCTTAAATTCGATTCTTGCTTCTATTTTGCCGGTACATAAAAGGCGCGTCAACTGATGCGACGCGCCTTTTTATGCAACAAATGTCACCAATTTCGTGAGATCGACTACGAAAGGATCTTCGCTTCGACCGCTGCCTGTAAGCGTTCGCGCACGCGCTCAAACGGGATGCGATCTAGCAGTTCATCGAAGTAACCCTCGATCACCATTAGTTCGGCCTGTCCACGCGAGATGCCACGACTCATCAGATAGTAGATCGGCTCCCATTCCAACGTGCCGAAGGTCGCCGCGTGTGAACAAATCACGTCATCGGCTTCGATCTCCAGGCCGGGGATCGCGTCCATACGGGCGTTGTCACTCAACACCAGATTACGACAAGCCTGGAAGCCGTCGATCTTCTGCATCTGCGGTAACGACTTAATCATGCCCTGCCACAATGTGCGCGCATCATCCTTCGCCGCACCCTTGAACAACAGGTCAGAGTTAGTCAGCGGTGCGTTGTGGTTCTGCTGTGTATCCAGATCAAACATCTGAGTCTTATCCGCAAAGAAGAAGCCAGACATCCGACCGTTACCGCCGACACCGTTAATATCAATTTCGAGATAGGCTTTCGTTAACGCACTACCCATGTTGCCGACGATCCAGTCGAGGTTGGCATCACGCCCTACCCGCGCCTGCTGGTGGCTGAACTCGTAAGTTTCGCGGTTCCAGTCTTGCAGCGCGACATAAGTCAGGTTTGCCGCATCACCGACCAGCAATTCGGTCACACCGATGTAAGCAGAATGTGTATCCGCGTGGGCGGACGCATATTCGACCTGCATCGTCGCCTGAGAGTTTTCTTCCAGCATGGTCAACACATGCCCCATGCTCGCCCCTGGCTGGGTATTATACATCACCACATGGAACGGCAGCTCAACAGCCTTGCCCTTCGGTACATAGAGGAACACACCATGCGTCCACAACGCGCCATGCAGCGCGGCGAATTTGCCGTCCGTCGGCAGCACCGCTTTGGTCATCAACTGCGAGCGCACAAGGTCTTCGTGTTCTTTGCAGGCCGTCAGCAGATCGGTAAAGACGATCCCCTGTTGCTTGAGTTCTTCGGAGAACTCGTATTTGACCAGCTTGCCATCGACAAAGATCATGGTGCCGCCCTCATCACCACCGACTAGCGGTTCGAGGTTCGGCGCTGGCACCGCATCGAGGCTTGCACCATTGCCTTGAATGAGCCTATCGGCTTCATCCCAACGGATGCTGCGATAGTCGGTACGCCGCCACTCTTCGTCTTGTAGGGTCGGCATCGGCATATCAATATAAAGCTCCCAGGCAGCCTGCCGCGCTTCCCGTAGCCATTGTGGTTCATCGTTCGCATTACTCAGTGCTTCAACATCGGCTTCCGTATAACTCGGCGCAACCGGCGCACTAGAGCGGCGTCTTACTGCGACCACAGATAATCCTCCCTGTTTAATAATTGACGTAGTGAGGGACATGGCGAACCATGTCCCTGAGAAGTTGTATTCGTTGCGGTGAGGCGACTTACCCGATTGACCCTTCAAGCTGGATCTGGATCAGACGGTTCATCTCAAGCGCATATTCCATCGGGAGTTCCTTCACCAGCGGCTCAATAAAGCCGTTGACGACCATCGCATTGGCTCCGTCTTCGCTCAGGCCACGGCTCATCAGGTAAAAGAGTTGATCTTCACCGACCTTGCTGACCGATGCCTCATGCCCCATCGTGACATCTTTGTTCTCGATCTCGATATAGGGATAGGTATCAGAGCGGCTCTCTTCGTCGAGCAGCAGCGCGTCACAGACCACGTTGCTCTTGACGCCGGTCGCGTTCGGCGCGACCTTCAGCAGACCGCGATAGCTCCCGCGACCGCCATCTTTACCGATGGACTTGCTGATGATCTGGCTGGTCGTGTTCGGTGCGAGATGCGTGATCTTCGCGCCTGCGTCCTGATGCTGGCCCTTACCGGCAAACGCGATAGACAGCACCTCACCGTGTGCACCCTCTTCTTCGAGGATCACCGCCGGGTACTTCATCGTCAGCTTACTGCCGAGGTTGGCATCGACCCATTCCATTGTCGCGTTCTTCTTGGCTACGGCACGCTTAGTCACGAGGTTATAGACGTTGTTTGACCAGTTCTGGATAGTCGTATAGCGGCAACGTCCACCTTCCTTCACGACGATCTCCACAACCGCGCTGTGCAGGCTGTTGGAGCTATAAGTCGGGGCGGTGCAGCCTTCAACGTAATGCACGTAAGCACCTTCATCCACGATGATGAGTGTGCGCTCAAACTGCCCCATGTTCTGCGTGTTGATGCGGAAGTATGCCTGAAGCGGCATCTCGACTTTCACACCGGGCGGCACATAGATGAATGACCCACCAGACCAGGTCGCCGTATTCAGCGCGGCGAACTTGTTATCGTTGTAAGGGATGATCTTACCGAAGTATTCTTTGACCAGTTCGGGATATTCGCGCAGCCCGGTATCCATATCGAGGAAGATCACACCCTTATCCTCGAGGTCTTGCCGGATGTTGTGGTAAACCGACTCGGAATCGTACTGGGCGCTTACACCCTGCAAGAAGCGAGCTTCCGCTTCGGGGATGCCCAGACGGTCGAAGGTGTCTTTAATCTCCGGTGGTACTTCTTCCCAGCTACGACCGGGCTTGTCCGTCGCCCGCATATAGTAGTAGATGTCGTCGTAATCGATCTCATCCAGCAGACCGCTACCACCCCAATCAGGTGTCGGGCGCTCGGTGAAATGCTCGTAAGCCTTCAAGCGGATTTCAGTCATCCACTCCGGCTCGTTCTTCATCTTGCTGATGTTGCGGACGACATCGGCATCAACGCCTTTTTCACTCTTAAAGCTATAGTCAACGTCGTCATCGTGGAAGCCGTAGGCCGTATCGTAGTCATCACGGACGCCACGCAGCGCGGTTTCTTCTTTTGTAAGTTGCTTATCGCTAGGGATATATTCTACCATGATAAAACTTTCCTTTGAAAAGGATAGCGTATAGAGAGTAACTTATTCGGCGACCGGTGTGCCGTGCTTCTCACGGATCCAATCGTAACCCGATTCTTCGAGTTTCTCTGCCAACTCCGGGCCACCACTTTCGACGATCTTGCCCTGAAGCATAATATGAACGTATTCCGGCTCGATGTAGTTGAGAATGCGCTGATAATGCGTAATCACCAACGCGCCCATGCCGGGGCCTTTTAGCTTATTCACGCCTTCTGCGACTACGCGCAGCGCGTCAATATCCAGGCCGGAGTCGGTTTCGTCAAGGATGGAGATTTTCGGTTCCAGCACCGCCATTTGCAGAATCTCAGCCCGTTTCTTCTCACCACCACTGAACCCTTCGTTCAGATAGCGACCGGCGAAACTGTGATCCATCTCAAGCGTGTTCATCTTTTCGCGCATCATCTTGGCGAATTTCGGGATCGGCATCCCCTTGCTTTCTGGGTCTTCGGCTTTCATACGAGCGTTGATCGCATGACGAAGGAAGTTTGCGACCGTCACACCGGGGATAGACACAGGGTACTGAAACGCAAGAAACACACCGGCGCGGCTGCGCTCATCGGGTTCCATATCGAGCAAGTCTTCACCGTCGAGCAGAATCTCGCCTTCAGTGACTTCGTAAGCCGGGTTGCCCATCAGGACATTGGCGAGCGTGCTTTTACCGGAGCCGTTCGGTCCCATCATCGCGTGGACTTCGCCCTGTTTGATGGTCAAGTCAACGCCGCGCAGGATCTTGCCTTCCTCGCCTTCGACGTTCACATGTAAGTTACGGATTTCGAGTGTTACGCCCATCGAATGGACATCCTCCTTATGACTGTTTAATGCGTGTTAAATTTTTTTGTTACCTTGACTATGATTGAGTATAGCAGTCTGCAACAGGAGTGTCAATAATTATGATGTAAATAATAAAAATTATTCGGCACCATTCATGGAACGCTCATGTGTTCGCGTTTCAATTGAAATTGAGTGGCAATTTCACTCATAAGCATCAACAAAATTGACACGTCTTACGCCGAATGTTAATATGCATTTCATAAGCAAACTATTGATGAGGAGATCCCATGACAGACCAGGCACCAAGTACGGAAAATAAGAACGAAGAAACATTGATGGAAGCCCTACGTGCCGTAATTGACCCCGAAATCGGCATGAACATTATCGAGTTGGGCCTCGTGCGTGACGCCGACATTATGGATGATCGGGCACACGTCACTATGATTATGACCACGCCCTTCTGCCCATATGCACCGCAACTGCTTGAGCAAACCCGCCGCACCGCTCAAGAACATCTCGAAGTCCCTACGACGATTGAGATGGGCCTTGAGATGTGGGATCCAAGCATGATGGAAGACGGCGCTGCCGACGAGTGGGGCTTGTTCTAAAACACATCAAAACCGGGGCACGGGTGCCGTGCCCCAGAAAAGATCAAGACTGTGGTCAGACTCTACTGAAAAAAGGTCATTTTGCCGAAAATTTGACCCGTTATCACACCACTTTGAACCTCTATGACCCACGTTTTTCGGGTCATATTGAGTTCTTTCAGCGGAGTC
>DAOTTX010000111.1:0-55250 GCA_034437515.1 Anaerolineae bacterium
GACTCCGCTGAAAGAACTCAATATGACCCGAAAAACGTGGGTCATAGAGGTTCAAAATGGTGTGATACCGGGTCAAATTTTCGGCAAAATGACCTTTTTTCAGTAGAGTCATAGATAAGCGCGGCAACCTCTTTTCAATTGGCAGCCGGGGCAGCATACTCTCGATAGGAAGCGTCGGCAGTATCCTTTCAATCGGCAGTGCGGGGAGCATTTTGTCGATTGGTAGCGCCGGCAGCATCCTTTCTATCGGTAGCGCGGGGAGCATTTTGTCCATCGGCAGTATTGGCAGCATTCGTTCCCGCTTGAGTGCGTTCAAAATTGGTCGTGAAGGAAAGTAATACAACAAACGTCTATGGGTCGTCGTCCTCGCTGGCTGTTGTTCCTGCTGTTTCTGCTCGTTGCCTATCATATCGGCGCTGCAATCCGTGCATTGCAACTCCCCACCGACACCGCCGAGCGATTGAGCTTATCTCCCTCCTTGCTATTGATGACAGGTGTCACTTGGGCGTTACTGTTCGGTTGGGTTACGATAGGTTTGGTGCGAAAAAAGCGCGGGAGCGTGAAACGTTCCTTAATGCTGATAGCGGTGTTTATCATCTATAGGGCGTTACGACTGGTGGTTTTTACTCAGTCCGTTTATGATCGTCAGCGTTTGCCTTTTTCGTTGATGATATTTTTATTATTGCTGATCGGTGTTGTCCTGACGCTGATACGTAACCGGGACATCCAGAACAATGGAGAATAAAACTATGACAGATAATCCGAATATCCTCGAACTCAGAGAGCGGCGCGAAGCCAGCCATGCGGGTGGTGGCCCAGACCGGGTACAGCGCCAGCATGACAAAGGCCGCAACACCGCTTACGAGCGTCTCGATATTTTGCTCGATCCGGGTAGTTTCCGTGAACTCGATGCGTTTGTAGAGCATCGCTCGACCAATTTTAACCTTGATAAGCAAAAGTTTCCCGGTGACAGTGTCGTCACAGGCTGGGGCACAATCGAAGGGCGTCTGGTCTACGTTTACTCCCAGGACTTCACCGTGCTCGGTGGTAGCCTGAGCGAAGCGCACGCCCAGAAGATCATCAAAGTGATGGATATGGCGATGAAAGCCGGTGCGCCTGTTATCGGCTTGAACGATAGCGGTGGTGCCCGCATCCAGGAAGGTGTGGAAAGCCTGGGTGGTTACGCGGATATTTTCCTGCGTAACACACTTGCCAGCGGTGTGATCCCGCAGATCAGTGTGATTATGGGGCCGTGTGCGGGTGGGGCGGTTTACAGCCCGGCGCTGACCGACTATACGATCATGGTGCGTGATACAAGTTATATGTTCATCACCGGGCCCGATGTGGTCAAGCAGGTACTGAACGAAGACGTGACCTTTGAAGACCTGGGGGGGGCGTCTGTTCATGCCAGCAAGAGCGGTGTGGCGCATATGGTCGCCGATGACGAGACACAATCTCTGCTGATGGCGCGCGAACTGCTGGCTTATCTGCCGCAGAACAACATGGAAGACGCGCCTTTCGTCGCACCGACTGATGATGTGCTGCGCACCGAGGAAAGCCTCGACACGATGGTGCCGGATAGCCCCAATAAACCTTATGACATGAAAGATGTCATCGAACTTATCGTTGATGACGGTATTTTCTTCGAGGTTCACGAGGAATTCGCCGCCAATATCGTGTGTGGTTATGCGCGGTTGGGTGGGCATAGTGTCGGCATTGTCGCTAACCAACCGATGGTGCTGGCGGGTGTGCTGGACATCAAAGCCAGCGAAAAGGCCGCCCGTTTCATCCGTACCTGTGATGCGTTCAATATTCCGATCATCACCTTCGTGGATGTGCCCGGCTACCTGCCCGGTACCGATCAGGAACACAACGGCATCATCACCTCTGGTGCGAAGTTGCTTTATGCTTACTGCGAGGCGACCGTCCCCAAGCTGACCGTGACCACTCGTAAGTCCTACGGTGGTGCCTACTGCGTGATGAGCAGTAAACACATCCGGGGCGACCTTAATCTGGCGTGGCCTACGGCAGAAATCGCCGTGATGGGGCCGGAAGGCGCGGTCGAGATCATCTATCGTCGTGACCTCAAAGCGGCAGATGACCCGGTCGCCAAGAAGAAAGAACTGGCGGATCAATACCGGGAGCGGTTCGCAAATCCGTATATCGCTGCTAGCCGTGGCTTCGTTGATGACATCATCGAGCCGCGTGATACCCGCTCACGCTTGATTAACGGTCTGGAAGTCTTCCAGAATAAGCGTGATAGTAACCCGCCCAAGAAGCACGGCAATATCCCGCTTTAGGAGGGGTAAACGAATGACTGAACAACCAACGAAAATTAACAAGATACTCGTCGCCAATCGCGGCGAAATCGCCGTTCGTGTTATCCGCGCTGCGCGTGACCTGGGTATTCCCACAGTCGCGGTCTACTCAGATGCTGACCGGGCGGCGCTGCATGTCCGCTACGCCGATGAGGCCGTTCACATCGGGGCACCTGCGCCGCGTGATAGCTACTTACGTATGGATCGCCTGATCGAAGCGGCGCGTGAAACCGGTGCAGACGCGATTCATCCCGGTTATGGTTTCCTGTCAGAAAATGCCGAGTTCGCCCAGCAGGTCATGGATGAAGGTATAACCTGGATCGGGCCTCCGCCGTATGCAATTGCGACGATGGGCGACAAGCAAGCCGCCCGTACCGCCGTGACCAAAAACGGCGTACCGCTCATCCCTGGTACCGAGGCGGGCTTACCCGACGACGAACTCGTCAATGCCGCTAAGAAGATCGGCTTCCCGGTACTCATCAAGGCCGTTGCCGGTGGGGGTGGTAAGGGGATGCGTGCCGTCCATGAGGAAAAGAACTTCGCCGAAGCGTTGGCAACCGCCCGGCGTGAGGCTGAAAGTGCCTTCGGCAACGGTGATGTGTATGTCGAGAAGCTACTCGTCGGTGCCCGTCACATCGAGTTTCAAATCCTCGCGGACACGCACGGTAAGACTATCCACCTGGGTGAGCGTGAATGTAGCATCCAGCGCCGCCACCAGAAGTTAGTCGAGGAAGCACCGAGTGTGTTTGTCGATGACGAACTTCGTCGCAATATGGGTGAGATGGCGATTGCCGCCGCGCAGTCAGTGAACTACGTCAACGCAGGCACCATCGAATGTATGGTGGATAAAGACAAGAATTACTACTTCCTGGAGATGAACACCCGCCTACAAGTCGAGCATCCGGTGACGGAACTGGTCACAGGGGTAGACCTGGCCAAAGAGCAGATCCGCATCGCGCGCGGTCGCCCGATGACGCCGCAAGAGAGCTTCTTAGAACCGCGTGGTTGGGCGATAGAATGCCGCATCAATGCGGAAGACCCCTATGCCAACTTTATGCCCTCTACCGGCAAGATCACGACATTAATCACGCCGAGCGGCCCCGGTGTGCGAGTCGATAGTGGGGTGTATCCCGGTGCGGAGATTTCGCCGTACTACGATAGCATGATCTCCAAGCTCATCACCTGGGGTGAAACGCGCTCCGAAGCGATGCTGCGGATGCGCCGCGCACTCTCTGAATATACGATCATGGGCTTGAAGCATAACATCCCATTCCATATCAACTTGCTGAACAGCTTTAGCTTCATCGCCGGGCAGATCGACACCAATTTTGTCGAGCAGCGGTTCAGTATGACGACCTACGAGGAAGAACCGACCGAAGCGGAACTGGAGACGGCAGCGATTGCTGCGACCCTGTACGCGCATCGTAAGCGGCAGCAGGCGGCGCAGGTGATCGCCCCGGCGAAGCGTGACGCTAGCAACTGGAAGTGGATCAGCCGTTGGGAGCGGATGCAACGATGAAATACGTCACGATTATCAACAACGAACAGTACGAAATCGAGATCGATAAGAACGGCAACGTCATGCTCAACGGTGAGGAACGCGATGTCGATTTCCTCTCGCTAGGGCCATCTCTGTACTCGGTGATTACGAACAACAACTCGCTACAAGTCGTCATTGATGAAGAGCAGGGCAACTACACAGTATTGATGGGCGGTCGGCTCTACGAGGGGCAGGTGCTCGACGAACGTGCTCTACTGATGGCCCAGCGCAAAGGTATACTCGGTGCTGGCGGCGGCGAGATCAATTCGCCGATGCCGGGATTGATCGTCTCCGTACCAATCTCGGAAGGACAGATGGTTGTACAAGGGCAGACGGTCGTCATCCTTGAGTCGATGAAGATGCAGAACGAACTGAAGGCACCCGCCGAAGGTTTGGTGACGAAAATCCACGTCAAGGACGGTCAGACCGTCGATAAGAACGCGCTGCTGGTCGAGATAGAACCACCGGAAGAAGACGCCTGACACCCGTTGACAGCGCCGCGCTAGATTCAAAAGAAAGAGATATGCCCACGCGCATATCTCTTTTCGACTCCACCAACAGAGAATTTTAAACTGCGCAAATCTCACTTTTATGATAAACTGTAGAACGGTTATTCTACGGGTGTGGGATGTACGAACAACCTGTCAGAGGATCGCATATTAGGGCAAATTCGCTCATTCTGGATAACGATAAACTGAAAATGCAAGCAAAATGAGCCATAATGAACCCTAGATACACAGTGTATTCGCTGAAATCTCGCAGCAATCAAATGCCTGACAACGTGTTCGTAGTCCCTTCTACGGGTAATGATTTGACAAGCGGATAGTTTTTCCCCTAGAATGCGCTATTATGTTCCACGACGGGTGTTCCTCGTCAGTTATCTTATTTTGAGGGTAAGGACAACATGATTATTGGTGATGTTCACCAGGTACACATCGAGCAGGAGATGCGCGATGCTTACCTGGATTATGCGATGAGTGTAATCGTCTCGCGTGCGCTGCCTGATGCGCGTGATGGCTTAAAGCCGGTACACCGGCGTATTTTATATGCGATGTACGACATGGGCTTACGGGCGGATACGCCGTACCGTAAGAGTGCGCGTATCGTCGGTGAGGTGTTAGGGAAGTACCATCCACACGGTGACAGCGCGGTCTATGATGCGATGGTGCGGATGGCGCAAAATTTCTCCATGCGAAATATGCTGGTTGACGGACAGGGTAACTTCGGCAGCATCGACGGCGACCGCGCCGCTGCCATGCGTTACACCGAGGCACGCATGTCTGAGATCGGCGAGGAATTGCTGGTCGATATTGATAAAGAAACGGTCGATTTTGTCGAGAACTTCGACGGCAGCCTGTCTGAACCTGGTGTGCTGCCTGCCAGCATCCCGAATTTGCTGGTCAACGGTTCATCGGGGATCGCGGTCGGGATGTCTACCAACGTCCCACCACACAATCTCAATGAAGTGTGTGATGCACTGGCTTATATGCTGGAACGCTGGGATCACCTAGACGATGTTACCGTCGAGGACTTGATGCAGTTCGTTGTCGGGCCGGATTTCCCGACCGGTGGTGTGGTCTATCGTCATCAAGATGGCGGCGCGGAAGAGGACACCCTCCTGACCGCCTACGCGACCGGGCAGGGTAAGATCATCGTCCGGGCGAAAATTCACATCGAGGATATGGGACGGGGCAAGTCTCGCATTGTCGTGAGTGAATTGCCCTATCAGGTCAACAAGACCACGTTGATCGAGCGTGTCGCCAAGTTGGTGCAAGACGGACGTCTCGAGGGACTTTCTGACCTGCGTGATGAGTCCGACCGGCAGGGGATGCGTCTTATTGTAGAGCTACAACGCGGCGCAGACCCCAATGATGTACTGGCGGATCTGTTCAAATATACACCGCTACAAGACACATTTAGCATACGGATGCTGGCGCTGGTCGATAATCAACCGCGTCTGCTGAGCCTAAAACAATCGCTGCGTGTCTATCTGGAACATCGTTATGAGATTGTGCGCCGCCGCAGCGAGTACGAACTCGCGCGTGCGCGTGCGCGTGCACATATCCTCGAAGGCTTGCTGGTCGCACTCGATGATCTGGACGTGGTGATTGACATTATCCGTCGTTCACAAACCGTCGAAACCGCGCGTAACAATCTCATGAAGAAGCTGAAGATCACCGAGATCCAGTCACAGGCGATCCTCGATATGCAGCTTCGGCGTTTGGCGTCATTGGAGCGTAAAAAGATTCAGGCGGAGCACAAAGAGAAGATCAAGCTGATTAAGTATCTCGAAGGGCTGCTGAGCAACCCTAAGAAGATGCGTGATGTCGTCGCTGAAGAACTCAAAACGATCAAGATGGCTTACGGCGATGCCCGCCGCACGATCATCGTCGATAGCATGGCGTCAAGCGCGACCGTCGAGGACCTGATGATGCCGGAGGAGCAGGCGTGGATCACGATTACGGTCGATGGCAAGGTTTCACGAGGCTACGATACCGAGCCGCCCAAGGTCACTGCAAGTGACAAAGAACCGCCACGTTTCTTAATGGAGGCGACGACCAACCAGGTTCTTTACTTGTTTAGTACGACGGGTGAGTGTGCGACCGTACCTGTTCAGCAGCTCCCGCAAGCTGAGGACATTACGGATGGTGTCCACTTCAGCACGCTAACGCCTTTCGACGCTGATGTTCAACTTGCTGGTGGGCTAAGTATGCCCGGTGCGCTCAAAGCGGGCTATCTATTTTTGGCGACCGCGCGGGGACAGGTCAAGCGCATCCGCCAGGAAGACCTACCGGGGATGTCTGCAAATGTCTTTACGGTGATGAACGTCGGCGACGATGACAAGTTAATCGCGGTGCTGCCCACCGATGGTGAGCAAGAAGTCATCCTGACCAGCAATCAAGCGCAGGCCATTCGTTTTAAAGAAAGTGATGTGCGCCCGACTGGTCTACCGGCTGGCGGGATACGCGGGATCAAGTTGGGCAATCAAAAGGCGCAGGTGGTTGCGGTGAACATCGCCCATGATGACAAGTACATATGGACGATTACCGATGACGGTATCGCCAAAATTTCGCCGGTTGAAGAATATCCCGTGCAGGGACGCGGGGGTGGGGGGGTGATTACCATGCGACTGCCTGACGGTAGCCAGGAGGTCGCGGCGGCGGCAATCGGACGACTAAATGCCCGGTTGATCGCGCTTTCCAACAAAAATAAGCCTTTATATATGCGGCTGGAACGTGCCCCGGAGGTTAAGCGTGGGCGTACCGGGGGTGATCTGGTGATTTCCATGACGCGCAAAAATGAGCGTGTGATGACCGTTGTCGAGTATCAGTCGATGTTCGAGGCCATCACAGCGACGGACGCCGAAGAAGAAACGGCAGCGGAACAGGTGTGATCTCAGCTCACCTCTGGTGTGACCGGGTGAGCTGCGTCATGTGGTCGTCATAAATGGGTGCCATAATCGTCCAGTCGAACTGGGCGATATGTTCGCGTAGCGCGCGTGTGTCTACCGGCTGGTGATTTTCTAGCAGGGCGGTGAGCAGATACTTCGGTGACTGTCCTCCGTATAGATAATTCTCGTGCAATACCTCCGGCAATAGATACGGGTAATTTAGGCGATCTGGTAGCACGGGGATGCAACCGCAATAGATCGCCTCGGCGATGGCACCGCCGAAAAAATCCTGTTTTGCCGTGCTGATGACGTAATCGGTCTGCCACAGCAGACGGGCATAGGCAGTAAAATCCGGTAAGTAGCCGTACTGCACCAAACGGTCACCGAGGCGCTGACGGGCGGCTTCAAACGCTGTGGATGTCTTACGGAAGTTTTCCCCGGTAATCGCCACACGGAACGCGACACCGGCATCCATAAGCACGTGCAGTGCGCGCAAAAATTCATCCGGGTTCTTATCGGCTTCCCACCGGTGATTCCAGAGCAGCAGCGGGGGCCTGGTTTTCTCGTCGTTCGTCTGGTGTGGGTCGAGGCGCTTCAAGTCTAGCCCCAACCACAGCACCTCGGATTTTTCTCGAATCTCAGCAACGGTTTGCAGCTCGTTGTAGTCCCCGAAGTGCTTGAGCATATTCGGGAGTGTTTCGAGGAATATCTCACGATGATAGGCGCTGTTGAAAAAGACTTTATCAGCGGTCAATGCGCTGGTGTAGTTGATGAATCCGTAGCGCCAACCGTGTTTTTGCCGCTCGTTTTGTGGATAGGTAAGCTGGGTTTCGTGGAAGTAAAGTGCGATTGGGACTGTATGCCATCCGTCGGGCAGCAAGGCGCGAAGTGTGGCGAGGTCGAGCATATCTGAGGCGAGTATAATATGCGGTCTGCGCGTGGCCCGTTTGCGGATGAGGCGAGCGATGGTCACCGCGCCGCCTTGCATACGCCATTTCCAGAATTGAGCGGGTAAGGTTATCAGTTCGATTTGGTGTCGAGATGCGGCCTGATAACCCCGTACCCATTCACGGTGACTGCCGCCATAATACGGCTCAATAAGGACGATATGTAGCGGTTCAGGCGACAGTTTGCTCACTTTCTTGTCGGATTTCCCGTTGCAGATCTTGTAGTCTCAGGTCGGGTTCTTCGGTCATGGTGGCAAAGTCCTCGTAGACCTGCAAGGCGCGGTCATACTGGTTCATCTCACGATAAATCTGCATGATGCGGTAGACTTGTTTGGTGTCGTTTTGTCCCAGGCCGGCGGCACGGATGTATAGACCGAGTGCATTCTGAAGGTGACCATGATTGTAATAGGCTTCGGCGAGATTGATCAGCGCATCGGCGTAATCCAATGTGAGTTCTTGTTGCCGGTTTTTGGCCCAGTCAACGTCCATCGTTGCGAGGAAATCGCCTTGATAGAGCTTGCTGGCTTTTTCTAGTAGGGCTTCGGCTTCGTCGTCGGTCTGCGCAACCGCGCTGTTCTGTACGATCTCTTTGAAGGCGACGACGTCATAACTCAGTTTGATCTCCGGTGAGAGCCGGTAAAAGCCCGAAAAGTAAGTCGTCAGGTCGATACCGAGGACTTCACTGATCTTGCGCTTGGTCACATGGAAGACGTTGGTCGCCTCACGCACGTTGAGATTAGGCCAGAAGTTTTCAAAGATCTCGTTGCGGGTCGTCATCCCCCGGTCAACGAGGTAGAAAAACAGCGAACGTGGCAGGACGCCGTCCCAGTTGTCGATACGTTTGCCGTTGAGCAGGACATGACCTTCACCCAATGCGCGGACTTCCAGCAGTATTTCATCGTCTGCGAGTTGCGCATAATCCCATAGGATAGCTTCTTCGTCGTGTGGGATGAAACTGGTTTTCTGGCGCAGGGTCGGGTCTTCGATGACGTTCTGGGGCATCTGACGCCCGAAAATAATATACCGAGCGGACGTATGTGTGACCAGGTCACAGATGAACGCATCAAGGGCGTCAGCATCCGCACGGTCACATTCATCCAGCGCAATGATCGCCTTTGCTGGCAGTTTCGTCTCTTGTTCGAGTGCGTCTTCTAGTTGGGCATGAAGTTCTTCTTTTGACAAGTCATTGCCTTCGAAGCGCACATAAGCGTCAATTTGATCGAACAAATCACCGAGTACGGTATGTTGCTGTCCGTAATTCGGATGGATGACGACCAACCGCGTATTCTTGTCGAGCGCCTCAAATTGAGCAACTGCTAGTTGCCGCAGTCTATCGTGCATAACTTTGCTCCAATCGTTAATCGGCTTATACTTTCTTAAGCATCACCGACGTAATAGGTGAGTTTGACATGTTTACTCCCATATTACTATAAAATTGAATGCCAAAGTGTTAAGGTGCTTCACGCTTTATCTATCATTGTTGGGTATTGCAGCGGTAAGTCTCCACAACACTCTTGATTTGACCGAGCCGCGAAAGGATGCGCGTGAGTTGCTGATTATGGCTGATTTCCATGGTGATGTGAAATGTGGCAATCTCCTGGCGGGTTGAGATGTCAACTTTCGAGATGTTCACACGTTCATCGGCAATCACCGTGCTGATGTCACGGATAAGCCCTTCGCGGTCGTAGGCGACGATCTCCACTGGAACGGCGTAATAGCGTTCTTCGCTGGTGTTCCCCCAGGAAACGTCGATCAACCGTTCGGGATCATGGAGCGATAAAATATTGGGACAGTCACAGCGATGCACGGTAACACCGCGTCCGCGTGTGATATAACCGGTGATTTCATCGCCGGGGGTGGGGTTACAGCAACGTGCGATGTTGACTAGAAGGCCGCCGGTGCCGAGGATCTTGATGCCACCATTATCGTTGTCGTGTTGGGTTGCCGGGCGTACCTTGCGCACCAGCGAGTCAACATCTTTGAATCGCTGCTTCTTACGTTCTTCGTCGAGTACGTGGTTGGCGATTTGATGTGCGTTGATGTCACCATTGCCGACGTTCGCCATGAAGTCATCAATGCGGTCGTAATCGAATAAGTGTGCGACGTGTTCGAACGACATTTCATCTAACACACCCATGCGCTTTAACTCTCTTTCGATCACCTCCCGACCGAGCGCGACATGCTTATCACGGTTGAGCTTACGGAACCAGTAACGGATCTTGGTTCGAGCGCGGGTAGTCTTTACATAACTGAGGTCAGGGTTAAGCCAGTCCATACTGGGGCCGCCGCGTTTGGACGTGATAATCTCGACTTGGTCGCCCGTTTTAAGTTGATAATTCAGGCTGGTGAGCTTACCTTGAATCTTCGCCCCCCGGCAACGATGCCCGATTTCCGTATGGATGTGATAAGCAAAGTCGATGGGTGTGGAACCGACCGGTAGGTCGATAATATCGCCTTTGGGCGTAAAAGCATAAACACGATCCTGAAAAACCTCACTTTTCATCGTGTCGATGAAGTCTTTCGGGTCTTCATGGACGGCGGGGCCAAATTCCATCAGACGACGCAGATAATTGATCCGTTTTTCAAATTGTTCGTCTTGTTGACCGTCGCCTTCTTTGTAGCGCCAATGGGCGGCGATGCCGTATTCAGCGTGTTCGTGCATGTCCCAGGTGCGAATCTGCACCTCGACTGTTTTGCCATGCTTGTCAATAATGGCGGTGTGCAAACTCTGGTAAAAATTGTCTTTCGGCGCGGCGATGTAATCGTCAAATTCATGCGCGATGGGTCGCCATAAATTGTGGACAATACCCAACACCAGATAACATTGTGGTACCGTATCCACGATCACCCGGATAGCGCGGACATCGTAAATCTGCTCAAATGAGAGTTGTTTGCGTTGCATCTTGTTGTAGATGCTGTAAATGTGCTTAGGACGGGCGCTGATGGTGGCTTTTTCGATGCCATGCTCGCTGAGTGAGCCGCGCAGCACTTCCGCGACGGATTTAACGTACTGCTCTCGGTCAGCGCGGCGTTCGTCGATGCTGTGGGCGATGTCGCGGTAAGCGTCTGGACTCAAGTAGCGAAAGCTCAGGTCTTCCAGTTCCCATTTGATCTGCCAGATACCGAGGCGATTTGCCAGCGGTGCGAAGATGTCCATTGTCTCTTGTGCGATGCGCTTTTGCTTGTGTGCGGGCATGTAGCCCAATGTACGCATGTTATGCAGGCGATCCGCCAGCTTAATCAACACCGTGCGGACGTCGTTCCCCATCGTCAGCAGCATCTTGCGAATGTATTCTAGTTTGTGGTTTGTGTCTCGCGTGCGTTTACCGCTGGTGCCTTCGTTGACGTTCATCGGCAGATTTTTGAGTTTGGTTACGGCGGTCACCATGTTTGCGATGGCGTCACCGAATTCCTGCCGGATTTCGTCTTCGGTCACATTCGTATCTTCGATGGTGTCATGCAGCAGGGCACCGGCGATGGCTTCGGCGTCGAGGTTCATTTCTGCGAGGATGCTGGCAACGGCGACACAATGCGTAAAATACGGCTCACCGGATTTACGTGTCTGTTCTGTGTGTGCTTTTTCCGCTTTGACGTAGGCGCGTTCGATTAACGCGGTGTCATTGGGCGTAAGATCAGGCAGGCTCGTGAGAAGGGCGTTGAGTTCAGATGTGTGGGTTGTCGCTTGGAGCATACGTCACCTTATGATCCGAGATTTATATTTCATTCTACATGATTTTTGAAATATTCTCTCTTCTAAACAGATTAGATTGTGGGCAAAATGAGCATATCTCACGGTTTTATATCATAGAGAGGTGTAAATGTGGCGCAGTTACTAGACGTAGATGATGCCATTCAGCGCATCCTGGCACGGTTCCAACGACTACCGGCAGAGGTGATTAGCCTTGAAAATGGGATGGGTCGTGTGCTCGCCGAGGACGTTTACGCCGACACACACCTGCCACCCTTTGATAATTCCAGCATGGATGGTTATGCGGTGCGGGCTGAAGACGTAACCGAGGCATCGCCGGCGAACTCGGTTACGTTGGCGCTAATGATGGACATCCGTGCCGGTGATGCCCCTGAGGACACGCTTCAACCGGGGCAGGCAGCCCGCATCATGACGGGTGCGCCACTGCCCACCGGCGCTGACTCGGTCGTGCCGGTCGAAGTCACCGATGGTGATTGGGAGAAGGCCAACGACGTACCCCTGCCGCCGCATGTGCAAGTCTTTAAATCCGTGCAAGCCGGTGATTATGTGCGCCCAGCCGGTGAGGACATGCGACGGGGTCAACAGATACTCATACGCGGCACGTTACTTCGCCCACAAGAGATCGGTGTGCTGGCTGCGTTAGGGCAAGCCGAGATCCCGGTGGTGCGGCGGCCTAGGGTCGCATTGATCTCTAGCGGGGATGAACTGGTGGCGGTCGATCAACCACTGACGCCAGGAAAGATTCGTGATGTGAACCGCTATACGTTGAGTAATCTGGTCACGCAGTACGGCGGGCAACCGGTCATACTGCCGACCGCACAGGACACGTTAGAGTCAGTGCGTGAGACGTTCCAGCAAGCGTTGGCGCAGCAGCCCGACGTTATCATCAGTTCGGGGGGGGCGTCGGTCGGCACGGCAGATTTTGTCTACATGGTCTTGCAAGAACTTGGCGCGGTTGATTTTTGGAAGATCAACCTGCGACCTGGAAAACCGTTAGCGTTCGGTCAGGTAGGTGGGGTGCCGTTTTTCGGGCTACCGGGCAACCCGGTCTCCGCGATGGTGACGTTCGATGTGCTGGTGCGTCCGGCGCTGCTCGCACTCGCCGCACGACCGGACGACTGGCATGTGATTAATGTCACCCTGGGAGAATCACTATCGTCAGATGGCAGACGGAGTTACCTGCGCGTAAAATTGAACTATGACGCGCAAGGTCGCGCGATCGCCACGACCACTGGCACACAGAGTTCCGGTGCGTTGATGTCGATGGTGCTGGCAGATGCGTTGATGATTGTCCCGGCGGGGACAACGCATCTCGATATAGGAACTTCTTTGAAGGCGCGTCTGCTGCGTTAGTTGAGTTATTCGAGAGAGCTTACAATGGCTGTACGAAACGAATCAGAATCAGTGATGCTACACGAGCATCTTTGGCTCCGTTGGTTGAGTCTGGCATCGGTGGCGTTTGGGCTTTTTGTCAGTGCGTATTTGAGTTATCACGAGGTATTAGGGACGGCAGTCGCCTGCACGACCGGTGGAGTGTTTAATTGTAGTGTGGTACAAAACAGCGCCTATGCACAGATGTTCGGCGTTCCGGTCGCCTTGTGGGGGTTACTGACCTATCTGCTGATAGGTGCGTTGCTCCTGGTTCGTAGCCGCCATCCATTTATGCAGGAGAACGGTAATGCGCTGCTCCTGATCCTGGTGTTCGGCGCGTTTTTGTTCTCGATGTATCTGATTTACCTGCAAGGGGTGGTGCTACAGGCGTGGTGTATGTGGTGCCTGATGCACGAGATCAACATCACCGTGCTACTGTTGTTCACCGGGATGCGTTGGTGGGCAAGTATGGGAATGATGGAAAAGCGCCTGAATTAATCTACAGGCGCTTATTGGTTACCACGTTAACTGCCGGAGTGGTCGCGTAGGGTGCGTGCGATGATGTCTTGTTGCTCGCGCCGCGCCTTTTCCGACTTGGCCTTATCACTCGTCGCCCGTGCGTCGGCTTCTTTCGCCTCTTGACGTGCCCGCCGGAAGGCGAGTTCCATCGCGGTCGGGGCGTCTTCTTCGTCCTCGTTGAGGTCAGCGGGGATTTCTTCCGGCTGTGCCTTCATGCTCAGGTCAATTTGACGCTTCTTGCGGTTGACCTTGAGCACACGGGTTTCGACTTCCTGGCCCATACTCACGACATCTGACGGTTGCTTCACATAACCCTCTGCCAGCTCGGAGACGTGAACCATGCCGGGGCGCTCCGCACCGATGTCCACGAAAACGCCGAAGTTCTCAATGCGGACGACCTTGCCGGTGATTGCATCCCCGGCCTTGATCTGATCCCAGGTGATCTCCGGTGGTTTTTCCAGCGAGAGCGCGACGTTACCGTTGTCGATCTTGAGGACGTAAACCGTTTTCGTTTCGCCTACTTCGATCACATCTTCGATGTTGCGAATGTTAGATTTGCCAAGCTGCGAGACGTGCAATAGCGCATCTTGCCCGACACCGATGTCAACAAGCGCGCCATAAAGCTCAAGCCGCTTGATGGTGCCTTCGAGTGCCATCCCAACTTTTAAATTGTCAACCGAGTTGGGGGCACTTGTGGTTTGATCTTCACTCATTGGCCCTCCTCCTTATTCAATAGCTGCGTACACATTACAAATTTTGAAGGAAAACAGAGCATCAGGACTCGTCTTCAACTTCTTCAGTCGGGATCGGTGTGATTTCCGGCTCACCCTCGAAATATTCCCGATAGGTGCCGGGGCCGTCCCATGCCTGTAGGGTGCTTGTCTCTAATAATTCCTGCATGAGAGTTTCCGTCATATATGCGAAGCCGATCACTTCGCTACTTTCGGTGATTTCACCGCTCTCTCCGGCCACGAAGACATAAATCAGCATGGGGATGTTTTCGTAGAATAAACTGACCAGCCCTTGACCTTCAGTCAATATTTCGCCGGAAAGATATTGGGGGTCACCGTGTATTTCTGATACGCTGGAAAATTCTTCCTCAGGGGCCGTCTGGAGGATCATAAACTCCACGATTTCCCCGTTTTCGGATGAAAACATCTGACAGCAGAGTTCACCATCGACCGGTGACCAGGCCGCGCCGATGCGATCTGTTTCATCATCACTTTGTGTTTGAAAATCCTCGAGTGTAGGATCATCCTCGATGATCGTCCTTGCGTCTTGCCAGGTGGTTTCACCCGGCGTGATGCCACGCCAACAGGGCGCGCCGCAAGGATCTCCTGTCAGGAAGCTGTCGTCGCTCAAGTAGTCGTCATTGCGTAATTCGGGATCAGGTGCACAGGCGGCAACCATCAATATCAGGCCGAATCCAGCCAGCAGTAGGCGTAGTGTCATAACTGGATATACTTTCATCGAAAAGGGCAAAATTCGTATTCACTTGGAGCATACTGCCAGAGGTATTTTCCACTGCACAGCGGATAGTAGTATATCCCAAGCGTACTTGATATGCTAGACCAGTTTCCGGCTAGAATCAACCGCAAATTAACTATTTTTAGTGACAATCTTCACTGATTCTCACATGGTCTGAGCATAGATGGCGCTTGAAAGCAACAGGCCTTGTGCATCGTCCTCGAAGCAAACGGATCTCAACTAACGAGATCCGTTTGTTGGGGGTTGGGTGAGTTAAGCGTCTCCAGCCGTGTCTTCTTCGCTAGTATCTTCGTCGTCGGTGTCTTCTTCCGGCGGCGGGGTAGAGCTAACGCTCAGGTTATAGCCACCGATGGTGCCGCCGAACTGCGCCCCGAAGTGGGTTGCGATGATGGTGTAGGTGCCGTCCTGCGGTAGTGTGACGTTAATCAATGAGTTGGTCGTTTCGTTGGAGTCGTCGTTTTGCACCAATTCGATACCATTGGGGTCCATCAAGAATAGCAGTGTATCCAGCGTGCCGGATGTCTGGCTCATGCTGATGGTGACGACCTCACCCGCTTCGCCCTCGAAAGTATACAGGTCGAACTTGTCATCCGGGGTGATGCTGCCGACGCGGGTATCACCCGATGCGACGGCGATGGCTGAGGGGAGGTCACCTTGCCAGGGGAGCGTATCGCTGCCACCCAGGATGCCGCCGTCACTCGGTGAGACTGCCCCGGTCGCCGGGTCAATAGAAAAGCTCGTCAGGTAACGTTCGTTAAATTCGATAGGTTCATTATCGGTGAAAATCAACTGTCCATCGACCACGATATCCAGGCTGAAGTTCACCGGACGGGTATCACCACATTCATTGCGGTATTGCACCTCAACCTCGTAAGCACCTGGGTTCAGGAATGTGCTTTCTGGCCAGTAGATGTAGTAAAGCGGTGGTGGCGTAATACCGGTATCCGGGTCTTCTTCCGGTGTGGTGCAGTTGATATTGCCTGTCTGTTCGAGCCGTCCGCCACTTCTGACGGTCAGGTTATCGTTGAAAACGGTACTACCGAAGGGATCACGGACGAGCAGTTGTAGGTCGGCGTTGGTATCCCATTGGAGGTAAACCTGGATGTTCCCTATCGGCAATTCGAGGTTGGTGAGTGTTTCCGGCACGCTATCCCCGCTGACTAGCAGCTCGAAGTCGCCTTCGGTGCCACCGACGTCTTTACCATAGCGGGTCGCCATGATGGTATAGACCCCGTCCTCCGTTAAGATCAGCCTGTTGATGGCTGAGTTAGTGTTCTCAGCGGAGACGATGTCATCGTTTCCATCAATGATAGCGCCGTTTGAGTTCAGCACGAGCAGCAGCGTATCCAGATTACCGGAAATCGCGGTGAGGTTCACATTGACGATTTGCCCGGCAAACGCCTCGAAGGTGTATGTCTGGTAGTATTCATCACCGGCGATGCGCCCCTGAATGGGGGTTCCGATCTGCACGGGTTCAGCCGGTGTGTCAAGCACTTCTTGCGTGGTGATCGGAAGGTCGCGGGTATTGGTGTAAGGGCCTGCCGGGCCGACGCTGCCCTCTCCTTCGGAGTCTACCGTAAAGCTAGAAAGATAAACCGTCGCGTTGCCATCCGTTGGCGGCAGGATCGTCCCTTCGATGGTTTCCAGCGGTGAGCCATTGGCGTTAACATCAACGGTGAAATCGACCGGATCAGTGTTTCCCTGGCAGGCTTCACGGTGATAGACCAGAATCTCATAGCTGCCAACAAAAACGCCGCCGCCGGGCCATTCTGCGGTTTCGATGGTTTGTTCAGAGGGTGGGTCGATCAAGTTTTCACATAGGCCATTGCGGTCTGGGCCAAAGCTGCCGCCGTTGCTGGTCGAACGTGACCCCCAGAAAAGGGTTTCACCAACCGGATCACGTACTTGTAAGTTTAAGTCATCGACCGTATCCCAACGTAGATCGACCGTCAAACCCTGGGGCAGCGCGATCTGCTGACCGGGGTTAAACGTCACCGCACCGTCGCTGCTTTCGGGCGTTGCCGGTACTGGAACGGTCAGTGGTGCTTCTTCTGTGAGTTCGGCGTCGAGGCCATCATCCGTCGCTTCTGGTGCTTGTGTCGCTTCCCCGGCAAGGTCGAGGGTCAGCGTAAACTCGACCGGGATGGTCGGTTGTGAACCAACCGCCGGAAAGACGGTGGCATAATACTGCCCGGCAGTGCCAAGTGTAACCGCATCGAGTACCGCCTCAGTCGCGCCGCTGGTCTGACCGAGACTTTCGCCGTTGCTGTCCGTCAGGATGAGTGCGAGGGTTGCGTCGCTGTTGAGGGTTAACGTCACTGTGTCGCCGGGGTTCCCGGCGAACAGATAAACCTGTGCCGGGGTCGTCGCGTCGATGGTACCGGCGGTCGGTTCGCCGGGGATGAGTGTGCGGTCGGTGCCTTGCGCGAGTGTGAGCATCCCTAGCAAAAAGGTCGCAAAGAGCAACCCTAATCTTTTGTGTGAGAGGAATAGAGTCATTAAAAGCTCCTCGTGTGATCAAAAATAGTCAATTTGAGTTTAGCTTATAAATACGATCGTAGCTATACGCTTACCCATCGGTGTTGATCGTCGAAGGCGGTGTGACCGTTGCCGCGACGATGTTATTCTCATCGGGCGTCAGTTCGATAAAACTGGTGCGCCCCTCAAACACTTCGAGTAAGCCGCTGGTTCGGCTGCCGTCGTCATAGGTCGCGATGACCTGATAACGCCCGGCGGCGATGTCACCGGTGGCGAAGTTCTCCTGCCATAATGGGTCCATGTTGACATCGTTGACACTGCCGGTCATCTCGTAAGTGCTGGTGGTACGGATGTTCAGGCCGGTTTCGTAGTCTCGAATCGTAATGCTGGCATCGTTGACGAGGTTGCCGCGACTGTCGAGCAAGCGCCCGGCAATCGTACCATGACCGACATACGGAGCCATCCATAAGATCGGGTTGTAAGTATCACCATAGCGGGCTTCACCGGCGTCCTTGTCTACCATGCGAACCTCAAAGTGCAGATGTGCGCCGGTGGTTTGCCCGGTTGCCCCGTTCAATCCGATTGGATCACCGGTTTTAACGATGTCCCCGGTGAAAACCAGTGTTTGCTGAAGATGCGCGTAAAGTGTGAATAATTTTTCGCCGTTGGGGCCGCCGAAATCATGTTCGACGTAAACCACATTGCCATAGCTGGCGGTGTTCTGGAAGAACGGGGTTTCTCTGCTAGAAGCGAACCGGACGACACCTGAACCCGCCGCGCGGATGGTCGTGCCGACTCGATTTGAGATGTCGATGCCATGATGGATGCGGGAAGGACTTTCACTGCTGAAGCCGTCCGCGCCGTAAGAATACGAGTAGAGCGCCCGATTGTTGTTAAGTGGATCGACCGGGCGGGCGAAGACGTAATGATCGCGGCCCAGCGGATCACGGTTGAAGGGGACGCGCAACGAGGGCGGCTGTGGCTCCAGCGGTTCCGAAGTCAGCACGATCTCACGGATTTCCTCGTCCGTTTCCGCCGGGATGGGGGTATTCGTCGGTGAGAGCGGTGTCGGCGTGGCGCGGGCACTGACCGGCGCATCAAAGGAGATGCCCCCCTCATTCAGGTCGGCGGCACTCACCGGCGTCGAACCACTGCTGTCCATCGGTGGGATGGTCGGGGCGACGAAGATGTCTTCCGGTGGTGGGATGGTTGGCAGTGGCGTACTGTTGCTGCCAAACCCGGATTGCAGTACCACCTCCCAGTTGTTGACAGCGGAGGTCGGTTCTGCCTGGGTCGGCACGATAACACGCAGCGGTTGAGCGGGTTCCGCATTGTTGAACAATACAACCGCGAACCCACCCAACACACCCAGAAAGGCCAGAAATGTGATAATGCCGCCTGATCTACTGTTCATCGGTGACTTCGGCCTCCGGTGCCGGTTCAATCTCCGTCTCCGCCGTCGGTGCGACCGTCGGCGCGGAGAGTTCTGTTGTCGGATCGTCGGTGTCGGTCGTCGGTGTCGGGTTAAAACCGCCGAGCTGTCCTTCGGTGTAGATTTCGCGCATGGCCTCATACCAGTTCAAATCGTCACGCTTCTGGAACGTCCAGTAGTAGCGTGTCTCGAAGTTATCGCGCCAGTCATTGCCGGAAGCCACCCGTGACCAACCATAATTAGCGGCGAGCCGTGTCAGGTCAACATAATAGCCTTCAGGGATCGCCTCACGCAGTGTGCCGCCTCGCTCGAATTCTTGTGCGGTGTCCCGCTCAAAGCTCCAGGGGATCTGCCGCAGGGGTTCGCCAAGCTGACCGCTCTGGGCGTCATCTGGTACGCGGACATAGATGCGCCAATATGTCGCCAGATCGGTGTCTTCACGTACAATCTCAATCGGTGGCGGGAAGCCGACGATCAGGTTGCGATTGAACGAGAACGCTCGTCCGGTTTTGTGCCAATTGTCTGCCGGTACGCCGAGCGGTGGGCGATAGTTGATCTCCCAGAAGGCATCGCTTAGCCGACCGAGGAAGTCGCGCCCGATGGCTTCATTGGCGGCGATGCGCAGCGCGTTGAACGAGTCATCGACACGTTCACTCAGT
This sequence comes from Anaerolineae bacterium, assembly GCA_034437515.1. GTDB lineage: Bacteria > Chloroflexota > Anaerolineae > Aggregatilineales > Phototrophicaceae > DAOTTX01. The sequence goes on from DAOTTX010000111.1 coordinate 19,853, forward strand.
AGGGCTTCCTCCGGCCCTTCGACGTTGAGCATCGGTTGCAGCCGATATGGCGGGTCGCCCGCGCCAGGGCCGGCCTGTTCGATGAACAGCGGTGCTTCGATGCCGAGTGGTAGGCCGCCACTATTGACCAATTGCGCCGGTAGGGGTGTCGCCGTCCAATCGGGTCGGCTGGTGCCTTGCGGTGCAGCGATGACTTCTGTCACCGCGCCACTGTCACCATATGGTGCGACGGTAATCAATGTGTTGGTGCTGGTCTGTGTGGTGAAGGCGATGCTGTTGCCATCCGGGGACCATGTCGGTGTGCTGCCCTGCCGGAATACCTGGGCGGTTGTGCTGTTTTCGTCTGCATTCTGCACATAGATAAATTCACGCCCGTTCTCGATGGCGCTGAACGCAATCTCGCTGCTATCCGGTGACCACGCCGGGTAATCCTCATCGCGCCCTGGGGTGTTGGTCAGGTTATAGACGCTGCTATCCGCGATGGTAAAGACGAAAATGTCTTTACTGCCGTTTTGCCAGGATGCGAACGCGATCTGACTGCCATCAGATGACCACGCCGGTGAGAGATCCGCGCTAGGCGTAGACCCCGGCACACGCGGCACGCCGATAGGTGCCCCGTCCGTGCGTAGCAAGAAGATATCCAGATGGGTGTCATCCTGATAGCTTTCGTAGACCAGATATTCACTGGTCGGGCTCCAGCGCGGCGCACCCTCGAAAGACAGGCCGAAGGTCATGCGCGTCTCTTCCTGCGTGGCGAGGTCGAGCAAATAAATATCCCAGTTACCTTCTTTGTTCGAGGCATAAGCGATCTGAGTGCCATCCGGTGAAAAGGCCGGGTCGCGCTCATCGCTGGGGGAGTTGGTCACGCGCAGAGGGTCGCCGCCGTCAACGGGCGCGGCCCAGATGTCGGTCTGTCCACGCTCACGCACGACATAAGCGATGCTACCGCGTGCCTGCAATACGGCAGGGAGTTCGGTCGCAGTCGGCACAGCGGTCGGCAGCGACAGTCCGATGGCGGGTTCTTCCTCGGCGGCTGGTGGGTTGGTCGCCTCGGCGGCGGCGTTGAGCACATCACTGCTGGGGGTGAACGTGCTTTGCCCCCCCTGGTTGGAAGTCGCCCAGACCACGATGACGATTAGTGTACCTAAGACGACGACGATTAGGGCGCTCAACAAGCGGTTCTGGCGTTTGAGCGGATCCTCCGCAACTTCACGGTCGATCTCGTTGCGTGCCTCGGCACGGCTGGCGCGGCGGGCCATCGCACCACCAGCACCCTGTACAGTACGCCCGGTGGCGCTTGCAGCGGTGCCGCCGATTGTACCCGTTAGCGCCAAAAAGCGACCGAACAGCCAGCGGACCCCGGCGAAGATGCTCATCAGAATCGCCAGTAGCACACCCAGGAGGCCCCCAGTTGCACCTTGCCCGGCGCGTCGTAGTGCCGCTAAGTTTTCTAGTAAAAATTGTCCCGTCGCTGCACTCATTTTAAGAACGGCGAGTCCTAGACGGTCGGTGAGCCGGTAAGCTCGTACTAGCATGGAAATTTGTCCATTAGATTAACTAGCTGTGAGTTATCTGGTTGATTCTACTGTTAAATGTGTACATCGGCAATTCAAAAACGGGGTAATAGAGCGATTTGCGTTAGAATAATCCTACTATCGTCACACGACTGCCAAATATCGTGTATGTTTAAATGAGAGAATTCTAACACCTGGGAGACAAACGAATGCGAATCAGGCGATATTTTATTATTTTTTGCTGCTTATTGCTGGCGACTGTCGGACTTTATGCGCAGGAAGACCAGGCCATACACATCGTCCAACCGGGCGAAAATCTTTACCAGATTGCCTTACGTCACGGCGTTAGCACGGATGAATTGGCGCAGGCGAACAATATCACCAATCAGAATCGCATTTTTCGTGGGCAGGAGTTAGTCATCCCTGGGCTTACCTCGCCGGGCACCGGCGATGAGGTCACGAACCCGTTGATCGCTGGCATACCGAAGGTTCACGTCGTCCAGCCGGGCGAGACGGTGACGTTGATTGCGCAGCAATATGGCATCACACCGGAGCAACTGCTTCAGGCGAACAACATCGTCAATGCCAATGTGATCTATCGCGGACAGGAACTCAACGTCTGGACGCCGGAAACGGTCGATCAAACTGAGATGATAAACGCCGAGCTTGAGGTACTGCCGGACGAATTTGCCACCGGGCCACCGCCGGAGACGAACATCGCCTATGTGGTGCAGCCGGGTGAGGGGCTGGTGCAGATCGCACAGCGTTATGGGGTTGAGTGGCAAACGTTGACGCGCATCAACGGGATTATTGACCCGGATCGTATCAATGCCGGTCAAGAGTTGATGATCCCCGCGCTCAACGCTGATGGCGGTGTGGTGGATATGGGCATCCTTGCACCACAGGGGCCAGGGGCGACCATCACCGCAGGCAAGCAAATCGTCATCGATCTCAGCGAGCAGATGACCTATGCCTACGAGGATGGCGTGCTGGTTTACAGCGCAATTGCTTCGACGGGGTTACCGGCGACCCCGACTGTTGTCGGCGAATTTACCATCTACCATCGCTTAGACTCACAGACGATGAGCGGGCCGGGGTATTACCTGCCGGGGGTGCAATCGGTGCAGTATTTCTACCAGGGCTACGCGCTGCACGGTACCTATTGGCATGACAACTTCGGGCAACCGATGAGCCATGGCTGCGTTAACCTGACTAACCAGGATGCCGCGTGGTTCTATGAATTTGGTGACATCGGCACCTCTGTGCGCGTGCAATATTAAGCTGAAATCACGCCTTCTCGCCTTCGAGGTCGAGCTTTTGCGCATCTTGCTTCATCACTTCCAACACGAAGCTGATGTGTTCATCGAGCGGCACACCCAATTTTTCGACGGCCTGTTCGATCTCGTCACGATGCACACCGGCTGCGAAGGCTTTGTCCTTCCATTTCTTGCGGATGGACTTCGGTTTGACATCGAGGATGCTTTTCGACGGACGCACGAGTGTGACCGCGATAATAAAACCGGTTAGCTCATCGACGGCGACGAGCGTCTTCTCCATCATCGACTTCGGTTTGACACCGGTAATTTCCTCCGCGTGAGAAAGGATCGCACGGATGATTTCTTCTGACGCGCCGCGCTCTCTCAGGATCTTCGAGCCTACGACCGGGTGACCTTCGATGGCGACATCGGGGTATTTTTCATAGTCAAAGTCGTGCAGTAAACCGACCACACCCCAGAGTTCGGGGTCACCGTCGAAACGCTGCGCATACGCACGCATCGCGGTTTCGACCGCTAGCATATGCCGTCTCAGGCTTTCGCTTTCGGTGAATTCGGTGACGATCTGCCATGCTTGTTGTCTGTCCATTTTGCTATCTCCTACCTAGAAACCAGGATCATAGACCAATACACCAATTGTAAACGGTGGCCCAATGGCAAGTTGACCTCGCGTGCGGAGCTGCCAGGTGCCCTCTACGGGTGCCAGTTGACCGCCTTCGGTGCGGCCTCGTGATGGTGTGACGCCGTCGAAGGTGATGGTGATTTCCTCATCTACCGGCACTTCCTCACGGATGACGATGCGTGGCCCGGCATTGAAGCTCTCTCCCTCGACGAAGGCCAGCAATGAGTTGACCTCCCAGGCACAGTTGCCCGTGTTGAGGAAGGTGATCTCGCGTTGATACTCTGTGTTCGTAGGCACTTCTGGGCCTTCCGCACCATCTGAGGGTTCTTGATCGGTGATGGCATAGTCGAACGTACACGCGGCGATCGTTTCTGTGAGTTGTACGGCGCGGGTTTCGCTGGCATTCGGTGTGATGGTCGGTGTTTCGGTTGGCGGTGCGACTGTCGTCGCCACGAGCGCGACCGCTGTGTTCGTCGGTGCTTCCATAGCCGTCGGTGTTGTCGTCGCGGTTGTGGTGGCCGTTGCGGTCGCTGTAGAGGTATTCGTTGCTGACGGCGTCGCGGTCGCGGTCGCTGTTGCGGTTGGCGTCGTGGTTGCGGTCGCGGTTACCGTTGGTAGCGGGGTCTCGCTGGCTAAAAACGCGACCGCCGGGAAGGTTCCGTTCGCCGCACCGAACACATAACCCGCTCCGGCACCCCCGATAATCAAGATAAACAATAATACCCACATCCATGCACGGCCCGTCGATTGTCTTTCGTCCAGGTCGGGTTGCGCGGGCGTGTCGGTTTCGGCCTGAGGTGTTTGCTCTGGCGGTTGTTTGGGCGTATCTTGTTGTGTCGCCAGTTCTGCCGGGACTGCCGGTAATTCTTGTGTCGCAAACGGTGGTAGGGGTGTGCCATTTTCAAGCAGTCGAATATCTTCGATGAACTCATCGGCGGTCTGGTAGCGGTCTTCTAGCTCTTTCGCTAGCACTCGTTCGATGATCGCATCAATCGTTTCCGGCAGTTCGAGGTTGTGTTCCCGCGCTGAGGGAATCGGGTTGTTGAGGTGCTTCAAGATAAGTGCGAGCGGTGTTTCAGCATCATAGGGCAGGCGTCCGGTGAGCATCTGATAGAAGATGACGCCTAACGAGTATAGATCCGAGCGTTCGTCACCGGACTCACCCACACCTTGTTCGGGGGCCATGTAAGCCGGTGTGCCGATTAACCCACCCGTGACAGTGAATTGTGAACTGGTCAGCAATTTGGCGATCCCAAAATCGGTCAGGACGACCCGATCTTCTTCGGTTTTGTCGATCATCAGGTTCGCCGGTTTTACATCTCGGTGGATCATGCCTGCACGATGCGCGTAGGCGAGGGCGCTGGCGGCTTCCCGAATGATGCGCAGCGTCTCTTCAAGATCGAGTGGCTTGCCGAGTTCATATAGCCGGTCTTTGAGTGTCTCGCCGTTGACCAGCTCCATCACCATATAATAACTGTCGTTTTCTTGATCGTATTCAAAGTCGTAGACCTGGACGATGTGTGCATGGCGCAACCGTGCAATGTTGCGGGCTTCTTTCTCAAAACGATCTTTGAATTCAGGGTCATCGGCAAGGAAGTCGTGTAGGACTTTAATTGCGACGTAACGATCAAGACGCTTGTGATAGGCACGGTAGACTTCTGCCATGCCGCCACGTCCGAGTCGTTCAACTACTTCGTATTTGCCAAGTTGTTTTTTCACAGAGTATTCGATGCCTTGTGCGTCAAAAAACAATCGCCGGGAATCATTGATTCCCGGCTAGTATACTTCATAACGATGTAACGCTCAATTAACAATGCACCAACGCTTAACCAACCCTACTGAATACCGCCTTCGGTCATCTGGCGGGCGTCGAGGGCGCGGTCAAGCTCTTCTTCTTCCATCAAGCTCATTTCCAGCACGACCTCACGCACACTTTTACCTTCCGCAAGGGATTTTTTCGCAACCTGTGCGCCGTTGTTGTAACCGATGATCGGGTTTAGTGCCGTAACGAGAATTGGATTGCGTGAGAGCCAGCGTTCGCAGTTCTCTCGGTTGACAATCAAGCCGACGATCAGGCGATCTGTGAAGGCTTTCACCGAGCCAATCGTGACCTGCATCATCTCGTTCAGGTTGTGGGAGATAATCGGCATCATCACGTTGAGTTCAAACTGACCGGCAGCGCCGCACATATTGACGGCATGGTCGTTACCCATGACGTGATACATGGCCTGGTTGAGCATCTCCGCCATAACCGGGTTCACCTTACCCGGCATAATTGAAGAACCGGGCTGCACGGTGGGGCAGGTCAATTCGGAGATGCCCGTCGTCGGCCCAGCGGAGAGCATACGGACGTCGTTTGCGATGCGGGTGAATTCCATGGCGTTGTTGCGTAGCGCGGCGGAGAAAAAGACCGCGTCCTGCATGGATTGCATTGACTCGAAAAGGTCATCGGATTCGTGCAGTTCGATGCCGGTGAGTTCGCTGAGTTTCTTCACCATCCGCCCGTGATACTCGGGGTGAGCGTTCAGGCCCGTGCCGGCTGCCGTACCACCGATACCCAGGCGGCGCAGACCGTCCGCCGCGAACTTGATCTTTTCGATGTTGCGTTCGACGGCTTTGCTCCACGCGCCGACTTCCTGACCGAGACGAACCGGTACCGCGTCTTGCAGGTGGGTGCGCCCACTCTTGACGATGTCGTCCCATTGTTCGGCGTTCTTGCGGTTTTCGTCGACGAAGTGCTGCAACGTTTCGACCAGTTCTTCCAGACGCCATAGCACGCCTAACCGGATCGCGGTGGGGATGGTGTCGTTGGTGCTCTGCGCCATGTTGACATGGTCGTTAGGGTGAACGGGTTTGTTGGGGTCGTCCAACGCATAACCGAGGATTTCATTGGCGCGGTTCGCCATCACCTCGTTGGTGTTCATGTTGTGGCTGGTGCCGGCCCCCGCCTGGAATGGGTCAACCACGAAGTGTTCGTGGTGCTGCCCGGCGATAATCTCATCACCCGCCTGGATGATGGCGTCCGCGACCTTCGCATCCAGCAATTCCAGATCCTTATGGACTTCTGCGGCGGCCCGTTTGATCGTCGCCATGCTCCAGATGAACGCAGGCCAGGGTTTCATCCCACTGACCGGAAAGTTTTCAACAGCGCGTTGTGTCTGTGCGGCGTAATAAGCGTTCGCCGGGACTTTTACTTCGCCGATGGAGTCTTTTTCTGCGCGGAAATCTTCACTCATAATCTTATGTTACCTTTCTAAATGTTATATACAAAAAGGACGCTACGTATTGTAACGTCCTCTTGGTGATCTGTGCAGTGTATGCCGGAACTATTTAGCGGCCTGGTAAAGTTCGTTGACCTTATCCCAGTTGACAACGTTGAAGAACGCATCAACGTAAGCCGCACGGCGGTTCTGGTAGTTCAGGTAATAGGCATGTTCCCATACGTCCACACCGAGGATGGGCGTCTTGCCTTCCATCAGCGGGGTGTCCTGGTTCGGCGTTGAAGTAATGGTCAGGCTGCCATCGTTTTCGACGACCAGCCATGCCCAGCCGGAACCGAACTGCCCGGTCGCAGCACTGGCAAATTGTTCTTTGAAGCTGTCGTAGCTACCAAAGGTGCTGCTAATGGCATCGCCGATTGCACCACTGGGTGCGCCGCCACCGTTCGGGCTGAGGGTTTCCCAGAAAAGGCTGTGGTTGGCGAAGCCGCCGCCGTTGTTGCGGACTGCGGTCTGCTTGTCAGCGGGAAGGCTGCTCAGGTTAGCGAGGATGACTTCAATCGATTTGTCGGCGTGTTCGGTGCCTTCTAGCGCCGCGTTCAGCTTCTTGGTATAGCCAGCATGATGTTTGTCATGGTGGATTTCCATCGTGCGGGCGTCAATGTGTGGCTCGAGGGCGTCAAATGCGTAAGGAAGTGCGGGAAGTTCAAAAGCCATTTAAAGTTTCTCCTTTGGCGTGAATTTTATAAGTAACTATTCCCTAGTCTATAGAGCAGGCATAAGAATCGTCTAAGACACCCTGCCTATAGCAATGAGAGTAAGGTTAAAATGTCGAGAATTCTACCAAGACGAGAAAAGGGATCTTATGACTGAAGGTAAACTCGCGCAGCAAACCTCACCTTTAGTTTCATCGTATCTGGTGCTGGCGATCGGGGTCTGTGCCGTGTCATTGGCCGCGATTTTCATCCGGCTGGCACAGAATGAAGCCGTACCCTCACTGCTCATCGCTGAGGGGCGTCTGCTGCTCGCCGCGTTGATCCTCACACCGGCGGTGTTGCGTCGGGCGGACTATGTTGAACAGGTGCGTGGGCTGAGCCGGGGTGATCTCGGTCTGGTGGCGGTCGCCGGGTTTTTTCTCGCGCTGCATTTTGCTTCCTGGGTGACATCGCTGGAATACACTTCCGTGTTGATTAGTGGTGTGCTGGTCACGACGACGCCGATCTGGGTGGCATTGCTGGAAGTCTTCGTGCTGCGGGCGCGGATCTCTCGACGGGTGATCGCCGGTCTGTTGGTCGCCTTTACGGGCGGCGTGATGATCGGTCTTTCCGGTGATGTTGCGGATGATGTCGTCGCTGGTGATTCACTGATTGGCGCGGCGCTTTCGGTCATCGGGGCGGTGACGGTGGCAGTGTATCTCATCATCGGACGTAAGCTGCGGGCGAGTATCGCGCTGACGCCGTATGTCTGGTTGGTCTATGGTTTTGCTGCACTGGTGTTGTCAATCGGTGTTTTGCTTTCTGGCACGCAGATCGTCGGGCACAGCCTGAGCGGTTATTTCTGGATTGTCGTGCTGGCGCTGGTGCCGCAGTTAGTCGGGCATTCGTCGCTGAATTATGCGCTGGCATATCTGCCGGCGACGTTGGTCAGTGTGGCAACACAGCTCGAACCGGTGCTGAGTACAGCCGTCGCGCTCGTCATCTTTAATGAGATCCCAGGGGTGTGGCAGGTGATCGGTGGTGTCGTGATTATGACTGGGGTCACACTTGCGACGTTGCGCCGCTCACCGGCCCCGGCGGAGTGAGCCATGCGCCGTTTGATCGATATACTGTGGGTCGTCGGCTGGATGTTCTACGTACTGGCAGGGACGCCACTGGTACCGTTTCATGGTGATGAAGCGACGACGATCTGGATGAGCCGTGATTATGGCTATCTGGTGAATGGGCAGGTGAACCGTGTGAGCTATCAACAGCCGCCGGTTGATAAGGCTGAGCAGCAACTCCGTCTGATTACCGGGGCGCTCACCAAATATCTGATGGGCGTTTCCTGGCAGTTGAACGGTTATGACACCGACGACCTTAACGAGCAGTGGGTGTGGGGGGCGGGTTGGTCGTGGAACCAACAGAACGGACATGCACCCGACGATACGCTGCTGATGCTGGGTCGCTGGCCTTCCGCGCTAATGCTGGCGCTGAGTGTGCCTGTCATGTTTGTCATCGCGCATATCACCGGGGCACGGGTTGCGGCTTACGTGGCGGTGACGTTGCTGGCGTTGAATCCGGCGGTGCTGCTTAACGGGCGGCGAGCGATGTTTGAGGGGGGATTGATCTTGTTTAGTTTGTTGGTGGTACTGGCGGGACTGCTTTTTGTCCAAAAACAGACATGGCGGCGGGCGCTTTTCCTCGGTGTGATGGGTGGGTTGGCGTTGGCGGCAAAGCATACGGCTTTGTTTACGTTGCTGCCGATCTTCGCCGGTGGTGCGGCGATTTTGATATGGCGATACCGCAACCAGATGCGAGAACTTATTCTTCCTATAGTCAAGATAAGTATGGCGAGCCTTGTTAGTCTGAGCCTGTTTTATGCACTTCATCCGGTCTGGTGGGGCGATCCCATCGAACGGGTCGAGCATGTCATCGAGGCACGCACAATCATCTTACAGGGGCAACTGGACGCCTTCGGCGGCTACACAGATTTCAACGACCAGATCAACCGCGGCCTTCAGCAGATTTTCGTCGCCTCCCCACAATACTACGAGGTGCCGGGGTGGGGCGATTACATCGCCAACGAAATACGCGAGTACGAACATTCGCTATGGGACGGCTTCAGCTTCGGTGGCAGCCTCCCCGGTCTGTTGATCGTCCTTTTCTTATGCGTCACCGGCATCCGATGGCTGGTTAGCCAACAGCGCGAAACCACATATCTCGTGCTGATCTCGTCGCTGAGTGTGCTGATGTTGTCGATTCTCATTAATCCCATCGAGTGGCAGCGTTATTATCTCATCGCGTATCCGGCAGTTGGGTTAATGGTCGGTTACGGCTGTGGATGGTTGCACACTGTCATCACCTCAACAGTAGACGGGACAGAATCATCAGCGCAAAACGAGCAGCGCGTTCGATAACTTCTGTTGCACGGTACGGGTGTTGAACCGTTCCCATACGTCACCAAAATCATCAAGATAAGACTGATGCGTCTCATGTAGTTGGTCGAGGTAGGTTTGCAAATCCTCAAGTTGTTGTGATGTCAGGTCAACCTTTTCGCGCGCAGACGTAAGTTGTGCCTGCGCGTTGAACGTATCATTGAGTTCACCGAGATAATCCTGAATGCCCTTGAGTTCCTCGATGAAGTCATCAGCACCGGCACCCAGCAACTCAGCGAAGTGGGCGATCAGATAGCGTAATTGCTTAAACTCGATCCGCAATTTGTGGAGCAATCTGGGGTCGGGTTCTGCAAGCACGTTGTCGTAAGCACGCACGGCGGCGAGATGCTCATTGATAATGACGGGTAACACATGCCGTATCTGATAGGGTTCGCTGGTTTCTGTATTGACCTTCTTAGTCCATTTGCCCTCTTTGAGCAAAAATCTGGAAAATTCCTTGACGAACTGCTTGTGTTCGCTCGAGTCCAAAAACTTGACTAATTTCTTGCGTGCCTTGCCGCGCTTGCGCTCCAATTTCTCGATAATCGGTAGCATGTCTAACTGGTCGTTATTCTGTAGAGCGCCGATCATCACATCCATGTCACGTACATCACCGAGCAGGGAAGCCAGCCGCTGTACGTGTTCGACATAAGGTTTCAACTTCTTGGATTTGTAATAGTCGTCCAGCAAATTGAAGAGTGAGCGTAAACGCCGAGTCGCGACGCGCATTTGATGCAAGTCTTCCGGGCGCTCACCGCTGCGGTTGCCGGTCTCGTTTTCCAGGATTTGGATCATGTCGTGCAGCATCGCTTTACGTCCAGCTTCCGCCATCGTGTCGTGCGGATGCGGGGCGACCTCGTTTGCTTGAAGTGTTTCAAGGATACTTTGCTTTGCCATGTTTTCCTCATTCTTGTGGTATGCGATGTCTATTCTAGCAAGGTTTATAATTTTGTTAAGCCATTTAAACAAAATTTAACAATACGATCCTGTTTGCGCATTTCTTTAGGGAACACTATATTTTCTAAAGCACAACATATGTTTTTTTAAAGGTGATTTTTACATGCAAATATACGGTGAAGTAAAACCCGGCTTTGAGGCTGTGCGTGACGAATTTGAACGCAATTTTCGAGAGCGCGGCGAACTCGGTGCCGCGTGTGCGGTATATCATCGTGGTGAAAAGATTGTTGACTTATGGGGCGGCCTTCGTGATGAGAAGACCGGCGCACCCTGGCAAGAAGACACTCTGATTGTGGTGTTTTCGACGACGAAGGGTGTAGCATCGATGGCGGTTGCGGTCGCACATTCCCGCGGTTTGTTTGACTACGATGATCCCGTTACGAAATATTGGCCTGAGTTCGCGCAAAATGGTAAAGAAGCTGTGACGATCCGTCAGTTACTTAATCATCAGGCGGGGTTACCTGCTATTGACGAGCCGCTGGACTTAGCCATTCTTGGCGACCCTGACCGTACCGCCGCTATTATTGCGCGTCAAAAGCCAGCCTGGGAGCCAGGGACACATCATGGTTATCACGGGATTTCACTGGGTTGGTATGAAAGCGAATTGATCCGTCGTTTTGATCCGCAAGGCCGCACGATTGGTCAGTATTTTCGAGACGAAGTTGCCGAGCCACTAGGGTTGGAGTTCTACATCGGTTTACCCTCAGATGTGCCACGGGAACGGCTGGCGACGATCAAAGGTTACAAGCGTTGGCAACTTCTCTTTAACCTGGACAAAATGCCGCGTCCTTTTGTCTTTGCGATCCTCAATCCCCGTTCGTTAACCGCCCGTACCTTCGGCAACCCGGCAATCTTAGAAGAAATCAACGGCTATAACGAGCGTCATATGCTGGAAATTGAGTTGCCAGCGGCAAACGGTGTCGGGCAAGTGCGGAGCATCGCTCGTGCATACAGCGAATTTGCGACCGGTGATGAAACACTCGGATTAAGTGAAAAGACACTCGACGAATTAAAAAGTCCGGTGAAGCCACCCTCTGAGGGGCTTAAAGATCAAGTCTTGCGGATTGAGACGGCGTTTTCACTGGGGTATCTGAAGCCGTTTCCGGGTTTTCGCTTCGGCACCGATGAACAGTCCTTCGGCACGCCCGGTGCCGGTGGTTCATTCGCATTTGCCGACCCGGTAGCGGAGATTGGTTTCGCGTATGCGATGAATCGTTCTGGCTTTTACCTATGGAATGATCCGCGCGAAGAAGCGTTGCGTGAGGCCGTCTACCGCGCATTATGATGTATGAAGTAAATTTTATCTCATGATAGGTGAGATGTTATAATCTGGTGTAAATAGATCAGGAGATGAGTACGAATGAGCTTTGACAATAAGAAATTAGAGAAGTTAGCCGCCTATCATGATAAGTGGGAAAAGAATACCTTAAAGAAAACGCTCGACCGGCGACCAGAACGCGACAACAAGTTTATGACCCAATCGAGCGTGCCGATCAAACGCCTTTACACACCGCTCGATATCGCTGACCTTGAATACGAGCGTGATCTCGGTGATCCAGGTGAATACCCGTACACACGCGGTGTTCACGCGACCGGGCATCGGGGGAAGTTGTGGACGATGCGTATGTTCGCCGGTTTCGGCACCGCCGAAGAGACGAACGAACGTTATAAATATCTGATTGACCAGGGCAACATGGGTTTATCGGTCGCGTTTGATCTGGCGACACTCATGGGCTACGACACTGACGCGCCCGAAGCATTGGGCGAGTTTGGTAAGTGCGGTGTCGCGGTGAGTTCGCTTAAAGATATGGAAATTTTATTCGATGGAATCGCACTGGACGAAATTTCCACCAGTATGACCATCAATAGTCCAGCAGCGATTATCTGGGCGTTTTACATCGCCGCAGCGGAAAAACAGGGCGTGCCGATGGAAAAGCTCAACGGTACCCTGCAAAACGACATTCTCAAAGAATATATCGCGCAGAAAGAGTTCATCTTTCCGCCGGGGCCGTCCATGCGTATCGTGACGGATACGGTCGAGTTCGCCACACAGCACATGCCGCTGTGGAACAGCATCAGCGTCAGCGGCTATCATATCCGCGAAGCGGGCAGCACCGCCGTCCAGGAACTCGCGTTCACGCTGGCGGACGGCATGGAGTACGTGCGCTGGGCGCTGGATCGCGGTCTGGATGTTGACTCGTTTGCACCCCGTATTAGCTTTTTCTTCAACAGCCACAACGACTTCTTCGAGGAGATCGCCAAGATGCGGGCAGCACGGCGCATCTGGGCGCGAGAGATGCGTGAGACCTTCGGCGCGAAGAACCCGCGCTCCTGGTTGATGCGCTTCCATACCCAGACTGCCGGGGTCAGCCTGACCGCACAGCAACCGGAGATCAACATTGTGCGGGTGGCGTTGCAGGCGTTAGCAGGGGTACTTGGCGGTACACAGTCCCTCCATACGAACAGCATGGACGAAGCCCTTGCGCTGCCGAGCGAACACGCGGTGACCGTCGCGCTGCGCACACAGCAGATCATCGCCGAAGAGAGCGGTGTGACCAACACGGTTGATCCGCTGGGCGGGAGCTATTTCATCGAGGCGTTGACCAACGAAACCGAAGCCGCAGCTTACGAGTATTTCCGTCGCATTGAGGAGATGGGCGGCGTACTGCCCGCGCTCGAATCCGGTTTCTTCCAGCAGGAGATCGCCGATGCGAGTTATCGCCATCAGCAAGAGCTTGAGCGAGATGAACGCGCTATCGTCGGTGTGAGCAAATATGCGACGACGGAATATCCCAAAGTGCCGATTTTAAAGATGGATCCGCAGGGCTACGAGCGGCAGATGAGCCGCCTGGAAACCCTACGTGCGGAGCGTGACAACGAAAAGGTCGAGCAAACACTTGATGCGCTGCGCCGGGCCTGTGAGGGTAACGAAAACACCATGCCCTATCTCATCGAAGCGGCGAAAGCCTATGCTACACTTGGGGAGATAACCGACGTCATGCGCGAGGTCTTCGGCATTTACCGGGAACCGATGCATATCTAAACGAGGAGTGACGGCATGGAACAATGGGAATACTGGCCGACCTATTTCGAGGCGAAGGCCAACAAAAAGGAAATGCGTGAATACCTCAAATCCAAAATACCGGGTTTGAAGCGACGCCCCCCCAAGTTTATGGTGGAATCGCTCATGCCAGAACTCAATGAGATGGGCGAACAGGGGTGGGAACTTGTCCACATGGAGCCGGTGCCGTCGCTCGGAAAAAAGGGCGATGTGCTGTTCGGCAGCCGAGAGTGGAGCAATGTTTACTTCTGTGTGTTCAAGCGGCGTAAACCGGGGATGCCGGCTTCTACAAAAAACGAGACGCCTGAACCTCAGACGGTCGTTCCGCGAGAAGTGCCGCCTGCACCGGTACACGAGACTAACGAATAATAATGTCAGCGGTCGCTAAATCAACAGCGACCGTTTTTGTTAAAGCATTGCCTATACAACGGCAAGCCACACCTTATGTAACTGAGGCATAATGTAGAGAGATCTGTTGTTTTGTTTTATTGGAAGGTGACTATTTTGCAAGAAAAAATTCTCGTCACAGGGGCGACAGGCTATATCGGCGGGCGTCTCGTCCCCTGCTTGCTGGAAAATAACTACCAGGTTCGTGTGATGACACGAGACGCTCGGCACATGCAGGGGCGCTCCTGGCTGAGGTCGGTCGAGGTGATGGAAGCGGATGTGCTCAAGCCGGAAACGCTTGAGGCCGCGTTAGAAGGCATCGACATGGCCTATTACCTCGTCCACAATATGAGCGACCATGAGGACTTTTCTGACCGGGACTCACGAGCCGCCCAAAATTTCGCAGAAGTCGCCCAGAAGCAGGGTGTCAATCGGATTATTTATCTCGGTGGGTTGGGGCAAGAAGATCAAGACCTTTCGGAACATCTGGAATCCCGGCATCAGGTCGGTCAATTGCTGGGGAGTGCCGGCGTGCCGGTTACGGAGTTCCGTGCGGCGGTCGTCGTCGGTTCGGGGAGTTCCTCGTTTGAGATGGTACGCTACCTCACCGAACGACTACCGATGATGATCGCACCGGAGTGGGTTTACACCCGCACGCAGCCGATTTCGATCCGTGATGTATTAAATTATCTGGTCGCCGCGTTGGAGACACCAGAAAGCACCGGAGAGGTCATCGAGATCGGTGGGGCTGATGTAATAGCCTATAAGGAAATGATTATGACCTATGCGGATAAGCGTGATCTCAATCGCTATATGCTGCGTGTGCCATTCTTCACCCCGCGTCTGTCCTCATATTGGGTACATCTGTTTACCCCGGTACCGCATACACTTGTGCGTCCACTGGTGGAAAGTCTACGACACGAGATGGTCGTCACCAATGACCGTGCCAGGCAGATTTTCCCGGAAATTGAACCGGTGGGCTACGACACAGCAGTAGACCGCGCCCTGGACGCGCTCCAAGCGGATCAGGTCGAGACGACCTGGACGGACTCGATGGCTTCGACCTGGGAAGAAGAGGAACCGTACACGTTTGTCGATGAACGCGGCATGTTGATCGAGCGGCGTAAACGGACGGTGCAGGCATCACCTGAAAAGATCTACCGTGCCTTTACACAACTTGGCGGAGAAAACGGCTGGCTTTACTTGAACTGGTTATGGCGCTTGCGCGGGCGTATTGACCGTTGGCTGGGTGGCCCCGGTTACCGGCGTGGGCGGCGCAGTCCTGACTCGCTACGTGTCGGTGACACGCTTGACTTCTGGCGGGTAGAAGCCATCAAACCCGACCGGATGATGCGTCTGCGGGCAGAGATGAAAACCGGCGGACGCGCCTGGTTGCAGTACAACGTCGAGCCGCAGGAAAATGGTCAATCAAAGCTGGTGCAGACTGCGTATTTTGCACCGCATGGGCTAACCGGCAATCTTTATTGGGTGGCGATGTTTATCCCGCATTTGTTCATCTTCGACGGTATGATTGATAAGATCGTCGCCGAAGCAGAAGACAAACCACACAGCCCGACTGAATTCAGCGATGTGCGTTTCCTCGCGGGCAGCCTGGGGATGCTCACGGCGGCGGTGCTGGCAATCTGGCAATTTGCGAGGAACGACCGCTGATGAGTCGTGTGATTTTTATTACCGGGGCATCAAGCGGCATCGGGCGTGCGACCGCGCTCGCCTTCGCCGAAAAAGGCGATAAAATCGCGGGGACGGCACGCCGGGAAGATCGACTGCAAGCGTTATCAGAATCGATTGATAAGGACACACCCGGCGAGTTCTTGCCGCTTCGCTGTGATGTACGTGACCCTGCCGCACTGGAAGCTGCCATACGGCAGGTCGTCGAGCATTTCGGGCGTCTGGATGTCCTAGTCGCAAATGCCGGTGTCGGTCAGCGCGGCAGTCTGATCGACTCCGACTGGGAAGACCTCGAAACTGTGATGCGTACCAACATGGACGGCGTGCTACATACCATCCGTGCTGGTGTGCCTGTGATGCGACGGCAGGGCGGCGGACACATCATTCTGGTGTCGTCGGTCGTGTACAACATGACGTCGCCGTATGCGGCGATCTACGCGGCATCGAAAGCGTTTGTGAGCAGCATCGGACGCTCACTGCGGCTGGAACTCGAAGCCGATGACATCAAGGTAACGGATATGCTGGTCGGTCGCACCGAGTCGGAGTTCAGCAAAAAGCGATTAGGCGCAAGTGGTCGCTCCGGCGGTGGCATTCCGGTCATGTCCGCTGAGGAAGTCGCGCAGGCCGTCGTTGAGGCCAGCGAATCAGATAAGAAAGCGGTCGCCGTGCGCTGGTTTGATCGGCTACTGCTGCTTGGAAACATGCTTGTACCGGAACTCATCGGACGTCGTGCGCTCAAGCAGTATAAGTAGCAACAAGAGGGTTTTACCGTTATACTATTCAACAAATATTGAATAGATTGGTAGAAAGTTGTGCGCTATGCTGTTGTTTGCGTCAATTGATCTTGATGAACTTGCCTCATTACCCTCATTTTATGTGCCGACCGTCTCCTATGATCGTGAGAAGATCGCGTTCTATTGGGACAAAACCGGACAAATCGAACTTTATGTTATGGATGCCAGCCCCGGTGCGGAACCGCGCCAGTTAACCAACGGTGAGGCACCACGCACCCCACGAGCCGCCCCGATGTGGACGCGCGACGACGAATATCTCATCTTCCCGCGTGATGCCGATGGCAACGAACAACACGACCTGTGGCGAGTGCATGTGGAAACGGGTGATGTTGAGCAATTGACCGACAACCCGACCGCGCAAGAGTACCCGGTAGAGGCTGCACCGGATAACAAGAGGTTGCTCGTAGCCAGTAACCTCAACGGGCAGATGAATAACTATTTGCTTGACCTGGACACCCGCGAATACACGCAGATCAGCGATTATCAGTTCCCGGTGATGGGGGGAAGCTGGAGTCCGGACGGTAAATATATTGTATACAGCACGAACGAGACATCCGACCTCAAGAACAGCGATGTTTATATTATGGATGCCGACGGCGGGAACAAGCGTAAGATCTTTAGCGTTAACACCGGCTCAGAAGAGAGCGTCAGCGATTGGAGTTCTGATGGGCGTTTGATCGCGGTCAGTTCGGACTATTCCGGTGGTAACCGGGTGGGGGTTTACGATGTCGAAACAGAATCGATGCGCTGGCTCACACCGGAGAGTGATACGGTCTACCCTGGCAAGTTTTCCCCGGACGGTTCGCGCTTGCTGATGATGAAGAACGAACACAGCACGATCTCGACGATTGTCTATGATGTGCAGACCGGTGAGGAAGTCCCGATTGAGATGCCGCCCGGCCTCAGCTTCGGTGCGCTATGGCTGGACGAAGACCGCTTCGTCGTCAACATGAGTACCGATACGACTCGGCCTGAACTGCGTGATTATCATATTGATACGGGTGAGAGTCATCTTATTCTCGAATCGGAATACGGCAGCATCGACCCGACCGTGTTTACATCGCTGGACTATGTCTCGTTTGAGTCTGCCGATGGCTTGGAAATCCACGCCATGCTCTACTGCCCGCGTGAGATGGAACCCGGCAAGAAATACCCCGCCCTCGTAGAAATACATGGCGGGCCGACCGCGCAGTTTTTCCGCGCTTTTAATCCGTATGCGCAAATCCTCGCCGACAATGGCTATATCATCATCCAACCGAATGTGCGCGGCAGCACTGGTTATGGCGTCGAATTCCGTGATATGAACCTCAACGATTGGGGTGGGGGCGATCTCGAAGATGTGGTTGCGGCGGCGGACTATCTCAAGCAATTGCCGGAAGTGGATAACGACCGTATCGGCATCTGGGGGGGCAGTTACGGCGGCTACATGACCTACATGGCAGTGACGAAGAAGCCTGACTTGTGGAAGGCGGGGGTTGCCGTCGTTGGTATTACGGACTTGAAGCTACTGCATGATTCCAGCATGGATCACTTCAAATACTATTTGCAGCAGCAAATGGGCGACCCTGAAGAAAACGTCGATCTCTGGCACGACCGCAGCGCCATCCACTTTGCCGAGCAGATGCAATCTCATCTGTTGATTTTGCACGGGGTCAACGATCCACGCTGCCCGCTGGAGCAGGCGCAAGTTTTTCGTGATCGGCTGGTCGAGGTCGGCAAAACCGAGGGTGAGGATTTTGAATACGTCGAGTTGGGTGCGCAGGGACACGGCAGCGCGGATATTACACAAAAGACAGAGACGTATAAACGCTTGCTGGATTATTTCGACCGCAATTTGTAAGGGGTGATGTGTGGTAGACAAACTCAATTCGATGCGTTTGCTAGAGCAGCGAGATATCCCCTACGAAGCCTTGCATTATCCATCTGAGATCCGTGATGCGGCGGAAGTGGCTGAAGCGCTGGGGGTGCCGTACTTTACGGTCTACAAAACGCTGATCGTCCAGGCGGTCAAAGACCCCAGCGAGACCAAACCGTATGTCGTGCTGGTGCCCAGTGAATTACAGCTTGATCTCAAAAAGATGGCGCTCGCCGCCGGTGTCAAAAAGGTGAAAATGGCAAGCTATAGTGACGCCGAAGCACTGACCGGTTTACAGGTCGGTGGCATCAGCCCGCTTGCGTTGATGGATAAGACCTGGCGCGTTTTTCTCGACCAGACGGCGACACAGCTTCAGCACATCGTCATCAGTGCAGGGCAGCGTGGCACGCAATTACGTGTGCCCGTCACCCCTTTGATGAGCCTGTTACGTCCACGCCTCGTAGACGTAAGCAAAGAACCGGATACCGCCTAACGTGAGAGCGCCCAGGCCATCTCATAATAATTTTCGGTGAGCTTACGGTTTCTGGCTGTGACTTCTTCCAACGGTATCGGGCTGATCTCGCGCCCATCTAGGCCGACCATGATGCCGTTGGCACCATCGAGCATACGCTCGAGTGCTGCCGTGCCCAACCGGGTCGCCAGCAGACGATCAAACGCGGTTGGGCTGCCCCCACGCTGAATGTGACCGAGAATGGTCACACGGATTTCAAAGCCCAGGTGTTTATCTTGCAAGTAATTGACCAGGTCGGTAATTTTGTAGGATGCGCCTTCGGCGATAACGGCAATCGCATGAGATTTGCCGCGTGTATAGGCGTCTTCCATCATCATGGCAACCTGCTCCATGCTGATGTCTCGTTCGGGCGTAATCACGACCTCCGCGCCACCTAAGATAGAACTCATCAGCGCGAGATAACCGGAATTGCGACCCATTACTTCGATCACAAAAGCGCGGTTATGGGAGGTCGCTGTATCACGCAGCCGGTCAAGCGCATCGAGGATCGTGTTGAGTGCGGTATCGACGCCGATGCTCATGTTGGTACCCCAGATGTCATTATCGATACTGGCAGGTACACCGATCACAGTGACACCGAGTTTGCGTAATGCCTGGGCACCGCGCAGGCTGCCATCTCCACCGATCACGACCAAGCCTTCGATTTCCTGCTCGTTGAGCCGGCGCAACGCCTTGCGTTGGCCCTGGGGTGTCTTGAATTCTTCGTTGCGGGCTGTCTGTAGGATCGTCCCCCCACGTTGTAAAATACCGCTGACCTCGCGGCTGGTCATCAAGCTGATGTCTCCGTTCAGTAGCCCTGCATAGGCTTGACGGATACCATACACCTCGACATCGTGTTGCAATCCGGTACGGACGACGGCGCGGATTGCTGCGTTCATACCGGGTGCGTCGCCCCCACTTGTCATCACAGCGACTCGCTTCATCTGTCGCATTCTCCTGTCGTTGAAAATTTAGCTAACAGAACACTATACTAGCACAACGTTAAATCATGTTTATGAGTCTGATGCAATCCTGGGATTTGTGAAGATCTCGATATTGTCCATCGTATCGACGATGGTCAAAAGTTTTTCCACAAGCTCGTCGCAATATCCGGTCGTATGATTGGGGAATTCCAATCTTTGCGATGAGCCGTTCCCCTCGATGGTAATTGAAAACCGGTCGTGACCGTGATACGAGACGAGTAACCCGTGCAACCGAACCAGCCGCCGCCGGTCTTTGTCATCGTTCCCGGAGCGTTGGAAGTAGATCAATAACCAGTGGATCGCCTCCTCTTTGGTCTGTGTCGGATAAGACCAGTTACCGTCTTGTGCTTCCGGTTGATCGACTGGATCAAGCGCGGCGACCGCACCGCCGCCACCAGGGGCGATGGGCGCATTCACCGGGCTGTCATCAACGTTATCATCACCACCGGCGACTTCACCGGTTTCCTCGTCGTAAATGTCATCACCATCCAGCCAGGTTGGGGTGGCGTTGCTGTATGTTGTTTCTGCCATTTCGTCCGCCCAGTCCGATGTCGGTGGTGGTACGTCATCTGCCGGTTGTGATGGTTCGTCGTTTATCCATTCAGGTCGGTCATCGGTGTGATCGGTATTTACGGTCTCCGCTGCTTCCATGTAGCTGAAGTCCTGGCTGACCTCATCACCGATAATTTGCGGATCACCCCGCTTAATATCGAACCTTCCCTTCACACTGACGACTTCGCCTTCAATCAGTGGACGTAGTTTCTCATTTTCCACCAGTGAGCGCACCTGGTTCCAGGGTGTTGGGAATAGGACGACTTCGATGCTGCCTGCCGAGTCGTGCCAGTCCTCGATTTGTAGTATCGCCATCGGCTCGTTTTTCTTCGTGTAGATTTGCCGGATCGACATGATTTCACCGGCGATCCACACCTGTTTTTTGACGTAAACTTCCAGTTCTTGCTTCATCTGTTGGATGACATTACTCGAACCGCGCGCAAGGGTATCTCGGTATTTATCTACCGGACGACCGGTCACGTACAAGCCGAGTAATTCTTTTTCCCAACGCAGCATCTCTCGTTTGGAATATTCTTCGACCGGGGGAAGATTATTGAGCGAATCATCGATTAGACCGGTCGCCTCCCCGAACATATTCACCTGCCCGATCTCCTGATCCTTGTGATGGCTGGTGCTGAAGTTCACCATGCGATCCAATGCGTTGAGCAATTGGGCACGGGTGCCGAACGCACGCATCGCCCCGACCCGAATCATGCTTTCCAGCGCACGTTTGCCCACATCACGCAGGTCAACCCGTTGGCAAAAATCGAGCAGGCTTTCGAACGGGCCGCCCAGTTCACGTGCTTCGACGATATGACTGAGCGCGGCCTCCCCCGCATTTTTGACCGCAGCTAACCCAAAGCGGATGCCACGATTACCGGCTTCTGGGTCTTCCTGAATGGCGAAGTCGGTCATGCTGTAGTTGACATCAGGTGCCAGAATCGGTATGTCCATCCGGCGACATTCTTCGAGGAATGTCGAGACTTTAGTGGAATCGTCACGCTGCACGGAAAGCAACGCCGTCATGTATTCTTCGGGGTAGTGGCACTTCAGGAACGCTGTCTGCACGGTGATGACCGCATAGTCCGAGGCATGAGATTTGTTAAATCCATAGTTGGCGAAGAACTCAATGTCTTCGAATATTTTTTCGGCAGAATCGACATCAATGTCGTTCTCAGGGCCACGTTCGAGGAAGATCGACTTGTGTTTTTTGAGTTCTTTCTCTTTTTTCTTGGAAACTGCCCGTCGCATCAAGTCTGCTTCACCCAACTCGTAGCCGAACAGCTCACCGGCAATCTGCATGATCTGTTCCTGATACACGCAATTATGCACGATGATGTTATTTGCGACGAAGTTATGTGTGTCAGAGATGGTCAGGTCGTAGACGGTCTTTTCGCCACAATATTCGACACTGACGATCCTCTCCCAATCAACACTGATGCGCTTTTGCGTTTCAGGAAGTGGTAAGGCATGTGCAAAGTCATGGACGATTTTGCTCGTGATTTGCTTAGACCCTTGTCGTGATTTGTAGAAATGCTGTCGATCAATGTCGTAAACCTGCATCGGGCGATTGGCAGACATTGACGTTGTCGCTTGGACTTCGGCGATGAAGTCCTGGCGATCAATTGTACTGCTGCTCGAACCGATGCACTGAACGTCTTTTTTTTCGCTCAGCAGATGTTTCTGAATTGCATGAGCAAATTTGCTGGTGTCGTAGACCGTCACTTGATAAGACGTCTGGTCAGCGCGTTTTTCGTTCTGGTAAGCATTCTTGTGGATCACAGAAGCGATACCTAAACGCAGTAAAAGGGTCTGGACATCACGCGCCAGGTCAGGCGAGATCGTCTTGTAATAACATAATTCTTTGCCCATGTATCCATCACAATCCCAGAGTGATGCCAGGAAGAACTCAATATCCTCGTTTGACAGTTGAAAAACAAAGGTTGGGATGTGTTTTTCGTGGCTACGCACGCCACCTGGATGCTGGCGGGCTTCAGGTGCATATTTCAGCCCAAGTTGACGCATCCAGGTGAGCAGACTCGTCGTTTCGCGCCCGCTACAGTTTCTACCAATACCGATGCGCGTGACGCCACTTGATTGTGCGACTTCGACTGTTTGCACATCGGCGAAGACTTGCAAAGCACGTTTGTATTCTGCGATTAATGCCGGGTCTTTGTTGACTAAATCGACGGATATTCCACTGGCGAGGCTGCCGTCAGCGATGAGATAAGCCAGGATGAGCAGTTTACGCCGGTCATAAGTGATTGGCTGTGTCGGTTCGAGTAACTGTGCCGGAACCGCGACATAATCATCTGGCTGAAGCTCTTGTAATTCGCGCCAGCCATCTTCTGTGAGAAACTTGTGATCGGCAGTGGCTTCGATTTCGGCACCGTTGCGTAGTGTGAGCTTGTAAACGGGTTTGACGCCGTTGTTAATCCAGTGGGTCACCTCTGATGATACCGTTCGATTGTATGAATCAATGCTTTGTATCTGGAATTTATCGTCTTTTTCCGCAAGTTGTTCTACGCGATAACGCTTACCCGTTACTGTATCGAAGACGAACGAATCGCCCGCAATGCAAATGCCGTAAGTCTCGCCGAGGATCGGTTCTAGCTTGGGGTGCCGGTATTCAGGTTCTTCCTCGCCGTGCAGACGGCGGTTATACTGCGGGATGAATTCCATCGGGCCGGGGCGGTAAAGTGAAATGCCAGCGATGATGTTCTCGAAAATCTTCGGGCGCATCCCACGTAGCATCTGCTGCATCCCTGTGCTTTCAAGCTGAAAGACTCCGACTGTCTCACCACGTCCCATCATCTCGAAGACGTCATCGAGGTGCTGCCGGTCTTCATCCGTCAGGCGCGGGTCATCATGGCGATAGGGGATGTTGTCCATCGTGTACTCAATCCCCCGATACTGCTTAATGAAGTCGCAGGCGCGGCGCAGGATGGTTAGTGTGGAAAGTCCGAGGAAGTCCACTTTAAGCAAGCCAATAGATTCACACGTTTCCATCGGGAATTGTGTCACCGCTGTGAGTGCGCCGTTGCTGGAGTCCTTCCCGGTAAGGCGATGCAGCGGGATGTATTCGACCAGGGGTTTATCTGCCACGATGACACCGGCGGCGTGTGTGCTGGTGTGGCGACCGATACCCTGGATTTCTTTCGCTGTGTCGATAATTTGCCGGATGTGTGGTTCGCTGTCGTAGAGTTTTCGCAAGTCGGGGATCGTCTCTACGTAGGTTTGCAGCGGCTTCTGCTTGGCCTCAGTTGGGATTAGTGAGACGGCGCGGTGGACCTCCGGCAATGGTACATCCAGCACACGACCGACGTCACGCACGGCGGCTTTTGCCCCCAGCGTCCCGAAGGTGATAATCGCAGCGACTTTGTCTTCGCCGTATTTAAGCGCGGTATACTCAATCATCTCACCACGCTGGTCATCGGGGTAGTCGAGGTCAATATCCGGCATACTGACGCGACCGGGGTTCAAAAATCGCTCGAACAGCAGGCTATTTTTGATCGGGTCGATATTGGTGATGCCCAGGCTATAAGCTGCCAGGCTACCCGCGCCGGAACCGCGCACGTTCCACCAGATGTCCTCATGACGGGCGAATTCGCACAAATCCCATACGATGAGGAAATAAGTGTCAAAGCCCATATCGTGGATGATGCCGAGTTCACGTTCTAATCTTCTGGTCAGGATGTCGTCTTGTCGCCAGTCATCACCGAAGCGCCATTCCATACCCGTTTCACACAGATAGCGTAGATAGGTCTTGGCGTCAAACCCTGCTGGCACGGGGAATTCCGGCAGGTGATAGCCTTTATGTTCGAGGTCAAGATCACACATCTCTGCGATCTTAACCGAGTTGTGGATGGCCTCCGGTACTTCACCAAAGTTTTCCCACATTTCGTCGTAGGAATAGAGATAGTAGCTGTTATCGGAGAACTTCAACCGTTTGGTATCCGTCTTAAGCGCCCCGGTTTGGATGCAAATCTGTGTATCATGGGTTTCAAAATCTTCCCTGTTGACGTAGTGTAGGTCGGTCGTTGCCAGTAGCCCGACGTTTGTGTGATGGGTGCGATTGTAATCAACCAGCCATTGATTCAGCGTGCGTTGTAGGTCGATATCGTGTTCTTGGAGTTCGAGGTAGAAGTTCTCTGCCCCAAACACGTCCTGGAACTCACCGATCCACGCTTTGGCTTCGTCGTCTTTGCCATCCTGAATAAAGCGCGGGATTTTGGCAGCGAGGCAGCCGCTCGTTGCGATCAACCCTTCCGCATGTGCTTGAAGGAACTCCCAGTCGATGCGTGGGCGGTAGTAGTAGCCGCGCAACTGTGCTTCACTGCTGATCTTCAGTAGATTTTGATAGCCGGTTTTGTTGCGAGCCAGCAGCATCAGGTGGAAGGGCGTCCGGTCAAGTTGCGAGTCGCGGTCTTCCATGCCGCGCGGCGCGAGGTAGGCTTCCATGCCGATGATCGGTTTAATGCCACCGGCTTTGCAGGCGTGGTAGAAATCCATCACACCGAACATTACACCGTGGTCGGTAATTGCCAGCGCGGGCATATCAAGTTCTTGCGCACGGCTGACGAGCTTGTCAATCCGGCTGAGTCCGTCCAGCAGGGAAAATTCTGTATGAACGTGTAAGTGGACGAAAGTCTCTTGTTGGGACATGGTCAGACTCTTGCACATGGCGAGCGGTTTAGAACGCCCGTATTATATAGGCTTCGGTGCAATTTGGAAACGACGATACGTGATCGCAGCCGACAATTTAAGGATCGCAATGTCAGAATGGGTTAAAGTTATCATTCAGGGGGTTGTACAGGGATTTACGGAATTCCTACCGGTGTCCTCGACCGGTCATTTACTCGTCTTTTCTGCTTTGCTAGATTTTCAAGAGAGCATGGGCGGGACGTTTGAGATTTTTATTCAGATCGGCACGCTGGTCGCGGTGTTGGCGTTCTACCGTGCCGATTTGTGGGAGCAGGTGAAGCGCGTCCCTAACGACCGGCAAGTACAGCGTTTGTGGTTGCACATCGTCGTTGCCTCAGTGCCGATTGCTGTCCTCGGTCTGCTGTTGGTGGATTTCATCACGGAAGAATTGTTCCCGCCGGATACCGCACCCTACATCATCGCGGTGACACTTATCATCGGGGGTGTGGTCTTTCTGTGGGTAGAAAACCAACCCGCGCTCATCGAACGGATGCACACGGGGTCAATCTATGATATTACGTTGCGGCAGGCGGTGTTGATCGGTCTGGCACAGGCGTTGGCATTGATCCCCGGTACATCACGCTCCGGCGCATCAATCATAGGCGCTTTGCTGGTCGGTGTAGACCGACCGACCGCGACGACCTTTTCGTTCTATTTGTCGATCCCGGCACTGGGCGGGGCGACGATCATTCAGTTCCTCAGTGACGTTGGAACGATCAACACACAAGACGCTATCAACTTGTTTCTTGGGGCGTTCATCGCCGGGGTCGTCGCGTGGTTAACGATTGAATGGTTGCTGCGTTACGTCGCGCAACATAGCTTTGCGTTGTTCGGCTATTATCGAATTGCCGTCGGTATCCTACTGTTTCTTTTATTAGCAATAGGTGTACTTTAAAAAGCTGAATTCTGAAAGCTGAATTTCGGTGTAAACTGTGATTCAAACCAGAACTGCTAGAACGGTAAAAAACTGTAGAGTGAGGATAGAAAATGCCGAAGATATTAGTAATCGAAGATGCTGATCCCCTGCGTAATGATATTGTCGAGATGCTGCGTTTCGAAGACTTTGACGTGCGCGGTGCTGAGAATGGCGCGGTCGGCGTTGACGTCGCGTTGGAATATGACCCTGATCTTATCATCTGCGACATCATGATGCCCGAACTTGATGGTTATGGCGTGCTTGAGCGGCTGCGTGAAGAAGAAACAACGCTGACAACCCCGTTTATCTTCCTCACGGCAAAGACAGATCGCTTCGACATACGGCGTGGCATGGGCAAAGGTGCCAACGATTATCTCACCAAGCCCTTCGTCGCGGAGGAGTTGCTGGATACGATCAATGCGCGGTTGTTGCAAAGCGTCCAGATCGCAGATGTCATCCGTTGTCAGATGCGAGAACTCAGCAACAGCATTATCACCGCGCTACCGCATGAACTGCGTACCCCGTTAAACACGATCATCGGCTTTTCGGACATGCTCATCGTGGATAGTGAGCGCCTCTCCAAAGAGCAGGTGGTTGATTGGTCCAAGCATATCAATTCGGCGGCTTACCGGTTGTATCGACTGGTGGAAAATTATCTCACCTATGTGCGGATCGAAGTCGCCCGGCATAACGACGCCGATCTGCAAGCCTCGAAGGAAAAAATCGTCAAGCATCCCGATTCTGTTATCCAGTTCCACGGGGTCAACGTCGCAGAACAAGCTGAGCGTATGGACACGCTTCAAATGGAAATTAACGACTCGGTGCCGGTTCAAATTGACGAGAACGATCTCGGCAAAATCATTGATGAACTCCTCGACAATGCGTTCAAGTTCTCCAAAGACGGGGCGGTTCGCTTATCTGCGTACCCCGACGGCCCGATGTACGTCATCGAGGTCGAAGATCATGGTCGCGGGATGTCTCAAGATCAGATCGACAACATCGGCGCTTACATGCAGTTTGATCGCTGGATCCACGAACAGCAGGGGAGCGGACTGGGTCTGATTATCGTGAAGCGTATCATAGAGCTTTACGGCGGTAAACTGAACATCGAAAGTGTCATCGGGGAGATGACCCGGGTCACCGTGCGGTTGCCCGTTGCACGGGTAGAGCAGGCCGAAGCCGTGTAACTAGAGCTTCATGCCTGATAGGGCGAATTATGATAAGATAACTATGTCTCGCTGTTCACTGACGAAGAAAGTACAAGAGGTGATATGGAACGATGAGTGATCGTCCTGCAAAGAAAATTCAAAACTTGCGTAATAAGCAGAAGAAGCCCTCGCAACCATCCCGACCGCCGAGTGCTTCATCACAACCGAAAACCTGGACGCCGCCACCCATAAGCAACCTCGAAGACACCGGGCTGACCAAACTCGTCATTGCCGATCTTATCCTGAAGGTGCTTTACTCCGGCGGGGATATGACCGGTCGGCAGATTTCCGAGTATATAAAATTGCCCTTTAACGGTGTTGTGGATAGCGTGCTGGAATTTCTCAAGCGTGAGAAGCAGGTCGAGATTCGTGGCGGCGATAGCGGCGGTTTCGGCGAAGCCTCCTATCGCTATCTGATTACCGGCCTCGGTAATGAGAAAGCGCGTGAGGCGATGGATCGCTCCCAATACGCCGGGCCGGCCCCTGTGCCGTTGGATAGCTACATCGAAGCCATGCACGCACAGAATTATGAACGCCCACCGGTACATCAAGATAAGTTGCGCGGTCTGATGAATCAACTCGTCGTCTCCGATGATATGTTGGGTAAAGTCGGCCCGGCGGTGAACTCAGGGCGCTCAATTTTCCTCTATGGGCCGCCAGGGAACGGTAAAACCACGATAGCAGAGCGCGTGGGACGTATGATTCTCGGCGAAGATATGTGGGTGCCTTACACGATTGAAGTCGGCGGGCAAGTTATCCAGATTTTCGACAGCGTTAATCACGAAACTTCCGATAATCCGCCTATCGTCAAGTACAGCACCGGGATGGTCGCTGACCCACGTTGGGTGTCGATCAAACGTCCGATGATTATGGTCGGTGGTGAGTTGACCCTCGCCGGGCTTGACCTCGTCTACGACGAAGTGAACAAATTCTACGAAGCGCCTTATCAGGTCAAGGCGAACGGTGGCATGTTTTTGATCGACGACTTCGGACGCCAGCAGGTACGCCCGGTCGATTTGTTGAATCGCTGGATTGTGCCGTTGGAAAAGGGTGTAGACTTCCTCACACTTGCCAATGGACGTAAGATCGAAATGCCTTTTTACGTGCTGATTATCTTCTCCACCAACCTTGACCCGAAAGATCTGGTCGATGAGGCGTTCTTACGGCGTATTCGTCATAAGATCGAGGTAGGTAATCCGTCTTACGATGAGTTCCGTCGCATCTTTAACATCATGTGTAATGTCAAAAAGGTGCCCTATGATGAAAAGGGCCTGGCCTACTTGCTCAAGAAGTGGTACATCAACATGGATCGCGACCTGCGAATGGTGCATCCGCGTGACATCCTCTCACAGATGATCGATATTGCATCTTACCTGGATGTTGAACCGACGATGAGCAATTTTGAGCTGCTGGACAGTGCGGCAGCCTCTTACTTTGTCGAACTATAAATGTCGTAGACAGAGCTGCAATCACACGAAAGCATAGGGCATATTCATGAAGCGGCGTGTCGGTTCTGCTGTGCCGCGCTACCAGCTATTTTCTCTGTCTGACGGCACCTATGTCGTCCAGTGGGACGAAAAACAAGTACAGGAGCTGTTCAGCGGGGAATACCGTGAATTTGATGAGCGGCGTGATTATGGTCGAGTAATCAACGACCACGAAATGGCGCAGCTCATGACGAATGGCATTGTGGAGGACTATAACCAGCGGTTCGCCTGGTTGATGCCGCTGCCGGGGCCACAGCGATTCCGCCGCATACTGGGGGAAAAGAATCGTCTGCGTGCTTACTATCTGGTCACTGAGTTCCCGCAAGAGCAGACCGATTCCGTTCGTGATGTTTTGGACGCAACCGGGCTGACCGGTACATACACGGTCAAAAGCCGGGACGGACGGGTTGTCATCCTGGGTATGAATGGTGTGCCGTTCCGTGAGGTCGAATTGGCGGAAGATGCACTGCAAACCATCCAGAGGACGGCTCCCGATGTATTCGAAATACTAATGATTGCCTTCATCGAGGCGAATACGAGATCATCAATCTATAGGGCATCAATGGAAAACGAAACGGAAAACCTCGATTTAAGTGATATTATCGCCAGCCAAAGTGACACTTCTGGCCTAGCTGGTAAGGCTGTGGTGCTGGCGGTACGTCATGAGGATGAGCGTGAAGCCTTTACGACATTGCTCCACGGAATGTCGGTGTCGGTAAAACATGCCACCTCTGCGGCGCTCGCGCTGGAATTACTGGAAGACCACCAGCCGCATCTGTTGGTCATGGATATTCAACAACCGGATATGCACGGTTGGAACCTCATCAATAAGATCAGGGAGATCGCTGCGCTACGTGAACTGCCGATCATCGTCATTACTGACCAGCCAAACATGGGGGTGACCATCGCACGGGTGGACTATCTGGTTCGCCCGGTTAGTATTGCGCGGCTGCGCCATAGTGTATGGGTATCACTAAACCACACCGTAGAAAAGGACGACTAAGCCACTTGCGGAAACAACTGCTTATTGGTAAATTCGTTACAAAAATTGGTATAGGAATTTTAAAAGTATGGCAATCGGCATACTGATTATCGTGCTGCTTATCATCGGATTGCTGTCAATTAGCGGTCGGCGGCAGGTTGCATGGATGAAGGATATGCGACGGGTAAATGCAGGCGTAGCTCGAAAGGCAGAGTGGATGGCTCCAGACCAAATTATAGAGCAGGTACGGCAAGACTATCTCGAAGCGATCCGCTGGCTGCCGGAGAGTATGTTGCATAGTTGGTCACAACAGTGGGCTGGTGCGCCGCAATATCTCACCGGGCGGCAGCTAAAGCGCCATCAAGAGATCCTCAAGCACTACCGCATGGGCAAGCCACCCCGTTATACCGGTGTGCTGCGCTGCATGCACGATATTTCCGTCAGCCAATTTTCAGAGGATGGGCAGCGTTGTCTCGTCGTCGATCACCAGTCGTCGCGGCGCATGGCGACCTATGACTATTGGACTCACGAACGTGCCAATACTCAAGACCTCGGTGATGGGATCGCGGTCTACGAGGTGGCATATGATACCCAGGATAGCCGCTGGAAGATTGACCGTTTCGTCCAGGAACTCCCCGCGACGTGGCAGCGCGGGAACCAGACCCATCTGCGCATGATGACCGCGCTACCCCCGGCAGCCGGTCGTGATAATTAGCTTTTACCCCACGCCTTCGCAAAAATGATATTCGTGACCGGCGGTACAGGCTTTCTCGGTCGTCATCTGATTGCCGCGTTGTGTCGTGCCGGGTATGCGACCAGAGTGCTTACTCGTGACCCGGTTGCACACCCCTGGTTAAGGCGTTACCCTAATACCCAGGTGATCGCAGGTGATCTCGTCGATGGGCACTTCCTGAAGCAAGCGGTGCAAGGGTGCCGTTACGTCATCCATGCTGGTGGTTTGTTCCGCTTCTGGGGTGATACGCAAGATTTTATGCGGATCAATAAACTCGGTACGGAGAATATGCTCGCGGCGGCTTCCTATCATGATGTTGAGCGTTTCATACACATTTCCAGTGTCGCCGTGATCGGCGAACCAGACCCCAAAAACATCATCGACGAAACCTATCCGCCCAACCCGGTAGACGCCTACCAGCAGAGCAAATACGAAGGCGAGCAAATTGCTTTACGCTACCAGCAGCACGGTCTACCCGTGATCGTGCTGCGCCCCGGCGCGTTTTATGGACCGTTGGGCGAATATGCGTTTAACCGTTTGTTCTTCAAAGACCCGATGCGTGGCATCATCATGCAGATCAACGGTGGGCGTTACATCACATTCCCGATCTACATTGCGGATGTCGTGCAGGGAATTATGAAGGCGCTTGTGGGCGGGCAGATCGGTGAGGTCTATAACATCTGTGGTGATTGGCTCTCGCATCATGAAGTTTTCGATATTGTGTGCGAGGAGGCGAGTCTACATTGGCCCCGTCCGCCGATCCCTGGTTGGTTGGCGATCAATGCATCTCACGTGTTAGAATTTTTTGCTAACCTCACCGGGCGCGAACCGTTTTGGCCTATCAACCTACAATCCTATGTGTACAATAACTGGCGAGTTTCAAACGACAAGGCGCAGCGAGAACTTGGCTTCAATCCAACAGATTTTCGTGAGGGTGCCCGGCGTACAATCGCCTGGTATCGTGCCGGTCAACCGCAAGACATCCCTGAAATGGAGTGCACATAGGAACCTTACATGGCATTTGATGAAGTTAAAATCTACGTGCGTAGTGGCGACGGTGGTGACGGCGTCGTCGCTTTCCGGCGTGAGAAATACGTCCCGCGGGGCGGCCCCGCCGGGGGCGATGGGGGCAGCGGGGGAGACATCGTCTTTCGCGTGAACCCGAAGGTCAGCACCCTGTCATATTTCCAGAAGAAAGTGCATTTCAAAGCAGAAAACGGCAAGCGAGGCGGCAGCTCGAACAAGACCGGTGCGAGTGCGTCGTCGTTGATTATCGACGTGCCCCCCGGCACGGTGGTCAAGGATGCGGAGAGCGAAGCTCTGCTCGCCGACCTGATTCAACCGGCTGCTGAGTTCACCATACTCGAAGGCGGGCGCGGTGGACGTGGTAACTCGCGTTTTGTCAACGCCTCGAACCAGGCACCGCGCATGGCGGAGAAGGGTGAACCGGGTGAAGAACGCTGGCTGAAGCTCGAACTGAAGATGATCGCTGATGTGGGGTTGGTCGGTGTGCCCAATGCCGGTAAATCAACGTTGCTTTCGGTGGTGAGCAACGCCAAGCCGAAGATTGCTAATTATCCCTTTACCACGTTGGAACCCAATCTCGGTGTGGCGATCTACGATGATACTGATCTGATCTTCGCGGACATCCCCGGTTTGATCGAAGGGGCGCACATGGGGGTTGGGTTGGGTTATAGCTTTCTGCGGCATGTACAGCGGACACGGATGCTAGTGCATGTGCTGGATGGCATGAGTCAGGATGTGATGGCCGATTATAGCCAGATCAACACCGAACTGGCGCTTTATGACGATAATCTGCGTGAGCGCCCGCAAATCGTGGTTTATAACAAAATGGACATCCCCGATGTGGCGGAACGCTGGCCTGAAGTTGAAGCCGCCTTCAAAGCACGCGGCGTCGATGTCATGCCGATTTCCGCCGCGACACAGAACAACATTCGTGAGTTGTTGGGCCGGGTCTTTGAATTGCAAGAGTCGCTGCCGGAACCCGAAGCTGAGAAAGTCGTCGAGATGCCGGTCTACGAACTCGAAGACAGTGACGCGCTGTTTCAGATCGAACGTGAATCCGATCACATCTACCGGGTGACGGGCAAGCGTGTCGAACGTGCCGCCGCGATGACCTATTGGGATTACGAAGAGTCCATCCTGCGGTTTCAGAATATCTTAGAGACATTAGGCATTTCCGAAGCGTTGGAAGCGGCGGGTGTGCAGGTCGGTGACACGGTCTACATCGGCGATTTTGAATTGGAATGGTCGGACTGAGGTCACTATGAAACGTATCGGCATTCTCGGCGGCACGTTCGACCCACCGCACTTCGCTCATCTGATTGTCGCACAGCAAGCCTACGAAGAACTCAGTCTCGATGAGGTGCTTTTCGTCCCGGCGGGGGTGCCACCACACAAAAGTAAGACCCGGACTTCGGTTGAGAATCGTATGGCGATGTTACAACTCGCCATCGAGGATGTGCCTTATTTTACATTTTCGCGTGTCGAGGTAGATCGACCGGGGCCACATTACACCATTGACACTGTGCGGATTATTCAATCACAAAACCCGACCGCTGAATTGTTTTTCATCATGGGTGGCGATGTCTATCGCGACTTGCCGACCTGGGATCGTCCGCAAGCGCTATTCGATAACGCAAAGTTGGCGGTCGCGGTCATGCGCCGTCCGGGGTTTGGGAACCCCGATCTCAGCCTGGATATGCATGACGAAGTCATCCCCGAACTGAAAGAAAACGCTGTGATGTTGAACTCGCCGCTAGTCGAGTTTTCTTCAACAGATATTGCAGATCGTCTGATGCAAGGGAAAAGCGTTCGTTACATGGTGCCGGAGTCTATATTAGAATATATCGCTCTCAATCGGCTATATAAGGAGCCGTAATGCGACGTTCCGTCTATTTACTTACTCTACTTCTGCTTACCATTCTCGTCGGTCAGGTGCTGGCCGCCGGGATGCAACCGACCGCGCCAGCACAGCCAGCACCCACACTTGTGCCGCCCACCCCCGTGCCGCGTCCACCGACGGGCGATACTGAACTGCTGCCGAGTGAATCGGCGGTTGCACGCATCCAGGCGACGCGCACGGTACGAGTCGGGTTGTTATTCAACGCGCTGCCGTTCGGCGAACTTAATATCCGAGGGCAGGTGATCGGCTTCGATGCCGACCTCGCCCGCAGCATGGCGGAATTATGGGGTGTGGAAGCCGAATTAATCCAGGTGACCCGTGATAAGGCAGCATCCGCGCAAATGCTGCGTAACGGGCAGGTCGATCTGTTGCTGGCGGCACAGGTCAAACACAGAGAATACGCGGATCTGTTCGACTACAGCGACACCTATTATCTTGGTCGCAAGGCGATGCTGGTGCGCGCTGGTGATGGTGAGCCCGAGTCGGTCGATGTGATGGTCGGTCGTTCGGTTGGTGTTGTCGTGGCGACCCCGGCCGCCGATGCGTTAGATACATGGATGGCCCGTAGCGGTATTCAGGTCAATAAGCAGACCTTCTTAACGCTTGACCAGGCTTATAATGCGCTGCTCGGTGGCGAGATTGACGCCGTCGTCGATAGTGAACACCGGCTGCGGCAGGTTTCCCTGCGGCAAGCCGATCTCACGCGCACATTACCTGAAGCTATTGAGCTAGAACCTTACGCGGTCGCCGTTCTGCGTCAGGACTCCAGTATGCGTGATCTGGTCAACCGCACATTACAGTATTTGACCGTGAACGGACGCATGTTTGAGATCCACGATGCCTATTTCCCCGGTCAGAGTTATGAACAGATTCACATCTGGGACGACCTCGGCGAAGACCCGCCCGACCTCGCCCAGTACCCGACCGAGTTGCTTTTCCCTGACCGTTTCGTGCTGGGCCGTCTGACAGCGGATAACACGCTGCGTGTCGCGGGTTTGATCGGCGTGACGGCGGATTCGACCGCGCCGGAGAGTCAGCGCCGTCTGGATTCCTTCCATCGTGACCTGATCGAAGCGATGGCAGGGCGTTGGGGGATGTCCGTTGAGTACGTGCCCAACAGCACAGAGAACGCGGTCGGTCTGGTCGCCAGTGGTGAGGCCGACCTCGCGGTCGGGATCGCGCCTGATTGGGCGTTGGCAGATCGCGTTGATTTCTCGTCGGCGTATCTACGTCATGGTGAACGTCTGATGATCCGTGTGGCAGAAGAAGACGACATCGATGGTTTCGGCTCACTGGCGAACGAGACCATCCTCACCCCGAACAACGAGCCGGGTATTCTGGAATACGCCGTGACCATCGCGGATGAAAACGGTTGGGTCATTGACGTGCTGCAACAGCGTGAGGCCGATCTCGCCTTTTTGCTGCTCGGCGGTGAGGAAGAAACCGAAGTCGAAGCCGTGTTCGGCAGCAGTTTTAAGTTAGTGCCACACGTCCAGGCGAACGCGGAACAACTTACGCTGACCTTGAACGACAACGGGATGCCGCGTTGGTATGCCCCGTCTAATCTGCCAGAAGCAACTGTCGGGCAGGAGTTCGGCTATCGTGTGATGACCCTCGCACTGCCGGATAACGATGTCGATTTTCGTTTGCTGGTCGAATACACGCTACAAGAACTCGCCCGTGACGGCACACTGGCACGACTGCTGCCACAGGTCATGTTGGCGAATGAGATTCCCTCGTTTGAGATCTGGCCTGGGCCGAGCCGTTACCTGAATTTCTCACTAAGTAACCACAAGCATATTCGCTGATAAAAAACTTAACTGCATGCGATACAGTAAACGTAGGACAGTTTACCGAAAGGAGAATTTGCTATTCCGAAAATGCGCTATGTC
>DAOTTX010000112.1:0-5831 GCA_034437515.1 Anaerolineae bacterium
AAAATTCGTGAGTTGTCGCCGAGTAGCAGACATTAACCCAGACTGGGGTACAAACCACGTGCCTGTATAGGTAGTGATGCGACTCGATGTACTCTTTAACCATCTCATCTGTCACATTCCCTGTTGTGACTGCAAAGTACCCTCTCGCCCACAGGTGCCTGCCCCAATATTGGCGTTTCAGTTCACCGAACTCGTCCAGCAATCTTCGGCTACTTCGCCCTTTCAACTGTTGTACCAGATCACTCACCGATACTTTCGGCGGTACGCTTACCAGCAGATGCACATGATCTTTCGATACATGTCCTGCCAGAATGTACACGTCCATCCGAGCACAACTCTGGCGGATTAACTCTCTCAGTCGCAATCCGATTTCACCATGCAAGATAGGTTTCCGATACTTCGTCACCCATACAATGTGATATTTCAGATCGTAAACCGAATGTGCCGTTTTTCGATAACTCATCAACTCTACTGGGTACACTTTTATCATGCGCTGATGATAACGTCCGGGCGGCTGGGGCGCTACCTCATCACCAGACACCCCAGCCAGCCCGACCCTCCGGTTAGAAACTGCCTGCCTGAAAGGCAGGGGTTTTAGACCCTATTTACAGACAATAAAGCAAAGGATCCTGATACGAAGGCACTTTTCTTTCGTGCCGCGTTCGGTTGTTAGGTAACGGCCTTGCACATCACGGGATGAGCGTCTGCACGCCGTCCGCCATCTCGACTGCCCAGCCTTCGATGCCGCTCGCCGTGCGAATCTGCCACCAGGTATAACCATCGGCAGCGTGTGGGCCACCGATCACGGTGACGCGCGCCCCATCGGGTAGACGTTCGAGCAGGCCGCTAGCGATGGACGGTTCGAGTCGCACATTGAGCAGGTCGTCGCGCTCGACATTGACGGTTACGACACGCCCAACAATGATGCGATCCGGCGTAGCGGTCGGCAGCGGAGTCGGCGTCTCTGTCGCGATGGGACGTGGCGATGGACTGACGGTAGCGGTTGGCGGGGGTGGTGGCGTGCATGACAGGTCCGCCGGGGCAACCGATGTATCGGTCGGGCGTGGCGAGGAAGTCAGTGTCGGCGTCTGGGTTGGTAAACCGACAGGCACACCCCACAACGTCACTGCCACGGTCACATCGCTGAGGACGAGCAGCGTTTGGCCCAGTGCCAAGTCGATAGGTGGCTGATCAAGCGTCAGGGTGTGCAGCCTGACTTCGGACACGACATCCCAGAAGTAGACACGGCCATCACTACCGCCCTCAATCGAGATCAGCAGCGCCCCATCTGGCGTGAAGGCCAGCCCATTCACTGCGCGCCCGCGCGTACCGATCAGCGTACCGACCCCGCCCGACCCGATTCCGCTATACAGTCGTATCCGTCCACCGGTCGTGCCGACGGCAAGACGATTGATCGCCGGGTTGTAGGCCAGTGTGAAGGGTCGATTGCGAAAATCGCCGCTCAGCGTCCCGATCCTGTTGCCATCATGGTCACCAATCTGGACGACCTGATCTTCGCCTAGGTGTGCCACCCCGACCGCGCTCATCGCCAGCGCCGCACCGTCACCTCGATAGACGCGCAGTCGACCGATCACGCGGCGGTTCGGCACATCCCAGATGCGCACCGTGCTGAAACCCGCCGCCGATGCCATCCGCTGCCCGTCTGGGCTGAAGGCTAGGTCCAGCACTGAGGCGTCATGGCCCACGAGCGTCGTCACCGGCTGGCCCGTGACCGCATCCCACAGGCGGACGGTGAAATCGTCGCCGCCGCTGGCCAGCAGGGATCCGTCTGGGCTGAAGACGAGACTCCGCACCATGCCCACATGCCCGCGCAGCGTCGCGACCTCGGCCCCTGCCGCGATGTCCCACAGCGTGATCGTGTCGTCACCGTTGGTCAACGCCAGCCGCAATTCGTCCGGGCTAAGCGCAATCTGACGGAAGATGTCTCGCTCTGGCAAAGCGATCTGACCGAGGAACCGAAGCTGCGCGATGTTTTCCGGCATTAGTGGATCACGTTCGTCAACAGCATAAATATCCACCGGCAGCAGCGCAATCACTAGCAACATGCCGCTAATGATTATGACTCGCCGCGCCCCATTAACCAGAGTCCATCGCCATTGTATGAGGTTCATCGTCACCATCCATCAACTGACATTACTACCAGTATACCCGAATCGGCCAGCCGTTGCGTGCTATAATGCTCACAGATTCAACTAGTGGGTCGCTTGGTATCGGCGTAAGGATAAGGGTTTTGAGGCTAGAAGTGCTCTTATGGGTCAAGCAGAATGAACGTGCTTTATCTTTCTTTGGTTATAGCACGCCGTGAGCTTGTAATTCGGTGGTTACGTTTTACTTTGTACCTCTGACTCCGCTGAAAGAACTCAATATGTAACTACTCAGGTATGGCAGGGATGAAAGGTTTGGCACAAAAGGCAAGATAAGCAGCTTGCAACATGGACACGCCTTGCTTACGAGCGGTTGCGAGGTAGGTTCTTACTGCCGCGAACACTTCTGCGCCTTGCCATGTGCGAAAACAACCAGAGATTTTCTGTTTGACCTTCATCATGCGTAAGTCGCGTTCGGCAAGATTATTATCAAAAGGCACTTCAGGATGATAGAGGAATGCTAAAACTGCCTCGCGATGGTCGCGTAGCCGAATGAGCAAATTGGTGACGGTGTGTTGGGCATAGCGTCCCTT
Source organism: Anaerolineae bacterium (assembly GCA_034437515.1). GTDB lineage: Bacteria > Chloroflexota > Anaerolineae > Aggregatilineales > Phototrophicaceae > DAOTTX01. Next base: position 2,699 of record DAOTTX010000112.1, read on the forward strand.
GTAATCAGGTGGACGAGGCTTAATCGGGAAAGCCTCAAAGCCTTTCTCAATGAATGTATCGTATTCTGCTGCGAGGTCACGGATCAATTTTTGCGTCAAGGTCTGTTCGTCATCGTGCTTTTTCATCTTGAGCAACAGCTTTTGCATCTGCTTTGCCCAAGTCGCGTCATACTGCTCATGAGCAAATTCGAGTTCGCGCAGATGATGGGCATTGCACAGCGCATGACGCACCGTTTCAAAGCTGAAATAGGCTTTCAAGCCATCATGAACAGCCCAACCATGACAGTTAGGCAAGACCCCTGCATCCAACATCGCCTCATCCCCGCGTTTGAGATGCATGGTATGACTCTACTGAAAAAAGGTCATTTTGCCGAAAATTTGACCCGTTATCACACCATTTTGAACCTCTATGACCCACTTTTTTCGGGTCATATTGAGTTCTTTCAGCGGAGTCATGGTATAGTAACTGAGATAATCGGTACACGCTGTGTGTAACCATGCCAGCCTATTATCAATGCGGAACCCTGTTTCGTCAAAATGCACCGTCTGGCACCGTGTCAGCCCGTCGTAGATGACATCTAATGAGGGGGCTACCGCAGTCGCAAGCTGGCTGACCGCTTTTTCAATCGTGGCTTCACTCACCGCTTGCCCCACACAATCCGCGAACCATTCGCGCACCCGTGCCAACGGAATCAGATGATAACTATTGAGATACGCGGCATGCGCCAACACATTCGCACCATATTGGACAGGGGCTGTCACATTGTCGGGAAACATCGCCCGGCTACGCTGATGACAGCACGGGCACACCTTCACTTCCGCTTGATGTTCGGTCACCTGCAAGCGCATGGGGGGGATGTCAAACACCTGACGTTTGACCACGCGCACGGTCTGCGTCTCTGATAAATCCGCATGACAACCAGCGCAAACAGCGACGGTATGGCGGACGATGTCATCCGGCGTAGCGACCATTTCTAAGGTCTTGCCTTCATGCCCCGCTTGTCCACCGATCTTGCGTTTCCCTTTTTCACGACGACTTTTGGGATTAGGCTTTTTCAAACCATCGCTACTGGGGGGCTTGCTACTATTGGTACTATTTTTCGCCAGTTGGGCTTCTAATTTCTTCAGACGTGCCTCAAGCTCTGCGTTTTGGGCTTCCAATAGCGCAATTCGCTCACCCTGATGTTTAATCAGCGCAAGTAAACTTTCACGTGGCAAATTGTCGAAGATGGTTGTTTTCTTTGGCATACTGTCATTTTACATGGTTTTCGGTTTTTGCGCCCTATCTACCTGAGTAGTCACCTCAATATGACCCGAAAAATGTGGGTTATAGAGGTTCAAAATGGTGTAATAACGGGTCAAACTTTCGGCAAAATGACCTTTTTTCAGTAGAGTCACCTCTAGATTCTTGATTTAGATTGTGGTTCATGATCCATTTGTCCCGATCCTCATGCCAAGTGACCCACTAGTACTACAGCCGCGTATCGCGCGACTGGATCGCGTGCTGTACACGCCGCATTATAACGAACATGGACTGACCCTGGAGCAACTCGCTGTAGGTTATGTCTATCATGATGCACCGCACCTGGTACGTGAGTTCCAGGCGTTGGTCGGCATGTCCCCGGTGGATTATTTCTCTGGCTATTTCGACCTGATCGAACAGAAGACCCGCGAACATGACCGTTTTTTACAATGAGAACCAGATACGATGAGCATGTTGTTGGACAAAGGAAAAGGAATATGCTCATGAACATCACGCAGATTGATCTGAAAAGAACAAACGTGCTATCTTTGGAAGTATCATGAGAGGACGAATGAGCACACCATACAAACCAGATGACTACAGTACGGTTTCACCCTATCTCATTGTTGATGGGGCGAGTGAAACTATTGACTTTCGTAAGCAGGTTTTTGGCGCGGTTGAACTGCGGCGTTTCCCAGGTAACGGTAACAAGCTGACGCACGCTGAAGTATGGATTGACGACACTGTGTTGTTGCTCACGCTGACGATTCAGGGTCCGTACCGGGCGTTTGGTTTGACACCGCCGGAATAGTGCTGTCACCTTAAGGGATGCGCCAGCAGGCATGTGCGCGCAGTTGCGATATCCGCATCGGACACGCCGTCGCGCCCCATTGCCAGCAGGATGGCTCCGGCAACCGGTGGAGCTGTGAGATGCACGAACTGCGCGTCGGGGATTTCGGCGCGGATGCTCGCCTTCATCGGATCAGTGAGGATCGTGCCTGCTTTGAAGAAGCCGCCACCCATCACAATGTCGACTCCCTCACCGGTCGCCTGCATCTGTCGCGCCACGCCATGCACCATCGAAGCTAACGCCCTCGCCGCCCATTGCACGAGGTCGCGTGCGACACCATCACCCGCCCTCGCCGCCTCGAAGACCAACGGCGCGGCATCCGGCTTCAGGGTATAGCGCTGCGTGACCAGCCCTTCAATCATGTCGTCGGCGTCCGCTGCCCCGGTATAGCTCATGAACATCTCTGTCAACATGGTGGGCGGGCCAGCCAGCGTCCACGCAGCGGCAATCGCATGTTTCGTCTGAAAGATGAGTTCACTCGCCCCCGCGCCTTCGCCAAATAGATGCCCCTCACCAACAACGCGCCCACTGCGCCCATCAGCCATCTGTCCCAGACAGTTGCAGTACGTCCCGGCGATCAACGCGATGCCGGAACCGCTTTCACTACCGGCGTGCAGTACCAGTAGCGCATCGTTGACCAGTTCAACACGGGCATTGAGTCCGATTTTTGCGATAGCGTCCAGGTGAGGTTGGCGCTGTGAGTGCCAGTCGTAGCCGGAGATGCCGAAGCAAGTGGCAGTGATGGCCGCCTTACGGATGGGATGCCCGCTTCGTTCGTCGCTTGCGTTGTGATGTCGTCCAGTACCTGCGCCATGACGCTGTAGTCGTCGCCGCGCCGCTCGCCTGCTCCCGCCAGCCCGGTGCCAAGCACATACCCGGCAGAGTCACACAGCCACGCGAGGCTTTTCGTGCCGCCGATGTCAACGCCCAGATAGATGCGATTCAAATGAAAGTTTAGCATGTTTCACCATTCAGAAACTCAACGCTGGGTTCGCACCAATTCAATGTCGTAGTGTTGAAAATCATACTCGCCTGAGAGA
>DAOTTX010000113.1:0-2912 GCA_034437515.1 Anaerolineae bacterium
GGCCTTCTCCGCCTCGGATGACAGGACGGTCAAGGTCTGGCGCTGGGCGACGGGCGAAGTGCTGACCGACTTTACCGCCCATACCAATTGGGTGACTGCGGTGGCGGTGGCCGGTGAGTTTGCCTTCTCTGCCTCGTCTGACAACACGGTCAAGGTGTGGCGCTGGGCCACCGGCGAGCTAATCACCGACTTCACCGCCCATACCTCTAGTGTGAGCGCGGTGGCGGTGGCGGGCGAGCTGGCCTTCTCCGCCTCGGATGACAACACAGTCAAGGTGTGGCGCTGGGCCACCGGCGAGCTAATCACCGACTTCACCGCCCATACATCTTATGTGAACGCGGTGGCGGTGCAGGGCGAGCTGGCCTTCTCCGCCTCGGATGACAACACGGTCAAGGTGTGGCGCTGGGCGACGGGCGCGGTCGTCGCCAGCTTCACCGCCGATGCGTCCCTCCGCTGCCTGGCGCTGGACGCGGATCAGCGTCTGCTGCTGGCGGGGGATTCTGGCGGTCATGTGCATGTGTTCAAGCTGGTCGGCCTGGATGATCTGCTGTTCCCGGCGGGGGGCACGCAATGAGCATTGACCAGCGCACATTTAACCAACTCGTCACGCTATTCACGCCGCATTTTGAGACACTCGACCAGCGCCGAACGCTCGTCGGTGGTGCGTTCTTCGGCACGGATGTGCTGGCGAAAGTCCAGCTTGAGGGCACGCCGAACGAATTCACGACGCGTACGATCCAGATGCTCATTCAGCATGGCGAGGTCGAACCCGGTACGCCCGCGATCATTTACCTGATGCAGCAGTTGCGAGGCACGGTCGGCGTGGATAAACAGGCGGAAATCGATGCGCTGATGGAACAGGTGCGCGAGGAATTGTCGCGTCCAGCACCGGGGCGCAGCAGCGGCAGGCGCATCTTCATCTCCTACGCCCGTGCGGATGATGAGCCGTTTGTCGAGCGGCTATATCACGACCTCAAGGATGAGTTCGAGGTGTGGTGGGATCGCGTGTCGATGCCCAATCGCGGACTGACGTTCTTGCAGGAAATCCGTGATGCAATTGACCACGCCGACCGGCTGCTGCTGGTCGCGGGGCTGCGTGCATTTACATCGGATTATGTCCGCGACGAGTGGCTGTATGCCTACGAGACGTATAAGGGCATCAACATCGCGCTGCGCCTGGGCGATTATCCCGATCTGCCGGAGCAGTTGGGCGGCTTCGATGCGCCGGACTTCCGCAGCGACGACGACTACGACGAACGCTTGGCGACACTCAAGCGCCAGTTAGCCGAACCTGTCGCGCCGGCGCGACAGTTCCATAACGTGCCTGCGCTGCCGCCGCACTTTCTCAATCGCCCGGAGGCGTTGGACGCGCTGCGCGAGCTGGTCATCGCCGATGTGGACAATCCTACGCTCATCAGCGCGGAGAAACGCACAACCGCCGTCGAAGGCATGGGCGGCATCGGCAAGAGCGTGCTGGCGACCGCCTTCGCCCATGATCGCAAGGTGCGCTTCGCCTTCCCGGATGGCATCGTGTGGCTGACCGCCGGGCATAAGCCGAGCATATACGAGCTGTATCGCGCTGTCGGTGTCGCGCTCGGCGATGACCTGAGCAACTATCCCGACGAGACGACCGCCCGCCAGAACGCGCAAAAGGCACTGGCAGACAAGAAATGCCTGCTTATCCTGGATGATGTGTGGGAACTCCCGGTCGGGCGAGCCTTCCGCGACCTGATTTCGGGTACATCGGCGCGGCTGCTCATCACCACGCGCAATCTGCAAATCAACGACGTGCTGAACGCCAACGAGTACCGCCTGAAGCTGATCGACGAGTCGCAGGCAGCCGATTATCTGCGGAGTTGGGTGGGCGATGATCTCGACCTGAAGGCCATCGCCGAAAAGCTGGGCTATCTGTTCCTGGCATTGAAGCTGGCCGGAGCACGGATGAAGAAGGATCGCCTTAGCGGTGCGGACTACTTACGTACCTTTGACCGCGTTTCTCGGATGAAGATCGATCGCCAAGCATCCGACCGTGAGGACAGCCTGGAAGCCAGCATTACGCTCAGCGTGGATGCAGCATTTGCCAATGCCGAGGACGAAAAGCTGCTCTACCACACGTTCGGCATCTTCCCGGAAGATACACCTGTCCCGCAGCAGACTATCCTGCAACTATGGCGGCATCTGCGCTCAGATGTGGACGAGTTCGACCTGGGAGAGACACTCAACGCGCTGGTTGATCTGGCACTGGTTGAGCGTAATCCAGACGACCGCACGATTACGCTACACGACCTGCTGCACAGCTACACCCGCGAAAAACTCGGTGCTCGCCTCGACCCGCACTTGTACCTCATTCGGCTGTGGCGGTGCGATATCGACAACTTGCGTAACGATGTTGTCAGGTGTGCCAAATCCCGTCAGAACAGCCTGTTTACTCTGCATGTTCCGCTTCCTCATTGGCTGTGACACGAGATTGCTCCCAACGCAGCGTGACTTCGGCGATGCGCTGACCATAAGCAGCAGCTGTTTTCAGGTCACCCTCATCGGGTAGGTTTAGTTCTAGACGCATACTGCCGATGGCACCCACACCCATGTAATAGCCCCAACGGTCGATGTTCTGTCCATCCTGCGTTATATTTGACGGTGGCGCAGCGGGACCGACCCACAGCATCCGTAACTGTGCGGCGAGTGTCGCCATGTAATGCAGCGTCATGACTTTGTCACCCGATGCATAGCCGGAACTGGTAAAACCGCCTGCTATCTTGTCTTTCCATGTCTGCCTAAACCAGAGCGGCGCAGTGGCGTCGGCAAAGCACTTGAACGGTCCCGATACCATGCCCATGTAGGTCGGCGAACCAAAGATAATGGCGTCCGATGCTGTAAGGTCAGCGATTACGGTGTCATCCTGCCAGCGCCCT
>DAOTTX010000114.1:0-12385 GCA_034437515.1 Anaerolineae bacterium
TTCTACCTCCGGCGAACTGGCATCGGCGCACCACTGGAGATAATTGCCTCAGACACCAATCTCGCTGATGGGGTATCCGCACAATGGCGGATACCACCGAAATTTGAAGGCACCCTCATCGCACAAGCAGAGGTTGCAAACGGGTTGCTCGAGTCCGAAGAGATGGCTTTCATTACCGTTATCCCCGATAGGCCATAATTTTCTAGCCTCCGGTGGGCAATGGCCTGCCGGAGCATACAATTTCGCAATGTCATGGGACTATTCACTCATCCTAACGTTTCTTTTTCGTTTGTTCTGGTATAATAAACGTTAGACAAATGAAACGTTAAGGTTGAACATGAAAATCAATATTCGCCCAAATACAACACAGACGCCTGATCCAGTTCAACTGGTCGAAGAAACAATCGCCCGCTACAGTTCAAACGAGCAACGACGGTTGGCTCTACGACGCGCCCTTACCGAACATCCCAACGACCCCTCCCTTCGTAAAGCGGTCGCCCGTCTGACCGGCCTCCACCAGATACGCAAGGCTGCCAGCACAGGGATCTTCATCAATTATGCCCGTACAGATGAGCTATTCGCACTGGAAATCACCCTGCGCTTGCAACGTCAAGGCTTCCCTGTATGGATGGATATGATGGACATCAACAACCTGGACTGGAACCGCGAGGTGTATCAGGCGATGCAGACCAGTGCCCTGATGCTTTCCATCATATCGCCGCGTGCGCTGCTCGACGAACAAGCCCGCACAGAGCGTGAACGTTTCACCAATTTCGGTAAGCTGGTGTTGCCGGTCGTCACCCGGCCCTGCGATGTCCCCGGTTTCCCGTTGTGGCTTACACCGATTAAGTTTTACAAGGGCTTTAATCATGGGATACAACGCTTGCTGCATACGTTGCAACCCAACGAAGCGATTGCCAGCTAGAGGTCACTGAAGCGGACGATTACTCCGTCGCGTACCATTTTCTCGACATTTTCCGGCGGATGCAACTGATCGTCATCGTCCATTTTGATGTCGGCATTGTCAAACTACTCGTCGTCCTGTTCCATCTCGCGCTGGAGCATCGGCATGGAGTCGATCAGGTCAAAGATCGGCTGTACATCAGCGGGGAGCGGCTTTCGCAGCTTTTCCGTGCCATCTTTGCCGACCAGCACCGCCGCGATCATCCCGCGCTTGATGCGAAAACGTCGGCGGATTTCCTCGACGCTGGCATCGTCAATTTCGTCGCCGTCGAAGTCGCCGCCGTCCGCTTCAAAGAACGACATCACGAGCAAGTCACGGTCTTCCATCCCCGGCAGATGCTTGTAAATCTTGTTCCACTGTTCGACGTACTCCGGTGTTGAGGCATCCGGCGCGAACAACAGCAGCAAACGGTTCTTCCACTGAAAGCGTTTCAAATCCATATCACAATTCCAGTTCCAATCAGTTATCATGAGCAGCGCGAATTTTCGGCAGGAGAATCCGGCTATTGAAACGACTTTACACCTCACCGCTCACCGCGCTTGCAGTCATTATTGTGCTGGTCTTGCTATTTTTTTACCAGCTTGCGTTTACCGATCTGATCCTCGCACGCGGGGATACGTTCGTCTACTTTTACCCTTACTGGTACGCCCGTGACGCCGCCCTCGCCGCCGGTGAACTGCCGCTCTGGACGCCCGATCTTTACATGGGCGCACCGCTATTGGCGAACCCACAGATCGGCGCACTCTACCCGCCTAACTGGTTGACGATCCCACTTAACGCACCGGATAGCATCCGTGTGAGTGTGTTGCTGCATGTGACCTGGGCGACGTTGGGCGTCTACTGGCTGGCCCGGCGTGCGGTGATGCTGTCCGCACTGCCCGCGCTGATTGCGGCGTTGATCTTTGGATTGGGCGGTTACACCGGCGCACACGTTGAGCAGATCAATCAATTGCAGGGGTTGGCGTGGATGCCCTGGTTGTTCCTGCTACTGCACCTGGCCTTACGGCGACCGTCCCGCTACCTGCCGCTGATGGGTGCGGCCTGGGCGCTACAGTTGCTTTCCGGGCACACGCAGACCGTGTTCATCAGCGGTGTGGGGTTGGGCATATATACGCTGGTGTGGGTGATTACCGAACGACGATCCGCCTCGCTTGCATATCTACGCCCCTTCGCCCTCATCCTCGTCGCCGGGATCATCGGTGTGATGTTAGCCGCGCCGCAGTTGATCCCCACACAGGAGTTAATCGCGCTGTCCAATCGCGGCGACGGCCTCAACGCACAGGAGGCGACGGCTTTCTCACTCCCCCCGACGTTGATCGGACGCGGACTGCTGCCCAGCTACGACGCGCAACCCTTCACCGAGTACGTGGGCTACCTGGGGGTGATCGGCCTCGGCCTCGCGGTGATCGGTGCGTTCAGTGCGGGACGCTGTCGCTGGCCCTGGGTCGCGCTGCTGGTGGTCGGCGTGGTTTTCGCACTCGGACGTTACACGCCGGTCTATCTGCTGCTCGCGGAACTACCCGGCTTTAACCTGTTTCGCGTCCCGGCGCGTTGGTTGGCGCTGTTCACACTCGGCGGGGCGCTGCTGGCGGGGTTGGGTGTGCAGGCACTCCAGACGCGGCACGCCTCCTGGCGAGCGGTCGTCGTCGCGTTGGTCGCGATCAGCCTGCTGATGGCAAGTACACTACTCGCCGACCGCGCCGCCGATGAAATAGACGGTTCCGCGTTGCCAGAAACGATTACATGGGTTGTTTGGGGTGTCACGCTCGTTGTGTTCGCCGGGACAACAATACGTTCATCTGGCGCGGTCGCTACGAGTGTCTTGCTGGTCGCCCTCGTCGTGGAATTGTTCTTCGCCGCGCAAAACCTCCCCCATAGCGATCTGACCGACCCCGATGTTTACACCGACCGGCGCTTCGTCGTCAATCAGATGCAAGCCTACACCGAGGACGCAACCGCCCCTGGTCGTCTGTTGAGCATCACCGGGCTGTTATTCGACCCCGGCGATAAAGACACGCTGCAAACTCGCTGGGCGGCGATGGGGATCAACGAACGGGCGGCGCGCTACGCCTTCACCGCCACCAAGATTCAAGAAACACTCACCGGCAATCTGCCGCTGACGTGGGGCATCGCCACCATCGACGGCTTCGGCGGTGGCATCTTGCCGACGCTGTACTACACACAATTCGCCTCGCTGCTGCTGCCGGAGGACACCCCCCGCACACCCGACGGACGCTTGCGTGAGGTGCTGGCACAACCAGCCTGCCGGGGTGCGTGCATCCCCGCTGACCGCTGGCTCGACCTGACCGGCACCCGCTATCTGCTGTTGGATAAAGTCTACGATGTGGTGCGCGAGGGCATTTTTTACGATACCGGCCTGACATTCCCGGCGTCGGCCACGCTCGCTAACCCGACCGCGTTCGAGGCCGACGCGCTCGACGTGCTCTACACTGGCGCGACCACGCAGGCACCGTCCGTCACCTTCGACGAGACACCGCTGACAGATGCACAAACCTTCACCGTCGATGACACCCTCAGCGGTTATCGCCTCACAACCGCTGACGCGCTGCGCCCTGACGCTATCCGTGTGACCTCACCGGACGCGCAGCCGGTCGCCGTTTCGCTGGTGGATACCCGCACCGGCGCATTCGTCCAACTGACGCCGCCGGGATGGGCGCGTGCGTACTCCGCTGATGTGAAACTCTACGAAAATCTGGATGTGCTGCCGCGGGCTTTTGTCGTGAGTGAGGCGCAGACCTTCCCGGATACGTGGGCTGGCACCGAGGCCGCCCTCGACGCGATGCGTGACCCGACCTTCGACCCACGCCGACAGATCACACTCAACACCGATGACCAAATAACAACAGTGGCTACAACGGCGACGAGCAGCGACTCAGCAGCGCGGGTGATGCGTCACATCTCGACCGAAGTCACCGTCGAGGTCGAGACGGCGGCGGCGGGGTGGCTGGTGCTGACCGACGCTTACTACCCCGGCTGGGAAGCGTCTACCACCGCCGGCGAAGTACTGCCGGTCTACCGTGCCGGTGTGATGTTCCGGGCGGTGCCAATTGAAGCCGGGGCGCAGACCATTACGTTTACCTATGCTTCGTGGACGACCTCACCGGCGCTGCTGATGGTCGGCGCGGGGTTGTGGGGGATGCTGGCAATCATCACATTTGTTGCATTTCGTCGATCATCGCCCGGCGACGAGGATATGCTTCGATGAAGTGGTCGCGCAGTGCCAGCGCCCGTTCTTCGGAATCCAGCTCGGCAATGCGGCGCAGATAGTAGGTCGCACGCTTGTAAAAACCACGGTCGCTGGTGTTTTTGAGCGTATCGTGCAAGAATGCTTCATATAGGTTCGCCATCCGCTGCGGGAAATGCCGGTGCAGGTCGGTCTTGAACTCCTCCGCAAAGTTGATGTCACGAGCTTCCGCCATTTGCATCAAGTCTTCCCACATGCCCTCACGTTGGTAGATTGTCGGTAGCGTACGCTCCTGTCGCCAGTTGGGTGCCGCTCGCACCTTCTCGATGAGGCGCTGCACATAGGTGGGCCATTCGTCAGCGGGGACGACCTCTTTCAGTGAATTGTAGTATTTCATCCCGCGATTGCTGTCGAGCAGCAACTTCTCCGTAAGTTCCATGATCTTGCTGTTGTCGCCGGTTTCTGCTGCGATCTTCAACACCATCTCTCGATACTCGTTGACCAACCCCGGCAAGCGATCGGCCTCGGCTTTTTTGATGCCTTCTTGAATTAAAGCGGTAGCACGCGCATAGTCTCCGGCTTCGATGTGATGCTCAATAAGCATCTTACGGATGCGATCCAGCATCACATTTTCTTCCATCACCGCGAGGATCTCACTTTGTGGGCGATCCATACGCTCTAGCACCTTGATCTTCATCTTGACCATCGCAGCGGCTTCATAGCGCAGGTAGCTTGAGTCGGACATCTCCAGCAACATGTGATCGACCGCTGCGAAGTAACGCCGCTGCTTGTCGTCGTCATCCACCAGCAGATGCGCGATCCACCACCAATCGACTTCGAACCCGTAATTACGCAGTTCTTGCTTGCTGCCGTGCTGTAGGCAGTAGTCAAATAGACTTTCGGCGACATCGTCCGGTAGTTGCTTTGCCTTTACAACTTCATCAACCGCGTGGAGCGCGTCTTGAACGGCACCGCTCAACGTCCCGGAGGAATCGTCTGCATTCTGAAGCCCCGGCAGCCCCGCCTCAGCCACGGCCTGCGCGATCATCACCCCACGTTTGTAATCGCCTTGTGCGAAGGCTTGCCGCGCCTCGTCCACGATCGCCCCAACCTCGTAGGCAGCGTCCATCGCAGTGAGATAGTCGATAAACCCGTAATCGTCGCCATGCTCGTTTAGGATGTGACGCACAGCCTTAGTGTAATCTGACTTACTCAGGTCATTGCTGTAGCGCATCATCAGTTGGTCGTACAACGTGCGGTTGTGCTGTGACTGCTCCATGATGATGCTGATAAGTTCCTCTTTGGATAGACCGTTGAGGATTTTACCGAGTTTGCTTTGTCTTGTCGGTTGATGGATGACCTTTTGCTTCGGTTGGTCAGTATCCACTTCACGCATGGCGTAGAGCGCGGCGGCTTGATGCTTACAGTATGGCCCCCATTCATAGAGGCAATCACAACCGGTTTGAACACCCTCCGGTGTGATCTCGATCATCACGTTGTAGTTATAACTCCCGGCGACCTTCGCCGACCACAACCCGTCGCCTTCATCGACAAGTTCAAACACCCCGCCGGATATATAGTAGGCATTGCCCCGTTCGAGGATGGTGGCGTCAATGACGGTCTCGAAATTGTCTAACGTTAACACACTGCGCTCCTAAAAATTAATATCGAGTGTTTCGTAGGTTTCAGGGCGACGGTCATTGATCACCGGGATGCGCTTGCGCACATCATCGATCAGATCCATCTCAATCTCGGCGGTGACGAGAAATGGTGTCTCGTTCGCCTCAATCACGATGTTCCCCCAGGGATCAACGATCATCGAGTGCCCACCGAACATCGTATCTCCGATCTCCCCGGCGGCGTTGCACGCGATGATGTAACACTGGTTCTCGATAGCGCGTGCCACCAGCAGCGCCCGCCAGTGTTCGATACGCTCTAAGGGCCACTCCGCCGGGATGATGACCACGCGCGTTTCTTCGAGTGCATAACGCCGGAACAACTCCGGGAAGCGCAGATCGTAGCAGATCGCCAGGCCGGTTTTGCCCCAGGGCAGATCAATCACCAACGGCGACGACCCCGGTTGCAGATACTTGTCCTCTTCCATCAAGCCGAACAGATGAATCTTGCGATACACACCCATCATGCGTCCGTTAGGAGCGAAGTACGGCGCACTGTTGGCGACTTCGAGACCACGCTTTTCCAACACGGAGCCGACCACGCTAATTTTATTCTGCGTGGCGACGGTGGAAATCTGCGCGAACAAGCCCTTACTGAGCTGGTGCGCGTGTTCTTTGGCATTGACGAGATCATACCCCGTAGACCACAACTCCGGGAACACAACCAGATGTGAACCGCGCCGCGCCGCTTCTGCCGCCCATTTTTCCATCATCGCATAATTATATTTGACATTGCCCAGCCGGATGTTCATCTGTGCTAGACTGATGTTTAACTTTGCCATACCGTTGTTCCTTTTAGCTTCACGTTTCGAGTCAATCGCTAGTAGACGGACAAAATGAGAACGCAGCCTTCCACCTCTCACCCTGTCTGACCTGCGGTCAGCCGTTCGCGCCGCCACGGGCGGCATTGCCGTGCAGTCACGTTTCCCCCTCGCTTTGCGAGGCGGGTGTGAGGGAGCAAAAACGACTATGCAAACTCAGCTTGTTCTTGCACTAGTATAAGCTATTCTATCGTGAACGGCTCACCCACCGCCCAGTTATCGTTTAAACCGGCGGGGCCGTAACTCTGCACATACCAGATGTAACCGCCCGTGTCGATGAGGTTCGGCAACGTAACCATACACATCTCCCCGGCGGCCTCGCAACCGATCGCCGCGCCCCTATACCACGCTTGATGCACGGTTTGATAGTCGCCATCCGTGCCAACCCAGATCTGATACCACGTCCCGTTTTCTACGCCGTACCAGTTGAGTGTGGGCGGGTTGATGCTGGTATTAGCGGTGAGGTTAGTCGTTATCGCAGCAACTACATCACTGATGGTGAATACTGCCGGGCCGCCCCATCCCCCAGTGCCGCCGGTGCTGTAACCCCCCGGCCCCCACGCCCGCACATAAGCGATATAATCCTCGCTCACCACATCGAGGCTGAGTGAGCAAGTCCCATCCGTACAGATTTCGACGTTCTCATGCCAGCGGTAATAAGCCGTTTCATATGCATCCGCCGTACCGACCCAGATTTGATACCACCGGCTCGCCGGGTCATCATCCCAGGTGATAATCGGGCGTCCGTTGCGCGGGTCGGCGACCAGATTTTGTGGCGCAGATGGGTTGGGCGCATCAAGCATAAACACGTTCTCACCCGTCCAGATGCCAGCCCCACCGGGGCCGCTGCTCTGCAACCAGAAAGAATACTGCGTATCATCGGGGATGTGGCTTGCAACCGTGTACGAACAGGTCGTGCCATCCGCGCTGCCACAGGCCGCCACACGACTCACGGTCACATCAGCGACCGTCGCGCCCAGGTCATCAGACGGTGCCAGGTACAACCTGAAGCCGGTCGCGGTCTGCGCGGTGCCGTCCAGCCCCCAGGTGATCGTCGGTGCGGCGAGTGTCGCGGCGGTGTTCGGTGTCGCAGCAGCGGGTGGCAACGCACGTAAGATGAACGGGAACGGCCCCGCCCAATCTCCGCCCTCATATTGCAGATAAGCCGCATAACTACCGTTCACCAGCCGGTAATCCTCACTGATCTCGGTCGGGTCTACAGCACATTGACCGCCCGTACAAATGTCATCGGCAGCGAAGACTTCATCGATAAGCACACGATTAGCACCATCACTCACTGCGAGGCGATAGGCTGACGCCCCATCCATTGCAGGCCAGCGGTAGGTCGGGTTGCCGTAACCATCGGTGATGGTACCGGCGGGCGCGACCATTTGCAGGCTGTTATAGGCCACCCGATAAACCTCATTGACGCCGCGCAACGCATAGTAAAGCTCGCCATCCGGTGAAAGCGCGATGTTCGCCAGCGAATAGCCACCCAACCCGGTGACAAAATCGGTGTTGGTATCCGTTGCGATGTCGTAGCGGCGAATCCATCCGGCGCAGAAATCACCGTAGAAGTAATCACCGGCAAAGTCACTCGGATACAAGCTCGGCACACCGCTGTAAAAGGCCGCACCGCCGATAGAACAACCGTTATTTTCTGAGTGGGCGTAGGTAATCACCGGCGGCACATAAGAAAACCCGTCGGGCGGTTCGTATTCACCGGGGGCGTTGCCCTCAAAGTAAGGCCAGCCGTAGTTGCCGCCAGCGATGCCCTCATCCACTTCTTCAAAGGCGTTTTCGCCCACATCGTTGATGTACATGCGCCCGGTGCCGGCCTGGAACGCAAACGTAAACGGATTGCGGAAACCCAGCGCCCAGATCGCCCGGTTCTTGCCGGTCGTCTGGTCGTAGAACGGATTATCAGCCGGGATGGTGCCGTCGGCGTTCACTCGCAGGATTTTACCGAGCAGATTATCAAGGCTCTGTGACGTTTCCGGCAGGCGGTTATCCCCGGTGGCGATGTAGAGCTTGCCATCCGGTCCGAAGTGGATAGCCCCGGCGTTGTGCGTGGTCGAGTTGAGCAACGGTTGCAGGTCAATGATGACCTCTTCGTCATCCGTAGAACTGTTTGGGTCACTCGTCGCAGCGGTGAAGCGGCTGACCCGGTTAAAGGGTGGTGTCTCGCCATCTGCTGGAACGGTATAGTACACATAAACCCAGCCGTTACTCGTAAAGTTCGGATGCAGCGTGATGCCGAGCAGACCGCGCTCCCCGGCGGTGTCGGTCGTCACGGTGAGGAAGTCACCCAACGGACTACCGTCAGCGGCGAACCCCTTGACGATGCCGTTCTGCTGCGCGACGAACAGACGTCCATCCGGTGCAAAGGTCAGCGCGGTAGGGCCGTTGGTCAGCGCATCGGTGAACAATACACTGTTAAAACCGGGCGCGTTATAATCAGGCGGTTGGGCAGCGTTCATCACGCTGACGGTCAGGACGAGCAACACGAGGGCGAATAGTTTACGCATACATCTTCCCTGTTTACAAGCAACTTATTCGTGAGCATTATAGCGGAATATCGTAGGGAATTCTTTATGCCAGATGATTCAATTTTGATGCACGTCTTTGACTTCACCGTCGAGGATTTGCAGGCCAACAAGACCGGGCGCGTTTCCGAGCGGCAGATCGCGCAGATTAGGCGGGCACACGGGCGCGTCCGCTGGGTGGTGCTGAGCGTTCTCGGTGGCATCGCCTTGCTGATTAGCGTGGTCACCGGCCTGCAAACGACCCCTGCCGTGTTCCTGGTAGTGTTGCTCGCGCTGTCGATGGTCTGCGTTGGGGCGCTGCTATTCCTACGGCGCGGACAGCAAAACGAGCAGCGCCTGCTCCGTGAGCGATGGGTGCGATCTGCACGCGGGGAACTGCAACTGCACCGGCGCAACAGCCGCAGCGCCGACCATATCACCATCGGCAAAAAGCACTTCACGTTGACGCCGAAGCAGCACGCCCAACTCACCGAATACGTAACAGCACACCCCGAACGGCGTTACTACCTCTACTACGTGCCGGACGTGGTGCGCGTCTTTTCGATTGAGCCGGTCAGCTCACCGTGAACGTACAAGTCCCTTCCTCGACCGGGTTATTGGTGCCGGGGCCGAACGAGTCCCACCCATCATTGATCGGTTCGCTCCATGTGGCGCGGTAGGTCACGGTGTAGTCGCCCGCTTCCAATTCACCGACTGGCACATACCAGTATTTCGCGTAGCTATCTCCAACCTGCTGCGTGCGCAACCCGTACTGACGCCAGTTATTCAGCAAGCGCCCGTTGATGCGTATCTCATAGTTCACCGCATTGACGTGCTCCTGTTCGTATTCCGGGCTGCGCATGTACCACGCCCAGAAGACTTCAGCGGTCGAACCAGCAGCGAGGTCGTCCGGTGGCGGGAAGCCGAACGTCGGGTTATCACACATGGCGAAGACATCCGCCCCTTCCTGCACTTGTGCCGGTCCGGTTCGGCGCGTCGGGGAAGGTGTCGCGGTGGTCTGTTCATCATCGTCCTCGTCTGTGCCGGGGGCGCGGATAGTGGCGATGACGGCGGTCGGTGTGCCGATAGCATTCGGTGATTCGTCAGTCAGGGCTGGCGGCGGTGATGGCAACGGCTCGGAATCACTGGCGAGTTCTGTGGCTGTCAGGTTGATCGAGTCGATCTCAATCGTCGGGATGCCGCGATTGGTGCGGGTCGGCGTCTCAGTGATGGCCTGCGCCAACTGTGCCTCTGTACCCACCGGCGTTGCACTGACGGCGGCGCGGGGCGGGGTCGCGGTGATCTGTCCGCCACCGATCGGCGTGCCGGTGCCGAGCGCGAGCGCGGTCAGGTCTGGTGTTAGCGTAAAGGTCGGCACGGCGGTCGGCGGGTCCTGAATGAACAGCAAATCGCCGAACACCCAGCCTTGCAGCAAGCCGTCGGCCTCGTCTTCCCATTCGATGTTGTACCATGTCTCGTCGTCATTGGTTTGCAGCACTTCGACCCCGGTACCGGGGTCTAACGCCCAGCGTGCCGGGAAGTCCACATCCGGGCCGGTACGGATGTTCACCCGTTGGATGGACGAGACAATGCCGATAATCGGCACCGGCGTGGGTGTATTCGATGGGATCGGCGTCTCTGACGGCAGCGGCGACGGGGTACGTGTCGGAGTATCCGATGGCAGCGGTGTCCGCGTGATAAACGGTGTCGCGGTCGGGTCGGGCACCTGCCCCGGCGGTGGGATCAACGTCGCGGTCGGGATCACCGCCACATCGCCCCCTTCGTCCTCACTGCAAGCGGCAAGGACGAGCACACATAACAGCAGAATTAAAACAGCATTCCGTAACATAGGTTCAGTTCGCTCATCTACTTTTCGATTGACACAAGCGTAGGCTTGCGAGAAAATCTCAACTTCAAGACGTTATCGCTGAAGGACTATTCCTATCATTCGCTTTATTGTACTCGTCGTTTGTTTTTCGTCCAGCAGGTCAAAGGTCATACTGGCGATCCTCTGTCTTTCGTGTGGCTTGATCTCCACCGGGGCGCAGGCAGATGCACCGCTCACCCTGGATGAAACCCGCGTAGTCACGTTCGACGCCGAAGCCCCGGCGCGACTGACTTACGAGGCCAGCGGCGGCGAGGTCGTCAGCATCACCGCCCGCACACTTGAACCAGCGACGGAGACCCCTGTCGAAAGGGATCTCGTCCTCGATGTGCTTGCTCCCGATGGCGAAAGTATCGCCTACAACGACGACCACCAGACCGACCGGACCGACCTCATCCCGACCGATGCAGCCATCGACAAGCTCGTGCTTGCGCAACCCGGCACCTACACCCTCCGTGTGGATACTTACGGCGGCATCTTCGCCGGTGAAGCGGAAGTCACCTTTAGCGCCGCTGATCTTTACGGCGCCACCATCGAGCGCGACACTGACAGCGGCACGAACATCGAAGCCCTGCTGCCCACAGGCAACCCTTATGCCTATACATTCGAGGCCGCCAGCGGCGATACCCTGACCTTCACCGCCCGTGATACATCCAACACACTTGACCCGCGTTTGCGGCTGGTGGACGCCACAACCGGCGACCTGCTCGCCGCGAACGACGACCACAACACCGCCGACCCCGCGCTTGACTTGCTGGATGCACGAATCACGTCCTTCGTCGTCCCAGCGACGGGGCGTTATACCGTCATCGTGTCGGATTTTCTCGGTAAGGCGGGGCGTTTCGCATTGACCGTCGAATTTGATGGGCTGGTGCGAGAATCATCTTGACGCACGTTATCGACTGTGATAAATTAATCTGGCAACATATGAGGGCCTGTAGCTCAGCGGATAGAGCGTCTGCCTACGGAGCAGAAAGTCGGGAGTTCGAATCTCTCCAGGCTCACACTGTACCAAGCGTACAGCCCAACCCGCAAAACGCCAGCCCTCGTGCTGGTTTTTTGTTTCCCTGAACCGCTTCTGTCTCCGCCTCATCCCGTACTCGCTGTGTGACATCTCGCAGGTAGGAGAACGGGGGGAGTAACTCCAGCCGAATGGTAACTACTCAGGTACCCCCACGTCATTCGGATAACAAGGGGGCATAGCGGGTATCTATCGGGCTACAATTTATTACACACATTCACAACTATATTGTGATTTGTGCCATGAAAGTCCATAAATGTTCACTAAGGTCATCACAACTACCCTGTG
>DAOTTX010000115.1:0-3437 GCA_034437515.1 Anaerolineae bacterium
TGTTGCGTTGCACGCCCCATGTCCATCTTCGTTGCATAGATTCTGTCCAGATTGTACGGGTGTAGAGTAGCCGAGACAACCGTTCTGTTCCGTGTGCTACTTAGGGGAGACCCGGAACGGAATGGTGTCAGCAATACCATCCGTCGTTTGTTCTCCTGATTCGACCTATCTTCTCGAGTGCAGTAAGCGCCTCACCGAGGCGCTTGTTGTTGACGGCGAGTAGTGAGCGGAGCTGAGTGCGGCGTAGTGGTCCGGGGCTCCGCTTGAGGGTGGCGATTATGCGCTCTTGAAGAGATGGCTCTGCCGGTCTTTTGTCGTCGACTATCTCGAGGTGGGGTATCTCCTTGACGAGTCGTAGGGTGAGTGGGTCTGGTGCCGGTGCAGAGCGGTGCTCGATGGTGAGGTTCAGGAGGTCTTTTTTGCGCTCGATGTAGTGTAGGACGTCAGCCCAGGCAAAGATGTCCCCGGAGCCTCTGAGGCTCTGTCCCGGCTGGCTGGAGCTCACCCTCTTCCGAGCATGATGGACCAGAACGATGGCTGTCTTATGGCGCTTCTGTATTGTTCTTAGGTTGCCGAGTATGGGGGTGAGCTCCTGTGAGCTGTTTTCGTCTCTCGAGTGGAGCCTTACGAGTGGGTCCATGAGGAGCATTTTTGGCTTGTAGTGTGCCACTGTTGCGTTGAGCTGCTCGAGCTGCTTTGGAGAATCCAGACGCAGGACGGGGACGTCGATGACCAGGAGGTCGATGGCCGACAAGACGACCTTGTGCTGCCAGCAGAGGGTATCGAGACGCTCGCGTACGGCATGGTGGCTGTCCTCTGCCAAGAAGACGAGGACGGTTCCGGGTTGGGTGACCTCGAAGCGACCGAGGCACGGCCTGCCGGAGGCGACGGCGACAGCCATCTCCAGGCCTAGCCATGTCTTGGCGCACTTCGGATGTGCGCCGATGACCCCGACACCCTCGGTTGGCCAGAGGTTGTCGATGAGCCAACGCTGCTCTGGCGGGGTATGCTCGATGTGATGTGCTCTGATGACGGGGAGGAGCCCTGCCTGCTGAGCCTTGGTGTCGTGCGGCTGGGGAGCGCTCATAGGAGCACCTGCTTCCTGGCCATGGCGACATGGTGCTGCCCCACGACGGCTTCGCCCTTTCGGCATGCGAGCTGCATTGCCTTGAGGGCTATCCTGTCGGTGGCGCGCATGTTGCCCTGGCCGATCTCGCAAATGGCCTCCAATGCCTTATCGTCGAAGACGCCGTTGGTACCACCGGCGATGGCGAGGCGATGCTCGATGTACTGCCTGGTCTCGCCTCGGGAGAGGAGCCGCAAGGTGACGACGTGGGCGAGCCTCCTGCTCACCGCCTCGAGGTCGTCCCTCATGAGCATGGTCTTCAAGGGCATCTGTCCAGCGAGTATGACGCTGACCACGAGCCTCGAGTCCATGGCGAAGTTGGTCAGGACGCGGAGGATGGCCAGGACATCTGGGCGCATGTCATGGGCTTCGTCCAAGACGATGATAGGCCGGAGGGCCTCCTGGTCCATGAGGGTCAGCGAGCGCTCCTGGATCTTGTGGACCAACGCGCCGTAGTAGCCCGCCGGCTCGCACCCCATGGCGCTTGAGATCTCCCGACAAAAGTCTCTGGCCGACAGGCGGGTGACCTTTACCTTGCTGACCCTGAAGCGAGCCTCGGGCAAGAGGTCGATGAGGGCTCGCAGCAGCGCCGTCTTGCCCTCGCCTGGCGGTGATATGACGACGCAGCTCATACGATTGAGGACGGCCTCATGCAGGTCGTCGAGGTGTTCCTTGAAGTGCTCGGGACGCCACAGCGCATCCACGGGCACCTCTCGGGTGAAGGGAAGCGCCGTGAGGCCGAAGTGGCTCATGACGTCGTGTCCGGGGGTACGTGGTGTCATCGTGTCCTCCTCATGTAGTCTTGATGGTTGGTGATGGTGATGAGCGTAGTAGTCATTGGTTGTCCTGCTCCTCTCAGTCCTCGAAGCCGCCGTCCGGGTCGAGGATGGAGCCGTACTCCTGGTCGTACGAGAGGGTCGATGCCGACTTGACCGGTGACTGTGCCGTTTCGTCGGTGTTCTTGGAGCCCTTGGCCCTACCACTTACGGCGTTGAAGGCGGTGTCCACCGGGTGGAGGCGGATCCGTCTGCCCTCGTGCCAGAGGTACAAGGCGTCATCCTCTAGGAGGGCCCGCTCGATTGTGATCCGCTGCCGCGCCAGCCCCAGAGGCACCTCGTAGGCGACGCCGCCGAAGGAGATGCAGTGGTCCTTGCTGACCACACGGTACTCCTCGATGGTGAAGGCTCTTCGAAGCGCCTCGTCGCTCTCGACAGGCTTCAGATGCCGCTTCGACGCCTGCCACCGCTCGTGGGGACTGTCCCCGTCGAGGCCTTCATGGGGGCGGTGGTTGTATACCTCGAAGAGGTCGTGTCTGAGGCGGAGGGTAAGGGCGACAGGGTCGGGGTCCACCCAGTCGGCCTTGTCGAAGGTCCTCAAGATACGGTCCAGGGCGGACTGGTTGAAGCGTTCCACCTTACCATGGCCCTCTGGATAACCAGCCGTCCCGTAGATGACGTTGATGTCGAGCTGCATGAGCACACGCTGCACGTCGTCAGCGATGAAGGCGGGGCCGTTGTCGAGGAAGAGGGTGAGCATCAAGCCGTAGCGGTCGAGCACCTCCTTGATGCACCTGAGGCAGTAGATGGCCTGCTCGCCCTTGGTGCCCACGTAGACCCCGAGCCCGAATCTCGTGGCGTCGTCCAGGACGTAGATGGCCACTCGCTTGGCCCGGGTGGGTCCCGCGCGGAAGTGCTTGAAGTCGACGAGCACCATCTGCATCCGCTCTTGGTAGGCGAAGCGTCGCATGTCCGTGGTCGCTGGCGTCTTCGCTCTCCACGTGGGCACACCCATGCGCTGCATGGCGCGCCACACCGTGGATCTGTCTACGGGCTCTTCGGGGTGGAGCACTCCTATCTTACGTGCACGGGTAATGAGCTCGGGGATGGACGCTCGGAGGTCGACTTCTTTCTGGAGTCGCAAGAATTCGAGCAAGGCGGGGCTCAGCACCACTGAGCCCTCGCATGTGGTCCGTGACTCGTCGCGAAGCCCATCGACGCCTCGTTCCTCGAAGGCCTTCATCCACCGACTGATGGTGCGCCTCGAGAAACACACGAGCTCTCCGGTGCTGGTCGGGTGCTCCTTGGCAGCGACCATGGAGATAGCCCGTGACCGCTTCATCCCGGTGAGTATCAGGGCCTTGACGTCCGATACCACCCGGTGTCGAAGGAGGGTTTTCTCCGAAACAGTGAAATCCGAGTCCCGTGACATGCCTCGCCTCCGCCCAAAAAGGTGCCTACACCCTTTCTAGCGGAGATCTCGGAGGCGGTCTTTTGGTCAATTCACGGGTCCGTGGTCGCTCCCCTCCCGGGGG
>DAOTTX010000116.1:0-6865 GCA_034437515.1 Anaerolineae bacterium
GGGCCACGTTCTCGTAGACCTTGCAGTTCTCGTAGTTGCCCGGACCGAAGCCCTTGACCGAGGCGAGGATCATCCGCGGGTTGAGCTCGTGGATGCGCTCCCAGGGAAACCCCATCCGGTCGAGCGCGCCGGGTGCGAAGTTCTCCACCAGCACGTCGCATTCGCGGATCAGCCGCGTCAGGATCTCCTTGCCGGTCTCGGTCTTGGAATCGAGCTCGATCGAGCGCTTGTTGTGGTTCAGCATCGTGAAATAGAGGCTGTCCGCCCCCGGCTTGTCCACGAGCTGCTTGCGCGTGGCGTCGCCCACGCCCGGGCGCTCGACCTTGATCACGTCGGCCCCGAACCAGCCGAGCAGCTGCGTGCAGGTCGGACCCGACTGCACATGGGTGAAGTCGAGGACGCGGACGCCGTCGAGTGCCTTCATGGTCGTCTCCTCTCCCTTGCGGCTCGCGCGGCGGGGGCCGTTCCTTGGGCCCCTTCGGCGCAGGGTATCGCGGCGGCGCCGGTTCAGCCGGCCTCCGCCAGGGCCGCGCCCACGGTGAGCGCGCGCCAGGACCGGCGGATGTACGCATGCAGGCGGAAGGTGTGCTCGCGCACAAGCGTCTCGGCGCGCTCCGCCGCGCGCGCCTCGATGGCGCGGATGATGTCCATGTGATCGACCACCGACCGGTCCGCCCGCGTGCGGTCGGCCAGCGCGCGCCGGCGGACGGGCTTCAGATGCTCGAACAGCCCCTCCGCCGTCGCCACCAGCCGCGCGCAGCGCGAGAGCACGAGAACGGTACGGTGGAAGGCGATGTTCGCCTCGGAATACTCGGAGATGTTGGCCCGCGCCGCGTCGCGCGTGTAGTGCGCCGCGATCTCCCGTAGCCCGGCGATCTCGGCGTCGGTGGCGTGCAGGCAGGCCAGCCGCGCCGCCATGCTCTCGAGCGCGGCCCAGACCGTGATCATCTCGAGGATTTCCTCGCAGGAATGGCGACGGATGAACACGCCGCGCCGCGGACGCGTCTCGACGAACCCCTCCTGCTCCAGCCGGAACAGCGCCTCGCGGACGGGCGTGCGCGAGATGCCGAGGCGCTCGGCGAGGGTCCTAATTACCAATCACGACGCCTTCGGGTACTTCGCGGCGCGCTACGATTTCGAGGTGGCGGTCACGATTATTCCGAGCGGTTCAACGCTGGCCGAACCGAGTGCAGCAGACGTTGCTGCCGTAATTGACTTGATCGGCGAAGAAGGGGTACCGTCAATCTTTTCCGAAACCACCGTCAGCGATGACCTGGCTCAGCAGATTGCGGATGAGACGGGGGCTGAGGTGCATGTGCTGTACAGCGGCTCGCTCAGTGAGGCGGACGGCCCCGCCAGTACCTATGTCGATTATATCCGCTACAACGTGACCACCATTGCCGAAGCACTCGGCGGCGGCATGTAATCCGATCTTGCTTCTCTATTATGATGAACACGGGCGGTGCCCTGAAGGGCACCGCCCGTGCAGGCTTTGAGGTTTTATGACAGACACACACTTCTCGAAAAATGGGCATGGCCCGGCACTGGATGTACGCGACCTGAGCGCAGGCTATCCCGGCGACAAACGTGCCATCGATCACCTAACGTTTACGATCCAACCCGGCGAACGGGTGGCACTCGTTGGACCCAATGGCGCGGGTAAAAGTACGCTGTTCAAAGCGATTGCTGGGTTAATCCCCTTCACCAACGGGACCATTTCCGTGTTTGGTGAGGACTACCGCAGCAGTCACGCTTATGTAGGTTATGTGCCGCAGCAGAATGAAATCGACTGGTCGTTCCCGGTAACGGTGTATGACGTGGTTATGATGGGGCGTGCTCGAAAAAGCCGCTGGTTTCCCTGGTGGCGCTCAAGCGATCATGCCGCCGTATGTGATTTGCTGGAGCAGTTAAATCTTTCGACGCTAGCAAACCGCCAGATCAGCCAACTCAGCGGGGGACAGCGGCGGCGGGTATTCATCGCCCGCGCATTGGCGCAGGATACCCGCGTGCTGCTGATGGACGAACCGTTCACCGGGGTCGATACGGGGGCGGAACAGGAGATCATGAACACGCTGGACCTGCTTACCGAACAGGGGATCACAATATTGCTGGCAACGCATGATATGGGACGAGCCGCTCGTGATTTTGACCAGGTATTGCTTTTGAAGCGTCAGTTGCTGGCGTTGGGTGAGGCGCAAGATGTGATGCGCCCTGACGTGCTCCGGCAGGCGTATGGCGGTGCGCTGACCGTCTTTCAGCAGGGGAATGAGATGATCTTTGTTGCGGATGAACACGGAGCCGGGGACTAATCAAATGGATGCTTTTATCAACTTCTTCATGGAACCGCTCAACTACGCCTTCATCCAGCGGGGATTGTTAGCACTCATCTTGGTGGGTGGCGTTAGTGCGGTCATTGGCTGTTTTGTAGTGGTACGGGGACTGTCATTCTTTGGGGATGCGCTCGCTCACTCGGTGCTGCCGGGGGTTGCGCTCTCGTACACGGCGGCTGGTGGTACAGTCGGTGCCAACCTGTTTGTGGGTGGTCTGGGAGCCGGGATTCTTTCCGCGCTGGTGATCGCCTTTCTGACCCGCAACGAGCGCCTGAAAGAAGATACGGCTGTGGGACTGGTGTTTGTGACCATGTTTGCCCTGGGCATCGCTATTATCAGCACGCAGGGCAGTTACAGCATCGACCTAACGCATATCCTATTCGGCAGCATCAACGGCATCAGCCAGAGTGATCTGCAAATTATGTCGGGGCTGGGGGCAGTCGTGCTGATCGTCATCGGTGTGTTTTACAAGCAATTTCTCATCATCAGTTTTGACCTCAGTCTGGCGCACACCCTGAAACTACCTGTAGAAGGGCTGCGGGTGCTGCTACTGATTTTGATTGCTGTTACGATTGTGGCGAGCCTGCAAGCCGTGGGGATCGCGCTCATGCTGGCACTACTTATCACACCCGCCGCTACAGCACGGTTGCTCACAAACCGATTACATCACATGATCTTCACCGCTGCGACGATGGGTATTTTAAGCGGGATTGCTGGTTTCTATCTGTCCTATTATCTGGATGTGCCGTCTGGCGCATCAATTGTCCTGACCATGAGCGCGTTATTCGCGCTGGTTTTTGTCCTCAAGTCAATCTGGTTGTGGCTGTCAGCACTGCGTTCCACGTCCCCCGCAGAAGCAACGATTGAATCAGCGTCTGCTGTCCAAACTGAAGCGAAATGAGGTGCCAGATTTCTAAGTTTTCGAAGCCTCCAATCCAAATCGTAATCTATTCAACTTTCATAAGGCGTAACACCATGGAATACCGTACCTTTTCCATCCTGACGCTGCTGGCACTGCTGCTGGTGAGCGTCGTTCCGCTGGTGGCGTAGGATGACACAGCAGATAACTTTCCAGTAACGGTTGTTGACAGCGACGGCGAGGAACTAACATTTGCTGCACCACCGGAACGAGTCGTATGCCTGACTAATGGTTGTGTCGAGAATATGGCGCTGATTGGTGTAATGCCGATTGCTGTGGGGACAGTTAATTATGCCATTGCCATTGATCCAGTTAATTTTGGTGAAGCGGCTACTGAAATTGTACAGATCGCCTCACCGGATGGCAGCCCAGATGTTGAACAGATTGCCTCACTCAATCCCGATCTTGTGATTGGATGGTCAGATTTACGGGCACCGCTTGATGGTATTGCGCCCCTGTATGCACAATACTATTCTAGTGTAAGTCTCGATACCTTTCTGTTGAACACACGCAACCTCAGTATAGTTACTGATCGATTTGAATATACTGGGGAACAGATTCAAACCGCTCTTGATCGCGTTGAAGCGTACAGTCGCCTTTCTCCGCGTGATAAATCATTATTTATCACGCAACTTTCAGGTGATGAACCAGTTTTCTGGTCATATCCGACCAACACATTTAACACTTGTGGCTTCATTGAGCGTGTAGCGATATGTGTCTACCCAGATAGCAATAGCTGGCAAGAAATGAGCATGGAGGGGCTATTAAGCATTGATCCCGATGTAATTGTTCTTGCCAAATACGACCCATCTGGTACGACGGTCGAAGCAATGTTAACCAGCTTTGCACAGAACGAACCACTCTGGAACGAACTGCACGCTGTTCAGAACGACGCGGTTTACGTGTTCCCGCCAACGCAAGTAGAAGGCTATACCATTCAATCAGTAGTGGCGATGTTGGATCGTATGATGCCACTGATATACCCCGACATCTTCCCTGATGGCCCGCTGACCGACGAGCAGGTGCAGGAAATCCTGACTGAAGCTGAAGCTGAGTAATGGCACAGGCGACGACAACACTCTCGCAGGACCCAACCCAACATGCCACCGACCCGGCCCGCTCTTTGCGGGTTGGGTTGGTCGGCCTGGTAATGCTAGCGGCATTGGCAGGGGTTGGCGTGCTGGCGCTCATGCTCGGCGTGACTGAGATTTCGCCGGGCGAGGTGCTGACGATTGTGTTCACCGAGGGCGGGGAGCGCGTGCCGCGCATTGTCATCTGGGAGGTACGACTGCCGCGCTTCCTGCTCGGTGCGCTGGCTGGCGGGTCGCTGGCTGTCGCCGGAACCATGCTGCAAGATGCGCTCAATAACGAACTGGCGGAACCCGGTTTGCTGGGTGTCGCCAGTGGTGCATCATTGGTGGTCGCCTTCATTGTGATCTTTAATATCGCCGTGCCGTTCGGGACGTTGCCGCTGTTCGCGCTGGCGGGTGGGCTGCTGGCAGGTGTGACGATTCTGTTCGCCACCCGGCTGACCAAAGACCCCGTTCGCATCATCCTAATCGGCGCGGCGATTGGCGCGTTCTTCAGCGCGCTGATTACGGTAATTGTCGTGCTGGGCGAGCCGAACGAGATACGTGCCCTATACAGCTATCTGGTCGGCAGCCTCATTGGGCGCGACTGGGACGACCTGCGGCTGGCGCTGCCCTGGATTGCAATCGGGTTGCCCGTTGCGTTACTGTTCGGGCGTCCGCTGAATCTGCTACAACTCGGCGATGATATGGCGGAGGGACTGGGGCTGCCGGTGTTCCGCACGCGGGCGCTTATCTTTCTGGTGGCGATTGTGCTGCAAGGGGCGGTGGTGGCGGTGTGTGGACCGGTCGGCTTTGTCGCGCTGGTCGCGCCGCACATGGCGCGGGGCCTACTGCAAACGAGTGATGCCCGGCAAATCCTGCCGATTAGCGCGTTGATCGGGGCGCTGCTGCTGACCACCGCCGACCTGATAGCCCGCGAAATCTTTAGCCCGGCAGAACTGCCCGTCGGCCTGTTGACGACCGCAATTGGCGCGCCGTTTGGCCTTTTCCTGCTGCGGCGGCTCATCACGCGCAAGGTGAACGCATGACGACGCTCGATCAACTGTACGGTTCAGGTTCGGCAGTGCCGGATACACGTTCGTTTGCCGTGCGCCGCTTCTGGCTATTCATGGCCCTATGCCTTGCGCTGATGGGGGTGCTCATCGTGGTGCATATCGCTGTTGGCACACTCGATTTTACCCTCCGCCAGATTGTGCTGGCACTGTTCAATCAGGCGGAAGAAGAACTGCATCGACAGGTTGTATGGGGATTGCGCCTACCACGCGCATTAGTCGCGCTGGCCGCTGGGGCGATGCTCGGCCTTGCCGGGGCAATTTTGCAGACGATCACGCGCAACCCACTGGCCGCGCCGGGACTTATCGGCGTAACGCAGGGCGGCGTGCTGGCGATTGTGATTTACATCGTGTTCGCGTCGCGCACGCTGGATTTCGGTTTCATCAGTGATGCCTGGTTGGTTTTGCCGCTGATGGCCCTGATCGGCGGCATGGGTGCGGTGCTGCTGACGTATACGCTGAGCTACTCGCGCGGCAGCGACCCGGTGCGGCTGGTGCTGGTAGGGGTACTGGTCGGTGCGATGTGCAGCGCGTTCACATCGGTGCTGCTGCTGTCCGCCCAGGATGATGACCTTCAGCGTATCATTCGCTGGACCGTTGGCTCCACCAGCGGGCGGGTGTGGGTGCATTGGCATACGCTGTGGCCGGTCGCGTTAGTTGCGATTCCGCTCGGCATTTTAAGCGCAGGGTTGGCGAATGTGCTTCAACTCGGTGACGGCGTAGCACGCGGTTTGGGCGTTCGGGTGGAGGCCGTGCGGGTGACCCTGCTGTTCGTCGCCGCGCTGCTGACGGCGGGCGCGGTGGCGGTCGTTGGGGCGGTGGGCTTCATCGGGCTGATTGGGCCACATACGGCGCGGCGGATTGCCGGTGGCGATGTGCGACGGCTGTTCCCGCTGAGTGCTGCCATCACCGCTATTCTGCTGATTATCGCCGATATTGTCGCCCGCACGGCCTCTATTGGCTGGCTGAACACAATTTTCGGCCTGGATGTGCCGGCAGGAGCCGGTTTGCCCGTTGGCGCGGTCACGGCGATGTTGGGCGCACCGTTCTTTTTATATTTATTGTTGCGACCGGGAGGTGAACTATGAGCCACGAGAACGAACACGATCCCGTATTAATCGTTGATGATGTGTCGGTCGGTTATCTTGACAGGACCGTGATTGACGGGCTATCACGCAACATTGAGCGTGGGCAGATTACGGCGATGGTCGGCCCCAATGGGTCGGGCAAGTCAACACTGCTCAAGACGATGGCGCGGCTGTTGTCGCCTAGTGGTGGTCAGGTCGTGCTTGATGGCAAAGCCATCCACCAGATGCCGACCGTTGAGGTCGCCCGACGCATGGCAATCTTGCCGCAGGGCCCAAGCGCCCCACACGGCCTGACGGTGCTGGAATTGGTGGAACAGGGGCGCTACCCACACGTCGGCGCGCTGCGGATGCTCAAACGACAGGATCATGAGACGATCCAGCAGGC
>DAOTTX010000117.1:0-2501 GCA_034437515.1 Anaerolineae bacterium
TCGGTGGGCAATACTGGTGGCACAAGTGGTCAAGCAGAAAACGACAAAATCACGCTGTCGATCACGGGTCTGCCCAATGGCGTCAATGGCACATTTACACGCAACGAAATTCCACTTGCGGCAGGCGAGGTCGGTGAAACGACGTTAGATATTGATACATCAAATATTGGTACGTCGAACTGTACAGCGACAAATAACACCTTCGACATTATGGCGCACAACAGCCAAAACCAGGAACTTGGACGAGTCACGCCGCAGCTCAATATCGTGCCTGATCCGCCCCAAGTCACACACATCACGCCAGCAAATGGCTCGAGCAGTGGTGGTAATCAGATTCTGTTCAGTTGGCGCTCATCTACTACAGGGATTCAAAGTAGTACCGTTCACTACAGCATTGACGGTGGCACGACCTATATGTCACTACAGCTTTCACAGGATCTCGAAGATCCGCGCTTATTCTCCGGCTCGCTTGACAATATAACTTTAGGTACGACTATTCAGTGGTATGGTGAGGTTGTGAGCAACTGCAATGAGGTCAGCATAATAAACAACAATAGTTCTAACTTTACGGTTACGAAAATCGCCTCAGCAGCTTTTGTATCAAACAGCTACACGTTTGCTATCGACGACGGCTACGACATCACTCAGACGGTCAACGGTCAACCTTTAGACATTGGGGTCGTCAATAACACGAACAACCCGCAGAGGGTTCGGCTCGAGGTCGATAATCCCTATGAGGATCTCATCCTGGGCTTCACCGGTTCTGGCAGTGTAGACCAGACGCTTGAGCTAGCCTCAAACGGAGCAATGACTAATACCCTTCGCGTGTTTACACAGGAGACCGAACGTGCAAGTTATACGTTGAGCCTCCGCTTAGTTGGTGAGATCAATGGGGAGTTGGTCGAGATTGACCGGGTACCACTCACACTCAATATCGACCAACCACAGGTAGATCTGCAAATCACCGTGCTCAGCGTTGACTCAGGCACCCTCGTCACCGAGGCACGTCTGACGAACACGGGTGATGATCTCACCGACCTCACACTTGATGTGCTGGATAAAGATGGCATTCCAGCCAATATTCTCATTCAGCCAGACATTCGGCATACTTACTTACAGGCTGGGCAAAGCATTGACATTGCCTTTGTACCCGTAACGGTCACCGACGCAGATGGTGTCGTCGAAAATCCTGCCGATCCAGGCGGATCTCTGTCGGCAACTGCCAATGGTCCCTATCAGGTCATGGCTGAGACACGGAATGGTTCCCAGACGGTGACATTGAGTGGAGAAGCAAACGCACTGAGCGTGACTTGTGGCGGCACAACCCCGATCGCATCCGTCTGTCAGGTACCCGCTGGTTCAAATACCTTAGCCATCAATAGCTGGTACTGCACTAACCGACCAGACATTGACGTTCCCTTCTCACTAGCAGTTCCAAGAGAGGGATTGATTGTCGTCAATGATGTGACTGTCAGCGCAAACTTTAGCCCAGGCTCAGAAACGGTCTACAGCCATTCGACGACGCTGGGCCTCAATGGACAACTGTATGAAACATTTACAGTGCCAGATACAGCCATAGCTAGCTTCTCGGCCTCGCCATCAGTGCTTAATGATGGTGGCTCACTTGCAACACAGATCATCAATCTGCGTTCACAGCACACGAACACCGCACACTACACCATTGCCAGCGGCTTCACGGTCGAGATTTCCTACGACGAACACACTAGCTCCGGTTGCTTTGAGCAGGCAGTCATTGATACATTGCCTACCGGACAACTACCACTGTGCCCAGGTTATTCCGTCTTCGATGTTGATGACCAGGAACTTGACCTACGCCTGGATGTCAGTGGCACGAGTGATTACACCTTCAATGTCGGAGAGGAAATCCCTCTCATCGCCGAAGTAGAATCAACTGGAGCAGTGAATATCGACGATACCGTGCGTATCAAACTGACTGTGCCGCGTGGATTGGCACCTACAGAACTCGTCATACAAAACTTCGCGCAGAATATTCTGGATGCGATCGTTCAGGCCATTCGTGACTTCCTGGGGTTGCCCGGTCAATACTCAACGTCATCAGACGATAATTCGCTCGGTGCAACGGTTGATGAGAACTTCATCACGCTGACCTATGATTACGACGCTGGTCTGGTGATCGGGCAACCGCTGCCGATCAATCTGACGGTTGTAGGAGAGGTTCCAGGCGACTTCACCATCTTCGGGACAGCGGAGATCCTCACGACTGTGGAACCGCTTGCCTCACCAGCCCAGCAGACCCAATCCCAGGCACTCAACCAAACTGATCCTACAGCAGCAAGTGACACAGTAACAGTAAGTGTATTGGAATCTACTGGATACGTCATTGACGTCGATGATCCCCCCAGTGGAACAAGCCAGATCGATGCCGAAACGGGTAGGATGGTTGTTTCGACTGCTGCCGATGTAGCTGGTGATGGGATATGTGGGTTAACAGAAGCTGTTGAAGCAGCAAACATGGCCGC
>DAOTTX010000118.1:0-6211 GCA_034437515.1 Anaerolineae bacterium
TGGCTACCAAGGCCTTCAACTCAACCAGGTCGTTGATGATCAAGGCATTCAACGTCGGATCCGTCTCGGAAAAGCGTTCTAACTGTTTAGCCAGGATGGCGATGCACTCCACCAGGCTGTTGGATGCGGCGACACGCGCCCACAGCCCGCGAGATGAGTCAATCAAACAGCCATACAATTCAGGCAGGGCTGCCGGGCCAAGGATGCCCAGAGCCTTGGGCAAGTCTTCAGCCACCCAATCATCTTCGTGCTCGTCAATGTAGTCGAAAAGCTCGACGAGTGGTTTCACCGCTTCCCTGGCGTGGAGCAAAGCCAAGGCCCGCCAGGCGTGGGCGGGCGCCCAGACCTCGGCGCGATCCGGGCCAGCCCAGTGCAACGCTTCATCCTCGACCATCCGGATCAGTTCAGGGATGTGATCGGCGGTTATTCCCAGGGCCTGATAGTCGAGCCACTCAGCCTGTAACGCTTTATCGCCTAGCGTGAGAAGTTTGGATACCGGTTCAGGGTAGTCGAATTCAGCCATCACTTTGCCTCCAAGCAGTATACTTCTCGTCTCTTCGACGCTCACAAATCATGCTTGCTTCTTCCTCCCGCAACCGGCGCTGGCGCTCCGCGAAATCCGGCAAGAGCCGCCCGCCAGTGAAAGCAGATCTGTTGGCCTTTCCCTCGGGAACCCCAGCGGTAGCCTAGGTCCTCCCACCCGCTCGGCCAAGCGCTCTCTGGGGCAGATCGCCCCGCCACGATGGGGCCATTCGCTTTTCCTCGCCCTAGGGCGTTCCCTACGCCCATCAGCGTCCAGGAAGGCAGCGAAATTGCACGCTCACTGCTGGACAGCGTGCACGTAGATCAGGTTGCCCTTGTTGATCATCAGCTCCAGGCCATTGTCCTGCCGGAGTACCAGGTTGTAGGGGTCGGCGCCCACCAGCGCGCCCTTGAATGCCTTCCCGTTCACAAGCGAGACGAGCACGTGCTTGCCCTGAAGCTCGTGGATAAACTCGTAGGGCTCCTTGCCCCATTTGCTCGGTGCTGACATTGTTTCTCTCTCCGTTCTCTAGGGCGGGTGTGCTGCACACCGCATCCGCCGATCACGTGTGGATATAGCGCTCGCCGCTGGATTATTTGCGCGTGTTGGCCATCGCCTGGATACCCAGATGTCTGTGCCCGAGGGTGGCTGCTTGAGATAGATGGCGCTTACCACTAAAGAAAACGCCCACTACACCGTTCTCGACGGCAGGCGGGCGCTTGTCTAATGACGATTGTTGTGCTATCATAAGTTTATCTGGGCGGCCCACCCGCCTTGGTCACAGCCTCGGGCTTCCTCTGTAGAAGCGCCGGGGCTTTTGCTATTGTAGCATATTGATGCACTCAAAGCAAATAGGCTCTTTGGGATTTCGCCTGGTGCTCAAAGTGAGTGTGACACCCGCGTCCTATATCTGCGGGCAAGACGCGATTTCGGCCCAGATATAGGGCGTGGCACACCCCGACCCATGCGAAATCCTAGAGACCCAGCAAATAAAGACGCGCTGAAATGCATTCAATCGCGGTGAAAGCCCTATTCCAACCGCTCCACCGCCTCAGTCAGATCCGCCTCATTGGGCTGAGTATAGATCGCCGTCGTGGACACGTTCTCGTGCCCCATCAGCGCCGCCACCGTCACCAGGTCGACCCTGGCCTCGCGCAGCAACCGCGTGGCAAAGGTGTGCCGTAACACGTGGGGCGTCACCGCGAAACCCTGTTTCGACACCCCGGCCGATTCCCCCAACGCCTGAATTCGCATCTGGATGCCCCGAGGCCCCAGCCCGCCCCGCTGACCCAGGAACAGGGGGCAAACACGAGGGTCGCCCCTAGCATCGTCGGGTCGCACCGCCAGGTAGGCCTCCAAGGCTTTCCGGGCCTCCTTGTGCAAGGGGACCTCCCGATACTTCCGCCCCTTCCCCGCGCGCACGATGACCTTGCCGCTGCGCTCACCCAACGCCACGTCCCGCATCTGCAACGCGGCGACCTCCGAGACCCGTAAGCCCGTATACAAGAACAGGTTCAGCAGCGCCTCATCCCGGCGGGCGTAGACCACCGTGGGCGTCGTCTCGCCCTCGGCCTGCGCCTCCGCCAACTGGCGCTGGGCGGCGGCCTCCCGTTGGAGCCGGTATACCTGCTGGGCGTCCAGCGACCTGGGCACGCGGCGGGATTGTTCCACGCCGTTGACGTCGGCCGCCGGGTTCGACGCCGCTTCCCCCGCATCCACCATCCAGTCGAAGAAAGTGCGCAGCCCCGCCAGCCGTCGGTTCACGGTGGCGGGCTTGCGGCCCAGGTCGGTCAGGTGGTCGCGGTACTTCTGCACGTCGAACGGGGTGACCTCCACCGGCGGGACGTCTGCACCGATCTTCTCCTGGAGCCAGGTGAAGAAGGCGTCGGCGTCCCGGCGGTAGGCATCGACGGTGTTGTCGCTGAGGTCCTGGGCCTGCAAATAGGCGGTGAATTCGTCCAGCAATTGGTTCATCGAGCGCCTCCGATTATTGGGGTTTTCACATTATGCGAAGGGATTTGACTAAGATAAATGCCCATTTTGACCCAATTTTAGCCCCAAAATGGCCATTTGTCAACGTATAATGATAATTATGCGAGATTTAAGCAAAGATTCAAATTCAAAAGAGACTTCAGATCATAGAGTGTCCTGTGGGATTTCACAGCTTTTGAGAACTCGCTTCATACCGCGTGAGGGGGGGATGGTGATGGTGACTGGGGCGACGTTACGACGATGGCGGCGGCTTGTTCAGCAGAGCTGTTATACATTGCTAGCGGTTCACATTAAGCTTCAATGGGACTTCTGACGTCTGTTTTCTGTCAGGCCTGGGGTAAGGGAGATTACGAGCGTTGGTAGAAAAACCGACAGCCCCTCACCTGCTCCATCGTCTGGACGGTCGTCTGCATCACCCGCTCTTCGGTGCCGCTCTCGAAGTTGAAGAAGATGTGCGAGCGGTCGGTCGTCGCGTTAAAAGCCAGGCCTCCGTTATGTGGCGGACCGGAGATAAACAATCCCCCGACTTCTACGCGCACGATTCGATCCATCCAGGGCATCAACGCGCGATAGGCCTCCCCAGCGTCAACCAGTCCCGTGAGCTCAAGAATGTGCCAACGGCGGCTTTCCCTTCGTTCTATTCCTGGCTCAATAGTGTACGTACCAGGCGTAGGTTCCTGCAAGATCAGCCCCCACATATTCTCGCTGTACTGTCCGTACCGGCGAAAGAACGCCAGATGGCGCGAGGGTAGGCGTTTCAAGGCTTGATATCCGTCGACCTCGTACTTGAAGAGATCGTTGGCCAGCAGATGGCGGGGCGAAAGCGAGAGAACGCCCTCCATCCCGTACTCCGGCGCCAGGAATGCGTACAAGAGCCGCCTCCGATGTTGGCCGACCAACTCGCGCCATTCATCGAAGGTCAGCTCGATCCCCAGGTAATGAGGCGGCTCCCCCGGAAATTCGCCTACCTCGTCGGCAAACAGGAAACGATGGATCGGCCGGATCGGCAGGTCAGGTTCTGGCAATGGTTCCGGTGAAAAAAGCGTCAGGTCCCGTACCTGCCCGGCGGCGCAGACAGCCGGTAGCCCCTCCCAGAAGGCACGCCAAGCGGTCGATTTATCGGGCGCGATGTACCGGTAGGTGACCGTGCTATGGTCGGGTGCAAATCCAACGCGAATGCTCAGGATACGCATAGGGCCTCCTTGGTTGTTTGCGTTTGGTCCTGACGGTGGGGGCACTCAGGGTCACCGGAGAACATATCTTCCCCTTCGTAACGAGCGACACAGATCGCGCCGCCACACGGGGCGAGATGAGCGCACCCGGCACACCCGCCTGCCGACCGGGTGGTCGGGTCGCGCAGGCGCGTCCAGTATTGTCCCCGTCGCCACAGTTCGGCGAACGGCGTCCAACGCACGTCCCCCGCGTCGAGATCGGACAGGAAGGAGCAGGGGGTCACACGCCCGTCGGGCCACACGGTACAGATGCGCCGCCCGGCGGCGCAGCCATAGACCCCGCGCTGGCGCAAGGTGACCGCGCTTGCATCCCCCATCAGGGAGACCAGCGCACTGCCCACCTCCAGTTCCAGCGCTCCTTGCCAGCCGTTCAAGATGTCGCGCAGGCGGAGCAGGTCAGCACGACGCAGCCGGTGGGCGTGATACCAATGTCTCTGCTCTTCGGTGAAAGTGGCCGATGGCTTGGGTCGCAGGACCGTCACTCGCCGCACGCCGAGCGCTTGGATGCGGGCCAGGGTCCGGGGCAAGCGTGCCGGGTCGCCCGACAACATCCCCGATGTGACCAGCAGGTTCACCCCCACGTGTGACGTCGAATCACGTAGACAGCGCAACGCTCGCTGGACGATGGTCTCGCGCCCTTTTCCTCCTGCGTCCGGGCCGTTCCAGCTGACGTTGATGCGCGCCACACCGGCTCGCTCCAGGCGTCGTACAACGTCGGGTGTGAGCAGCGTGCCGTTGGTGGTTAGGTTGGGCACGATCCCCCGGCGGCGCGCGTAGGCCAGCACGTCGAACAGCCCTTCGTACAACAGCGGCTCGCCACCACCCACAGCCAACTGGAACACGCGCATCCGCGCCCACTGGTCGATCAGCCCGTGCAGTTCGTCGATTCGCCACGTCTGTTCTGCATCATCGTGAGGCAAGTAACAGCCGGGACAGTCCAGGTTGCAACGGGTCGTGATCGCCAGGTGTACAGTCTCTGGCGCGGTGAGGGTGAAGCCATCGCCCATCTGGGAACCAGGCGAGGGTGGCGTTCTTTCCCCTTGAGCCTCAACTGCCGATGCCGGTTGCAGGAAATCCAGGCTTACCAACTGCGGCACCAGGTGGGCGGCTGGGTGGTTAAGCGGCGGTAACGGGTGGGGTTCGAGATATGCGCACAGGAAGCGATAGGCCTCCGCATCGATCTCCAGCGTGACGCCACGCTGGCGATGAAAGGCCATCCCGCCG
Organism: Anaerolineae bacterium; assembly: GCA_034437515.1. Lineage (GTDB taxonomy): Bacteria > Chloroflexota > Anaerolineae > Aggregatilineales > Phototrophicaceae > DAOTTX01. Next base: position 4,972 of record DAOTTX010000118.1, read on the forward strand.
AAGGCCTCCGGCCGCAGGATGACGGCTCTTGCCAGTTGCCAGACGTTGGTGCCAGTTGACATCAGAGGGTCGTCATGATGTTCAACAGCGTGTCGCCGCTGACCGACAGCGGTTCCACTGGGTCTGGCTCGACGTCCTCATGACCGCCGTAGGTCTCGTACATCGCCCAGGGTGCGCTCAGGTCACCGGCGAGCAGTTCGTCTCGCACGTCGGCAAACAGGTCAGACAAGCCTCTGAAAGCATCCTCGCCAAACTCGTCGTACACGGCGCTGTAGTCGAGCGACATGCCAAAGTAGAGGAGCAATCGCTTCTCCCCGACAGCGTCGATCTCGCGCACGTCGAAGCCATTGCCGTCATACTCACACCCATAGGGTGCCAGTCGCTCCATCAAGTCCGGGTCGTGGGGCAGCGAGAGGTAGATGGACCACCAGTCGTAACTCTCGTTGACCATGACGTCGTAGCCCAATGAGAGCAGTTCGTCCTGCCATCCGGAGGGCAGGCTGCCCCAGTCACCCCAATACTTGAAGTGTAGGTGGCGGCGGGCCGTCTCACCGGTAAGGTCCTCCACCGCCTCCCGTTGCTCCGGCGTCAGCCGATTTAGGGCAAAGAACTCGTAGGTTGAAGAACTGTGGTCGGCGTCGAAATTTCGTCGAGAACTCAAGATACGCATATTGATCTCCAATCATAAACAAGTGGTGGCTTGTCTTTATTGGTTAAACTAGCGCTCAGTTTCTTCCTCTGCCGTATTCCCCAGGTATCTGGTGACCAACGCTCGTGCCTGTTCGATTCCCTTCTCGGTCAGCGTCACCGATTTGGCGCGGCGAGTCTGGTTAATGTAACCTACCTCCTCAAGTGCATCCAGGGCTTCGAAACGAAAGCCTTTCCAGGCCCGCTGGATACTAAAGTCATCAAAGACGCGCTCATCCCACGAGGTCAGGTAGAGTAACAACAGAGTAAGATCTTGAATGGTTTGATTTTTCATCGTTAATACCCCTCTCATCTAACCAGACGGCCGTCACGCCGTCACGGTTGTGGTTGTCGCCTCATAGAAGCTCAGTGGATCACGTCGTCGGGCTAACCCATGCCCGCGACAGGCGGAAGGCCTCCGCTTGCTCCTGATACCACGCCTCTTCCTGCGCCGCACGCTCCTCCCAACTCCGCCCCTCGTCGATATCGTGCAGCAGGAAGCGAACGCCCTGGTTGTCGTTGGGGTTCAAGTCCAACATCCAAGCGAAGACCT
>DAOTTX010000119.1:0-2670 GCA_034437515.1 Anaerolineae bacterium
CTCATGAGCCGTAAGCAGCGTGCAGCAAAGCTCTTGACGGGTGATGTTGGGTTAACTGGATTGGATGCCTTGACCGAAGGTGAGGGCAGTTTCGAGTCGGCGCTGATGGACGCCATCGCCAAGGACGATGCACTGGTTGATCCATCGGCGATGTTCAAGACGGACACCGGAAACGACTATGACACCGAGGACGCCGCCTTCTGGAACGTCGAAACTGCGTCGGAATCCGCCGACACCGAGGGGCACGGAGACATATCCACCCGTGACACCGAACAGCCTGTCATCCGTCTGCTGCCGCCGAATTCTGCACCCAAACCTACATCACTGGGTGAACGGGTTGTCAAGCGACTGAAGCGTGCTGGTCGGCTGGACGAGGCAAAGCTGGCAGCAGTTGCGGCACGGGTAACGGGCGCACTGGAACGCGGCGTGCCGCACCCGTCTGACGGGGCGCTGATGCTGTGCGAGGGTGTCCATCACCCGGACTTTGCGAAGTATCCGGTTCACGCCGAGCAGCTCACCCGCTGGCTGACGAAATACCTGCGCTCGAAGAAGGCCGCCGATCCTGAATCGGTGAGCAGTCTGGCAGCGGCACTGGTACGTATCGCGTCGAATCAGGTGGGAATCCGTTCACAAGCCGCAAAGGTAGAGACGCCAAAGCGCAAGAAAACAAAACGCTGGAAGCCAGACCGCATGGCGGTTCCCGACGACGCGTCGCCGCCGACCACGCCCAACCCCAAACAGGGCAAGTCAAAGCGAAGCAGCACGACAGCCCCCACGCAACCGACGCTGTTCCCGCTTCCCGATGACTATCGCGGCTGAAACGGTGGCCTTCCTGACCGCACTCTATCGGCGGTCGGGGGGCTACCTCACCCTCAGCGCCATTCACCCCGACCGAACCCGACCGACCCCCTCACGCCACATCCCGTTAGCCGATATGCGGGCATTGGAGAAAGGACTGCTTGACCTGCTGGCGGCGAATCGGGGTGGCTGGGGCGCGGTGTTCAGCGTCGCAACCCGCAAGGTAAATCTGGGGCGCTGGCATCGCGGCGGGAGTGCTGACCTGCACCAGCTTCCCGCGCTGTTTGCCGATATTGACCGTCCGCCGCGTGAGGTGCTGCCGCGCCTGCGTGACACCCATCCGCCCCCATCGGCAGTGGTACTGAGTGGTGGCGGTGTCCATATTTACTGGTGGATGTCTGAGCCGACCGCAGATTGGCTGTGGGCGTCTGCCGCGTTGCGGGCGCTGACAAATCAGCTTGGCGGCGATCGAACCAACATTGCTGGTGCGATGAGATTACCCGGAACGGTTAATACCAAACCCAATAGAGGAAGCGCCCGTTGTTCGCTCCATACCCTGAATGACCATCACTACACACTGGAGGACTTCATCATCCCAATTCCAAAACAAATCGAAACCGCAGCGGTGCGTGACCCACCGCACCGACAAACACGTTCGCACACTATAAACAACCACACGCTAAATTCAAAATTGATTCAGGCGGTTAGCAGTCGACTGCTAGCAGATGGCGGACACATCCAGAGAAACGGCTGGATTGCTGCTATCTGCCCGTGTGGGCATCGGCATGACCGCCCCGGGGCACACTTTGCGTTCAATCCAAACATTGGCGTTGGCGTCTGTCTTGGCAGACATAGACGACTGCTGCTGCGAGATCTGTGCCATCACCTGAACATTGACCCTATGGATTACGGTGGAGTCTATAGGGTTTCGTAAACGTGGAATATGTAATCCTGTGGACCCGTTTCGATACCTAGGTCGTTTAAGAGTCTGAGAATCTGCGCTCGATGATCTGTAGCGTGATTGACTACATGCGATAGAACCTGCCAAACAATCAGGTCTTTGTCTTCGTCCAAGACGATAGGTTTCGTAAACAACGTATCATCTCGCAGAGTTACCAGATACTCGCGCATCATCTTCTCAACCGTATCCCACTGCTGACGAATAGCTACCCTGTCGTCGCTCTCAGCCATAAATGGAATTAATGGCTCTGACAACCCCCTCAATTCACTGAACCAAATATCGTCAACCTCTGTTAAGTGAATGATGTGGTCACGGATAGAGCCGATTGAATAGGTAAAGGGCTGTGTGAACTGCTCTTGAGTAATGACAGTGATATAGCTGTCCCAGAGTTTGCGATTCTCACAGAAATGATACTCATAAAGCTGGCGAAAGGCGTCTGCATTCATAGGAGAATTTTCCTGATCAGTGGGGTCACAATGATAGTTTCGCACGAACGTTCACAAACAACAACTGACGAGAAAGAATATCAAATGACTGATAACACGATCACCATGCCGCCTGATGCGCCAGCGACTGTGTTGATGCAGCGGGGGAATTTGGCGGTGACGCACACTTACAGCGGTGGTATTCCGGGCACGCACAATGACAAGCACGCCCTCCAAGCCGCCTACGACAAGCTGACCGCGTTGGAAGCGAATCCGCCGCAGGTGCCCGATTTGCCCGAACCGCCAAAGCCCGAACGCAAGTCTGAATCGAAGACGAAGCGTAAATCAAAGGCGGACACCGAACCCACTGTTGACATTCCGCTGGCGAAGGGAACGCGGGCCGTGCCGATCAACCGTGTAAAGCTCACCGGTGGTGAAACCGATGCGGCAGCGTATCAGCAGGCACTCACGCTGGCTGGTCGCTTG
>DAOTTX010000120.1:0-3737 GCA_034437515.1 Anaerolineae bacterium
TGTGATCGACAATGAAGAGACGCAGAAGGTCGTCGGACTGCGTGACCCGGACTTCGGGGAGTATCCTGTCCATGAGGAGACGTTGATCCGGCATGTGCGTGGCTGGCTGAAAAAGCATCGCTTCGTGTTCACCGGCTGTGAGAATGAGGCCGCCGCGAAGATCGTCGATCTGGCGAAGCAGGCGTTTGGACTAACCCCGGTCAAGCTCGACATCTTCGAGAAGCTGGAGGAAATGCGCGACGAAGAGTTGCAACGTGAATTGACGGTCAAGCTCAAGACTGAGCCGCTGAACGCTGATCGTCCAGCGACATCCGCACCGGCGAAGCAGCCGAAGCGTAAGAAGCTGGATCTAATGGCGGTGCCGGATGACGAGCCGGAGACGATGTCTGACGTGCGCCCTTTAGCCCCAAAACACCGACAGACGGAGGCGGACGAACATATCCCCCAACAACTGGCGATGTTCTAAGCGAACCGCAGGTCAGCCGCTTTCTGGATGCGCTGCTGGCACGTTCCAGCGACTACCGCGACCGCGCTTGTCTGACGCTGACCGCCATCCATCCCGACGGGCAACATCGCACGCCTTCGCGTCATATCCCGTTGAATCGCCCCGACCTGCTGGACGAGGCGCTGGCAAGTCTGCTGGCGACCAATCGCATGGGCTGGGGCGCGTTCGTCGCGGTTGGCCTGCGCCGGCACGGGCTGACCCGTTACCAGCGGGGCACGGAACGTGACCTGGTCGCGCTGCCGGCGATCTTCGTTGACCTGGACGATCCCTCGTCTGACGCGCTGAAGCGGCTGCGTGATCTGCAACCGACGCCGTCTTGCATCACCTTCACCGGCGGCGGCTATCACGCCTACTGGTGGCTCGACCAGCCGTTGACCGATATGACGCAGGCACGGTGTGTCCTACGTGGCTTGCAGCGAGCGGCAGGCGGCGACCCTATGAGTCCGCCGCAGTGCCTCCGTTTGCCGGGAAGCCACAACACTAAATCACATCGAAACAATGCACTTTGCCGGATCATCGACCTGCATGACAGCTACCATCTGATTGCAGCGTTCGATCACCTGCTGCCGCGTCCGACACCACCCCGAAAGCGACGCGCCCCGCGTCAGACAGCGCCACGACGATCCGGTGACAGGCTCAATCCGGTACTTCTGCAAGCAGTGACCGACCGGCTAACCCACATGGGTTACAGCGGTCGCGGCGATTGGCTCAGCGGTCCCTGCCTGTATCCAACTCATCACCGGCACGACGATACCCACGCCAGCTTTGGCTTCAACGTCCGCAGCGGGTACGGGAACTGTTTCAGGTGCGGATCGATCCTGCTCAAGGATATCTGCACTGAGATTGGAATTCACCCCGCCGATTACGGCGGGTTATATACGAAAGGATTATGAACTTGGCGCAATACCCCACAGATGGATGCCAGTGTTTGCATTGTAGATCACCAACCACTGTCCATCCGGACTGAAAATCAAATCCATGCCACCAGTATCTATAGATGCTTCTTCAGTGATGATTAGCCTATGTTGTTCTTGTCCTGTTTCAGGATCAACAAATTGAATTTTGTAGCTATCGGAGATCGTCACCGGTGTGAGGATTTGCGCAAATACGCTGCCATCGGCAGAGAAATCCGCCGCTAGTGTGTAATGGCTCACAAATTCGATGATCGGGCCTTCATCAACTGTTTCAATTTGCCATAGTTGAGTCCATCCGCCATATCGACTAGCGCCCACGAGAACTGTGTTATCAGGACTGAACGTTAACTGAGAGGAATATCCAACACCTTGAGCGATCAATTCACCAGTTTGTGTGTTCCAGATTGTTTGCTGGTTACTGGTACTTCCGGAGCCAAGCGCAACAAGGGTTCCATCGGTCGTGAAAGTTGCGTCCAACATAAAGGGCCAGCCCGGTTGTTCAGTCTCATAGTGCTCTGATAAGGTGGCCTGCTGTATATCCCACAACCCGAAGTTGTATGTTGGACTGTACACCGCAATGATCTGTGTATCATTTGCGGTGAAAGTCATTGCGATAGCAATTCCTTCCGTCTGAAACTCCGCAACGAGTGCACCTGTCGCCAATTGGATCACGGATATTCGTGTATCACTCAGAATTGGACTTATTCCACTCTGTATCCCTGAAGATACAGCCATAAGTTCAAAATCGGTTGTAAACGCGATACGAGTTAACTGTCTTTCGCTTTCGAAAAGGGTCACTGGGTCTTCGTTCACGTCAGGAACCATATACAGCAGCACCTCATGTGTTGTGACAATTGCCAATGACTCGCCATCTGGTGTCCAGACAATACGATCTTCCAGCATCGGCGTATCTGACAAAGTAATCTCTGCAATCTTATCGAGATGTTCGATATTCGCTGCTGAAATCACTTCCAGATCATCAACCCTTGCATGTACTGAAACGAAACCTGCCAGTACCAACGTTACAACGATCCATTTCATGAAATACCCAATCCATCTCTCACTCGCCTTTTCAGAATTATAAAGGACAAACCATGACCAAGAAAAAGCAAGTCGAAACAACAACTACACCCCCGACCGTCATCACGCTGACGTTGCCCACGCCGGAAGGTGGCGGCATCGCGCCGGAACGGGCAACCGCGACGCTGCTCATCCAGCGCGGCGATCTGGCGCACGTCAAGCAGTTCCATTACCAGGGCTATCTGCCCGATGTGATGGAAGCCATCCGCGCGGCGACTGAGGCGCTGGGCGTGCTGGCTGACAACCCGCCGGTGGTGCCCGACCCACCCGCTGAGAAGCCGAAGTCCAGGCCGAAGAAAGGCAAGAAGGTGAAGACAGAAGCCCCGACTGCTGACGAGGAACCGACCATCGATGTGCCGCTTAAGAGGGGCACGAAAGCCGTCAAGATCAGGCGCATCCCGATGCGTTTCATCAAGATCGTAGGTGGCGAGAGTGACGCGGTTGCTTACCGGCAGGCCATCACCATCGCCGGACGGTTGATCGACGGTGGGCTGTGGGACGGTGAAAGCCAGATTCGCTTCGAGGATGTGTACGCCACCGCGAAGAAGATCAAGGGGCTGAGCAACAAAGAAATCGGCAGCCTGTTCACGCTCGAAGAGTTCGTGCAGACCGGGGAGCCTGAGCAGGCATAGCGTGATGTACACCGTCCACTTTCCCATCTGCCAATCGCGTGTTTCGGGTCAGGCACTGCCCGATCCAAAACACCCCAGGGTGTTCGAGACAGCACAGGTAGCGAACGACTACGCCTGTCGGCTGGCCGAATACTATCGTTCTCCGCTCGTGATCCGGGATGCCGAAGGCCGTCAGGTGGCGGTTGCCGGTCTCCAGTGGGATCGCGACGATCGCTAACTCACCCATTCACTTCGATTTGAAAGGACTCAAATTATCATGACCGAACAGACCCCCAACACCCCATCGCGTATCTTCAAGATCGGCACCGCCACCATCGTCGAGGACGAGAGCATGACCGGGCTTGACCTGGACGGCGTCAAGCAGATTTTGCAGCGCAGCTACCCCGAAGTGGCACACGCCACCGTCCGTGAGACGACGCTGGAGGACGGCAGCACCTGCTATCACTTTATCAATCGTCCTGGTCGCAAAGGTTAGGCGCGACCATGTTCGATGCTGGCATGTGTAACTTGAAGCATAAAACTTCCATCTGGAAGCGATATGCTTCAAAATCGACGCGGAAGTTATATCGTTCCGGCGTATCTTCGCTGACAATACCTGCTGGAGCA
>DAOTTX010000121.1:0-46582 GCA_034437515.1 Anaerolineae bacterium
GAGAGGGACGGGAGGGTGAGGGGAAAACAGGCGATTACCTGATTGTTTTTATCGAACATAGGCAAATTTGCCTGAAATACACGACTCACTGACAGGTCGTTCGTACACCCCTTGCCCCTCTATTAGTTGCGGCAGCGCCTAATAACGACCGTTGCCGTTGCCGCCGCGCGGTAGCGAGTTGAGAAATTCCTCATTGGTGTCGTACTGCCGGAAGTTGGAAAGCAATTGCTCCGTTGCGCCGACGTTGCCTGCTGGGTCACTTTCTGCCAGATGCGACCACATACGCCGCAGCGTATACACACGCTGGAGAATATCCGGGCCGAGCAGCAGTTCCTCACGCCGCGTCGAGGATTGCTCGATGTCGAAGGCCGGGAAGATGCGCCGCTCCTGTAATTTGCGGTTCAGATGCAGCTCCATGTTGCCCGTGCCCTTAAATTCTTCGTAGATCACGTCGTCCATCTTGCTGCCGGTGTTGACCAGACAGGTAGCGATGATCGTCAGGCTGCCGCCCTCTTCCAGGTTGCGCGCTGCGCCAAAGATTCGCTTGGGCGGCTGCACCGCTGAGGGATCAAGACCACCGGAGAGCGTGCGTCCACTGGTGGGGACGACGAGGTTATAGGCACGCGCCAGCCGGGTGATGCTGTCCAGCAATAGCACCACATCCCGCCCGATTTCCACGAGACGTTTGGCCCGTTCCAGCGCCATCTCTGCCACTTTGACGTGATGATACACCGGGTCATCGAAGGTACTGGCGATCACTTCCGCATCGACGGAGCGATCCATATCGGTGACTTCTTCCGGGCGTTCACCGATCAAGGCGATCATCAAATGTACTTCCGGGTAGTTGCGGCTGATCGCGTTGGCGATTTCTTTAAGAATGCTGGTTTTACCCGCCTTCGGTGGCGAGACAATCAACCCACGTTGACCGCGCCCAATCGGGGCGACCAGGTTAATAATGCGCGTGGAGAGGATGCGCGGGTTCGTTTCCAGGTCGAAGCGTTCCAACGGGAAGATGGGTGTCAGGTCTTCAAAGTTGATCCGGCGCTTGGACTCTTCGGGATTGATGCCGTTGACCGCCTCGATGCGCAGCAGACCGTAGTATTTTTCGTTGTCCTTCGGCGGGCGCACTTGCCCGATGACCATATCACCGCTGCGCAGGTTAAACCGCTTGATCTGCGCTTGCGCGACGTAAATATCGTTGGGTCCGGGCAGGTATTTATCCGCCCGCAAGAAGCCCATACCGTCATCGACGATTTCGAGGATGCCGCCGCGCAGTTTGTGTCCCCGGCGTTCGGCCTCGGTGCGCAGCAAACCCAGGATGAGTTCCTGCTTTTTCAAACGACTGTAACGTGGCACTTCGGCTTCCCGTGCCAGATTACGGAGTTCTTCTAAATTTTTACTTTCCAGTTGGGAGATATCCATCGGCATAACAAAAGCAGCAGAGTAACGCCGCGTGTCCTTTCATTTGTTCACTAAAGGGTTTTTTGATCGCTGTCATAAGCGAGTCGTGTTCTTGACAGATTCAATTGTCGCCGTAAGGCGGCACACCACAGCATGGTGTTAATGAGGAGTTTCCTTAAATTGTACATAACAATATCTGGTTCCCGCACGCCGGTGGCTGGCAGGTTTGATAATGCAGGCTTGATGAAGACAGGATAAGGTAAGACAAGGCTCATCGTCAATATAGCATACAATGTGACGAAGGTCAAACGAAGTTTATATCGGGTGCACTCTCGATTGGTAAGAGTTGTGCGCTGCCAGGGAATGTGCTTTAATCGCGTCAATTGTACGCAATCGCGGAGGTGGCGTCGACGTACGACGCTCGGATTTAAAGGATGAACGATAAAATCTCAGGGTGTCTATTTGGCACCGCCATCGGCGATGCACTCGCCGCGCCGGTGGAGTTCTTGACGTATGAGGCCATCCGGCAGCAATACCCGCCCAGCGGCCCGCTGGAACCGAAAGGCGACCCGGCGAAGGTCACCGATGACACACAGATGGCGCTGGCAGTGGGGGAGGCGTCGGTCAAAGCGCCTAAGCCGTTCACGCGGGAAACGCTGGCGGATGCCTTCAAGACTGCCTTTATCGCCTGGTTCAACGACCCGAAGAACAACCGCGCCCCCGGCAGCACCTGCTTAAATGCCTGTGAAAAGCTGGTCAAAGGCGCGGGCTGGCGCGAAGCCGGTGACATCAGCTCGAAGGGCAGCGGGGCGAACATGCGCGTGATGGCGGTCGGCTTACTTAATGTGGATGCCCCGACCCGTGCTGGCATCGCACAGCTTCAAGCAGCGATCACCCATGCGCACCCGGTCGCACTCACCGCCGCCGACCTGACCGCGTTCGTAATCGCCGAATTGCGTGACAACCAACCGCCGCGCAATCTGGCCCGGAATGTGCGTAGCTATGCGCATTCACAGCGCGGTGTTTATCATGAGGCGTGGCTGGGCGACCTGTGGCAGCGGGCCTACATGATGCCCGACGAGAAAACTTACATCAACTACGGCTGGGATGAGTGCCTGCACATTCTTGATAAGCTGGATGCCGCGCTCATCATCAAAGACGACACCCGCGACCCTTGCGAGGCGACCGGCGCGGGTTGGGTCGCGGAAGAAGCCTTTGGTACGGCGCTGCTGTGCTTCCTGCTCAACCCTGAAGACGCGATCTCGGTTATTCGGCGGGCAGCGTTCACCGACGGTGACTCCGATAGTATCGCGGCGATTGCGGGTGCGTTCGCCGGGGCCTATCACGGTATCGGCGGCTTCCCGGCGGATTGGGTGGCACGAGTCGAGTATAACGACCGGCTCACCGCGCTGGCGGCGGCGTTGTCGTCGATTCATAATGGATAAGATGATTTAGAATACGCTTTATTCTGTAGGGCAGCATTGCTATGTGCCCCAGCAGGCGGATTCGCCACTACATCAGGTGATTTCTTTTTCGTTTGTCCACAAGTTCTTAGTTTTACGTCATCTGACGTCAAGCGGGTACTTAATCCGTATTCATTTTTCCTCGCTAGTTTGGAGTCTGAGACCACTAGACAAAGGAAAAACAAGACCGTGTTTGATGGATTGCCGATCATAGAAGATATTCCACTTGATATCCGCGTTAGCCTGTCGCAGATCTTCGTCGTTATTGCTATATTCGCGGTGCTGTGGATAGCGCGGCGCTTCGTTGCCGGGTTGCTCTACCGTCCGCTACGCAATATGGTCGAATCTACTGACAAGATGATCGACGATATGATCTTCACCGCCATCAAAAGTGTGAGCAGCTATCTGGCGCTGGCGTTGAGCTTTTTCTTTGCGATTTTGATTCTCAACCCGTCCGGTGGGTTGCGGACGCTGTTCGCAAATATCGCGCTGACATTGGTGTTGGTCGCGGTCTTCCGGGCAGTGTATGGGGTGGCGACGGAAGCGACCCAATCACAGGACAAACTCAAATCATTCACTCACATCGAATTACAAAAACCGATGATCCCGGTGATACGCATCACCGTAAAGTTGCTGTTGTTCGTGCTGGGCTTTTTGATGGTGATGCAGGTGTGGGGTTTCAGCATCGCTGGTCTGCTGGCAGGGATCGGCCTGGGTGGTTTGGCGCTCTCGCTGGCGGCAAAAGAAGTGCTGGATGACGTCATCGGCTTTATGACCATCATCGGTGACGATATTTTTACGCTCGATGAATACATTGTCTCCCCGCATGGTGAAGGCATTATCGAAAAGATCGGCCTGCGTTCCACGCGGGTGCGTCAGCTCGATCAAGGGCTGGTCGTGGTGCCTAATAGCACCATCGCCAATGACCCGGTCACGAACTGGTCACGCTTGCAACGCCGCTGGTTTAACTTCATGGTCGGCGTGACGTATCAAGCCACTGCGGATCAGATCGAGGCGTTCGTGCGCAACACTAAAAATATGTTGCGCGGGCGGGAAAATGTCGAGGACGACTCGATTCTGGTGCTGTTTACCGAATATGACGACAGTTCGTTAAATATCCTGGTGCGCTGTTATGTCGATATTGAAGATTGGAGCGCGTCGAAAGAAGAACGCCACGCGGTTAACTTGCAGATCATGCAAATTGTGAACGACCTGGATATGTCCATGGCCTACCCGACACGCTCGCTCTACCTGGAAGATGTGCCGCCGGTGGTCGCCGATGGGATGCAAAAGCGCGAGCAGGTACTCCTTGAACCCGATGCAGATGACGACAATCGCAGTGACGGACGCACCTATGGTCAACACGAGAAAGCGTCCCAAACCTACAAAAAAGGTGGGCAAGACAGCGAAATCAACTCCCACGAAGACCCACAGGACATGGACGATGGCGAGTGACGTGAGTGACCAATATCAGCGGAACACTTTCCAAACTTTGTGTTAGCCGCTGGCGTAGGACTTACAGATGTGGCAAAATTAGTAATGAGTACTCCATTACAGGGGGAAACTGCACTTCAGAAGAAAGTCTGGTCAGTGAGTTTCTCCCTCATTCTTTCAGATCACACATCTCAACAACACCGGGAACACCGGGCTTTCAAATGTTTTAAGCCATTTCGATCTTGCCGTGTTCCATGCTGGTGATCGTCGCTAATGCGTGGATGGGGACGTTATGCCCCGCGTTCTCCATGATTTCACGCCCGTTCTCGAACGATTTTTCCACCACAACACCCACACCAACCAGGTTCGCTTTCGCGCTGTCGATGATGCGTGCCAACGCCATCAGGGTGCGTCCGGTTGCGAGGAAGTCGTCAATGATGAGGATATTCTCTCCGGTTTTGATGAACTCCGCGCTGACCAGCAACGGGACATCACCACCTTTGGTGTGGCTGGGTGCGGTTTCGAGGAACACCGGCCCCGCCATCGTGATCGGTTTCTTCTTACGAGCATAGACCACCGGTACATTCAACACCGCAGCAGTCATCAGCGCGGGGGCAATGCCGGAAATTTCCGCGGTGAGGATGCGATCTATCTGCACCCCCTCAAAACGTGCCGCCAGTTCTCGCCCCATCTCAGACATCAACACCGGGTGAATCTGATGGTTAAGCAGGCTGTCGATCTTGAGAATGCCGTTGCCGAGGTTCTGCCCCTCTGCAAGGATGCGATCCTTAAGTGTTTGCATGGGTCGTTCTGTCTCCTTATGCTGTCTGTGGGTTAGGGTTCGTCAGTGTTGACGGATGTTGTGCCACCGGCTTCTTCGTAGACCTCGGCGAAGATCATCTCAAACAACCCTGCCGGGAAGGTCATCATCTGCCCGCCTGCCTCCTGACCGGCGGGTGTCAACATGGAGGCTTCCATCGTTTTGCGATCCTCAAAGTAGACTTCGAGGATGCGATAATAGGGTGACTTCCCCGCCGGGCTGCCCAGCACGTTAATCACCTGCCGCCGTTGGACATCCGGCATCCGTTCCACCAGAGCCAGCAGATCATTGTAGCTGTTTTCAAAGCTGACCAGATCTACCGGCCGGCGAAAGAGCATCATAAACTTAAACATGAGTTGACCGTGTGATAACGCTACGTGTTTACCGCGAAGATTATACGCGATGCCCCGCATGGCGACCACCACGAATCGACAATGGTGTGATTTTGACAACTTGACTGCAAACGTGCGATAATCGAAACACTTGTTCGTATACAAGCAGGAGAACTCGATGATCCAGATTACCCCGGAACTCTACCAGATCACACGCGGAGCCAACGCCTTCATTCTCAAAAGTGGCACGGATGAACTCACGGTGGTCGATACCGGTATGCCCGGTACCACCGGGAAGATTATACAAGCGGTGGAGTCTCTCGGTCACAAACCGGACGCCATCAAGCACATTCTCGTCACCCATGCAGATTTTGACCACGCCGGCAGCCTCGCCGGGCTTTCTCAGGCGACCGGCGCGACGGTCTACGCGGGTGAGCAGAGCAAAACACACATTGAGAACGCCAGTGCGCCACCGCACTTGCCCGCGGTGATGGCTCCGCTTGCCGGTTTCTTCCAGAAGTTGACGCAAAAGCCCACTCGTGTTGACCAGCAACTCCACGATAGGCAAGTGCTCGACATTGCCGGCGGCATAGAGGCGATAGCGATCCCTGGTCACACGCCGGATAACTACGGCTTTTACTGGCGTGAACCACAAATTTTGTTCGCTGCTGACTTGCTCAACCGGATGGGAGGGACTTTATCCCTCACACCATCAGCCATCACCTGGAATATGGAGATCGCCAGAAAAAGCGCCCGGCATGTGCTCGACCTCGACTTACGCTACATCTGCGTCGGGCACGGAGACTATCTCGATGTGACCAAACAGCCGAACGCGGTGGAGAAGCTCCGTGCCGAGCTACACGCTTGATTTTACCCCGTAGCCAGCGCGGTGGTGATCGCTTCGATGTTGGCACGCATATAACCGAGGTAGGTATCTGCCCCAGCTTCTTCACTGAGCGAACCGCTGTAAAGCTGCACCACCTGGAAATCGCCGCCGACTTCCTCAGCGATGGTTTCTGCTAAGGCCGTCGAGTCGCTGGTTTCCGCAAAGACCGCGCTGACACCCTCGTCCTCGATCAGGTCGATCAACGCTTGCAGGCTGCGTGGGGTGACTTCGGCGGCGGTCGTCGCCGCGGGGATGACCGTGCCGACGATCTCAAAGCCGTAAGCGGCGGCGAAATAAGAGAGGAAATCGTGATTGGTCACCAGCACGCGGTCTTCTTCCGGTACGGATTCTACGAGTGCCAGCAAGTCCTCGTTTAGTGCTTCAAGTTCGGTGATGTAAGCCTGGGCGTTGGCGGTGTAGATCTCGGCGTTTTCCGGGTCGGTCGCGGCATAAGCGGCGGCGATGTTTTCCGCCCAGAGTGCGACGTTTGCCGGGTTCATCCAGACGTGCGGGTCACACGGGCCATGTTCGTGGTCGTCGTCCTCATCGTGCGCATGGTCGTCGTCTTCATCGTCCTCGTCGTGTACATGGTCGTCGTCTTCATCGTGCGCGTGGTCTTCGTCGCCACAATCAGCGTCTTCACCCAACACACCAATATATTCGACCTCTGCTTCCGCATGATCGTGGTCGTCGTCGTGGTCTTCGTCGTAGCCGTGGGCTTCACCGCTGAGTACGTTCACACCCATAGAGACGACGACCGGCTCCACTGACGCATTTTCTTCGATCAGTTCCAGCAGCCCTTCTTCCAACCCCATACCGTTGACGAAAATGACATCCGCTTCGGTTATACTGGTAAGGTCACGCGGGGAGGGGTTAAACGTATGCACATCTGCGCCAATCGGAATAATTGATGTAACGTTGACCAAATCGCCCCCAACATTTTGGGCGACATCTGCAATAATAGACGTGCTGGCGGCGACTTGCAGGCGGTCTTCCTGTGCAACCGAATGACCAAACGCCAGCAAACAGATCATCAGAACAATGGTGAGTATTCTCATCATGGACCTTTTCGTTTTAAATGATATATCGTCTCAAATAGAGATGAAATGATACATCGTCTCAACAATAGATGCAAGAGGAATTTATGTCGAACCATGCCAACGCCCGTGTGCAGCGCATTCGTGACGCGGGCTATAAACTGACCAACGCACGCCTGACCGTGCTGGACGTGATCGAAGCGCACGAAGGGCATATGACCTCGACGGATGTGCTGGAAGCGGTCGCCGTGCGTGACAGCGGCATCGGGCGGGCCAGCGTCTTTCGCACGCTCGATTTGCTCACACAGTTGGCGATCATCCGCCCGACCTATATTGACAGCAGCATGACACCCACTTACGTGCTGATGCCGGATGGTCACCACCATCACATCGTCTGTGTGAACTGCAACCGGGTGATCGAATTTGACGACTGCGGCCTGAGCGACCTGGAAACGCATCTCGAAGCCCGCTTCGGTGTGCAATTAACCGGACACTTGCTGGAATTTTACGGTTACTGCCGTGAGTGCCAGCCAGCGCAATAAAACACCTTTACTCTAATATCACGCAAATAGCGACACGAGGACTTAATGGAATCGACCGACTCGGAAAAGCGCAACGACGAAGCCGCCGTGCAAGAGAATGAAGCCGCCCAGCAGCAGATGGAAGAAGAATCGGCTAAAGCGCAAAAGCAGAAGGAAAAAGAAAAGCAAAAAACCGCTGAGCAAGAAGCACCCAGCGACACCTCAGAGAACATCCCTGAATACGCCCGGTTGGTGCTGGTGCCGGTCGCCAACCCGGAAACCATCCCCGATATGATTCATCTGGCCTTCGCGCTGGCTCACCCCGAAGACGGCAAGGTGATCGCGCTTTCGGTTTCGCTCGGCGATGTGGAGCAGGAAGCCACCACCATCGATGAGGTCAAAGAAATTATCGACAGCATCTACCAGGAAAACCAGCGAGTGACAATCGAGTCGATCACGGCGACCAGTGTCGCACGCGGCATTCTGGACGCGACCCGCGAGTTCGGCGTGGATCTGGTCATCCTCGGTTTGCAGCAGCCCCGGCGCGGCGAGGTCATGCTCGGTAAAGTCGTGGAAACAGTGACCCAAACCGCCGCCTGTGATGTGATCATCTACCGGCATGTGGCACGCAAAGAACCTTTTGACCGCGTGGTGGTGCCGGTGAACGGCACCTTTCAATCTCAAGTGAGTGCGCGGGTGGGCTTGCTCATCGGGCGGACGTATGAAACCACTGTCGAGGCCATGCACGTCCAGCCCAGCGATGCCAGCCAATATCAAGGGCTAGCACGCATCGAAGAGTCTATCGAGCAACTCCCCGAACACCGCAGAATCCGGCGCACGGTCGTCACCGCACAAGACCCGGCGCAGGGCATCCTCTCAAGGACGAGTAGAACCGATCTCGTCGTGCTTGGCTTCAGACCGCGTACCGATCTGGAGCGCGTGATCTACGGGGATACCGGACGCACGCTGATGAACCGCGCCGAAGGGCCGGTAATTATGGTCTATCGCTCCATGATGCGAGACAGCACCGCGATTCGCTTACGCCGCCGCTTCCTGAACTGGGTACGACCGACCCTTACCCATGTCGAACAAGACGAGATCATCCGGCAGGCCCAGCTTGACGCCTCCCTGACGCTGGATTTCACCGTCTCGATGATTATTTCCGCGTTGATCGCCACGTTCGGCCTGCTGCTGAACAGCCCGGCGGTGATTATCGGCGCGATGCTGGTCGCCCCGCTGATCTCCCCGTTGATTAGTCTATCATCCGGGTTGGCCATCGGGCGGGTGAAGATGGCGAGCCGGGCGCTGTTGACAATTGCAATCGGTGTGTTATTTGGAGTTGGCTTTTCCGCGTTGATCGGTTGGTTGCTGCCGACGGACAATCCGACGACCGAAATGCTCAACCGGAGCCGCCCGACCTTGCTTGATGCCGGTGTCGCGCTGGCTTCCGGCGTCATCGGTGCCTATGCGACCGCGCGTAAGGGCATCCCGGCGGCGCTGGCAGGTGTGGCGATTGCTGCCGCGCTCGTCCCGCCGATCTGTACGATTGGTCTGGGTTTTGCCTTCGGAGATAGCGGCCTGGGCTTCGGCGCGACGGTGTTATTCCTGACCAACATCTTCGCCATCGTCGCCGGGGCGATGGGCACCTTCCTCTACCTGGGGATGAACCTGCGCCGCTATGACGATGTGCGCCAGCTCTGGCAGAACCTGGCGCTGGTGTTGTTCGTGTTGTGTGCGCTACCGGTCGGCGCGGAGGTGGTCGAACTGACGCAGCAGGTCGGGCAGGAAAACACCGTGCGCGAGGACATCAGCGGGGCGCTCGCCCCCGCCGAACTGGTCGAGATGGAGGTGCGCTACGGCGACCCAACTCGCATCATCGCCACCATGCGCACCGTCGAACAGATCACGTTTGAAGATGTGGTTCAACTCGAAGAACGTCTGAGCACAAGCATGGGCGAAACCGTCCAGCTTGATCTGGTTTTGCTGCCGATGGTGCGTTTTGCCGTTGAACCGGACGAGGACACGATCAATATCGAAGCGGAGGCCACGCCGTTCATTGAGGGCTTACTCGCGCCTTCATCAGAGGTCACGCCGGAGGCAACATCCGAAGCGGCAACGGAGGCCACCGCCGAAGCCACACTGGATTAGTCCGGTATGGTCAGCCTATGTCGTCTGTGACATCACACATCCGCGACGACTTCACGCAGCGTGAACGTCGGTAGGTCGAGCACGGCGAAAGCAGGGAGGCCCCAGCGCAGCCAGTAGTCGATGGCCTCGCCACCGGCGCGCCGTGCGATGAACAGTGACATCACCGTGCCGTGTGTGGCGACCGCGATGTTCTGATCCGGGTGCGCGGCGACCACCGCATCGACGGCAGCGGCGAAGCGATCATAAGCGGCGTCCGCGCTCTCGTCACCGAACACGACTTGATCGGGCTTTTGCAGGCACTCGCGCACCTTCGCCTTGAACACTGCCGGGTCGTCGTACCAGGGCGTGTTCTCACGCAGATGCTCACCCAGACCATCAGCGGCCTTTACCGGGATGCCCAGCACAGACGCGGCGATCTCGCCGGTGGCGGCGGCTTTCGGTTCGTGGCTGGTGACCATCACGTCGAGCGCATAGGGGCGCAAACGCTCACCGAGTCTGCGAGAGGCCTGCCGTCCGGCGTCGCTGAGCAGCCAGCGGACGCTTGGTTGGTATTCGTCGATCACCGGCTTGACGTGACGGATCAAAATCAGATGAGACATGCTACTCTCTTTCACTATCACGGATGATCTGTAACAGGCGGCCCCGGTTCTCGATGCGCAGGGTAGCACCGTTGGCGTTGAGCGCCACCGTGCGCGACCAGCCGTTATCACCGCCGGAGATCTCGGTCAGCGTTGGCTCACAGAGCAGACCACCCGCGTCACAGGTGTAGAGATAAAAACGGTCGAGCGTATCCGAGTACGGCTCCACCAGCAGATGATAACGATGGTTGTTGGTCGTCGCGCTGGCGATTGTTTCCGGGGCACTGATGGCGGGGAAGCACAGCGCATAGCCCAAAGCTGCCACGCCGATCAAAACCACCAGCCCGCGCATATCCGGCGGGTCATAGGTGACACCCGCGTTGCCATCCACCTTGGAGATGTTGGTCGTCACAAAATAGGGGATGAACAACACGATACCGAGCATCAGCAGGCCAAACGCCGGCCAGAATACCACTTCCGCTAGCGCCCAGTAAAGCGACCACGCCGGATATACCACCGACGGCGTCCCCGGCAGTGTGCCGACCAACCACAGCGGCGCGACCAGCAGCAAGCCAATCGCCAGCACCAGTGTAAGCACCCGTGCCCAGTGTCGCCGCCAATCCTGACCAAGATAATTTTTTATTGCGTTCATCAATGCTCAACCATATGCCTTGTTTTGTCTATTGTACGGTCTTTCGCAGCCAAATGAGGCTTCTCATCCGATGCTCATGTCAAATGGCGTAAGTATTCGGTCGGGGGTGCTGTCTATTAATCGGACACTAGTCCGTTTAAACGAAACGATTATGCCAAGGAGCATCACAAATGACAAAATATGTTTTTGACCCGGCACACACCAGCGTCAACTTTTCCTTGAAGCACATGATGGTCACGACCGTGCGCGGTCAGTTCCGTCAGTTTGATGGTGCGCTGAACTACGACGCCGACAATATCGAAAACTCAACGGTTGAGGCGATCATTCAGGTCGATTCCATTAACACCGGGCAGGAGCAACGCGACGGGCATCTGCGCAGCCCGGATTTCTTCGGGGTCGAAACTTACCCGACCATGACCTTCAAGAGCACCAAGGTCGAAAAGACCGGCGACAACACCGCCAAAGTTACCGGCGACTTGACCATCCGTGACGTGACCAAGCCGGTCACGCTTGATGTTGAGTTCCTCGGTGAGCATCTTAGCCCGCTCAGCGGACAGAAAGTGCTCGGCTTTGAGTCTACCGCGAAAATCAACCGCGAGGACTTCGGCCTGACGTGGAACCAGGCCATCGAAACCGGCGGTGTGCTGATCGGCAAGGAAGTCAAGATTAATCTCGACGTGCAGGCCGTCCCCGCACCACAGCCAGAAACGGCATAAGAGCTTCCGCTCGTTCGTTATATCCTCACCCGCGGAAATCAAGCAGGGAGCGCCCAATTACCGCGCTCCCTGCTGATTCTACTGATTCTACGCCGGGAAGCCCAGCGCCTCGATTGCTTTCGCGGCGTTGATGTCCTTCTCGGTGACCTTGCTACCCTCGTCGTGGGTGGTGAAGCTCACCTGCACCTTGCGCCAGGTAATCATCATATCGGGATGATGCCCGTGTCCCTGCGCGATAGTGCCGACCGCACCTGCAAACGCGACTCCGTCCAGGTAGTTATCAAACTCGTAGGTCTTGGTGATCATATCGTTGTCGTGCGACCACCCCGCTAAACCGCTGAGTGCCTTCTGTACGTCGTCATTTGATAAAGCTGTCATAAATATCACTCCTTCGTTGTTATTATTCGTTCTCAAGCTAACCTGCACAGATGATAGATCGCTTAACGCCAAGCGAACGAACGCTGTGATTGAAAGCCCTCCTTTTCTTTGATAAGATGAACCAAACTGTTTGAAAATAATCAAATCGAGGTTGTACGCATGGTCGAAGCCACACAGGAACGAAAAACAGGGGCAGAAAATATCATCTGGGATCTTTCCATCTTTTACGATGGCCCGGATGACCCTGCTATCCAAAGCGATATGGAGAAGATCGCCGACAATGCGGCGACCTTTGAAGCGAATTACCGGGATAAAGTCGCCACTTTCGACGGCGAAGCGATGCGCCAGGCCATCGAGGACATGATCGAAATCATGGACGCGGGCGGTCGCCTGAGCGCGTTTGCCAGCCTGAACTACACCACAGACACCGCCGACCCCAAGCGCGGCGCGTTGTACCAGAAGGTCTCGGAGTTTTCATCCGCGTTGGGGCAACGGATGGTCTTCTTCGACATCGAGTGGAACGAACTGGACGACAACAAAGCCCAACGCCTCATCAACGACCCGGTACTGGCAGAATACCGGCACTATCTGGAAGCCGAACGCCGCTTTAAGCCCTACCAGCTCAGCGAGCCAGAAGAAAAGGTCGCCATGCGCAAGAACATCACCGGGCGTAGCGCGTGGGTGCGCTTCTTCACCCAGTTGACCAGCAGTATGCGCTACGACTTCGACGGCGAAAAACTCACCCAGACGCAGGTGATGTCCAAGTTGCACGACGCTGACCGTGAGATCCGCCGTCAGGCTGCCGATGCCGTCACCGCTGGTCTGCAAGAACAGACCATGCAGTTGACCTATATCTTCAACGTGCTGGCAGCCGACAAAGCGCAAGACGACGAGATGCGCGGTTACGATACCTGGATCGCCTCGCGCAATCTGGCGAACAAAGCGCCGGAAGCGGTCGTCGATGCGCTGGTGGAAGCGGTCACCTCTCGTTACGATCTGGTCGCCCGGCACTACAACCTCAAGCGCATCCTGCTCGGCCTGGACGAACTCACTGATTACGACCGCTACGCGCCCATCCCGGTGAAAGACGAAGAAAGCACTTACGCCTGGGAGCAAGCGCGGGACATCGTGCTGAAGGCGTTCGAAAACTTCGAGCCGCGCATGGCTCAGGTCGCCGGGGAATTCTTCGAGAACAACTGGATCCACGCGGCCCTGTTGCCCAACAAACGCGGTGGTGCGTTCGCTCACCCGACCGTGCCGTCGGCGCACCCGTTTGTGTTCGTCAACTTCGACGGTCGCGCACGGGATGTTTCCACGTTGGCACATGAACTGGGGCACGGCATCCATATGTATCTTTCTGGCGAGGAAAGCAATTTCTTCGCGCTCTACACCCCGCTGACCACCGCTGAGATGGCGTCCGTGTTCGCGGAGATGCTGGTGTTTAGCGATCTGCTGGAAAAAGAAGACGACGACGCGGTCAAGCTGTCCATGCTGGCGAACAAGGTCGAGGACACCTTCGCCACCGTCTACCGGCAGACCGCTATGAACCGCTTCGAACATGGGATGCACACCGCCCGCCGCGACGAGGGCGAACTGACCACCGAGCGTTTCAGCGAAATCTGGATGGAAACGCAGCAGGCCATGTTCGGTGACAGCGTCAACCTGCGCGATGACTATCAACTGTGGTGGAGCTACATTCCGCACTTCTTAGGCACGCCCGGTTACGTCTATGCCTACGCCTTCGGTGAACTGCTGGTGCTGGCGCTTTACAACCTCTATAAAGAGGAGGGGTCGTCCTTCGCGCCCAAGTATCTCGACGTGCTTGCCGCCGGGGACTCGGACTATCCCGACGAGATTCTGGCGAAGGTCGGTGTTGACCTGAACGACCCGGCGTTCTGGCATAAGGGGCTGGATGCCATCGAAGCGTTGGTCGAACAAGAGGAAGCCCTGGCACGTCAGGTCTACCCGGAGAAGTTCGCCTAATTGCTACTGGGGGTGGATGGTTCCAGTCCCATAGCGTCAAACCATTCGTGGCACGGCCTGGCGGTGGGCCAACTCGCCATGCACCGGACGCGCTTCGCCGTGTCCGAAACTCAAGAATCATCATATCTCATGGCTACGTAAATAGACGTATAATGGTAGCATGTCGAATCTGAGCAAAGATAAGCAAACAAACCGTCGCAGGATGCCCGCCGATCACATCGGCGCACTGCTGGCGAGCCTCGGGCTGACGACGGCGGGCGTGCTCGGTCTGGTGGCGATCCTCAACACCCGCCCGAATGTGGTCGAGCGGTGGGCGTTCTTCCTGCTGCTGCACTTCCTGGTGACCGGCCTCGCAATCCCGCTGGTGCGCTATGTCAACGTGCGCCTGACCCCGTCGGATGGCTTCGCCGCCCCCGGTGGGGTGATCGTGCGCCAGAGTGTGTGGATCGGCCTTTTCGTGGTGATCTGTGCGTGGTTGCAGATGCAGCGCGGTCTTTCCGTGCCGATTGCGTTTTTCATCAGCTTGGTATTCGCCGTGCTGGAAGGCTTCCTGCGCACTCGTGAGATCAGCGGTGACTTCGATGGATAACAAACTGCTGCGCCAACTCCCCGCCGTTGATGTGTTGTTGCAAGCCGGGGCACATCTGCAACGTGAATACGGACGTCCCGCCACCACTGATGCTATCCGGCAGGTGTTGGAAGCGACCCGGCAGCAGATACTCGCCGGGGAGAACGGCGCACCACCCGATGAGGCCGACCTGCTCGCCCGTGTCGAAACACAGCTCAAGCACAAATTCCTGCCCACGCTGCGCCCGGTCATCAACGCGACCGGTGTCATCATCCATACCAACTTAGGCCGTGCGCCCCTGTCGGCGGCGGCGATCACCGCGATGCAAGGTGTCGCGGCGGGGTACAGTACGCTTGAGTTCGACCTCGACACCGGTAAGCGAGGCAGCCGTCTGCGCCACGCGGAAACGCTGCTCACCGAGTTGACCGGCGCGGAGGCGGCGCTGGTGGTCAACAACAACGCGGCGGCGACCGTGCTTATGCTGGCGGGGTTGGCGCAGGGTCGGGCGGTGATCGTCTCTCGCGGGCAACTGGTGGAAATCGGCGGCGGTTTCCGCGTACCGGACATCATGGCGCAGAGTGGCGCGTTGCTGGTCGAGGTCGGGACGACCAATAAAACACGCCCCGCAGATTACGAAAGTGCCATCACCGAGCAGACCGCGCTGCTGATGCGTGTCCATTCGTCCAACTTTAAGCAGATCGGCTTCACCGAAGAAGCCCCACTCGATGCGCTGGCGGCGGTCGCGCACCGGCACGGCCTGCACGCCGTTGATGACCTGGGCAGCGGCGCGTTGATCGACACCGCGCAGTACGGCCTCGCCCACGAACCGACCGTACAGGCCAGCATCACCGCTGGGTGCGATGTGGTCGCCTTCAGTGCGGATAAGCTACTCGGTGGGCCGCAGGCCGGCATTTTGATCGGCAAGCGAACGTTGATTGACCGGTTGAAGCGGCACCCACTGGCACGCGCCATCCGTGCGGATAAGTTGTGTCTCGCCGGTTTACTGGCGACGCTCGACCATTACCGTCGGGGCGAGGCGATAGAAAAAATCCCCGTGTTGCAGATGATCGCCCGGTCACCCGAATTGCTACACACGACCGCGCAGACCTGGGCGCACACGCTCGGTGATCGTGCGGCGGTCGTCGCCGGGCAATCGACCGTTGGCGGGGGGAGCTTGCCGGGGGCGACCTTGCCCACCCATCTGCTCGCGCTCGATGTTGATCATCCCGACGCACTGCTGCACGACCTGCGGCAGGCACCCACCCCGGTGATCGCCCGCATCGCCGGGGGGCGTGTGTTGCTCGACCCGCGTACCGTGCTCGATGAACAAATAAAACCATTGCTCAATATTCTCATGAATGAGATGACATGACACTCGAAAATGCCGAAAGAGAATAGAAACGGAAGGAACAGAGCAACCGTGAAAA
This sequence comes from Anaerolineae bacterium, assembly GCA_034437515.1. GTDB lineage: Bacteria > Chloroflexota > Anaerolineae > Aggregatilineales > Phototrophicaceae > DAOTTX01. The sequence goes on from DAOTTX010000121.1 coordinate 16,345, forward strand.
CAGATCTTGACCATCTGATGACCGTGCGCGAAATGACCGCGCTGCTGGTTTTCATCGACGAAAATCTCAACCCGGCGATGGACTACCTCGCCAACGGTGTGCATCTAACCGGCGGCTTCGTGCTTAAAAAGCAGGGCGCGGCTCCGGTGTTGGTCGTCAACCCGATGGAAACGGACGAAGCCGAGCAAAGCGGCCTACAGGTGCTTTCTATGAACGCGCTGGGCTGGTCACAACTACGAGAGCAGGCCGCTAATGATGATGTCGCCAAAGCGCAACTCGTCGCCCGGATGCTGGCACATTTCGAGGTGTCGCCGGGGACGGTCGGTGTGTACGGCGTGGCGGAAGTCAACGTCGTGCTGGCGATTATCGATTGGCTGCGGCAGGCAGACACACCCTACGCCTTCACCGGGGAGGCCGCGCCCACATTGCTCGACGAAGCCGCCGCCACTAAAGACGCCGCCGAGATCGAACGGATAAAGTCCGTCGCGGCACGGACAAACCAGGTCTTACAGGTGACCTGGGACTTTCTCGGCAGTCACCACGCACAAGATGACGGCACGGTGGTCAAAATCGACGGTGACCCGCTGACCATCGGTGAGGTGAAGAACTTCATCCGGCGGGAGTTGATGGCACGCGGTCTGCAAGAATCGGGGATGATTTTCGCGCAGGGGCGCGATGCCGGGTTCCCGCACAGCCGGGGACGTGATACACAGACGCTCAAGACCGGGCAGACCATCGTGTTTGACCTGTTCCCCTACGAGGCCGGGGGCGGTTATTACCACGACACCACCCGGACGTGGTGCCTGGGCTACGCACCACCGGAGGTCGCAGCGGCTTATGAGACGGTGAAGACGGCCTATGACATCGCGGTGGAGGCGTTCGCGGTCGGCAAAGCGACCGCGACTATGCAACACGCGGTACAGGATTATCTCGAAGCACAGGGCCACCCGACCGCCCGTAGTCATTCCGGCACCGAGGTCGGCTATCCGCACGGGTTAGGGCACGGTCTCGGCTTGAAAGTCCACGAAGCGCCGTCCATCAGCCACCTGCGCGAGGAACCGACTTTCGAGCGTGGGCACGTCATCACCATCGAGCCGGGCTTGTACTATCCTGATGAGGGGTATGGTCTGCGGTTGGAAAACACACTCTACGTCGATGAGAGCGGCGCACTCGTCACCCTGACGGATTTCCCCGATACGCTGGTGCTGCCCCTCCGAAAGCCAACACAAACGTAAGCTGGCGGGGGTGTGCGGCGTCTATGTATTGTGGGATGCTCTCATGAAAAGCTGATTATCACGTAAAGGCGAGTTTACAAATTTGCCCTACGATGGGAGCAAAATCATCGAGGATTATCGTAAGGAAGGCAAATGTCAGAACAGAACCGTTATTCTTTTCGTTCACTGCTGATTTTGACCCTTTTTCTGATCGTCGGCTTTGTCGGCGGCAGTTTACTTTTGAACAATGACAGCGCCCCGGATCGTCCCTTCTTCACCGAGGACGTGGCGCGGGTGCAGCCGCAGACCGTCGCGTTTGACGAGGTCGAACAGGCACAGGACGGTGGTGGTACGATCACCGTCAGTGACCTTGAGTCGCGGATGTCGAGTGTGTACGACCGGGTCAGCCCGTCGGTCGTGTCGATTCGAATCGAACGCGAGGCCGCGTTCATGGAGAATGGCAGTTCTGGCAGCGGCTTCGTCTATGACCAGCAAGGACGCATCATCACCAACTATCATGTCGTGCAGGGCGCGGATGAGATCATCGTCAACTTTTTGGATGGTACCATCGTCCGGGCTGAGGTGGTCGGCCTTGATGCGGACTCCGACCTCGCGGTGATCCGCGTGGACGTCCCCACCGACCGTCTGTTCCCGGTCACATTTGGTAATGAGCGCGAACTTAACATCGGGCAGATGGTCGTCGCCATTGGTAGCCCCTTCCAGCAAAATTGGACGATGACCAGCGGCATCGTCAGCGCGTTAAACCGTGATATTCGTGGGTTAGGGCAGTATAACGTTGGTTCCGTCATCCAGACGGACGCGCCGATCAACCCCGGCAACAGCGGCGGCCCACTGCTCAACCTTGACGGTGAGGTGGTCGGCGTGAACTCGCAGATCATCAGCCGCACGCAGAGCAACTCCGGCATCGGCTTTGCCATCCCGGCGAACCTGACGAGCCGTGTCGCCCAGGAACTCATCGACAAGGGCACGGTGGAATACAGTTTCATCGGCATTTCCGGCCTGGATATTAACATCAATCTGATCGAGGCGTTTAATCTGCCCAACAACCAGCGCGGTTTGCCGATTGGTGAAGTCACACCGGGTAGCCCGGCGGCTGAGGCCGGTCTACGCTCGATTACCGAGAACCGGGTAGACATTATCACCGCTATCAACGGCGAGGCGATTACGAACTTTTCTACGCTGATCGGCTATCTTGCCGAGGAAACGCGCCCCGGTGACACGGTGATGCTTTCTGTGATACGCGGTGGCGAGAGGTTTGAATTGCCGCTCACCCTCAGCACCCGCCCGGATTAAGCGGAATTCTCCGCTTGCCTACCACCAGGGCAGACACACCGGTCTGCCCCTACAACACCTGTTATGCCCTGTAAGGGAGCACCTGCGTGTGCTCCCGTTTCCCCAAATGCGATTGGATTGCCCTCGTTTACAACGCTCAGCGGTTGACATAGCTTAATAGCACGGCGTCTACTTGCTCACGCAATGGGGCGGCTGTCGTCGTTGCCCCATTCCTTCCATGAGCCGTCGTAAACGGCGGCATTTTTGATCCCGGCGATGTGCAGCGCCAGCAGACCATAACTCGCGCTGACTCCCGCGTTGCAGTACACCACCACCTCCGACGCTTCCGGTGTGATGCCGACCTGCGCGAACCGCGCCCGTAGCACCTCTGGTGTGGGGACGGTGCCGTCGCTACCGACCATCTGCCCACGCGGGAGGTTGACCGCGCCGGGGATGTGTCCCTTGCGTGAAGCGCGTGAGGTGTCGCCGTTGTATTCGCCGGTCGAGCGTACATCGAGCAGCATCGCGGATCGGTCGCGCAAATCAGCGGCGACGTCATTGACAGTAAAGCGTAGATGCGGTTGCGGACGCGGGGTAAACGTCGCCGGGGAGACGGTCGTCACTTCCTCGGTGACCGGGCGATCTTCCGCCGTCCACTTGTGCCAGCCACCATCCAGCACGGCGACATCCTCATGCCCGTAGTAGCGCAGTGACCACCACAATCGCGCCGCGAACATATTATTGGCGTCATCGTAGACCACGACGAACGTGTCATCGTCGATGCCGAGCCGATTCATCAAGTCGGCGTAGGCGGCGGGTTGGGCGATCTGCGTGCCGTGCGGACTTTCCGGGTCGGTGATGTCGGCGGTCCAATCGACAAAGACCGCGCCGGGGATGTGACTCTCCGCAAAGGCTTCATGATGGGCGAAGTAATGCGGCGGGGGTTCGCTGGCAGGCAGCACATGCCCGCGTATATCCACCACCCGCAGGTTGGGGTCGTCGAGGTGGTCGTGCAGCCATTGCGTGCTGACAATCGGTTGGTCGGTCATCGAGCGTTCTTTCTGTTACGAATGGATGGAGACATTGTAACCACCAATGGACGGCACTTCAATTGAGCGAATGCGGTACAATATGAGTGTATGCAAACGCATTCAAATCAGCCGAACGGAGACACCCATATGCACGCCCCTGACCTCACAGATAACGCCACATGGCGGCAGTATTTCGCACTGCCGCAGATCACCGATGCCGCCCTTGCCGCCCGTAACCCGGAGCGCGGTGTGGTCATTATGGAGCGCGACGGCCTGCCACAAGTCCACGCCTGGGAGGTACCCTGGCAAACACTACGCCCGCTGACCGATTCCCCGCAGGGGGTGGATTTCGCCGGCATTAGTCCCGACGGTGAGTCGATCTATCTGCACCGGGACGGTTACATCTGGCGGCGGGACTTCGCCGGAGCGCATGAGCCAGAGCGCATCACGGCGGCGACGGTCGTGTTTAGTCTGTCGCAAAGCCTGGATGGGTCGCGGTTGGGTTACGCCACGCTGGACGAACGCGGCTACGTCACCTATTACACCATCAACGGGCATGACACCTTTGTAACGCTGGTACGTGGCGACCAACCACTTTCCGGCCCCTTGTTTGACTTCGACGGACGCTATGCGGTGGTCGTCACGATGGAAGACGCTGAATACACGTTGAAGGCTTACACACTCGACGACAGCAAGACCCTCGTCGGTGAACTGCAAAATACGGTTGGGGGATTGCTGCCGGTCGCGTTTTCACCGGTCAGCGGTGACCCGCGTCTGCTGGCGACCAGCGAGGCCGAGGGACAAACCCGTCCGCTGGTGTGGAATGTGGCGACCGGTGAGCGTATTGACCTGCCGCTCGGCGACCTGGACGGTGACATCGGTGGGTGGGGGTGGTCACCGGATGGACGTAAGTTGCTCTTATATCGCGTGTGGCACGCGGAAACACACCTGTATCTGTACGATCTGGAACGCAGCACGCTCGACACGCTCGACCATCCCGGCGGGGCTTATCGGTCGGTTTTCTTCGCCGGGGATGCGATCTACGCGCTGTGGACGGACGCCACCCATCCGACGCAAGTGATCACGTTGGACGGCTCGCCGGTGCTGACACCGGGACAAGCACCACTCGCGCAACCCTGGCGCTCGATCACGTTTCCATCGGGCGGCGGCTCCCAGGTGCAAGCCTGGCTCGCCACCCCTGGCGACGAGTATCAACCGCCATATCCGTTGATCGTCCACGCGCACGGCGGCCCCTCGGATGCACAATTTGAGACCTATTCGCCGATGGCACAGACCTTCCTGGCGCACGGCTGTGCGTGGTTGTCGGTCAATTATCGCGGTTCAACCACCTTTGGCACCGGATTTATGCAAGCGGTGGCGGGCATCCTCGGTCACCGTGAGGTCGATGATCTGGCGGCGGGGGCGGCCTGGCTGGTCGCCGAGGGCATCGCCGACGAGCACGCGCTGTTCCTGGCGGGCAGCGGCTACGGCGGCTATCTGGTGCTGCAAACACTCGGCAGACGCCCCGACCTGTGGGCCGGGGGCATCGCCCGCACAGCCGTCGCGGATTGGCGTTCGATCTTCGACGGGCACGCGCCCGACTTCGCCGCCTACATTAGTGTGTTGATGGGCGGCACGCCAGCGGATGTGCCTAAGCTCTACGACGCCAGCGCCGCCACCACCTACGCTGACGCGGTGACCGCGCCGTTGCTGTTGTTCCAACCGGCGAACGACCCCAACTGCCCGCCGGATCAGATCGAAGTGTATGTCGAGGCGCTCAGCAGCCCGGCAGAACTCATCTGGTTTGACCCGACGGACGCCGATCTGCTGGTACAACAGCAAGCACAGATGCTCCACTGGTTGTACGAGCGGTCAGGCGGGGTATAGCCTCGCCGGATTGCGGCGTTGTTGTCCGCAATTTCAATTCAATCGGATGAAGACTCGGATGGAGACTCATCGTCGTCACTGGCGCGGCCCCACCAGTTGAACCCTTCCGGCAGGTTATCCGTGCCGACCCCACCGGGCGGCTCGTCTTCGATCATCGGTGGGGCAAAGCGTTGGGCGTCCTCGGTGAGGTAGGGCAGCAGCGGGCGGGGCTGCGCCATGCTACTAACGGCTGTCGGCGATGGGGGCACGTTGTTGGGCGTGCTCTCAACAAATGCACGCAGCTTCGCTTGCAGCAGGTTCAAGATCGCACCCAGACCGATGAACACCGTCAGCGCGTTGAACACCCATCCCAGCGTCGGGATAGACCCCATCACGGAGATAGCGAATACACCGATTAGCAACGTCGTGAACAGACGCCAGTTGCTGTCATCCGGGCTGAGGCGGGCGCGGTTCAACAAGCGCAGCGCGACCCGTCCAATCGCCAGCGCGACCACCACACGGGCGATGTAGATCGCGGTGAAATAGAAGATGCTCGCGCTGCCGATGTTGGCTAACCCCAGTACCACCCCACCGAAGATTACCACCGGGTCTAGAGGCAGCAGAGACAGCACGAAGATAATCAAGACGCTGAGCAAGATGACCAGCAAGAAGATCGGGAACGATAGAATAAAGCTCAACATCCCCACGCCCAGGGTAGAAACCGGTCGCGCCTGAAGATAACGCAGCGGGGATTGCATCTGCCGGGGGACGAGCAGCACGAACACCGCCCCGACAAACGCCAGGGTGGAAAACTCGCGCACGATAGCACGCAAATAACGCTGCAACGTCTCCGCTGATTGTTCGGGCGTGGCGAAGATCGGGTCGCCGGTGCGGTTCCAGACCGGCGGCAGCGCCAGTTGGTTACGCTCGAAGTCACCGCGAGTCGGCCCGGTATATTCGAGTTGACCGTCGATAGTTGCGTTTTCACCTAATACCAGACCGGGCACCCGCAGTTCGACCTCGAACGGGAACGGAATCAGCAGACGTTCGATCTGTGAGGTGGCGTCATCGGATTCAGCGTTGCCGACGGAGGCGATGACATCACCATCGACCGACCCGTTGATCTCTAACGATGATCCCCAGAATTCGACACGTCCCGTGACACGACCATTGACCAGAAGTTGATAACCGAGGTTGGTGATGTTGCCCGGCACGACTGCCCCTTCTGCGATGCTGTGGCTGAGGTTCAGGCTCAAGATGCCGCTGTTGTCGTTCTCGAACGTGGCTTCTGGTTCCACATTGAGCACCAACCCGGCGAAGTGTAAATCTTTGCCGACGTCACCGTTAACGTTCAGTTCGCCGCCGATGAGGTACATACTGTCATCGACCCCCCCGGTGACGTTAGCCACCCGCGCCACACCGATGACATTGCCATCCACCTGCCCGGCGATACGCAGTTCCCCACACAAGACATACAAATTGCCTTCGATGACTTCGTCTGAACTGATGTTGCACAACTCACCGTTGAGGGTCTCGCTGGCGTAGACGCCACTCGCGATGGCAAAGACAAGCATGATGATGATGGTTCGCAAACGCGCTTTTCGCAACGGGTTGCTCCTCCGGGTGATAGAAGTACATTACAAATTGCCTGTTTCTGGTACAATCATTATTGTATCCTGTTTTAGAGACCATGTAAGGATGATGCAGTGTCAGAAGAAAACAACAGACGCGAAACAGGGTTTTTGAACACACCAAGTTCTCAACCGATGCGTGACCGAATACCGCGCAAGCAGACGACTATCCTGGGGGGGGATGCACGGCTGCGGGTAAAAGCGGGTGACAAGCATACGATCATTGATGTTGAAGACGAGATGCTGGTCGGTCGTAAGGTTGAGGGCGATGATCGTGAAGAATACGCGCTTGACCTGGGGCCGTTCGGCGGTTACCAGAGTGGTGTCTCGCGCAAGCACGCGCTCATCACCCGGCACGAGGGGGGACTTTATATCGAAGACCTGGGCAGCACCAATGGAACGCGCATCAACGGCTTTCAGTTGACCGTTAAGCGGAAATACCGTCTGCGTGATGGGGATGAAGTCGAGTTTGCCCGCCTCAAGACTGTTTTTATCTTTATCCCTGCGGGTGAAGAATAGACGCTGCTTGCTCTTTGGGCTATAGTAGTGGGCGTTTAGTTGGCTCCGACAGGCTTGTTTCATGTATAGAAGTTTTACAGATCGCGTATTGGGAGGGGTATGTGGCGGTTTGGCACCGGCTATCCGGCTGCGCCCCTGGATATTACGCGGCATATTTGCGCTGTTCACCGTCGTCAGTTTGGGGGTCGGCGCGGCACTTTATCTGGCGCTGTGGTGGTTGCTACCACAGGAGTCTTTGATTGACCCCACACGCGGACGGGGCGGTACGTTGCTGGCAGCGGCGGCGCTCGTCATCGCGGTGGGGATTGTCGGCGTCTGGGTGGGGAGCCTTGCGGGGATGGTTGAAGGAACAGACGGACAGCCTTTGTTGTGGCCTCTGGTCGCGTTAATTTTGAGCTTTGTCTTCCTCTTGCGACAGGTGCGAGGGTAATTCATGCGGATACAGCGACGAACCAACATTTTATGGGGGGTGATCTTGCTGGCGCTGGCGGTCGTGTTACTGCTGCGCACGTTGGGCACGTTCCCTGCTGGCCTCGATGACCTGATTACCCGTGCCTGGCCCGGTTTGCTGGTGCTGGTCGGCCTGGTGCTGCTGCTGCGTGGACGGGTGGCGCTGGGCGGTCTGCTGGCGATTTTGCTCTCCGGTGGGTTGATCGCCGGTGTCGCCTATGCGGCCTTTTCGATCCGCGAAGGTGAACAGCGCGACGATCAAATCGTTGAAATCACCGAACCCATCGCCGAGGACGCCGGTCTGCTGGCGCTCAACTTCACCGTCTTACAAACTGAGATCGACATCCGCGCCGGGGAAGGCTCGACCCTGACGGGTGAGTTCGTCGGCAGCGCGGAAAGTGAAATCACATTTGAGTGTGACTCGGCGGCAAATGTCACCGAATGTACACTGGTCGAAACCAAATCGGATGAGTTCCCGGTTCTGGAGGACGTCGGACGCGGCACCTTGACGCTGCGCGTGCCGCCGGAAACACCGCTGGCGCTGGCCTTCTCCGGTGAAGCGGGTAGCGCGACCTTTGACCTCAGCAGCACCGAATTAGAGCGCGTCAGTCTTGAACTCGACGCGGGCGATATGCTGCTCACGCTGCCGGATTATGCGCCACAATCACCGAGTTCGTTGGAACGAAGCGGTGAGATCATCGTGCGCAACGGTGACCTGAGCGTGCTGGTGCCGCCCTCGGCAAACATGCGCCTGAGCTTTGACCGGCGCGGTGGCGACGTCGCCCCGGAGATCGACACACTTTACATCGAACAGCGTGACAGCGTAGACGGTCTGCTGCGCCGTGACAGCGAAGACGGCGAATTCGACCTGCTGTACGATGCGGTGGTGCCCAACGGCCTCATCCGGCTTGATGTGGCGGGGCGCGAATAAGCGATGATCGCGCCAATATATCCCTTTTATCCCAAATTTATCCCAAGTTATCCCAAATGACGACGCCCTGGCGCTTACATTTGCTGAATCAGGCCATCCAGCAGCTTGACCTACTCACGGGTGATCCGGCATTGGTGGCGGTGTGGGTGCGGCGTAATCGTGTGGTCTATCTCGAACTTGAGACCGGCACGCAAATCGACGATCAGACCCTCACGCCGCCGGATGTCAACGACCGCCAATCAGCGGATTGGTTGACGTTCATCACCACACTGCAAGCACCTAACGACGCCTATCTGCCACAGGTGCGCCTGTCCGGGTTGACCATTTACACCACCGATGACGGCAGGATGCGCTTGTATCATCCCGGCGGCAATGATTTGTTGTTGGATACGGGCGGACGCGAAGTGGCGCTTGACGCTGGCGACGCCGATGAGTTTATCGCCGTCGCGTTGGATCGCTTTCTCGGTCTGGTGGCGGTGCTGGATGAACAATGTAAGCAGCACATCTTCCAGCAGCACATCAGTGTGGGTGCGTTCGATCTCGACCTGAAGACACCCGATGACCTCGACGTGCGCCCACAAGTGGCGATTTCACGCGGCGGCGGGTCGATCTTCCTCACCGATGGACGGCAGCTCGTCCTCGCGGACTCCGGCGGACGCCTGAACAGGCGCGTCGAACTGCCGTATTATGTGAGGTTGTTGGCTTGCTCGCCGGATGGCACTTATGTCGTCACCTGTGATATGGACATCGGCCTGCTGCGTGTATACAGCGGTGTGGATCTGGTACCGACGCATCAACGATTTGCGATTGATCTGGTCGCGCAGGCCACGCAGGTACAGCTCATCGCCGATTTGCCGCCGCCCTCGGTCGCGCCGGGGACGTTGGTTATCAACGATGCGGGGGTGATGGCTTTCTCGATGGCGGGGGTGGTGTGCGTTAGTACCCTATCGCAAATGGACGAACTGCCGCGTCCGCGTGCGTTGTTGTAGGTGTTGAGCAGCGGCTCAGAGTAAGATCCTTCTCGTTAAAAATCCCCGACCGGATAAATCGAATCCTCGCTACAAACTTAGCGGCTCTACTCCATCGCGATGTAGGTAAACATCAGATAATCGACCGGCGGCGGCACATCGAACGGGCTGGTTTCCTGCGTGCGTGCGCCGAAAAAAGCCAATGTCTCGACCGCGTCTCGATCATACTGAGAAACGAAGAAGGTATGCACCCGACCGGGGCTGAGGCCGTCGAGTTCGGTTTGCAAGTTCGCCGGTGTGACGGTCGTCATGAAGATTGAGTCATCGGCGCGGCCTTTGAAGTCCAGCACGGTGTAGAGGTCTTCGACGAATAACGACTCATCCGTCACTAACCGGATATGGGTGTTATCCGGCAGGCGGGCGCTGCGGAAGAACACGTCATCGACCGCCGCCTCAAACGGATGCTGCCGCAGATAGAACGTCGCGTAGCCGTTGAAATAGTAACCGACCTGCGCGTAGACCAGCACCCCCGCTGTGATGCCGACCAGCACCCCGCCGCGCCAGCCCTCCCCGGCGAGCAATCGCGCCCCATAACGCATCCCCACACCGACCACCAACGCCATCACCGGGAAGGCCGCCACATAACGCGGGATCTGTGCCGTGTCACGCAGCAACACGTTACCAGCCGCGACCAACCCCAACCACAGCAGCACCAGCAGCGCCCCCCGCCGTTGACGTAGCAGGCCGAACGTTACCACCAGACCGAGCAAAAACAGCGGCAGCACGACCGGCAGCAGCAGCGGCGCGTCGTAGAAACTGCTGGCATCCGCGCCGGTGACGTAAAACGCCAGCGGATCGAGCAAGGCCCCGGCGAGGTCGCCGTTTTCGATCATTCGTGACCAGTTCTCGGTGTCGCGTGCGGTATCGTCCAGACGTGGGGCCAGCGGTAGCCCCTGCGCTGTGAGCGTAAGGAGTGGCGGTGCGGCGACGATCAACGCGACGAAAGCGGTCACGGCGAGCCGGCGCAGCGCATAGACTTGCCGTGCGGTGAGGAAGTGCAGGCCAACGAATCCGAGCGCCAGCACCGGGTAGAGTAGCCGCCCGCCCTCGTACCAGTAACCGGTCAGGCCGAGCATGGCCCCTGCCAGCGCGAAGTCAAGCCGGGTGCCGCGTCCCAGGCCGCGCCCTAAGAAAGCCAGCGCCAGCGTGCCGAAAAATGGATCAACCACGTTGTTAATCCCAATGCGGCTGAAATGCAGGTGCGGCGGGAACACCGTCAGCGCCAACGCTGCCAGCAGCGCGGTGCGACGGTCGAAGTACACTCGCCCCAGCAAGTAGACCGCCGCGACGGTCGCAGTGCCGAACAGCGCACTGATGAAGCGCAATCCGGTGAGGCGCGTCCCCAGCATATCGACGGTCAGTGATTGCAGCACGGTGTACGTGCGGGAGAAGGCCGCCACGCCCTCGTAGGGTTGCAGCAGCTTGAGCGCGGGGTCGTCGCGCAGTTCCAGCAGCGAGGCGACCGAGGCCAATTCATCGACATGGCGGTGAATGTGCCCTTCCAGATTGACCGTGCGCAGCGCGAACGCCAGCAGCAACACACCGACGATCAGCACCACATCCAGGCGTGGGACGGCGTTTGTCTTTTGTCGCCAACCCGCCATGCCCACCACCACCAGACCCGCGCCCGTCGGCAGCAGCGCGATCTGCAACCATGCTGGCACCTGGGCGCTCTCAATAACGTTAATCGCGGTTAGCGCGGCGAGTGCCATTCCCCCGGCGGCGACAATCCAGCCGCTCTGGAACGTAGTTGCGTCGGTTTTCTGCCACGTTTCCCTGGCACGCACCGCCCCCTCGCGTGTCACCCCGAACAGACTGACCACCCCGCCGACCCCCAAAACCACCGTCAGCGCCGACCCCGTGCCGTAGGTCAGGTCATACGTGACCAGCAGCAGCGCGACGATCCCCGCCCCGGCGAACCAGCGCCGCCGGTCACCGTGCGTCAGTACCGCCGCACCGACGATCGCCAGCGCACACGCCAGCAATAACCGGATCTCGCGGCTTTGCCGGGCATCGGCTGGGACGACCCGAACTTCACTCGGTATCTCAGCGGGCAGGTGATAGAGCGCAAACTGTTCATCGACCGGGGTATAAGGGTGCGTGGAAAACGACGGCGGGCCGAGGTCGTATTCGGCGACGATTTGCTCATAGGCCGGGTGACCGATGGGCAGTATAAACAGATGGTCGATGTAACGCGGCAGACCGGGGAAGTAATCATCGGTCAGGTCGGTGCCGTCTAACGTGATGATCGGGTGCGCGTCGGAGAGATAGCGCATGAATTCCGCGTTGTAATCCGCCGGGTAGTGGCCGTTCATAATTAAGGTGGTGCGCGTCCCCGGTGGATACTCGACCGCCCGCAGCATGGCGTCGTGATGGTCGTTCACGGCGACGTTTTCGTAAATGCGTTCGTACAGCTTGTGGATGTGCTCACCAAAGTAATAAGTCGTATGCCAGCCGAAGAAGAACACGACCAGCATCACCTGCGCGGCAGCGACCAACCGCCCGTTCAGCCGTTCGCGCAGCCAACCGGCGACGAACGCAATCCCGGCGGTGACGGTCAGCACCAGCGCGGGCAGCACGATCACATGGCGCGAAGTCCAAGAGGGGTCATCCAGCAGCACGTTACCGGCGGCGACCCCCAGCACCCACAGCAGTACCAGCGCCGCGCCGACCGCCCCCCGCAGCATCCGGCGCAGCAGCAACCAGAAGCCCAGCAGCAGCAGCGGTACCATCAGTGGTGGGGTGAGGGCTTGCTCCCCGGCGTAGTGAAAAGACGTATCCGACCGGGCGAAATACAGCAAAAACGGACTCAGTACATGGTCGATGAACTCGGTCAGGTCGCGCTCACCGTCGATAAACGACTGCCAGAAACGCTCGTCTTGCCCGGATTGCGCCAGCCGTTCGGCGAAAGCCCACGTCGAGAGCAATGTATTGACGTAGAACGGCAGCGCGACGACGACCGCCACACCGACCAGCACCCCCACGTTCGGCAGCAGTTCACGCCAACGCCGCCGGTTGAGCAGCAGCACGTAACCAAGCCACACCGCCATAATCACCGGGAAGGCCAGCCGCCCGCCCTCGTAGAAGTACTGCGAGAGGCCGAGCATCGCACCGGCGAGCGCAAAATCAAGCCGCCGCCCGGTACGCCACGCCCGCAGACCCCACGCCAGCGCCAGCGTGCCGAACAGCAGATCGCCCACCTGCGGAATACCGTCACGGCTGAAGTGAACGTGCGCCGGGAAGCCGACCAGCAGCACCGCCGCCAGCAGCGCGGTACGCCGGTCGAACAGGTGCCGCGCCAGCCACCACATGCCGACCACATTCAGTGTGCCGAACAGCGCACTCACCGCCCGGATGCCGGTCATGTTGCGCCCGAAGATCTCCGCACCCCACGTTTGCAGGTACGGGAACAACCACGAGTAAGGCGAGAGGCCGGTCATCGGCGTCAGCACGGCGACATCGGGGAAACGCCAGAAGTAGCGTTGTAGCGAGAGGAATTGATGCTCGTCGAGCAGCCATTGCACCGCGTCCAATTGCCAGAAGCGCAGCATCAGCGCGACCCCGGCGATGCCCCCAATCGCCCACCATTCCCGGCGTTGCACACGCCAGCGGTCGTCAACAGTGGCGGGGGTGCTGCGTCCCGCCACGCCGTAGACCAGTAGCGCCACAACCACCGCAAAGCCGATCACTTGCAGATGATGGGAGACGGGCGGCAACCACAGCACATCCCAGCGGCGGGCGTTGATGATCGTCAGCGTCGCCAACAGCCCCAGCGCGGCGACCAACGCGCCGATGTGCCGCCGGTTATAGCGGGCGCTGTGCATCCGTTCGCTGACCTGATCGCGTACCGGGCGCAGCCGCACCCAGGCCAGCAACACACCACCCAGCACGAACAACACCAGACCGAGCCGTGCCTGTAGGTTGAAGGTTTCATCCACGTTGACCGAAGCATAGAAGCGCACCGACGCGGCGACCAGCGCCGCACACCCCGCGCCGAACAACAACCACTGACCGGGCGTGGTATCCGCGTAGTGACGCAGCGAGGCCACCAGCGTTTGCCGCACCCGGTACGTTCTTGTGCCGATGAAAAGCGCCACGAACACCGCCGCGCCAAATAGGATCAACCCGTAAGGTGGCGGCAGCAGCAGCGGCAGCAGTGAGAGCGCGATGAGCGCACCTGCCAGCAAGTTTCGGTTAGGTCGGGAGGCCGGTTTGTCCGTCATCGGCGGCTACAGGGCGCAATCGGATCGTGGTCAAATCTTCGAGCGGATGTTGCTCGTCCGGTGTGGGCGCGGCGTAACCTTCCAGCGCGATGAGCAGCAGCGCCAGCAGCATCACAACGATGAGAAATCCAAAAAATGCGATCAGAGCCAGGGCTTCCATGCGATGAGTCCTTATAAATAATCGTCGTTGTTCTCATCATAAGGCTTACGCTTGCCCTTGCGCTGGTTCGGCACACCATCGTCACCCTACGCCTGTTCTACGTCGGTGACCGTGCGCGACTGTGGATACACCGCCCAGACCGCTTCTGTGCCGTAGGTGAGGTGATCCCGCACTTTACCTTGCAGGCTCGTGTTGTTCTCCCCTGCTGAGACGACCTCGACCGCCAGTGTGGGTGGGCCGGGGAAAGGCCGTGTGATGTCGAAGTCCGCCGGGATGCGAGCGTAGCGCACCTTATTTTCATCGAGGACGTGCAGCAGGTACATCAAGCCGTCGGTACGTAAGCGCCCTGGAGCGTGTTTCTGCACAAAAGATTTGAGAAAATCGTAGAGTGCTTCGATGATAAGGGCAGGTAAATATCCAGGGGATACGGTGTTCATCTCCAGTTTGCCGTCCACCCCTTCGACCCGGGCGTCCCAGTCGAGTTGCATCACCTCACGAAGCGGGACACCCTGCGCTGTCTTTTGTAATTCTTCGGTCGTCATGTGCTGACCTCATCCGTCTTCGTCGATACCACCGTTAGTGTAGCACACACAGCGCGAGGCATCGGTAAAGATCGGGTTGGAAAAGTTGGCGGAGGTAATACAAAGGGAACGACCGGAAAGGCCGTCCCCCATTGGTGCGTGGGTTATTCGCTGAGTGTCAGCGTGAAGCGGGCGGTGCTGGTGCGTTCCGCCCGGTTGGTGGTGATGGCGGCGCTGTCCAGCAGGTTGAGCAGCGCGGACGCGGCTTCGAGGTCGTCCTCGTTGGCCATACCGGAGTCTTCCAGCAGCGTAAGTGTGAACTCGCGCAGCGGCTCCACGTTGATGTAGAACAGCAAACTCGGATCATCAAGGAACAGATCGCTCTCGAAGGCATAGGCGTCTGTATCGGTGATTGTGTCGTCGGGGTCAAGCGCCCGTTCGATCGTATCCCCGGTGCCGACCGCGAAAACGTCATCGTTCGCAGTCATCACCAGCCGACTGAACTCCGGTAGCGAGATCACCGCGCCGAAAGGTACCGTCAGGGTGTCGTCCTCGAAGGTCGCCGGGTCGAACTGGCGCTGTGCGAGTTCGGCGGTCGCCGCGACCAGATCGGCGGTCGCTTCGGGATTATCCGTGTTGACCACCCATCCGCTTTCGACCGTGCCCCCTAGCGGGCTGGCCTCAGTCAGCACCGGGCGCAGATACAGCACGAAATCCCCGTTGAGCCATTGCAGCGTCTCTTCGAGGTCGATGCCGTAAGTGCCTTCCAGCGAGAGCGTGATGAACGTCGCCAGATCACCGGGGCCGACGAAACCCAGCACTTGCTGCGCTTCCGGTGGCGTCAGGTCACTTTCTACGAGGAAGGCGTCAAGTTCGTAGAGTGCCGCCAGCGCCCCGCTGAGGGTCGCGCCTAGCCCCTGTGCCTCGATGACGAACGCGGCATCCGCCGGGACATAATCGAGCATGGCGAGGTCGAGCGGGTCTTCGGCGAGTTCGGTCGTCGCGCCGAACTGCGCGTAATCCATCGTCAGGGTGCGCTCATCGAGCAGGGTAAAACCAAGCGCCTGCGAGCCGACCACTTCGCCGACGGCCTCAAGATCGAGGTCTTCAGGCGTATCCGCACCCAGGAACAACGGTAACAACTGTTGCGCCAGCGTAAAGCCCGGCTGCGGATTGATGTAAACCAGCGCGTTATAGGTGTCTTCCGGCAGGGCGTTGATAGTTTCGTTGAAGGTGGCATCGTCGTTCAAGCGCCGTGCATCTGCGCCCGGCAGCAGCACGTCGTCCGCTGCTCCGAACACCGCAACCTCTTCGGTAATCAGCAAGTCACTGAGGAAAGAAAGCTGCGCTTCATACAGCACGCTGCCGTCTTCCTGCTCGATGACCACGTAGTCGCCGCTTTCCACATCGGCAGCATACAGGCTGTCATAGTAGTCGAGCGCGGCCTCGAAATCAGCGACTTGGAGCAAGCCAATGAGCGCGTCGTTCGGATCGTTCAGCAGAATACTGACTGATGGCGCGATCACCGCTGCGCTCTCCCCCAACCACGCGCTGAGTGCCTCGGCATCACCGCCGTCGGTGAAGAGTTCACGCACATCGACGGCGTCCAGTGGTTCACCGGTCGCTTCCGCGATGCGTCCGGCATACTCGGCGATGAGGTTGTTCGCCGTCTCGATAAAGTCATCACTCGTGCTGACGCTGGCGAACACCACCGCCTCCGCCGGGACGTACTCGGCGAGTGCCAGCGGCCCGGTCGTTGTTTCATCATCCTGTGCGCTGGCTGGCAAGACTGCCAGCAGCATTAAGGCCAGGAATAAGATAAGGAGTCGCTTCATGGATCTCTCTCCTGTAATTATCGTATACATCGTCTAAGAATCGTCCGCTTCTTCGGTCGTTTCGGGTGGTGGCGCGGTCGATGTGGCGCTGGGTAAATCCGTCGCCGTTGCCGTTGCCGATGGGGTATCGGTTGGTGTGACCGTCTGCGATGATGTTGCTGTATGGGTCGCGGTCACCGTGTCAGTCGGTGTGACCGTCTGCGATGGTGTTGCTGTATGGGTCGCGGTCACCGTGTCAGTCGGTGTGGTGGTATGGGTCGCCGTGCCGACCGACGTCTGCATAGCCTCGGCGGTACCGGTACCGCCTGCGATGAGTGCCGTTGCCGTCAGTGCAAACTCGCTGATCGGTGTCGAAGTCGAGGTACTCATCTGAGCGAGTGCCCGGTCGATCTCGTCGAACATCTCCGTCGGGTTCACACGTATGCCGTTGATGAGCACGGTGGGGGTCGCATTGATCCCCTGCCGCCCTGCATAGGACATACCCATCTGGAGGAAATCATTGGCCACGCGACTCTCCAGGCAGGTGGCAAAGGCCTGTCGATCTAGCCCCTGTGTATCTGCCAGCCGCACCAGTGCTTCCGCTACCTGATTATCGAAATCGCCTTGACGCTCGAATACGATGTGACTAAAGGCCCAGTATTGCCCTTGCTGACCGGCACAATACGCGCCACGCGCACCCTCGCGGGCGACAATCGTATTACCCGTTACCATCGGGATGAAACGTACCACAACATCGCCGGTGCGGGCAAACTCGATCAACGTGTCGCTGTTCTCTGCGTGGAAGTTGGCACAGGTCTGGCAGCCATAACTGCTGAACAGCTCCACCACGACCGGTGCGTTGGGGCTGCCAAGCTGGAAGAAGCCATTAGCGGAGGTGGTCTGTAGAACCTCGTCATAACGCCCGGCCAGTTCTTGTGTAAACATCTGCGATTGCGCGTTGACCTCCTCCAGATCAACGAGGGCGTCATCTTGCAGCGTCAGGGTGAGGCGTGCTGTTGCGACGTCCTCATCGAGCGCCCAGGTAATTGTCGCGCTTTCCAGCACGTTGACCAACAGAGCGACGAGTTGCGGCACATCCGGGCTGAGGACGGCGGGGTCAAGTTCCGGCAGCACATCGACCAGTGACTCGGTGCCGACGTACCACACCGAAACCGGCTCATCGAGGAAGAGTGTTTCTGCGGCGTAGACGAAGGCGTCATCATCGTTGAGGGGGTCGCTGCCGGGGTCAAGCGCGAATTCGGCACCCGGACGCCCACTCACGACGAAGATTTCTTCGTTCGCGCCAAAGACCAGATCAAGCTCCGGGGTGTTGAACAGCACATCCGCCGGGAGGCCCGCGAGTACCAGCGGCCCACGAATAGGCGCGGTCAGCACGATGGCCTCGCCATCATCGACTTGCAGCGGCCCGTAATCCAGTTCGTAGAGGTCGAGCGCCTCACTGAAGCGCGTGACCACGTTGGCGGCGGCGTCTGCGTCGGTCGCTTCGGTCAAGAAGGCGAGGTCGAAGGTGAAGTCGAGGTCGCTTTCCACCGGGAGCAGCGAGGCATGAATCGCATAGTCGCCGGTCATCCATTCCAGCACATCGTTACGCAGGTTCAGGCCGGTGAAGCCAGCAAACAGGGGCGTCAGCGAGACCTCAGTCACACCACCAAAATTGATCGTGCTCAGGTCAATCATTTCTGCAAATTCGAGCAGCATTTCCTCGTCGGCGTCGAGCATGAGGTCTTCTTCCTCGGCGGCGAGTTCGAGCAGGCTGTCAAGCTGGGTCTGCAAGGTCGGGCCGATTTCGTCCAACGCATCAAACACGGCGAACACCTGACCGCCGTAGTTGGTGCCATGAATGACCAACTGCGCGTTAGCGGGGATGTACTCGGCGAAGTCGGGATCAATCGGCTCACTTTCGGAGAGCATCAACCCGCTGGTGGTGCCGAATAATCCACCATTGCCATAAATGCCGACTTGATCTATCACCAGACTGCGCTCGTCGATGATGGTCAGGCCAACGGCGATGGTTTCAGCGGACGTCTCCATCTGCTGCAACTGCACAGTGTTCTGGATGATGAGTTCGGCAAGGCCGGGGTTGCCCATCTCCTGAGCAAATTCCATCACGGCTTCGGTGATTTCGTTGAGCGTGGCGGAGAATTCACTTGCGTCAACATAGGCGATGGCGTTGTATTCATCGGCGGGGAGTTCATCGAGTGTGGTCGTGAAGGTGTCATTCTCACTGAGCGCGGTCATCTCACCCTCGAACGCTTCGACGAGCAATTTTTCCTCGAAGCCGAGTAGCAACACGTCATCGCTGACCAGCACGTAAGTTTCCTCATCGGTGAACAGCGTGTAATCGCCTTCGTCCGTCTCGGTGACATTTTCTTCGGTGCTCAGGCGGATGAAGTCCTCAGCGGCGGCACGGTCGGCGACTTCTATCGCCACTAAAACCGGCACCTCATCAATAGACTCCGTGCCGGTTTCCACGAGGTCAACCAATGGCTCAAACGACGTCACACCGATGGCGGCTCTATCACCGGCCCAATCTAAGATGATCTGTGAGCTGAGGCCGGTCACTTCGATCACGGCGGCGTCAAACAGATCCGCCGCGGAGAAGCCGGGCGGGATGACCTCACCGCCGAGGTTGTCGTTCAAGGTCTGTAAAAGCACATCGAGTTCTTCAAGATAGGCGCTGTCGGTGCGGACGGTAGCGAAAACCACCGTCTCTTCGGGGAAATAGTCGGATAGTGAGGCCAGGTCTTCGGCTGGCATGGCCTGTGCTGTGCCGGGAAGCAGCAGCAGCACGAGCAGCAGTGGCACAAATAGTCTCCGCATGTAGAAACCTCCTGTTTGCTGTCATGGTAAATTTTTCACACATACATTATACCTTGATTACGCAATAGCGCTGGAGAAGTTTCAGATGTAAGGTGTTTAAGGTCTGATGAACGAAATTAAAACCTTTGCCCGGTTCGAGGTGATGCAGTTCGCAGTTGTTAGTATGTTGGACGCCATTCTTGGTGTCCGCTTGCTACTAACAACTAACACGTAGATGATGTATGTCCTAAAGGTTTGTGGTGAACACAGAAAGAACAGTCATGCACCATTATTTTGAAATCTCTCCACGTTTTTGGGGTGTGCTGGCGTTTGGGCTGGCGTGTATCGCGGCGGCGGGGTTCTACCCGGCAGAACGCCCCCACCCGCTGTCGCCGGAAGTGCTCGCCGCGCTGGTGGCCTGCGTGCTGACAGCGGTCGCGCTGGGTGTGGGTGCTTATCTGGGGCGGCTGCACGCCCCGGCACTGCTGGATATACCCGCTGCCGAGACGGTACGCCTGACCGCGCTGCACGGCGTGATGATCGCCGTTGCCGGTGTGTTGCTGGCGTTCGTCACCGAGGCAGGGAGCGACTTTACCGGTCTAAGCTGGATCGACACGGCCTCACATCATGTGCAATTTGTCGCGTGGGTGGCGGCGCTGCTGCTGCTGGCCTACGGCGTGCGCGGTCTGACGGTCACCCCGGCGTCATCTGATCCACGCTTGCGCGTTGAACGTTGGGAGTGGCTGGTGCTGGTGTTGATCGTGCTGCTGGCGCTGGCGCTGCGGGTGTGGCGTCTGGATGACACCATCCGTATGATGGTCGATGAGATGAACTTCGCCGCGAGTGTGCGCTGGTTCTGGGCGTTCGACGATGTACCGCTGTTAGAGCCGATCTCCAATGTGATCCCGTTCCCGCGCCTGTATACCTACTGGCAATCGTGGACGATGGCGCTTTTCGGGCGGGACTTCCTCGGCTTTCGCATGGTGAGCGCGATTACCGGCACACTGACCGTCGCCGCGACGTGGTGGCTGGCCCGTCATCTGTTTGACCGACGGGCGGCCTTGCTCGCCGCGCTGCTGCTGGCGGTGCTGCCGCCGCACATCCACTTTAGCCGCCTCGCACTGAACAACATCGCGGAGCCACTGTTCGGCACGCTGGCACTGGCCTATATCGCTCGTGGCTTGCAGAGCGGTGCACGGCGGGATTTTGTGCTGGCAGGGGTATCACTGGGACTGACGCAGTATTTCTTTGAGGCCGGACGCTGGCTCTACCCACCGCTGGTCGCGTTGTGGTTGCTGTGGGTGTGGGGTGTGGATCGCCGCCGGTTGTCCATCGCTATGCGTCGGCATCTGCTGGCGATGTTAGGGATCGCGCTGCTGCTGGCGCTGCCGGTATATGCCGTCCTGGTCGCCGATGCCGGGCACATCGCCGGGCGCATGGAGTCTTCCGGTGTATCGAGTGAATTCATCGTCGGGTTGTTCACCGGAGAAAGTGACCGGGAGATGTTCGTCGCCAACGCCCTTTACGCCTTCCTGACCTACGTCAACAAACCGGAGATTTACATCTTCTACGGCGGGGTGCAATCGTTGATTACCACGCCGGTCGTGCCGCTGTTCGTGTTGGGGTTGGCGACGCTGGTGCTACGATGCCTCACACGGCGCGGGGTGGGCGCGATGTTGGTGCTGCTGTGGATCGCCTCGACCTCTGCCGGGAACGCGCTCATGGTGCAGCCGTACAGCAGTCCGCGCTTTGTGGTGGCCTTCCCCGCACTGGCGATTATGATGGCGGTCGGCCTGTGGATGTTGGGGCGTCTGCTCGCTGCACCGGGGATCGGTCGCCGGGTCGGGTGGTTCGGGTCGGCGGTGGTGTTGGCGCTGTTGTGTGGCGGGCAGGTGGCGTATTACTTCGGGCCGCATCTGGCGCACTTCAACCGGCAGTTCCGCGAAGTGCGCAATTACCGGGATGTCGAGGACGCGCTGCTACGCGGCGTCGAACTGCCGACCGGCACCGCGATTCATCTCATCACGTCGGTGCCGTTCCACACACTCTACAGCCGGGATTTTGTGCTGTTCTTTTCCGACAATCAAACCGTCGAGACCATTCACATGAATGCGCTGCCCGATGACTACTTCACCGAACTCGACCCGTCACTGCCGCACGCGGTTTTTATCCCACCGGGGCAGGGACGTTTACGCTATCTGATGGCGGCGGGTTTCGGCGCACTGCCAGCGCCACAGCCCAGCCCTAATCCCGATGTGCCCAGCGACGAACAATTCTTACTGTATTATTTCCCCCCGGCGGACGGTCGCCCGGCAGCGCCCCCCGTCCATGAAGTGCAGACCAACCCGGCAGCGTATAACCGCGAACTCGCACGGCTGGCGTTAGGCGCAATCGTACTGGTGATGGGGGCGTTCGTGCTGCGGCGCACACAACGCGCAGGTGGTGTGAGGCTATTCACGAATGGGTGACTTCGACCCCGACCGGCGCAGACGCATCTCGCTGACTTTTTCCGGGTGTTTCGCGGTGACTTCGCTGTAAGCGTCAAAGATGATCTGCATCTCGGTGTCGATGTCGCCGGTGGGATGAACTGGCGGATGCGCGAGGTTGATGATCTTGTTTTCGTAATCTAGCCGGCCCATGTAGATCGGCACGTTCGCGCCGACCGCCATCCAGTAGAAGCCGGTCTTCCAGTGGTCGAGATGGCGGCGGGTACCTTCCGGCGCGACCGCCAGCAACAGCGAATCGCGTTCTTCGAACTGTTGCACGACCTGTTCTACGGTGTTGCGGCTGGACTTGCGATCAATGCCGACACCGCCCGCCGCCCGTATAAACCAGCCTATAAAACCGCGTGTCAATTCCGCTTTGACCATCCATTTGAGGTCGGCACGGATGACCCACGAGGTCAGGACCATCATCCAGCCGTCCTGGTTGGCGGTGTGTGGCCCGGCGGTGACGATCATCTTGCGGTCGGCGGGCAGATGCCCAACAACCCGCCACCCGGTCAACCACAGGTAGAATCGGGCGAACCAGTGCAGCAGCAAGGGAGTCTCCGGCGTGCGTGCCGGGTCTACGGTGTAGCTTTTGGGCATGATGTATCCTTTGTGTGTTCATGATATGCGGATCGATTTTACATCGTCGTGATGAATCAGCCAACGTTCTCTACACCGATCTTCGGGCACAGGTCATTGACCGGGCAGGCCGGGCAGCGTGGGCGGCGCGGCAGGCACACCTCACGCCCGAACTGCACCATCAGACCGTTCCAATAAGGCCAGAACTCACGCGGCATCACGTCTTTGAGCGCCTCATTAACCTTCGGCGGTTGCTTAATGTCCGGGTCGATCAAACCGAGACGCTTGCTGATGCGGGCAACGTGGACGTCAACCGTGATGTCCTCGTGGATGCCGTAGCCGACCGCTAACGTCAGCACGGCGACCTTCCAGCCGACACCTTTATATTCGCGCAGCGCCTCGACCGTGCGTGGAACCTCACCGTCGTTGGCTGCCACACCTTCCGCAATATCGCGCACGTAGGGTACTTTGTTCCGCCAGTACGTCACCGGGTGGATGGCGTCCGCGATTTGCTCATCGGTGAGTTGAGCCATCGTCGCCGGGGTCGCTGCCATCTCGAACAGCGCATGGGCGGCCTTGAGGGTGTTTTCCTCGCGGGTCTGGGCGCTCAACATCGAGGCGATTAACGCTTTGAACGGTTCGCCGCGAAAATGCGCCAGTGAGGGCGGTTCCCAATCTTCAGCGGCGGCTTCGATGCGCCGGTAAATCTCACGGATGGTGACTTCATCCTGTGGCATGGGGATCTGCTTTCGTGGTTCTCGATCAAATACTTGTACTGTAGCGGACGCGCATAAGCACCAGATGTGGGCACTATTGTTGACCGTACCGTACACACCAGCGCCACCGGATGTGGTATGGTCGAATTGCACGATCATTATGATTGCGACATACTATTTTCTAACATGAGAAGCGACCAGAGAAAGGTGAGGACGAATGACTGATCCGGCAGTAGCGGAAGCAAATAAAAAAAATACACAGGAGCAGCCCATCACACAGGAGAAACCGGGCTTTCGCTCCTGGGCACCGAATTGGCTTAAGCAGATGCCCCAATTGCGCCCACCGGAAGCGCGTGAGGACTTCCAACTGGTAGATAAGGCACAGCTTGAGAGCCTCTACGCAAACACAGACATCCCCGACGAGATCAAAAACCAGGTCTATGACGACATGGCGCACATGGAGTACGAGCTATTGCGCCTCTTTCGTGAGCGTGATCATAAGGCCAAGTATCATCAGAATCGCTACCGGCTGTTTCAGATTGGGTACATGATGCTCGCGGCATTGGCGACCCTGTTTGGCTCTTTATTGGCGCTTTCGCTCAACACGAGTACTTTGCTTGTGGCGATTTTTTCCTTTGGTGAAACGTTGGTCGCTCTGGGAACGGCTTTCCTGGCTACACTCAGCGGACGTGAACCGTCACTGCCAACCTGGTTGGAAAATCGCCGCCGGGCGGAGGCACTACGCCGGGAATACTTCCGCTTTCTGGCGAACCTGCCGCCCTACAGTGAGGTCAAACAAACCTACGAACGTAAGATGCTGCTCTCCCGCCGGGCGGCAGATTTGAACCGGGGCGAAAGCCTCAAGGAGAATTAAGCATGTCTGAAGATATGGAGCGTGAAGCACTGCGTGCGCGTTATCTAGTGTTTGATAAATTCGCCGTCAAAGACCAGAAAAATTACTACCAGGCCACCGTGGAGAACTACAAGCAAAGTGCGCGGCAGGTGAACTTCTGGCGGGCGTTGTTCGCCTTCGCTACCGGGTTCGTCGCCGCTGCTGCGGGGGTCATCGCACAGGGCGCGGACTCGACCTTTGCCGGTATACTTGTGACGATCTTCGCTGTTCTGGCGGTCGTCTTACCGGCGATTGGCGCGGTTTTTAACTCCCTGGCGGATCTCTACCAGTGGGACAAGCTCTCCAGCATTTATCAATCCGCGCTGGAAAATCTCGAAGTGGCGGATTCACTCTCGCCGGTTGATGAGATTCAAGAAGACCAGACCTATCGCGGCGCGGCGCGGTCGTTCGCGGAAGGGGCCATCTCGGTGATGCGTGACGAAACCGCCCAGTGGGGCCAGTCGATCCGCACGCCGGAGGAATTGCAAGCATTCGTAGAAAAAGAACTTGAGATCGCGGAAAGCCTCTCGCCGGGCTTTGGGGATAGCGACGACGACAAGATCCCGAAACTGCCGCCGCCGAATACATCCTAAACCATCAAGGACATCATCGAAGGATTGCAAATCATGTCAGGAATCGTGCTGGAAAGACTGCTCGCCAGTGCAGATGCCGCGCTCAAACGAGAAGCATTCATGACCGCTATCACGCTCTATCGTCGCTGCATCCTTGCCGCCGAGGACGCGCTCCAACATGGGATGAGCAAGCTGGCGACGACAGAGCAAGCGGAGCAGGCGCAGTTCTGGCGAGGGGTGCTGGAACAATACCCGCACCGGGTCGATGTCTGGTTCATCGCAGGTGAACATAGTGCCGATCCGGTCGCCCATTACACGGCGATGCTTGACGCCATGCCACAACACCGCGACGAGATCAGGCTGCGACGACTGAGCGCCGCATGTGTCGAGGACGCGGCACGGCACCGGCAGACGATCATCGAAGACTTCCGCTACCTGTGGTTTCGAACGGCGATGCAAGCGCAGGCACTGAAGCAAATCAGCATCTATCTACACGATCACAGCGCGCTACCCGTGCTTGAACTGTTGGGGCAGATGGGTGATGTACCGGAGCCACTCGCGCAGTTTCTACAGCTCCGGATCGAACAGATTCGTTTGCTCCAGCAGCTTACATCGCGTTGACGAATAAACAAAAGCCAGCGGAACACATTTGCGATCACCTGCACGGCTATCATGAGCCGCTCAGCCGCTCTGGTTGATCGACTCGGCGGCGGTGGAGTAAGCAGAAGCAGAATGGGGCGACTGTAATGCCGCCCCATCGAGGATTTACTGTTCTTGAGGTTGTGGCGTACCGAGAAGCTCCGGCGGAACCAACACATCGGTTAGCCACTCAGGATCGTAGGCGGAAGGATCGACATAGAAAAGTTGGTCAGCATTCTCAAAAGGTGTATTGATTTCCACAATTTCGATTGTGGTAGCCTTCGGTGTTCCACCTCCCGAATAAATTTCATCTCTGATTACAATGCCGGTTTGCAGGTCAACCCAGATGTGCATATCGCGCCAACTGGCAGAGGAAAGGACTTTGATCGCCTCACGACCGTTGACCTCTTCCACGCCAACGATCTGAACTTGAACATCTGGCAAAGTCAGCCGCTGCGCGATGCTCACGGGCGCGATGCGAGTTGACACACCACCTAGAGCAAACACGACCTCGCCTGTTTCATACCCGGCGCGGAAGACAAGCGGTCGCCCACCAACCTCAACGCTATCCCGAATGTATTCACCATTACCTACTCTTGATGTCTCATATCTTTCGTCACCTGAGGGTGACGTTGCAACATTCTGTTCACGGAAGGAATCAAGTGACTGTGATACCCAAACCTCTTGAGTGAGCACTGATCTAGCACCTTGAGCCTGCATGACGATGTGTAGTGTGTCATAGCGTGTATGCGCGGTCGCAAGCGCATTTACAATCTGGTCAAGTGTGGCATCGGGTGTAAGTGCAGGTGTCTCGTTTTCCTGCGTGGAGGAAGAAAATACCACCACGAGGCCAAATATTCCCAAAAAAGCCAGTGTTGAGAAGATACGCATGTTGAACATTCTGTTTTTACCTCGCCTGTCGCGTGAAAAGGTTAGTTAATTAGCATACCACTATCGTCGTAAACCACGAATGTTGTACCCGGTAGATCTATAGTATTATCATATAGGTATAACGTTAGGCTCCAACATGTAGCTTGCGTAGTACCTACCTTGAACCAGGGATTATATGGCCCAACAATATTGGTTTGGTCAACTCTATGAGTTTCCCAATTGAGGGGGCCACCAGATGACACAGCCGAATTAAATATTCTGTAGTCTGCATTCATCGTGGCGTTCGGATGATGAGGAACATGTGTCCATACTTCGCAATTCACGCCACTTGGAAATGCCTTCCAAGCGGCCCATTCCGTTGTTCCGAATCCGCCAATACCACTGTTCCATGTTACTTGCCAGTAGGTGTTAACCCATCCTGTGTTATATTTATAAGCCCAATTTGTACCTTGCTGATACCATTGCGTACTCGCAGCATTTGACCCTCCACCGCCATTGAATATGGTTAGCTGTGTTTGTGCGTTACTCTGTTGCAGACCTGTAATTGCAAACAAAGATGCAACGACAAAACCGATCAAAAGCTTTCTAAACATCTATTCCCTCCTAATCCGAAAATACGTTACATACAGTATAACGGGGGGGGAAGATGTCAACGAAAAAGATTCTAAATATTCTTACAAAACAGATCTAGGAACAGATATTACAAAAATTACAGTGAAATGTTCTGCTTGACCACAATCCTACCAATCCACATCCGATGGGTTCTCGCCCTCATCCGGGGTGGGGAGCGTGCCCGCCGGTTTGACCGCGACCAACTGTGAGACGTAATCGTCTTCGTTTTCGTGCAGCACGTTCCACAACGCGAAGGTGTCGGCGAGTTCGCCGGGGTGCAGTAGAAATTCGGTGTTGAACGCCGGCACCACGTCGAGATAGTTGAGGTTGTAGCTCTCGAAGATCACCCGACCGCCGGGGACGACCGCCTGTTGAATCTGCTTCCACAGGCTGCGCTTGAGGTAGCGAAACACACACACCACATGGTAATGCGACGCTTTGAGCTGTACGTCATCGAGATCGACTTGCAGCAGGTTGATGTTGCGCAGGTTACGCATGGACATTTCCATCCGCGCACGGGTCAGCGCGATGCGGCTGATGTCCATCACATCGGTAATGTAACCCTGTGAGGCCAACCACAGGCCGTTTTGCCCCAGTCCAGCGGCGAGGTCGAGGGCGCGGCGCTCATCCCCTGCTGGTGCGGGGGGCGTATAATCAAACAACATTGGATCAGGCGCGGGGTACGGCTTGCCTTTGCTGTTGCGGTAGACATCGTCCCAACGCACGCGATCTTCAGCAGCCATCGCCTATCGCCCTCCGTAAACGGGTATATAGTCCAGCGCGTCGGGGACGGCCTCCATCATCTCGGCGTCACCGGGGTAGAGCGGAGCATCCGGTTTGCGCTGTTTGCGTAGATGCAGTTGGTAGGCGTCCCGCAGTGCCACAAATTCCGGTTGGTACCACTCGTGGATGTCAAGGTAAGCCATCACCTCCTGTATGCGCTGCCCGCCGCTGCTTACCCAATCCGGTTTATCCCCGGCGATTAGCTCATGGGCGGCGTCGGCGTCCCCGCTGAACTGTTTGTTCACCCGTTTCATCAGCTTATCAAACATCTTATTGACATGCTTGGGGTTGAGCTTACTCGCCATCTGTTTGACGTCATCCGGTAGTGCGGCGGTGGGAATATATTTGTCCTGCCGGGTTGAATGATCGTCCGTCGGGGTGATGTGCATCAGCGCGTGGCGCAGTTGCGCGGCGGTGTAGCCCTCACGCAGATGCGGCAGGAGCGCGTCGGCGGTGTCTATGACCTCGCCGTCCTGATACGTGCAGAGATGATCGGTATTTTCGTCTAAAATAGCGGAAAGACACAGCCCATGTGTGGAAAGTGCCCGTGCGAACGCATCATCAACGTCACCTTCAGGGATGACATGCACCCAGCCGTCGTGTGCCGGGGATACGAAAAATCGCAGAGAGGTTTTATAGGCTTTGCCGGGTGAGGCGGCAAAGGGGTCATATAAGGTATATCCGGCGTCGGTCACCGCGCCACGTAGGGTCTCGGTGACTCGCTCATTGTTGGTGGATAAATAAAGGCGCTGCCACATGTTGATCTCCAGCCTGTTGCATCCGTTCATCGGCTGCTTCAGCATAGCACACGATGCTGCCGGAATCCACAAAGCCTATGTCGTGGCAGGCCTTACGTTCGACCTCACTGCTGCCGGAAGTGAAGATCATATTTGCGCCCTGTTCGACGGCTTTCATCACCGCCGTCCGGTAGAGCCAGTGCGTCAGTGTGGGGGTGCGATGTTCGCGCATCACGGCGGCGGCGCTGATGTGTGCAGTCCCTTCGTGGAAGGTCACCCGTGCCACGCCAATCGGGAAGCTGTAGCGATGCACCAGCAAATCAATCTGATGCCCCAACGCGACTTCACGCAGGGTCTGCCCGATGTAAAGGGGTTCGGTGCCATGTGTGATGACATCATAATAGGCGTTGCGCCATACATACCACCACAACGCCGCGCCTTCTTGATTATCTATCTCGGCGACCGTACAGCCCTCCGGTGGGCTGCCTGCCGGCAGAGGCTGCTTGGGCTGGTAAGTCAATAGCGTGATTTCCTGCTCCGCTTGCAGGCCGAGTTCGTGGAGCGAGCGGGCGAACACCGGCAGGAACAACCCTTCTACGTAGTAAACACGCGCCCGGCGCTCTAATTTGCGCAGATGATTCAACCCCTGTTCGATCTGCGGCGCGGGGATCCAGGCCGTGTTACGGCGCGGGGTGACGTAGTTCAGGTGCGCGGCGCGGTTGCGTGGGTGGTAGAGCACGTCCACCAGACCGAACGTCTTTTGTTGTGCGCCGAAGTTGCGATGTGCTTGCTCCAGATGCTCATTGATCGAGCGTAGCATCCGGCGCGACTTTTTGACGGCGGCTCTACTCATGAAGGCTCCATTAACGAGGTAACAATCAACATACCTTAAGGGTATCAAAAGACTCGGCGTGGTGGGTTGTAATCTCATTTGCTTCACGATAGAGTTTTGTTCAATCAAATGCCAACCATGAGGATGTATTGCGATGTATGACCGTCCCAGCGCGACCGAACTCATCGAAGCGGCGCGGCAGCACTTAGAGTCGGCGGTGGTGCCCGCCGTCCGTGCGGATCGCAAGCTGTACTTTCAAACGCTCGTCGCCATTAATGTGATGAAAATCGTCGAGCGCGAACTCGACCTCGGCGCGGAACATGCGCAGGCTGAATGGCAGCGTCTCGATGCCATCGTCGGGGAAGCTAAGATGCCCGCCCGCCTACCGGACATCAAAGCCGCGCTCACAGAACGCAACGCTGCGCTCTCGGCGGCGATCCGCACCGGGGAATATGACGACGGCGACCGGAAGCAAGCGTTGTTTGACCATCTGCAAGCCAGCACTGTAGAGCAGCTCGTCGTTGCGAACCCGCGTTTGCTTGAAAAAATGCAGCAGGAAATGAAAAATCCTGACCTGGACGCCTGGGAAGGTCGCTGAAGCGACTGATGGAAAATCAATAGGGTTGTCTGGGGGCAGGCCATTGTGCCCCAGACGTGTCAATTTAGGCTTTTGGACCCCATCCGGTCAGCCCACCCTCCCCGTTGACAGGGCGGGTATCATCACTCTACTAATGCTTATATGCTAGTTATTCGTGCATTTTGCGGCTCTGTAGGTGCAAGTCCCCCTTCCGCCTGTCTACGGGGGCAAGGGGGATTTAGGGGGATAGGGGTCATAATAAGCTATATGTGGCTTAACTTGACACCTATGGGACAGGGACGTTCGCATAAGCTCGACTTTGCACATAAGCAAAAGCAATAAATTGGGTTAAAGTAGGCTCGATCTAATAACCACAAAAGGTCGAGGACATGCCTAACCCAATGCCTATCATCATAAA
>DAOTTX010000122.1:0-45106 GCA_034437515.1 Anaerolineae bacterium
CCCCGACCCCTTCTCCCCAACGCTTCGCTGGGAGAAGGGGAGAAAATCGTTCTCAAGTCCCTCTCCCTGGGGAGAGGGAAACAGGGTGAGGGCTTTTCAAACAGCTTCTAAATGAATTTAGGGGATAATAAAATTTAAATGAGGAGATATTTACTATGAAGACACGCGCAGCCGTACTCTACACGATGGATCATGAACCGCCCTATAAAGCTAGCTCGCCACTCGTCATCGAAGACCTCGAACTCGACGGGCCAGGGGCGGGTGAAGTGCTGGTGGAACTGGTCGGCGCGGGACTTTGCCATAGCGATCTTTCCGTGATTAATGGTAGCCGCCCACGAGTAATGCCAATGGTCATGGGGCACGAAGCGAGCGGCGTCGTCCGTGAAGTTGGCCCGAATGTGTACGATCTGGTAGAAGGCGATCATGTCGTCTTTAGTTTCGTCCCCAATTGTGGGCACTGCGTCCCGTGTGCCTCCGGGCGAGCGGCACTATGCGAGAACGGCGCAGAAGCAAACACCGCCGGGACACTACTCAGCGGTGCTAAACGCTTCAAGGCCATGAACGGCGAACCGCTGAACCACCATCTCGGTGTCTCCGCGTTCTCTCAGTTGACCGTCGCCGCACAGGAGTCGCTGGTCAAGATCGACAAAGATGTGCCGCTGGAGAAGGCCGCGTTGTTCGGCTGTGGTGTGATGACCGGGGTCGGCGCGGTCGTGAATACCGCACAGGTGCAGGCCGGGTATTCGGTCGCCGTGTTTGGCATGGGCGGGGTCGGCTTGAGCGCGGTGATGGGCGCACGGGCGGTCGGCGCATATCCGATCATCGCGGTTGATTTGAAGGACGATAAACTACAGCTCGCCAAAGAGGTCGGCGCGACCCACACGGTCAACGGCGCACACAATGACTCGGTCGAAGTCATCCGCGAGATCACGAACGGTGGCGCGTTCTATACTTTTGAAAGTGTCGGAAACGCGCAGGTGCTCGTGCAGGCTTACCGGGCGACCGGGCGCGGAGGCACAACGATTTCTATTGGTTTGCCGCACCCCAGCAAGATGTTCGAAATTCCGGCGGTCAGTCTGGTCGGGGAAGAACGCACCGTGAAGGGCAGCTATATGGGGTCATCGGTGCCACGCCGAGATATTCCACGCTACATTGCCATGTATAAAGCGGGCATCCTCCCGGTGGATAAGTTGCACACGCACACCCTCAGCCTCGATGAGATCAACACCGGCTTTGATCGCCTCGCCACTGCTGATGCGGTGCGGCAGGTCATCGCTTTCCGGTAACCTACCCGCACACGGCGAGGAAGTTGTGCGCAGGTTGCTTGAATTCCAGCCCCAGCCGCACGGTGAAAACCAGATGTGAATGCAACCGTGCTGGCTGGTGGCTTCCAACAAAATGTCAACATTTTATCCGGCGCAGGGAGTGATATAATAACAACATTAACGTGATAAACGTGAGAAAATTGAACCCCATGAGCCAAACCAGTCTCTCCATGAACGCAACAAAAGTAGAAAAGCGTGGATTTCGCCTTTCCGCGAAAGTGTTAAGCCTACTCGTGCTACTCGCGGCGATTGGCGTCAGCGGTTACCTGAGCTATTTGAAATTCGATACCGGTGCCAGCGCGGTCTGTGTGAGCGGGGGCGCGTTCGACTGTGGTGTGGTGCTCAACAGCGTTTACTCGGAGCTAGCGGGTATCCCGATTGCTTATCTCGGCCTGGCGACGAATTTTGTCGTGGTTGGCTTGCTGCTGCTGGAAAGTCGTCTCGGCATCCTGCGGGAATACGGGCCGGTGCTAATCTTCGGTGTCGTGCTACTGGCGTTTCTGTTCTCGGTCTATCTGGTGTATGTGCAGGCTGCGCTCATCAGTGCGTACTGCCCCTGGTGCCTGACGCACGAGGCTTTGATCGCGGTGCTGTTCGGTCTGTCAACGTGGCGGCTGTGGCAGTGGTTACAGCCCAGCGAAGAATAACGGTGAAACGATGACTTTTCTACGCAGCTTCGCTATTTTGTCGGTCGGCATCGGTGCTGGGTTGTTATTAGGTATCAGATTGCAGCAAGAACGCACGCGAGAACTCGCGGCGAAAGCGGCAAAATGGGATGAAATGGATCAGGCGCTCTCGCATATCCAGCCGCTATCTGTTGAAGAACAAGCTGAATCTGTCCTTATTGATAAAGCCTACGAAGAATACCAGGAGCGTCGCAACAATGGATAATCGCCACATAGATAATGGATTGCAGCGACTAAAGGATCTTTTGAAGCTCCCTATCGACCCCCGATTGAAAGCTGAAATTCGCCGCGCTGTCGATGACATCGAATTAGGTGTTGTTACTTATGATGATGTGATCTCCGGTCTGGAACAGCGCCGCCATAATGACGATAACTTCCCCGGTGGCGTCATCGGTTGGCTAGACGACGACTACGATTAGGCTGTTGATGACTTACTTCCTCGGCATTGACATCAGCACGACCAGCGCCAAAGCCGTTATCATCCGTGAAGATGGCGCGTTGGTTGCGGTCGGCAGCACACCGCAGCCCATCAGCCAGCCGCAGCCATTGTGGAGTGAGCAAAACCCCGCCGATTGGTGGGACGGCGTGGTCGCGTCCATCCAGGCCGCGCTCGATGAGGCCGGGCTACGCGGTGATGACATCGCCGGTGTCGGCCTCACCGGACAGATGCACGGTCTGGTGATGCTCGACTCGGATGGGAACGTGCTGCGTCCGGCGATCTTATGGAACGACCAGCGCACACAGGCGCAATGTGATTGGATGACCGAGCGCATCGGCTTTGAACGGCTGATCGCACTGACCGGCAACCGGGCGCTGACCGGCTTCACCGCCCCGAAGATCCTGTGGGTGCGCGAACACGAGCCGGATGTTTACGCGCAGTGTGTACACATTTTGCTCCCCAAAGATTACATCCGCTATAAGTTGACCGGCGACCACGCCACCGACCTCGCCGGAGCCGCCGGAACGTCGCTGCTTGACGTCAGAGCGCGGGACTGGTCGAAAGAAGTGATCGACGCGCTGGACATCCCCGCCGCGTGGCTGCCGAAAGTCCACGAAGGGACGGCGATCACCGGCGAAATTAGCGCGGAAGCAGCGGCAATCACCGGCTTACACGCCGGGACGCCCGTGGTCGGTGGTGGTGGCGATCAAGCGGCGGGTGCGGTCGGTATGGGCTGTGTGACGCCGGACGCCATCGGTGTGACGGTCGGCACATCCGGTGTGGTGTTCGCTCCGCTGGATGATTACGCTTACGAACCGGCGGGACGCCTGCACGCCTTCTGCCATGCGGTACCGGGGATGTGGCATTTCATGGGGGTGATGTTGAGCGCGGCGGGCAGCCTGCAATGGTACCGTGATACACTCGCGGCAGATGTGTCGTTCGACAATCTACTGGCGGCAGCGACGACCGTCCCCGCCGGGAGCGATGGTCTATACTTCCTGCCTTACCTCACCGGGGAGCGCACCCCGCACCCTGACCCCGACGCACGCGGCGCGTTCATCGGTTTGACGAGTCGCCATACCCGCGCTCATATGACCCGCGCTGTGCTCGAAGGCGTGGCCTACGGGTTGAAAGACAGTTTTACGTTAATCGCGGAAGCGGGCTTGCCAGAGGCGTTTACCGTGCGGATTAGCGGGGGTGGGGCCAGGAGTCCGTTCTGGCAGCAGATCATCGCGGATGTACTCGATGCGCCGTTGTTGAACGTCAACACACCGGAAGCGGGCGCGTTCGGTGCGGCACTGCTCGCCGCGACCGGCACCGGGCATTTCCCCGATGTGCCGTCCGCGTGTGCGGCGACCATCACCACCGGGGAAACAGTCACGCCCGGTGCGGCGGTTCCGACCTACGCTGAGGCTTACCCCACCTACCGGGCGCTGTATCCTGCGCTGCGAGAGGTGACCTGATTATTCCTCGCTCACTTCGGGCGGTATGATATTCGCGGCGCTGTTGATTTCCACCAGGCCGCCCTCAAACACACTATCAAACGGCTCGCGGATGGTTTGTAGCGCGGCGACATCGACGTTTTCTTCGTAACGCTGCATCGCACCCCAGCTATAGGGCAGCGTCATCACCACCAGCAGCAACACAAAGTTCACTGAGGCGAACGCCACCCGCCAGTTGAGTTTATTGTGAATGGCAATCGGTTCCGGGTAGACATCACCGGGGCCTTCCAGCAAGAACACCAGCAGTGAGGCATGAATCAGGGTATGCCCGATGACCTCTACTTTGCCGAACACCAGCGTCGTGGTGAAGAACACCAGCGTAATCACCAACGCCAACGGACGCTCTAGCAAGCCGATAATCAATAGGTAGCCCAGCGCGAACTCGATGAATGCCGCCGCCAGCAAGAAGAAATCCACCGGGAAGCCGAGGGTGAGCTGCGGGTTTTGTTCCAGAATGTAAATGCCCCACTGCGGATAGAAGACTTTTTCCAGCGCGACCCAACATAGTGAGAAGCCAATGGTTGCGTATAAGGCCGGGAGGCCGGTGCCACGTATCGCCGGATTGTCGTTTTGTGCGACGATCAGATAATAACCGGCACCCATGTACAGCAGATAATCCAGCATATGGAACGCACCGAACTCGAAGATACCGATGATGTACAGCGCGATCAAACCCGCGCCTGCCAGCGGCACCGTCACCGGGAAGATCAACAACAGCGCGATAATAAATTGTAGCCAGCCGATCCACGCCTGTGGGATCTCAAGCTCTGGCATGAGCAGTGCATCCGCTTGCCAGGAAAGCAGCAGCACCACACCCGTACCGATGCGCAAGATCAACGTGCTGTATTCTTTGCGGCTGGAGAGCCAATTGTCGATCTGTTTATAGAGTGAGAACTCCGCGATTTGACGATCCACAAAGACCAGCGCACCGATCACGACAAAGCTCAGGGCGGCAAGTGCCAGGAACGTCGGGGTAAGCGCCTCACCTAAAGACAGGGGTTCGTCGGCGAAGCTAAAATCTGTAAACCACTTCACATGTGCCTGTGCCGTCATGGGCAGGGCGACCAACATTAAAACAAAGCCGATTCCGATCCATAATTTTTTACGCATAGCTTCTTTCATCACATTATAACGTCATCGAGACGCTTCTATCATAGCGACACTATCTTAAAGCAGGATGATTGAAACGAAAACGGACGCTCGTGTGAGCGTCCGTCTTTTAATGATCGCGTTGAGACTTCGATGTTTGTGTATGTCTATCTATTGTGGGGTTTCGCTGCGTGCCCAGCGGCTGCTCTCAGCAGCGGCGATGGGCTTGCGTGCCCCGCGTAGGTAGCCAAATCCGGTCGTAAACAAGCCGATTACAATCGCACTTGCCCGGCCGAGGCCGGAAAGGTCAAACTTCAGGACGGCATCTCTTAAACCGCGCAATACGCCGAGGGGGAGGACGCGCATTGTATACGCACGTTCAGAAGATAAGCCATCACTTGAGCCGACCATCTGCGATACCATCGCTTTTGAACGACCTTCGTAGAAGCAGCGTGAGCGGAAGTAACTCCAGTTAGCACGCTTGCCGGGTACTTTATGTTGAACTTTAGCATTCGGGTTGTAGAGGAACACCTCGCCTGGTTTGGCTTGATGATAGCGGATACAAATCTCCGTTTCCTCACAACCAACCGGCAGGGAATCAACACGTCCCATGCCGGTGCGGAAGTTGCCGATCGTATCGAAAACCTCACGGCGGAATGACATATTCGCGCCGATCAGATTGCGTACCGGTGCCGTTTCTTCTGGCATCCCGGTGTAGGTGCAGCCGACCACCCAATTAAACTCGGTCGGGAACCACCCGGGTTGCTCGGTGAGCCACAGCGGGTCGATCTTGCCGCCGATCCCGGCGACGTTCGGGTCAGCATAACCGGTCATAATTGCTTCGACCCAGCCCTGGACGGCGACGGCATCATCATCTAAAAATCCGATCACATCGCCTTTGGCAACGCTGATGCCGCTGTTGCGGGCACCGCTGAGGCCGCGCTCTTGCGCGTTTTCAATGACGACGACATCGGCATGACCGCCCCATTTCTCAGAGACGCGCTCAAACAGGGCCGGGTTGTGGTCAATGGCGACGATAGTTTCGAGCGGCTTCACCGTCTGCTGTTGCAGCGATTCCACCGCTTCGTTTAAGTCGTCATACCGCTCTTCGGTGTGTGCGCAGATGATGACAGAAAGTGTCGTCATACGTTAGCTCGCGCTCTGCGCCTGTTTTTCTGCGTTGGCCTCTTCCAGGAACAGCCACATGGTCTCGCTGTTCTTCATGTACTGGTCTTGCAGGTCTCTGCCTTCGGGGTGCTCTACTTCCATGGTGAGCAGTGCCCAGCTTGCCGCCTTGATCGCGTCCACACCTTGACGGTAGGCATCGGCGTTCAGGTGGCTGCGGCGGCGATAGAGATGCTTGGCTTCTTGTGCCAGCAGTTTCATAGCCGGGGTGAAGTGATCCACCTGCTGGACTACTTCGACGGTTTCTTTCTGGCCGAAGGTGTTCGGGCCAATCTTGTCCCAGAATTCACGGACGATCGTGTTCAGCACACGCCAACCGTCTTTCCAGGTGTTCAGATTGCTAGAACCATGAACACGGTCAGCCTCGAAGCTCGGCACTTCGGTGATCTTCAGACCAGCACGCAGCGCACGAACGTTCATCTCGGTTTCGATCTCGAAGCCGTTGCTTTCCAGTTCAAGGGCGGGCAGCACACGCCGCCAGAAGGCCGCGTAGCCGTAGCATAGGTCACTGTAGTTGCCGCCGAACAGCAGCGTGACCATTTTGGTCAGTCCCCAGTTACCCAGAAAGCGATAGTATTCCATATCATCGGTGCCGCCACCCTGGATGAAGCGGGAGCCTTTGGCGAAATCCGCCCCGGCGACCAGCGCACCCACATAAGCGGACATTTCTTCGGGAGCCATGGAACCGTCGGCGTCGATCATGATGATGATGTCGCAGGTGGAGGCGTTGAAGCCAGCACGCAGCGCCGCGCCTTTGCCCTTGGTCGTTTCCAGCACGACCTTGATGTCGGGCATCAGTTCTTTGGCGACTTCGACAGTATTGTCTTCGGAGCGACCGTCAACCAGGATGACTTCATCAATCCATGCTGGAATTTTCGGCAGGATGTAGGGCAGGTTCTTTTCTTCGTTGATTGTGGGTACGATCACCGATACGGTCGGGCGATTGTACGCTGCCAGGAAAGGTG
The DNA here is from genome assembly GCA_034437515.1 of Anaerolineae bacterium. Taxonomy (GTDB): domain Bacteria; phylum Chloroflexota; class Anaerolineae; order Aggregatilineales; family Phototrophicaceae; genus DAOTTX01. The sequence continues at coordinate 7,192 of DAOTTX010000122.1, forward strand.
ATGCGGCGGTTGAACGCCCCTGCTGATTGAAGTCAAGTTTTGTGATGTTATGTTTTTGTTCCATGATTGAGTTCCCCCTCAATTATGTGGTCTGATAATTAGGCGTACAGAACTAAGGTCTGCACTAGGCACACCGTTTCCGGTATGACGTTGTTTCTCGAAAATTATTTCTTGTGATCGCCTTGATGATTGTTGCTCTGGCGATTTAATCTTGAAGTGTGTTGCTCACTTACATACTCATTATATGAACTATTGTGATTTGAAGTCAACCAAAACGTACTTAGTTCATAAATTTTTTACGTACTTCGTATTTATCCCTGTTTCTGGTTCAAAAACTTGTTTTCCTGAGTCACAAGTGAGTAGTGTTGACCCAGAAAGATGCCATTTAAGTTAAGTTGAGCATTCAAATAAGGTGATTTGTTTGGTTTCCTTTACGTTTTACATAAGTTAACCGGGGGTTTTAAATTAGTTTGCATAGGGTTGTGAGCGAAAAATGCGCCCCGCAGGACGCATTTTTGCTCATTTTACGCTTAATAAAGGACTTAATCCGCTAATTCTTCCAGAGAAAGCTCGATAATCACCGGGTTGAAATCGAAGTCCTCGACGAACACTTCGACCTGCCCATCATCAGGCGCGGTGAATTCGATCAGCAGACGATCCACCATGCCGATGTTGTTGCTGGCGATTACACTGCCGTTTTGCGTCACCGTGAGGAACGGGCTGTTCATCACGCCGTTCAACACACGTGCGCCGATGATCACTTCCTCGCCAGCGATAGCCTCAAACACCGCGATGCCTTCCGGCTGCTTATCGCTCACACGCAGCGTCTGCGTGCCGTTATCCAACGACGGGATGGCGTTCTTAATCAGCAGCAGGATGTACTGCCCGGTGTCACCGGCGATGGCCGGGCGCACGGTCAGGGTATATTCACCCGTTTCCGGTAGCAGCAGTTGGTAGATTTCTGAGTCATAGCCGTCACCACCGTCATCGTCAAAGGCGATGACCGTACCGTCCGGGCTGGTGATCTCCAGTTGGGTGTCGAGGCCGTCGCTGCCTTCTGCTTCTACAGTGATAACCTCGTTGACCTCGCCCTCAAAGATATACACATCAACACCCGTTTCACCGACGCTGCCGACCACCTCTTCGCCAAAGGCCAGCGGTGCCGGTTCGACCTGCGTGAGTGTGACGGTAAACGCTGCCGTTTGCGCGGGGTCGAACGAACTCACGGTGAGTAAGTAACTGTCCGCTTCCGGCAACGTGACCGGGCCAAGTGATGTGAGGCCGCCAAACGTCTCTTGAACCAGTTGACCGTCACCCGTGTTCAACTGCATGTAAACTTCCGAACTATCGGCATCCAACGTCACGGAGATCAGATCACCCGATTGGGCTTCCAGTTCGTAGATAAAGATCGTGTTTTCGTCGTCGGTTGTCCCGCTGGCGCTCTCATCGTAGGCGAGCGGCATGACCGCGACGGTTTCTAACTGTAGGGTGTAAGCACCGGTGCCGCCGTCACCGCCGGTGACGAAGCTGAAACTACCCGCTTCGATGGTGTAGGTGCCGTCAGCCGGAATGACATAGGGGCCAATCCGTGAGTTTAAACTACCGGCGCTATCGTCATCTTCGCTGAGGACGGTATCGTTGCCATCCAACAAGAACAGATAGGGGTCAAAGTTATCACTGATGAGCGTGATCGCCACCACGTCCCCGGCGCTGCCCTGGAATGTGTACTGATCGAACGGCGTATCCTCGGTGAGCTGCCCTTCGACCACATCACCGTAGGCCAGCACGCCGGTTTCCGGTGCGGTTTCCGGTTGCTCGACCACTTCATCGCTGACTGTCGCTAGCAGCGTGAACTCGCCGGAGCGCGGCGCGGTGCCTTCGATGTTGCCGAAGCTGGTAGCTACGATGGTATAGTCACCGTCAGCGGGGAGTGTGAAGCCCTCGATGAGCGCGTTCAGTCCTTCGCCGCTGTCGTCATCGGCGGCGATTTCGTTGCCGTCCGGGTCGAGCAGTTGCAGGTAGCTGTCAAACGTCGCCGTCAATGAGATTGTGACCACATCACCGGCTGCGCCCGTCAGCGTGTAGAGCTGTGCCGGGTCGGCCTCGGTCAGTTCACCCTCGACCGGCTCACCGAAGGTCAGGACATCCGCGTCGTCTCGCGGCGGTTCTGGGGTGACTTCCGGTGCTTCTGTCGGTTCTTCTGTGGCTTCTTCGGTCGCTCCCGGTTCCACGACGACGGCCTCGGCGCGTTCTAAGGTCAGCGCGAAGCTGCCAGCCTGCGGCACACCGAGCCGGGCGTTCTGGTAGCTATCCACCACGATGGTGTAGTCCTCAGTGGTGGGGAGCGCGAAACTCTCAATACGGGCGTCGAAGTTCTCGCCGGTGTCATCGTCGAAGGTCAGTTCTTCACCATCGGCGCTGCGTAGCACGAGGTAGCTGTCGAAGTCGGCATCCAGTGTGATGGTGACGTTTTCGCCGGCCTCACCGCTGAAGGTGTAGGCCGCATTGGGTGCGTCTTCGGTCAGGTCACCTTCGACCGTTTCACCGTAGTTGATCGTTCCGGCGTCGGTCACTGGCGCTTCAGGTGTGGCTTCTGGTTCCTCGGTCGCCTCTGGTTCCAGTACGACAGAGTCCGCCAGTTGCAGCGAGAGCGTGAACGTCCCCGCCGTCGGGTTGCTCAACCGGACGTTATCATAACTACTGGCGACGATGGTGTATTCACCTGCCGTTGGCACAGCGAAGGACTGGATGGTCGAGTTCGTGGTGCCGGGGCCGTCATCGTTGAAGGCCAGTTGTTCCTCTTCCGCGTTGAGCAGGATCAGGAAGGTGTCGAGCGTCTCGCTGGTTATGTCAATGGTGACCACATCCCCCGCTTCGGCGTCGAACACGTAGGACTGCTCCGGCATGGCTTCCGTCAGTTCCCCGGTGATGGTGTCGCCGTAGTCCAGCACGTTGCCGGCAAGCGGCATATCATCGGGTTCTTCGGTCGGTTCCGGTTCCGTGACGACCGCGTCCGCACGGCTCAACGAGAGCGTGTAACTACCGCTACGAGGGGAGTCCAACTGGACGAAACCGTAGCTGGTGGCGATGATGGTGTAATCACCGGCGCTTTCGATTGCCAGCGCCTCGATGCGGGCGTCGGTCGCCTCACCGCTGTCGTCGTCAATGGCGATTTGCTCGCCCTCGGCATTCTCGACGATCAGATACGTATCCAACGCGGATTCACCCATCATGTCGATGGTGACCACGTCACCCGCTTCGGCGCTGAAGGTGTATTCGTCGGTGGGTTCATCTTCGGTCAGGTCATCCTGTAAGCTGTCACCAATGGCGACGATGGTTACATCAGCCGGGGCTTCGGTTGTCGTCTCCGGTTCGGGTGTCGCTTCCGGTTCCGTGACGACTGCCGGGGCATCATCGCTGCTCAGGCTGAGTGTGAACGCCCCGGCACGCGGGTTATCAAGCCGGACGTTATCATAGCTACTGGCGACGATGATGTATTCGCCGTCTTCCGGTAGTTCGTAGTCCTCGATGAGGGAGTCACGCACATCGGCGCTAGCGTCGTCGTTGAATTCCAGCGTTTCGCCATCGGTATTTTGCAGCAGCAGATAGGCGTCAAAGCCTTCATCGCCGACCAGTTCAATCGTGACTACATCACCAGCGGAACCGCTGAAAGTATAGCTGCGTTCCGGCTGTGCTTCGGTGACTTCCCCTTCGACCGTCCCACCATAGCTGATGGTGTTCTCACCCTCGACCACTGCCGGGGCGGCGTCCTGCGAGCGCAGCGTGAGCGTATACGCGCCAGCGGCGGGTGTTTCTTCGACCACGTTGTCGTAGCTTTCCACCACGATGATATACGTCCCGGCGTTGGGCAGTTCATAGGCGTTGATGCGGGCGTTAGTGGCCTCGCCGCCGTCGTCGTCTGCCGTCAGCGGTTCACCGATAACATCGCGTAGGATCAAATAAGTGTCGAACGTCTCCGAGGTCGCGTCGATGGTGACCACATCCCCGGCGGCGGCCTCGAAACTGTACAGATTCAACGGTGTGCTGAGCGTCAGTTCGCCCTCGACTGCCTCACCATAAACGATGGTCTGGATCCCCGGCGCGGCGAACTCGATTGGCTCCGATATCATACCGCTGAGCGCCAACGTGAACGGCCCGGTCGTGGAGACGTTCAGTTCACTCTCATCGGTGAACGCGCTGGCGACAATAGTGTAATCTCCAGCGGCGGGGATGGTCAGGTTATCAATCAGTGCGTCGGTCTCGGTGCCGCTGTCGTCATCGGCGTCGATCTCGCGCCCTTCTGAGTCGAGCAGGGCCAGCACTGGATCAAAGCTCTCGCTGGTCAGGCTGATGGTGACGATGTCGCCTTCGCCGGCGTTGAAGATAAAGGCACGTTCCGGCATGTCCTCGGTCAGTTCACCGTCAACGCTTTCACCGTAGGCCAGCATATCACCGGCCTCATCGGGGGTTTCTTCGGTGACTTCGGTATCATCTTCGACGACCGGCGGCGCGGGAGTGATCGCCAGCGTCAGCGCGTAAGCGCCAATGGTTTCGTCGGCGCTTTCCACGCGGATGAGATAATCACCTTCGTTGAAAATGACCAGATCGTTGATGTTAGCACTGCCGTCTTCGCCGGTGACGCTCACTTCGACGCGCCCATCGGCGGTATCTATAATGGAGAGCATCGGGTCAAAGACCGCGCTGTCCACCGTCACGGTGACGAGGTCACGGGCGGCGACGCTGAAGCTGTATTCCTGCATTGGGTCGTCGGCGGTCAGGTCACCGGTGACTTCTTCACCGTCCGTGATCGGCTCGACCGCTGCTTGTGCCGGTTCGACCACTTCGGGGTCATCAGGTACGTTCTGGTCGATAGCGACCAGTAGTTCATAGTCACCGGTGCGGATTTCGCCGGCTTCTTCAAAGGCGAAGCTGCTCACGACCACATAATAGGTGCCATTGGTCGGGATCTCAAAATTGGCAAGGCGTGAATTACGTCCGTTGCCACCGTCATCATCGAAGGCGATTTGTTCACCTTCGGCATCCAGCAGTACCAGATAGGTGTCGAACTCCTCCCCGGTGGGTGGGCTGAGGAGATTTATCGTGATGATGGTCGCGGCCTCGGCATCAAAGGTATAGACCTCACGCGGGGTTTCTTCGGTCAACACCCCGGTGACGAGCGTTTGATATTCGACCGGTATCGCATCAGTAGGTGGTGCTTCATCATCCTGTGCTAGCATCGGCACGGTGACCAACACTAATATCAGGGCGAACAATCCAAAAAGCATGAACCGACGTCTGTGCATTTTTGCTTTCCTTCGGTTTTTATAGACAATGTATACGCCTATTCTAATGGTGGATGAGAAATTTTGCGAAGTTAATGATCGTTCTTTCATCTAACGTTGTCATCTGCGATATGTTAAGCTAAGAACATCTTGAGTGGATAGAGGATATGAGCCAATGTTAGAAAAACTGGCAGACTGGGCACGCCCGGTTCTGGACTTTCCTTATATAAGGCGCACCCGGCGCAATCATGGTTTGGAACACGCCACCGTGCATATTCTGGCCTCTCGCGTGAAGAAAACGCGCATGGCAGGCCGCAGCTCGGAAGGCGGCTTCGTCATTATCGGCAACCTGACCAAAGACCAGATCGAAAAGGCCGCCCACGACGCGCTACAACGGATGCGTGACGGCGAACACGACCTCGCGGTGCATCCCAACTGTGGCACCAATCTGGTGACGACCGGCGCATTGACCACCCTCACCGGCTGGGTGGGTCTGGGCGGCAGCAACAACCGCTTCGACCTTAACCGCATCTCATGGACGATGACGTTGATGATCTTCGCGGTACTCTTTTCTCAACCGTTGGGGATGAAGTTACAAAGGCATTTCACCACCGAAGGCGACCCCGGCGACCTGGAAATCATCAGCGTGAACGAGCGTCCGTCACGCTGGCCTTTCAAGGATTTAAAAGTACATTTCGTTTCCACCCGGCGAGGCTAACTCATGGAGCAAAACATCACACCGGCGCGGCTGTTCGCCCGGCTTATTTTGATGATCGGGATGATCTCGTCCGGCTTTGCCGCAATCTTCGCGCTCAGCAGTTCACCCCGGACCGCGCTGTATATCTGCGGCGGCGGCTTGGTCGTCGCCGCGTTGGTGTTGCTGGTCGGCGGGTATCTGGTCGCAAGTCGTGGTGGTGCGGAAAGCGATGGTGTTCAATGAAGCGGATTTCATTCGTCCTGTTCTTTTTATTAACGATGGCGCTCAGCAGCGCACAGGAAGAGACCACTCTCGTGACAGATGAGTATTACACCTATCATCAGGCCAGCGGCAACCGCTATGTGAGCGGTACCGGCGGCTTCCCCGAAAATGTCGAACAGATCGACCTGCCGCTTGAAGGCGCTCCGCTGTGGGTCGTCGGCGCAGCGCCTGAGTCACCGGTGCCGACGTGGGGCGTGCTGCTGGAAGACGGCAGCGCACACGGGACCTTCGCACTCGAAGGCGAAGCGATGAGCCTCTCCCCGCTGATGAGTGACTTCTTGCCCGCCGGGATGCCGCCCGTGCTCAAGGTGAACGAGATCGCCACCTTCATCGAGGAAGCACTGCCGGAAGATGCCTCCCCACTGACGCACCCGGTACGCGCCGGTGACGGCATCCTTTACATCGCGCAGAACGGGGACATCGTCGCCCAGAACAACGCCGGGGAAGAAACCGCCCGCCTCAGCGAGAACGCGCTACCGGACGCACGAATCGCGCTCAACGCAGACGGACAGGCGGCGGTTTACGTCGGCGCGACGGACGAGCGTTACGTCCACGCCATCATGGGCGATGCGCTGGAAGCGGCGGGGATGATCGTGCTGGATACGACCGACCTCAGCGTGATGAGCCGCGTCGAACTCGAAGGCGATGCAGTCTTTGAGGGGCAGATGCCCCTCTGGGCGGATGTAGACGAGAACGGCACCGCCGACCTGGTCACGACCGCCAGCTTCAGCGGTGGCGGCGCGCAGATCCGCGTTTATACCCGCGACGGTGCGCTATTGGCGAGTGGTCAACCCATCGGGCAGGGTGGACGCTGGCGGCATCAATTGGCGTGGGGACCGTTCGGCCCGAACGGCGAAAATGAATTGGTCGAGGTGCTGACGCCGCATATCGGCGGGGTGGTCGGCTTTTACCAGTACGACCGGGACGGTAACCTGCTGCTGGTCGCCCAGGAACCGGGCTACACCTCGCATGTGATCGAGTCGCGCAATCTGGATATGGCGATTGCCGGTGATTTCGACGGCGACGGGCAACCGGAAGTCGTCCTGCCGAACCAGGCACGTACTCGCATCGCTGGCCTTGCCCACACTGCCGATGGCATTCAAGCGGTGTGGACGTTGCCGCTGGATGGTGTGCTGGTCACCAACCTATCGGCGGTGACGCTGCCGGATGATCGGCTGGCGTTGGCGGCAGGTGTCGAAACCGAGGACGGTTACATGTTGCGGGTGTGGCTGCCGTAGGCTTACGCTTCGCCCTGCTTGATGGTGATCTCTTGCCACGTCCAGCCCGTACTCTGGATGAGGGCTTGCAGCTTTTCCCGCCGGTTGGTGAGCCGCTCATAATGAGATTGGATCACGTCATCATCGTATAGTGGAATATCTGCCTCACGCAATGGCGTAAAATCCGGTATCGGCGGCGCGGTATCGACATCGGCAACTTCGATTTCTTGCAGGCTATCCAGATAGTCAGTGATGGCCTGCTGCGCTTGTACGGAGGCGGGCGGCAGGTCGCTATCAACGGCGAAGATCGCCATCGTCAGTGTCTCGTCGATCACTACTAACGCCCGTTCGATGGAACGTCCCTTCGACGGCCCATGAAAGCGATTGAGAATGGGTTGGTCTAGCTGCTGCTGCGCGAACTCGATCAGATCATCCAGAATGGAATCAAGTGCGTGATCCAGCACGATATTTTCATCCGGCTGCCAATACTTGGTGATGATGTCTTGTGGTGATTTACCTAGATAGTGGATGTGTAGCGCCAGACGGCGGCGTAGTGCCTGCTTTTCGATCACCGAGACGATGAACGAGATGATAAACGTCAGCAAGAAGAACCCACTGATAGAACACAACACGGTCACAATCTGCCAGACCTTACCGTTAGGGATGTAATCCCCTACACCCAGCGTAGAAATGCTGAAACCAGTGAAATACAGCTTCTCCGCAACGGTGGCTGGAACTTCGTCCTTACCGCGCAAGATCGATTCATCACTACTCAGGTAGATCAAAAACCAACCAAGATATAGCAGGGCAATCCACATCGTCAACAAACCGAGGATGAGCATCGAACTCGTCCAACTCAGGAACGCACGTTTGCCGGTGATTTTGTAGAGAAATATTAAAATCTTCTGGATACTGGCTTGTGTTATCCGTGCGAGCCGACCTTCGCTAGACTGGGCCACCGTCCGGAACAAATCAATCGCGAGGATGACCAGAATGACAATGCCAAGGGGAACAAGTAGAGGTGCTTCAAGCATAATTTAAGTCTTCGTCTATAGCATCAGAAAACCTGTGATGCAGTTGTGCATAAGGAGAACATAGGGGTTTTCGATGGAGGTTAAAAAGTATTGTTTCAAATGTATCACAAAAGTGGTTTGCGTGTTATATCCTATCGACGGCAGCGGGCATTTGCGCTTCGACCATGAACGTCCGTACCGCGTTTATAAAGCGTGTTTTGCACTCATACATCGGGAAGTGACCGCAACGGTCGAACTGTTTGAGTTTGCTGTGCGCGACGTGCTGCGCGACCAGATCGCCGTCCGTCGGCGGCACGGTGCCGTCTTCGGTGCCGAAGATGACCAGTGTCGGCGCGGTGATCTTCGACAGGTGGGGGCGTAAATCCATAGCGTGGATGGCTTGCCCGGCACGGTGGGCAGGGGTGGCGATGCCGGGCTGGACGGACATTTCCCGGTCAATTTGCCAGTCTGCTAACGGTAGCTGGCGCATATCGTAAAACCAGGGGCTAAAGTTCCAGCGGATAAACAAGGCTGACCGCATTAGCACCCGCCGCATGAACACCCATAACATCGGCAGGTGATAACCCAGGCGGATCATCGGGTAGACCAACCGCTCAACACGCGGCTGCAACCGCCCGGAAACCACCCCGCTGACATCGACCAGCCGCGTCACGCGCTCCGGTGCGAGCACGGCGGCGATGTACAGGCTGATCTGCCCACCCATCGAATGCCCCATCAACGTGAAGCGGTCGAGGTTGAGCACGTCAGCCAGCGCCAGCACCCGCCGGGCCTGTGCCGGGATGCTGTAATCGGCGTTGGTCGGCTTTTCGCTGCCGCCAAAGCCCAGCAGATCAATCGTGACGCAGTAGTAGTGATCCCTGAGCAAATCGACCGTCTGCGACCAGACACCGCTGTGCGAAAGCCAACCATGTACCAGGATGACCGCCGGGTTTGCCGCGCTGCCGGTCGTGGTGTAGCGGATATGCCCGCCCGCCACACTCAAGAAGCCCTCGTCTTTGCCTGTAATTACCGTTACCACGATGATCCGCCTCGTCTAAAAATTGTCGCGATATTACAAATTGTAAGGCAAATCATCGTCCTGAAACGTAATATTCGGTTTGATGATTGAAATATAGCCACCACGCACCGTCAAGGGTTTACCAATTGTTGCGCCCCCATGATGACAAAATCGGTGCTAATCTCCCAGGTTGGTGCCGACGCTGCGGGCCGCGTCGATCCAGGGATGGTCAATCGGGACGTTCTTTCGCTTGCCGACCACATCTTCCAGCGGCACGGCTTCGACACCTTCACCGCGTGAGGCAACCATCACGCCATAATGCCCTTGCTCGATGAAATCTGCACAGGCCGTGCCTAACCGGGTCGCCAGCAGACGATCCGCCGGGGACGGGATGCCACCACGTTGCACATGCCCCAAGATGGTCACCCGTGATTCGAGTCCGGTCAGTTTTTCGAGCCTTTCGGTCAGGTCGTGTGTGCTGCGAGCACGATCTTTTTCGATCCTTTTCACCTCTTCTTTGGCGGCCTTGCGATCTTTTTTCTTCTCGGCGTTGGCTTTATGGTCTTTCGCCGCTTCGAGTTGCTGCGCTACTTCTTTCGACATCGCGCCTTCGCTTACCGCGACAATGCTAAAGTGCTTACCACCCCGGCTGCGGGTGGTGATCGACTCCGCGACTTTATCAATGTCGTATGGGATCTCAGGGATGAGAATCACGTCTGCACCACCGGCGATGCCCGCGCCAAGTGCCAGCCAGCCGGTGTTATGCCCCATAATTTCCACCACGATGATGCGATGGTGGCTGTGTGCGGTGCTGTGTAAGCGATCAATCGCTTCAGTGGCGATCTGCAAAGCGGTGTCGAAGCCGAAGGTGACATCGGTCATGCCGACATCGTTGTCGATGGTCTTCGGTAGTGTAACCACATTCATCCCGGCTTGGTGCAGCCGGAAGGCGTTTTTCTGGGTGCCGCCCCCGCCCAAACACACCAGACAATCCAGATGATGCTTTTCGTAGTTCTCTTTCATGGCTTCGGTCATATCGAGCTTTTTACTACCGACGGGCATCTTATGTGGCTTATCCCGGCTGGTACCGAGGATCGTCCCACCGGCGGTCAAAATGCCGGAAAGCGCCCGACTGTTGAGATCGATAATACGATTTTCCATCAACCCTCGAAAGCCATCTCGAAAGCCAATGATGCGCATGTCATAATCGTTCATCGCCGCCTTACCCACCCCGCGAATTGCCGCGTTCAGGCCGGGGCTGTCGCCGCCAGCGGTCAGAATACCGATAGATTTGCTAGTCATTGCAATAATCCTTTATTTTATCGACGCTATGCCAATCCTACCGTGTTAAGTGGGGGTTAAGCAAACGAACGTCTCCAAGTGCAGCGTTCGGGGGGTCGCCAAGATGTGGCGCGGGGCAGGGGATGAGGACTAAAAGGCAATTCCACCAATTCCGGTAGAATGTAACTTTAAGCTAGCGGACGCGCTGAAGCGCGTCCGAAATTCAAAGATCATCCTATCGCGTGGATACGTGAATAGATAACCCATAGGTGTCAATTTAGGCTTTTGGACCCCACCCGGTCTGACCTGCGGTCAGCACACCTGCTAATGCTTAGACGCTACTTTATTCGTGTATTTTGCGCCTTTGGGGGTGAAAGTCCCCCTTTCTCCGTCTACGGGGGTAAGGGGGATTTAGGGGGATAGGGGTCAGAATAGCTGCATATTGAAGCACATCAGCTTAACTTGACACGTATGGGATACGTGAATAGATGACCACTATACGACAACAGCCGCTTACGCGCCGCCTTCGTTGCTCCCCAATAGACGCTGCCGCCGTTCCTCAAGCTGACGTTCGACCTCAGTGTTACCAATCGCCTGTTCCACATCATCGGCGAGGTTGCGCGTTGCCATCTCAAGCCGTGCATCTTCGCGATCCAACCGTTGCCGGATCTTGTCCGCCATGCTGTTGATCTGCACATCGTTGGTGGTTGCCAGCCCGTCGAGGCTCTTGATCGTCTTGGTGGCGACCTGCTTGGCTTCCGCCAGTTCCATCAGTGCGATCAACTGCTCACGCTCTTGCTTGATCGTCGTGAGTTTCCCCTCAAGTTGCAAGCGCATCTTGAGCATCATCTGATATTGCTCTTCTTGCTGCTGCCACTGCTCATAATATTCTTGCGCCAGTTCTTGCTTGGTGTTGAGTTCTGACTGCGCCGCACCTGCGAGATCGTTCTTCCCACGTAAGATCAACGTGTCAATGTCGCGGTCTAGCTTTTCGGCAGCACCGGCAAATTCTTCGTACTTGCGTTTGAGCGTGCGCACCGTCCCGCCGACCGTCGCCGCGGAGTCTTCGAGTGCTTCCAGGTTTTTCTCAGCTTGACGGATGTATTCATCCATCACTTTTACGGAGTTCGCTTCTAGTGCGCTATCGATGATTGAATGCAAATTGGCATTAATCAGCGTGCGAACTTTGGACAGAAAAGAGGGCATCTAAGATTTCCTTTCGCGATTTAATTGAAGTATGTTTCGACTCGCATTATAACATGATTATATGGTCGGCAAGGTGATGATGAACGTACTTCCCTCGCCGTAGACACTCTTGACATCAACCCGTCCCTCGTGCAGATCAACCAGATGTTTGACGAGCGCCAATCCACTACCCGCGCCCTGGTCTTCGTGCTGCTCCCGGTCTACCTGATAAAAGGTCTCCCAGATGTGGTTAAGTTGATCCTGTGGGATGCCCCGTCCCTGGTCAATGATTTTGATCGCCAGTTCGTCGTCCTCCGGGGTGACCTCGATCTCGATCGGGTCAGTAGGTTCGCTAAACTTCACGGCGTTGTCTAGCAATTCACGGATGACGATCATCAGATATTCGCGATCCCCCATCACCGAGGGCAGCGGCACTTTCATTTCGAGGTTACAGGTATGCTGCATTTGCTCGCGGTCCATCACACGGTCGTGTGCCTGCTGGATGACGACCTCAAGGTTGGTGATCTCATGCTTGCGCCACTCAAAGGTGGTGGCGGCATCACCCGTTTCCAGCTCGACCATCATGATGAAGTTCTCGATAAGGCGGCGCAGGCGATCCGCACCGGTGTTGATCTCCTTCAAGAACATGATCAGCTCTTCTTCGTTCATGTCGTCAACGCTCTGGCGATTTTCCTGGAGCATATCTGCATAGGCGACGACTAACGTCAGTGGGGTACGAAACTCATGATTCAGAATGGTCAGGATACGCCGTTTGATCCCCTCTAGCGCGTTCGTCTGTTCCTCGACATAGTCCCGTTTGCGGCGTAGCTTGGCCTCCACCGCCACCAGCAGGTCGTCGGCGTCAAACGGCTTGATGAGGTAATCGTCCACACCGAGCTTTTTGCCATCGTGGACATCGCGCTTTTCACCTCGCGCCGTCAGGAAGATGAAAGGGATGGTCACCCAGGCCTGATTCTCGCGCACCACTTTTAAGAGTTCGAGGCCGTCCACATAAGGCATCATAATATCGGAGACGATGAGATCCGGCAGATGATCGCCGGCTTCGTTGAGTATCTTCAATGCTTCTCGACCATGCTTCGCGGTTACAACTTCATATTCGTCAAGTTCTAGAATGTCACGGATGCCCAATAGAAGGTTGGGTTCGTCTTCTACAACTAAAATTTTCACCTTATCCATAAGGGAGTGATCCTCAGCCTAAATTGTCTTTCTGATGTTTAGTACCTGTATTATAAGCCCCATTGGGATTCATGTGCCTTTATCTTAACAAGGTTAGGAAATCCTAATCAATAGTGCGGTTGCGTCATCGTGTGGTTTCAACCGGGGATAGCGGTCACAGGCAAAGTCAGCGATTTCTGCCGCACGCAGCCGGTCGTAATATCCCCTCAACCCGTCCGTCTCGATCAACGCACGCATTTTGTGTAACCGCTGTGTGACCTGCGCCTCACTTTCGTCCGCTTCGGCAGGCCACAGAAAGCCATCCGTACACACCAGCACTGCCGCTACATCCTCTAGCATGATCTGTCCCCCTTCGGCATAGTCTGTCATCTCTGGTAAGCCGTTGACCACACCCACACCACCACCGGGCGTGCCGGTTACATCACGGTAATTGTGATACACCCGGCGGGCGATCATCTGTTGCTGGATGTCACCCTCGTTCAGCAGACCTGACGGCGAAGCAAGTCCCCGCTCCGATTGTAGCGCCTTGAGCCGTGTGTACATCTCGCCCCTGCTGCTGCGCCCCTCACCACCAACGGCGACGGTCACCGTGCCGTCATTATGGAACAGCAATAATGACGTATCACCGAGATGTACGTAAAACAATTGTCTCTGCTTGATGCGAACCAGCGTCAGCACACAGGCTGGCAGCGCGGCCCGCCCATAACGAGGATCATCGACGTAGGCTGACAGCGCATCCTCACGCCAGACAATCGACTCGAAGCGCCCATAATACGCGAGGATATTTTCTCGCAGCGAGCTATTCGCCTCGGTGAGCATCTCATACAGGGGCAACCGGACGGTCAACCCGAAGCGGTCGCGGACGTGCCGAGCCGCATAAGCCGCACCGGTCAATTCACCGAGCAACGGCGCGAGTATTTGCGCGGTCATGACGCTGGTCGCCCCGTCGATTGCAGCCGCCGTCAGCGAGATGTCATCAGCGTGCAGGAAGAACGTATCTTCGTTCAGGTCAGCGCCCGGTTCGCAGAGGATCTCGACTTGCATCAGGGGGCGATGTCCAGCAGATCCGCGAGGATGGCAAAGCCGGTTTCGCGTCCACCTGCCCCCGGCCCGGTGAGCGTGACCGTGCCCAGCACATCCGTCTGAAGGCTGATCGCGTTTGTCGTCCCGCTGACGTGTGCCAGTGGATCATCAAGCGGCACCTGCACCGGCGCAACCCACGCCCCATCCGCGTCAATCTCCGCTACCAACTTGTAACGCATCCCCGCCGCTTTCGCCATCTGGATCATCGCCGGGGTGATCGCCGTAATGCCCGTTACCGAGATCGCGTCCAGTGACAAAGCCTGATCGAATAACACCGCGCTGAGGATCATCGCCTTTGCCGCCGCGTCCCAGCCTTCGACGTCGCCGCCGGGGTCGCTCTCCACGTAGCCCCTGGCCTGCGCGTCGTGCAGCGCGTCCTCATATGTGCGCCCCGCTTCCATCAGGCTGAGCATGTAATTTGTCGTCCCGTTGAGGATGCCGCGCACGCGCTCGATTTTGCAGCAGTCGAAGTATTGCTGCCCCAGTCGCAAAGCTGGCGTCCCCGCCATGACCGTCGCTTCTGCACGGAGTTGACGTCCGTTGGCCTGCGCCCGTGCTTGCAGTTGTGTGTAGGCCAGCGCCACCGGACCCTTGTTAGCGAGGATCAGATGTTTGCCACAATCGAGTGCGGTCAGGCACAGGTCGAGCGCGGGCTGCCCGGTTTTTAAGTTGGTCGGGCTGGCTTCGACCAGCACATCGGCCTCGGCCTGTCTGGCGATGCGCGTGGCGTCCCAACCGCGCTTTAAGGCTACGCTATCGGGATAGTCGTGCAGCGTTTCGACCGCCAGCAGCGCGTCAAGGTCAAGACCGGTTGGGTCATAGAGAGTCCCGCGTGAGCCGGTCACGACGGCGACCAGCCGGATCTCGCGAGGCATTTTGTGAAGCAATTCGACAAAGCCGCGTCCGACGGTGCCGAAGCCGATAAGTGCAACATTCATAAAGATTATCCTGCGCTTGTACGGGCGATCCCGGCAACTATACAAAATCTCGCCGAGCGTGGCAATGATACCTGATTGACTTGTGCGCGATCAAACATGAGTCACAACCACAGGGCGATTGTATCAAAATATACCTGACTGTACGGTCTGGTTCTGGTGAACGCTTAACGCCCTCTCTAAATCTCACTCGTAGCTGCGGGAAAGGCGACCGGGGGATGAAGGCCAGAAGGCCATTTCACCAAAACGTTAGAACGAGGACTTTTACAGTGGTGACGATCCTTAACCGCTCTACGAACGAAATCCCAACCGCACAGGTTTAGAGATTCAGGCTATATACGTTTATACTGAATAGGAACTCTAATTTTTAGGACACAAGAGGTTCCGCCCGCGTGACCGACGAAAACATCGACTGGCGTCAGATCTGGGACGACCTGAACTGGGACGACGAACATCAGCAGGTCGTGATGCAAGAACGGCTCAAGAAACGCGCCCAACAATACGCACAAAGTGACGAGGACGCGACAGACCGCAACTTACCGGCACAGACGGTGCTGTCCTTCGATCTCGGTACAGAGACCTACGCCATTGATGTGATGCTGGTGCGCGAGGTGCGCGCGCTGAGTCGCATCACACCTGTGCCGGGCACGCCCGCGTTCTATCGCGGCGTGGTCAACATTCGCGGTAAGATCATCACCGCGCTGGATTTACGCGCCTTCTTCGACATCGAGGCTGATCCCCGGCGAATACCGGGAGAGCTGATCGTCGTGCGGGCTGAGGTGCTGGAAGTTGGCTTTCTGGCGCATCACGTTCGTGATGTGGTGACCTTGCCGGAAAACCAGATCGAACCGATGGACGACTTGCGCTACGTCACCGGTATGGGGCCGGGGCGCTTGGTGCTGTTGGATGCGGCGCATATGCTGGACGATGAACGCTTGATTGTAGGTGGGGTAGACGAACGATGACTCGAGACACACAAGAATTTCCTTCGATTGACCCGGTCGCGGACGAGGAAAACACCGCCGACCAATTTTTCGCGCTGTTGCGCAACGGCATTGTGCTTTCCGTCGGGATGGCGTCGTTCGTCCCGGCGTTGTTTATCGCCCTGTACGTCATCGCTTCACAACCGGATGCGAACCCGGTGATCTTGCTGGTGATGGCGTTCGTGATGCTGCTGCTCGGCCTGGCGTTCGGTGTGTTCGTCTACAGCCGCAGCTACCGCCGCATCGACCGCACGTTGAGCGACTACGCCGACACCCTGGAGCGCATCGCCGCCGGGGACTTACGCGAGCGCCTCAACATCCCGGACTTAGACACCGCCACCCGTGAAGGCCGTATCGCGGTCGGCCTGGGGCAGACCATCAACCGCACGCTCGACCGCTTGCAGGACGTGATCGTGGAGATCAACAACGCCCTGCAACGCATCGATAAGGACACGCAGGCCATCCTAGACGCGACCTCCCGCCAGATCGTGATGGCGAACGAACAGGACGCCGTCGTCACCGAGACCACCGCCACCGTGAACGAGGTCCGCGCCACCGTGACCGAGACGGCAGAACGCGCCCAGAGCGTAGCGGAAACGGCGCAGGTCTCCGTCGATATTTCCAAAGCGGGGACGGAAGCCGTCTCCGAGACCATCACCGGCATGGAGATGATCCGGCATCGTGTGGAGGACATCGCCGATAACATCCTCGTGCTTTCCGAACACACGCAGCAGATCGGGGAGATCATCGCGGCAGTGAACAACCTCGCCGACCAATCACGGATGCTGGCGCTCAACGCTTCGGTAGAAGCCGCCCGCGCCGGCGAAGAAGGCAAGGGCTTCGCGGTGGTGGCGATGGAGGTGCGCAACCTCGCTGACCAGAATCGGGACGCAACCGTGCAGGTGCGCGAAATCCTCGGTGAGATCCAGCGCGCGACCAACGGCGCGGTCATGGTCACTGAAGAAGGGAGCAAAGGCGTAGACGCCGGGCAGGGGCTGGTCAACCGCGCCGGGGACTCGATCCGCGATCTGGCCTCTGCCATCGAAGAGGCGGCGATGGCAGCCATGCAGATCGCCGCCAGCACACGCCAGCAGACCATCGGCATGGATCAACTGACGGACGCGATGCGAACGATCAAACACGCCACCACAGAAACCGTCAGCAGCACCATGCAGGTCGAGGCCAGCGTGCAGCGTCTACGTGAGGCGGCGGAGCGCGTCAACGATGTCATCAAGGGGCTGCGGCTGTGAGCGACGAACTGCTGGGTATCTTCTGGGTTGAGGTCGGCGAATACCTCGAAACGATGAACGCTGCGCTGCTTCAGGTCGAGATGCTCTCAACAGGGGATGACGACACTTTTCAGGCGCAGGTGCGCGAACTCAACCGTGTCGCCCATAGCTTGAAAGGGGCGGCACGGGCGGTCGGCGTGGAGACGATTGAGACGATTGCGCATTATCTCGAAGAGGTCTTCGACGCCGCGCTAAAAGACGAGATCGAACTGACGCCCGATGTCGCCGATACCATCTACGACGGCCTCGATTTAATTCAGAATGTCGCTGACGGCCAGCAACCGGACAACTCCGTGCTGGAAATCGCGCTGACCCGGTTAGAGCGCGTCATCACGGTGGACGCCGACCCCAAATCGGATTCACAGCAGATGCCTGCCGTCAAGATCAACGGCAGCGGTACTTCACCGTCGAAAACCCCCACACCCAAACAAACGGACATCGACCAGTACACCCAGACCATGCAGGCCATGCAGGCCATGCGGGCTGCCTCTGATGTGCCGCCCAACGATGGCAGCACCATCGTGATGCGCCCTATGGAAGAAACCGTGCGCGTCACCGTCGGCAAGCTCGACCAGCTTATGGCGGAGGTAACGGAACTGTTCGTCGCCCGGATGCACGGCGAAGAACTGCAACGCGGCATCGAAGACCTGCGGCGCATCCATAACCGCTGGCAGCGTGAATGGCGCGGGGTACGGGCGGAATACATCCGTCTGGTGCGGCGCTTGCAGGACGAAGAGGAGGAGATGAGTTCCGAACTGCCGGTGATCTTCCGTTTTTTGGAAGCCAACCAGCGCCACCTGACCGAAGCCAACCGCATGTTAGCGCAGATCGCGCAGGCCGCCGCGCAAGATACCATGCGCCTGACCACCCTCGCCGACCAGTTGCAAGACGACATCGGCGGGATGCGACTGATGCCGTTCGAGTCGATTGTCGGCGGCTTCCAGCGGATGGTACGCGACCTCGCCCGTGATACCGGCAAGCAGATTCAGCTTGACATCATCGGCGGTTACGTGGAGATCGACAAAGCCGTGCTGGATTCACTCAAAGACCCGCTGATGCATGTGCTGCGTAACGCGGTCGATCACGGCATAGAGACACCCGAACAGCGTGAGGCTAAAGGCAAGCCCATCACCGGGCGCGTGCAGATCGACGTCGATCAACGCGGCAGCGAGATCGTCATCAGTATGATCGACGATGGCAAGGGTATTGATGCCGATTCGGTGCGGCGCTCCATTGTGAAAAACCGCCTGATGAACGAAGCCGAGGCCGCCGCCCTCAGCGATGATGAGGTGCGGACGTACATTTTCTACTCCGGCCTTTCTACCAGCGATCAAGTCACCAGTTTGAGCGGTCGTGGCCTGGGTATGGACATCGTGCGTGAGCGCATCGAGGGGTTGCGTGGGCGCGTCGGTGTGCAGAGTGTGGTCGGCGACGGCACGACAATCGTGCTCAACGTGCCGGTGTCGCTCACACGTATCCGCTGTGTGCTGCTACGCATCGGGGAGCAGACTTTCGCCGTGCCGTCCGCGATGGTGCTGCGGATGGATCACTACGACGACGACCACACCTTCAGCGCCGAAGGCCGACCGATGCTGACGGTCAACGAGCGCACGCTGCCGCTGGTCTCCATGAGCCGCATTCTGGACATCACGGCAGATAGCCTTGACGACACCCGTCCAAGTTACGTCGCGCTGGAAGCGACCGACCGCGCCGTCGCGTTTGAGGTCGATGAACTACTCAGCGAGGTCGAACTGGTGCTTAAACCGCCGGGGCCGGAACTGGCCCGTGCACGGTTCATCAGTGGAGCGGCGTTGTTGGGCAGCGGGGATGTCGTCATCATTCTTGATGCGAATGACCTGGTGCGCCGGGCAAGCGGGGCGGCATTGCCGCGGCGTGTCGCCTCGGTGACGGCGGGGGCCGCATCACCGACAGAGCAACGTCTGTGCGTGCTGGTTGTCGATGATTCCATCACCACGCGCACGCTGGAAAAGAACATTCTGGAAACCGCCGGGTTTGAAGTCCATGTCGCCATCGATGGTGTGGAAGCGTGGTCAATGCTGCCCGGTATCGATTTCGATGTGATTATCAGCGATGTGGAAATGCCCAACCTCAACGGCTTGCAACTGACCGCCAAGATCAAGACCAGCAGCCAGTTCCGTGATATTCCGGTGGTGCTGCTGACCTCACTTGCCAAGCCGGAGCAACGCGAAGCCGGCCTCAAGGCTGGCGCAGATGCCTATCTGGTCAAATCCAACTTTGACCAGAGCGAACTGCTAGAGACGATTCAGTCGGTGGTGGTGCGCGGTTCGTCGTAGACGATGACCAAGCGGGCGTTGTGTGCGCTGGTCATCTGGATTAACCCGGCACGCTCTTTGTGTATCGTGCGCAAGATCAACCGGTAGGGGGCGTCATCGTGGTTTATGTCGCCTTCGCCTTCCGGGTTGATGAGCAGGTCGGTATCTTCTAAATGAAAAACGATGCCGTTCTTGGCGACGTCCGGTGTTTTGCCCAGTAGCGCCTCGTAGCGATTGGCGGCGGCTTCGGCGTCGGGGAAGACAAACGCCAGCCCGTGTACGCCGACCACGCCGTTCTCGTGCGTGGTGATTGGGTCGCCGGTCGGCACGCGCAGGTCACGGTCGGTCACATCCTCGATGAAAAACGGCGACATACCATCCCCTACTTGCAGGGTTTTCCATTCAAGTTGAACACCGTCTTTACGCTGGCGGCTGCCGTTTTCCGGTTCGCTGACCGTGAGGCCACGTCCGCGTAGGGCCCGTGCATCGGCTTCGAGGTTGGTCGTGACAAGGGCATAACCGACGATACCCTCGCCGTCTCGCAGCAGATGCCCGTAATCTGGCGCGGGGTTGTCGGGGTCGGCGTCTTTGCCGGTGAGCGCCATCAATTCAAGATAGCTACCATCAGCAAACACGATCAGCGCGTTATGGGTGGTGCCACTGGTGTGTTCACCCCCGTAGACGACGTGAAAGCCGAGGTTGCGGTAATCCTCGACGCCCTTGTCGAGATCGTCAACAGCGATGATCGCATGGTCAAATCGGAAGGTCATACATTCCCTGCCTGTTCGTCTGATACGGCACTTTTACGACACATCGCCGTTAACTTGCTCAAAAAGGAGAGAACAGCAAAGGTCGGGATTAGCAATAAACGTAAACGGGCTGACTGGGACAATGAATATCTTGAAAGCGTTGTTTGTCCATGAAGATTCTATGTGCAATCGCCCTGGTGTTAGGATGAGTGAGACCACTTCGCCCAAAAGTTTAGTGTAGAACAGCGAGGCGAAGCAGCGAGTATACCATGACGTAAGACGACAAGAAACCCGATATAGAAGTGCGACCCGGAGCCAAGCGCCTGTCGATCTTTTATGTTACGCCGCCTGAAATGGATAAAGTCGAGTATCAGCCTGGATAATGAAGCGGCTTACCGGGAACGTCTATCTGAACACTGGTAAGCGCCATCCCGCCCAGGCTACCGATGACCATATGTTGCAAGTCCGCGCCATAAAAAGCCACATTCGTCGGCGAGCACAGATCAATATGTCGCCAGTCCTCTAATAATATGTTCAGTGTGCCATCTGGCGTTAGGCGGTAAACGCGATCCGGTGCGTAACATGTGATATACAAGTTGCCCACGGCATCAAACGCCAATCCATCAGGAACGGTACGCGGAAGGTCAATGACATGTTCAGCATCTCCCAGGGTGCCGTCTGCATAGATGGGAAAGCGAACCACTCCCGGTAAGTTTGACAAAGCCACGTACAGAAATGTGTCGTCCGGGTCGAAGGCAAGTCCATTAGCAAAGGCCAGGTCACCGGTGCTGATGACTTCGGTTTCACCACCCGGTTTCACACGGTAGATGCAACCATTGTTGCCGTCCCAATCCCCAGAGGCAGAAACATAGAGATTGCCCGATGGATCAAATACCGGGTAATTGGGCAGCACCATCGGACGTTCGTCAGTTCCCGCAGAATACACACTGACTGTGCCATCTGGGGTTATGCGGAAGACCTTATGCAGCACCTCATCGCAGGCGTAGATGTTATGGTCGGCATCCAGGCACAAACCGAGGATGAAACCGCCAGTGTTAGCGACCTCGTTAAATTCACCATTATCCGGGTTAATCCGATAGATTTGTCCGGCTTCGCCTCCGGCATAGATGAAACCGTCTTGTCCCCAGGCTACACCTTCCGGGTGATCTAACCCGGTGGCGAGCGTGTTGAGTGCTGTTAGGGATAATAGCGGCTCCTGCATGGCTCGTCACTCCTTTAAAACGTAATCGTCAGGCCACCATCGGCGACCAATGTATGTCCGGTGATATAACTGCATTCCTCGGAGGCGAGGAACAAGGCAGCAGCGGCGATTTCTTGCGCTTCGCCGGGTCGTCCCAGCGGAATTTTACGACGCCGCACATACCACTCTTGAAACTCGTCAGTGGTGGTTTCATCTACGCCATTGATGATAGACATTGATGTGTGGATACAACCGGGCGCAATAGCGTTTACATTGATGCCATGGGGAGCCAACTCAACGGCGAGGCTGCGCGTGAGTGCGTTGACCCCGCCTTTACTGGCAGCGTAAGCACTCACCGACGGCTCAACGCTGATAGCCTGTGTCGATGAAATGTTGACGATTCTGCCATAACCGACGTCGATCATGTGCGGCACAACCAGTCTGCATAGCACGTACTGCGCCTCTAAATTCACACGTTGCGTCTCACGCCATTGTTCGAGGGTGCCCTCCATGAACGGGATCGTGTGCTGAAACCCGGCATTGTTAATGAGTATGTCGATCTTCCCATGACCGTCGATGGTCTGGTTTACGCAATCGGTTAGCGCATCATGATCCTGCACATCGACGGTGAACGGTGTGAATGCGGGCAGCTCAACCGCTAGTTGCTCCAGTGTTGCTGTGTTGCGGTCAATGCCGATGACGTTTGCACCTTCGTTTACGAAGCGTCGCGCAATCGCCGCGCCGATCCCTTGACCGACTCCGGTGACCAGCACGACGCGGTTCTGCAAGCGTTGACTCATGCTAATCCACCCGGTAGCGTTCCAGCGCATCCCGGTTGAGTTCGATACCCAGGCCCGGCTTCTGTGGTAGCGGAATGACGCCATCAGTCATGGTTAGTTCATCGGCGACGAGTTCGTCACGTAGCACGGAATCAGAGAGCTGTGCAGGTAGAAACTCGATGTATGGACAGCAGGATGCCGCCGCACATAGATGGGCGCTGGCTGCGATGCCGATGCCGGTCTTCCAACAGTGCGGGACGACCAATCGTCCGTAATCCGAGGCAAGCTGTGTGACTTTGCGTGCTTCAGTGAAGCCGCCGACGCGACCCACATCCGGTTGTAACACATCGAGTTTGCCCCGGTGTGCCAGTTCGATGAACTCAAAGTGGGTATTCTGCCACTCGCCAGCGGCGATACGAATTGGCGAATGGTCACTGATGAAGGCGTAGCCCTCTACATCGTCGATGTTGATCGGCGTTTCGAGGAAGAAAAGATCATAAGGTTCAAGCTGTTTGATTACACGCAGGGCCGTGCGCGCGTCAGGCCAGGCGTAAGCCACATCGACCATCAGCGTCATATCACCGCCGACAGCATCACGACATTCTGCGACGATGTCAGCAATATGATCGTTATCCTCCTGCAAGCCGTTATGGCTGTAGGGGCCATTGATGCAGATTTCCAACTTAGCGACCTTAAAGCCATATTTTTGTGCTTGTAGCAGTTTTTCCTTCAGTGAATCTCGGTATTCTTGCAGGGTGTTACCGTTGGGCAGCAGCGATGCATAAGGGACGATGCTCTCCTTAACGGCACCGCCGAGCAGTTTGTATATCGGTAGATCAAGCGCTTTTCCCTTGATGTCCCATAGGGCCATGTCAATAGCCCCCATCGCACAGATCAACGCCCCACGACGACCGTTCATCTTGGAACCAACATAGAGTTTTTCCCAGACAGCCTCCGGCTGCATGGGGTCTTCGCCGATCAGCATTTCTTCCAGGCCCAGACCCATGATATGGGTGCCCTGTGCTTGAATGCAGGCACGGGCAATCCAGGGGTTTACGTCTGTTTCGCCGATCCCGACGATGCCTTCATCGGTGTGGATTTCCACCACCAGGTTATCCTGCGCCGAAGAACAGGCTTCCGTGCTGAATTCCGGTACCAGCAGAACATGACAATCAATTTTAGTAATTTTCATAGTGTTTCCTCGCAGTATAGAAAAAGCGTTTATGTATCAGACGAATTGGCCTGATGGGTCAATGAGATCAAGGTTTGCCACATTTCCAGGGTAAGCTGGATGTGCTCACGCATCAGAGCTACAGCCAGGTCTGCCTGACGCTGGGCAATGGCATCATAGATGGCAACGTGTAGATCACGGTCGCTTTCTGCCTGGGTGGGCAACTCGTCGATGTGCGTTTCCTTGAGGACTTCTTCCAGCATGTCGATCAAATTGTTGACCACGCTTGACACGATGCCGTTATGACTTGCCTCGCCAACACAGCGATGAAAGTTCATATCCGCGATGAGGTACTGGCGAAAATCATCGACGGCGACCTGCATATGTTCCAACTCAGCGGCCATACGCTTGAGATCCTGCTCGGTAGCACGCTCGGCAGCGGCACGCGCAGCCTCGATCTCGATAATCTTGCGTGCATCGAGGATCTCCATGATCGTGCCTCCCCAGTGTGCCAGGCTAAACCCGATGATCTCCCCGATACGTGCGCCCGGTTGGTCACTGATAAATGTGCCTTCGCCCACACGGGACTCGATCACACCCACGGCTTCGAGTACCTTGAGCGCCTCGCGGACGCTGTAACGCCCCACACCGAGTGCCTCAGCCAGTGCGCGCTCGGATGGCAGACGATTGCCCGGTGCTACCTGACCCGAAGCGATGTACTGCTTGATCTGTGCCATCGTCTGATCTCTGACGCTGATTTTCTCAATGGCTTTGAAGCCGGGTAGTTTGCCTGCTTGATCGGTCAAATCCGGGGTACTCCTTGCAAAATTGGTCATTGGTGTTACCAATTTTAGCAAGAAAAAGTCATTTGTCAAAAAATGACCTGCGTGTTGATTTTGATATTTCAAATTTTATCGTTATGATTATTGGATATGTCCACATTGTCAATTCACGACAGGAATATTTGATTCCCTCAAGTACAGGAGGAAGCGTTATGGAGCTTATTACGTATCGGCTGGTGTCCGATAGTGTCGATCAGTTAGGACGTTTAGATGGTGACCGGATCATACCTTTAAACATAGCTGCGGCTGATTTTTACGAGCGCGGTTTGCCGGCAATGCAAGACCTGCAACCGATAGATGCAGCACCTGTTGCCCTGGACGATGTTACCTATCGTCCGTTGGTGCCAACACCTCAAAAAATCCTCTGTGTGGGTTTGAATTACCGGCGTCATGCAGCGGAGTCCGGCTTAGACGAACCAGACACACCGGTGTTATTTTCTAAGTTCAATAACGCGCTGGCAGCGCATGGCGATGCTATCCCGCTGCCGCCCGCAGCCAAACAAGTCGATTATGAAGCCGAACTGGGCGTCGTTATCGGCAGAAAGGCGCGGCACGTCAGCGTTAGTGATGCGCTTGACTACGTCCTGGGTTATTGCACAGTCAACGACTTGAGCGACCGCGCCTTGCAAATGACGACCAGCCAGTGGTTACTGGGCAAAACGCTGGATAAATTCTTGCCGGTTGGTCCCTATCTTGTGACCCATGATGAGGTGCCCGACCCGCAAAATCTCAGTGTGCGTTGCTGGCTCAACGATGAACTACGGCAGGACTCCAACACCCGCGATATGATCTACAGCGTAGCGGAGGTCATCAGCTATGCCAGCCAGCACATGACGCTCTACCCTGGCGATCTCATCTCGACCGGCACACCGGAAGGGGTCATCCTGGGGATGGCGGAAAAACAATGGATGCAACCCGGCGACACGGTAACGGTGGAAATCGGCGGGTTGGGTCGCCTGACGAACACCCTGGTCACTGAGGAGGTTCCCTCATGAGCACACTTGTTACCGGCGCGATGGGTTGCATCGGTGCCTGGACGCTGTACCATCTCGTCCAGCGTGGTGAAAAGGTAGTGAGCTTTGACCTGAGCGATGACCGCCATCGGGTCAATCTGCTGCTCTCCCCAGAAGAGCAGGAAAAGATCACGTTTGTGCAGGGTGATCTGACCGATTTCGAGCAGGTGCAGCGCGTCATCACTGAATATGGCATCCGGCAGATCATACACCTGGCGGCCTTGCAGGTGCCGTTGGTCAAAGCACGTCCCGTAGTTGGTGCCAGGGTCAACGTGGTTGGTACGGTCAATATCTTCGAGGCGGCGCGGCAGGCGAGCATCGAGCATATCGCCTACGCTTCGTCAATCGCGGTCTATGGCCCGCCAGCGGACTATCCCCCAGGACTCATCGCCCATGATGCCCCTCAAGCACCGCGCACCCTCTATGGTGTGTTCAAAGTCGATAACGAAGGGACAGCCCGCATCTATCACCAGGATTACGGCGTCAGCAGCACGGCGCTGCGACCGTATACCGTCTACGGCATCGGACGTGACCAGGGCTTGACCAGCGAACCGACGAAAGCCCTGCTCGCCGCCGCCGCAGAGCAGCCCTATCACATCACTTTCGGTGGAACCATGCAGTTTCATTTTGCCTCCGATGTAGCACAGCAGTTCATCGAGGCAGCCTTTACACCGTCTGATGGCGCGTATGTCTTCAACCTCGGTACCGAGCCGCGCACCGTGCAGGCTTTTGCCGACCTTGTACGCCAGCAACGCCCGGATGTGCAGATCACAGTGGGTGAGGGGCAACTTCCGTTCCCCCAGGGGTTCGACGCCAGTGCATTACATACCCATGCGACAAAAGTCTACGAAACCCCATTAGACGAGGGTATCCAGCAGACCCTGAGTGCGTTTGAGGCTGCCTTATCGAAAGGTAAAATCAAACTGTAGCAGGCTCAGTCTTTGATGCTGGCGAAGGCGGCGTCGGATTCGACCTCGATGTACACCACCGGGATGATCCGCTTTTTGAGTTCTAGCGCGTAGTCGAGTTCCAAGTTGCACACGACCGACGCCATTGAATCCGGACTGAGGACAAACAGAAAGTTATCGGTGTTTTCGATGCCGAGTTTGATCTCGTTCCACCAATCGGGTGAGGTGAGGGGGATGTCTTCCCAATCTGCCCAGGCGTCTTTGCCTTTATGGGTCATTTGTTTGGTCAGGCTGCGGGAGAAATTACTATTTCTGCAGGAGTACGATACAAATACATCAGTGGTCATTGTTGTGATCCGTATTGTTTGACGTTTTTTGCTATTGTGGCACATTCCGCAAGGAAAAATAGCACGATTTGATAATTAGCGTGTTAAACTCTGCCTATCAGAATCGTTGTACAATAAGAGCGCGGGTATGGTTACCCTACTTGGCTTAGAAGTCTAATACTCAGTCAAGCTAAAAGTGATGATTAGAGTCGTTCCAGTTTGACTCGGGTGTGGCTCCTCTACGTTTTGAAAAAAATGATGCCAAGATGCAAAACTCGTCAAACTGGGCATGACACAGAGATTATTAGCCGATTTTCTCCTGTACCTCATCGTAAGCTGATACGTACTCAAACCAGCAAAATACAAAGTAGCCACGCCCAAATGATAGCGCCTAATCCTTATCTAAAAAGCCCATACACCAGACTGATCTCAATTTGCACCGGTGTTGATCGTGAACGCTGCTGCTGGCGATGTGCCACTAACATCTGTCCATTCGAGATAGCCACCCGGCCCCCATACCCGTACCCACATTTGATAGTCACCATCCGGCAGTGTCGTACTACTCAGATCAAGAGTACAAGTTGAGGCATTGCAACGTTCGGTTAGATCAACCCAGCCATAGAAGGCCTCATAGGGACTGCCATTTGGTCCGTTCACCTGCCCCAGCCAGATCTGCATCCACAGTGTATTATGGTCACGTCCCCAGGTGACTTCGGTCGGTATGGTGTTAACCGTTCCCGATGGTACGACGTCACTAAGGCCAGCGGTCGGTGATGCAAAACCGACGCTGAAACTTGTGTCATTCCAATAACTACCAGAGTCGGATGATGACGGTGACCAGTAACTTATCCACCAGACATAATCACCATTCTCTAGCCAGAGATCTTGCGGCAATGTGCAGATGTTTTCAACGACGTTGCAGATTGGTGTCTCCGTCGTTAAACCGGTACTCTCCGCGGTCGCCGGGAACCACTGATAAAGTGCGTGTTCTGTATAATCGGCGCTACCAATCCACACACCATACCACTCTATCCCGTCGATATGCTGGAAGCGAAAACGCGACCAATCCGCGGCATTGGCAGCAGTCAGAGTTGCACCGTCAGAAGGGTAGACACGAGTAGGTGCTTCATCGGGACTGATCGCAATGCTAAACGCCTGTGTATCTGTTCCGGCGTTGTTTGCCGCTGTGACGACACCCTCGAAACGTCCGGCAACTGTTGGCACCCCACTGATCGTATCTCCATTAAGTGTCAAGCCGTCCGGGAGTGCCCCACTGGTTACCGCGTAGCTGATAGTGGCATCTCCCGTTGCGGTAAGGGTATGATTGTAAGCGACCTGGACGGTGCCATCGGGCGGGGCAGGGCTGGTAATGGTCGGTGGAGTGCTGGTTACCGGTGCATCGCTAAAAATATACACCGAGCCGCTCAAGAAGCCAGCTTCATCGTCGTGGTAAGCACCGATGACACCGATACCGTCATCCAGCGCCGCTGAAATACCGAAGAATCCACTTTCCGTCATATCAGGTGGGGTTAGCTTGGTTTGCTGCGTCCAGGTGGTACCGCTGCGAGTAAACACATAAGCATTGCCAGCGTCCATTTCACTTTTATTATTACCCGGCACACCGATAAATGCTGTGTCGCCATATAAGGCGACTGAACTGCCGAACTGATTGTCTTCAGCAAACTCCGATGGAATAATTTTAGTTTGCTGTGTCCAGGTGTTCCCATTACGGACGAACACATAAGCACTGCCGGTGTCTACTGCCCCATTATCATCTTTGTGCGCACCGATGAGAGCCGTATCACCACTGAGGCTGACCGCGATACCAAATTCGGCATCTTCCGATGGATCGGAAGATAATAATTGCGACTGTAATGCCCAGGTGGTGCCGCTGCGTGTGAATACATAGGCGCTGCCATTGGCATCATTACCGACAGAATCTCGGCTGTCTCCGATAAGTACATTGTCCCCATCCAGACTGACGGACACGCCGAAACCATTGCCCGATGAGTAGTCGGGTGCCGCGATTTCCGCTTGCTGTGTCCAGGTGTCCCCGTCACGGACGAACACATAAGCACTGCCGCTGTTGATGTCACCCGGCGGATCACCATCAGCACCGACCACGATCGTATCACCGTCCACGCTTACCGACCTGCCAAATAGTTTGTAGGCAGAAGGCGTATCGGGTACCAGTTTCGCGCGCTGCGTCCAGGTGTTCCCATCACGGGCAAACACATAAGCACTACCGCTGTTGATTGCGGCCACATCGTCCTGATAAGTGCCGATGACTGCTGTATCACCGTCCACACTCACTGAATAACCGAAACGGTCGTAAGCGTCCACGTCATCGGGAACGAGCTTGGCTTGCTGTGTCCATACATCGCCGTTGCGCACGAACACGTAAGCACTGCCGCTGTCCTCGATGGCGGCGTCATCCTGATAGGTGCCAGCAATAATAGTATCGCCGTCAACATCGACCGACCATCCAAACTCGTCACCGGGGTTGATGTCGTTCGGGATTAACTTGGTTAACTGGGACCAATCGGCAATTGTCGCTGAGGTACAAACTAGAATAAGTAACACAATTAAAGGGAATAAGATCCATCGTCGGCTTTGAAGGATTCGATCTCGCATAGGGTACAAGCTCCTGAGAATTTCTTCATAAGTGTAACATTTATGTTACACCGCGTAGCAGCGAAAAGTTTTAGTGCCTTATTGGCAAAAAATCATACCTGAGTGAGTGTTAGCAAAGAAACAACCCGATTGACCGCATATGAACATTCGTGCTATGTTAGTTATCTCAAGGTCAAACCTAGAAAGGATAAGGCCCCGTGAACATGCGCACGATAGAGGCGAAACGTATATTGACCAAACAAAAGCGCGGCTTCCTCACGGAAGGCACGTATCCGTACACGCATACGCTATCCTGGGCGGTAGGCTGTGGCTTTGGCGGTATCTACTGCGGCAAATATTGCTACGCGCAGACCATGCCCAACTGGTACTACAACCGCGCCGAGGGCGAAGCCTGGGGTGATGCCGTCATCCTCAAGATCAACGCGCCCGATCTATTGGCGGCAGAGCTGGCGAAGGCGCGAAGCCGATCATCCATGCGGATTTTCATGAGTTCGGTCACCGATCCCTACCAGCCGGTTGAGCGTAAACACCGGCTGACCCGTCAATGTCTCGATGTGTTCGCCCGGTATGACGACCTCGATTTGCTGGTCATCCAAACGCGGTCACCGTTGGTGATGGACGATCTCGACCGCATCGCCGCTTTGCCCTATGCGGTCATCAGCATGACCATCGAAACCGACCGGGGTGACCTGCCATATGGCCCCAACCGCAACATGATCGACCGCCGCTTTGACGCGATCCGTGCCGCTGTTGCTGCGGGTATCTCAACGCAGATTACTGTGTCGCCGTGCCTGCCCTATTCGCCGGATTTCCTGGATCGTTTGGTATCCAGCGGTGCGAATCGTGTGGTGGTCGATACGTTTGTCGAGGGTGATGGCAGCAACGGTCAGCGCACGGAGAATAGTCCCTTTGCCGAAGATGCTGGCTACAATTGGCGTGACGATGACCCGGCCCGCCGACTTTATGACCAACTGTATACACGCGGAGTCACCGTCGGTTGGAGTGCGGCAGGCTTTGGCGGCATTCCACCGAGACTTAATGCTGCCAGATCGAGACGATAGTATAATAACTGAAGGGTCATCATCCCCTTCGATGGAATCAACAGTAAGGGCAAAATATGTCACTTCGTTTTACCGGATAACCGATGCACATTCTCTTCATTACTCATTATTTTGCGCCGGATAGCGGCGCGGCGGCGAACCGTCTTACGCGGTTAGCACACCGTCTCCAGCAGCGCGGGCATCAGGTAACAGTGCTGACCACACTGCCTCACTACCCTAAAGGAATCGTAACAGAAGGGTATCGCGGGCATTGGCAGGTGATCGAAGATCGTGAGGGTGTTCGTGTGATTCAAACCTGGCTGTGGACGACGACTAGCACCAGTGTCTCAAGGCGATTGTTAAGCCAACTCTCGTTTATGGCGACCTGTGCGCTGCGCGGGTTGTTCGTCAAACAGCCGGATGTGATCTTCATCGAGAATCAGCCGATCTTCACCGGGCTAGCGGGATGGTTCATTGGTAAGGTCAGGCGACGGGGCTACGTGCTCAACGTCAGCGATCATTGGCCAGAATATCTACATGTCGCCGGTATCGTCAGTGAGACCAGCTTGATCTACCGTCTATTCAAGGCCATGACCAATATGACGCAAACACAGGCTGACGGCATTGTAGCACTCACAAGACCATTGCTAGAAGGCGTAAAAAAACGCATCGGAGAGCCAAAACGCAGCCGTGTGATTCATAACTCTGTCGATATGACGAAGTTCCGACCGGGCACCGACGACCACGCTTTCCGGCAAAAACACGAGCTTGGTGATGCGCGGTTGGTTACGTTCCTCGGTGTGTTGGGGCCGCACATCGACCTTGATACGATGCTGGCGGCAGCACGCCAATTGCATGGTCGTGACGATGTGCGCTTCTTGTTCGTCGGCACAGGCACACAAAAGGACGCCCTCGCGGACGCCATGCGGCAGCCCGAATACGCACACTGCCGCTGGATCGACTGGTTAGACTACAGCGAAATGCCCGGCTTCTGGGCGGCGTCATACATCAACTATTGGGCACTGCACGATAACCCGCTGGATAAGATGCGCTTCCAGGCCAAGCTCTACGAAGCGATGGCGACCGGCACCCCGGTCGTGGTCGGCGTGGAAGGACTGATGAGCGACGTGCTCGGTGAGACAGGCACCGGCGTCACCGTGCCTCATGGCGACGCCGATGCACTTGCGGCTGAAATCATTCGGCTGCTGGACGACGACGCGGCATACATCGCCATCGGCGAACGCGCACGGGCCTACGCCGAAGCCAACTTCGATGTCGAACGCGCCGTCGATGCTTACGAGGCGCTACTGCGTGAGGTGAGCCGCTCGCCTTAAGGCACGGTGTAGTCAAACTGGTCGTTGTCCGTCCAGGTGCGGTAACCACCCGGCCCCCACGCCTCCATCCACCACTGATAGTCACCGGACGGAATGGCGCTATCCATTGGCAGTGTGCAGAGCGTGACTGTGCAGATTTCGTCCGCTTCGTACCACCCGTAGTCGATTGTGCTCACCGGGTTGACCGTGCCCGTCCACAACTGATACCAAAGGGCTTTAGGATCACGCGCCCAGGTAATGTTCTGATACGGCGCGGTCGGCGCACGGCGGTTGACCGTCTCCGGCGCGGCAAAATTCACTGTAAAAGTCGTGTCATTCCAATAAGAATCAGTGTCGCGGTCGTTCGGCCCCCAGTAGGTCATCCACCATTGATAGTCGCCGTTGGTGACGTACACCTCATCCGGGATGGTGCAAACACCGTTATTCACGTTACAGATGCCCTGGCCCGGTTCTGCTCCGGTGCTGTCGTCCGTCGCCGGGTACCACGCATACAACGCCTGCTCACCGCTCGTGGAACCGATCCATATGTTGTACCACTCCACGCCGTCTTTATGGCGAAAGCGGAAATGCGGCCTGTAGTTCGAGGCGCTGACGACCGCCCCATCAAACGGCAGCAAGCGCGGCGGGTCACCTGCTGGGTCTTGCAACCGGATGGTCACCGTAGCGGGTGGGGATGTAGCATCACCATCATTGGCGACATAGGTAAAGCGGTCGTTGCCGGTGACGTAGCGGTTGGGCGTGTAGTTGAAACTGCCATCAGCGTTGAAGGTCAAGCGCCCTTTGGTGACGTCACCCCGGAGTTGCGCGGTCAGCCGATCTGCGTCAGGGTCGCTGTCATTGCCGAGCACACCGGGTGCGCCGACGCGCAGCGTCTCCCCGATTGTCACACTGTAGCTGTTGTTCTGCGCGACCGGTGGCTCATTGGGCACGGCGTTCGTAGTCACGTTGCCGAGCGCGCTGCCGCCGTTGGTCTTGAGTGTTGTATTGCCGCTATCGTTGTATTGGATTTTACCCAGCGTGTTATTGCTCGCCAGATAGTAGATCGTGCGCGAGTCGGGGACGAGGTCAACCCCGGTGACGCCGTTGGTGCCGGTCGTATAAGTGCTGAGGTTGGCTCCGGTGGTGCTGATAGCGTGCAGACCGCCCTCAGTAGAACCAAAGAAGATACGATTGCGGTCTGCGTCGAGCGCGAGGTAGAGGAAAATGCCCGCCATCGCCGCATCGTCATCGGCGTTGACGAGTGGCGTAAAGCCCCTACCATTCAAGTCTGCGGACGCGATCAGCGCAGCGTCTATGTTGCCGTTGTTCTACAATTTTTTAAGGTAACAAAGAATTCATAGGCGCGGTGTAGGGAGGCGTCACGTACATAGGGCAATCGCATTTGAGGAGATTCGAGGAGAAAGAGGAGCACACACGGGTACTCCTCTACAGGTCGTCACAGAGATTGTAGGGGCAGACCAGTGTGTCTGCCCACGATAGAGTCTACAAAAAGGTTCTATGCAATTGCGCTATTCGCGCCCACCTACGTCGTGATGTGAATGCCGTGCGTTACTCGACGGTGTAGGTAAACTCGCCGTTATCCATCCAGGTGGCGTAGCCGCCCGGCCCCCACGCTTCCATCCACCAGGCATAATTCCCGGTAGGGATCGACCGGTTCAGCGGCAGTGTGCAGAGGGTGGCCGTACAGATTTCGTCGGCTTCATGCCAGCCATGGGCGATCGTCGTCACCGGACTGAGCGTGCCTGACCACAGTCGATACCACAGCACGTTCGGGTCGCGCTCCCAGGTGAGCGTGTTGTAGGGCACCGATGGCGGGTTGCGCGTGATCGACCCCGGCGCGACGAAATTCACCGTGAATGTGGTGCCGTTCCATTGGCCTTCGACATCGGTACTGTTCGGCCCCCAATAAGTCATCCACCACTCGTAGTCCCCGTTGACCACATAGACATCATCCGGCACCGTGCAGATACCTGACATCGCACCACAGATGCCCTCACCCGTACTTGCGCCGTCGCTGTTGTCAAAGGCTGGATACCACCGGTAAAGCACGGTGGTGACTGCCGGTGTCGTCGTGCCGATCCACATGCCGTACCATTCGATGCCGTCGATGTGCTCGAACTCGAAGTTCGGCGTGAAGTTCGCCCCGGTCACGGTCGCTTGATCCAGCGGATTGATACGCGGCGGCTGCTGGGTCGCCGGGGCGTCGTTGTCGATGATGGTCAGTGTGTGGGTGGTGTTCGCGCCGAGGGTCAGCCCTGGCCCTTGCGGGTTGCTGAGCGTAAACGTCACGACCTCGGTGCCTTCGACCAGATCATCATCAATGAGTTCAAGCACCGGCTGCTCGAGGGTCTGGTTAGCAGCGCAGGGCACGAACGGCGATGAGCAGGGCACGTTGTAGGTTGAGTCAACTTCGACAAAGTCCTCGCCTTCTGTCGCGGAGTCTTCGATCACGGTTACGTCAATCGAGTAATTTTCGGTCGCTTCCTCGTCGCCGATAGAAGCACGCAGCACAACCGCCAGTTCGTCCCCTTCGCTGACCGTGCTGCTGGTCGCCACAAATTCGACTACGATCTCCGGTGCCTGTTCTGCCAAGCTGATCTGCACGACACTGAGCAGCAATAATAGCGGGATCAATCCTCTGATGAGTTTCATTAAGTCTTTTCCTTTGCAAATGATTGTTCTTGTACGCGCATTATATGCGATGTTTCGTCCGAAAAAGGTAAATTCCAGCGAACAATTTCTTTGACATCATAATTCAGGGCTTACGAGATTTTCATGAGTCGTTCAATCGACGATCATCTATGTCATTACGCAAATTATTATGATAAGTCCATGCTGCTCGAATATGCCAAGCAAGGAAAGACTATGTCTGTTGATGTCATCTGGGCGGACGACGCCAGAACGATTGTACGCTATACCTTCGCCGGAATGTGGAGTTGGGACGAATTCTATCTCGCGCTGGATCATGCCCTGGAAATGGAAAACAGCGTCCCACACCGTGTCGATGTCATCGTTGACCTGCGGCGTTCGGAGCGTATTCCATCGAACGCCCTTTCTCATATGCAGATTATTGCGAACAAGCAACCGGCGAATCTACAACTTTCGGTTTTCATCACGGACTCCCTATTTGCGTGTGCCTTGTTAAGGGTGCTCAGACCGATTTCAAAAACCGTAAACCATCACTATCGCATCGTTCCTGATCTTGAGCGAGCATATACTAAAATTCAGGAAGACCGCAGAGATCGTAAGCAGAATTGATGTCAGTGATCCAGGTATGGCCCCGCGTGGTGCAGGCACGAAGATTTTGCAGGTTATGGGATCATCGAACACGAGCCAACTGCGGCAACAACGTGAGATCCGCGACCGCCTGCGCGTGCTGCTAACGCAGATCGAAGCGATGACGCCTGAAATAACTTCACACTATTGGCGGGTTGGGATAAAAACGACTCATCAGTGAGTAATCATTTTGGCGCGAGTTGGGATATTCAACGTGTGGGTGATAAGCGGGTCATCACATATCTTCTCACGGTCTGCTCAATGCGGCCTCATACGGGGGTGAACTGGTGGTGATTACATTCTCATGTGTCTCGCAGCGAGCGAACACACCTTATTAAGAATACTTTACGGAGGTTCGTATGAATTTATCCCGACGGAATTTTCTCAAAGGATTGGGCATCGGTGCGACCGGTGCGGCACTCGGCGTCAACCTCACATTTGATGCACCCGCAGTTTACGGTCAAGATGTGTCGCTCGGTTCGGCCTACTACCGCACCGCGCTCGGCGATTTTGAGATTACTGTGATCCGCGATGCGGTATCGACACTTGGCCTGGGGACGCTGGTTGCCAATGCAGATACCGAGGAAGTCAATGAGGTGCTGAGCAGCGCCAACTTCCCCACCGGCGAGCAACCCAACAACTTTAAGCAACTGCTGGTCAACACCGGGGACGCGCTGGTGCTGTTTGACACCGGCCTGGGGTCGGAAAACAGCCAGCTTATCCCCACGCTGGAAATGATCGGTGTGGCTCCCGGTGATGTGACTAACGTGGTGATTTCTCACTGGCACCCGGATCACGTCGGCGGTGTCGCCACCGGTGGTGAGATCGCTTTCCCCAACGCGACCTATCACATGGCGCAGGCCGAATGGGATAACATCAACTCCAACGCGGATAACCAGGGCTTCCAGGGGGCGCTTGCCACCTTGCAACCACTGGTTGACGCCGATGTGCTGGTCTACTTCGAGGACGGCGCAGAACTGCTCCCCGGCATCGAGGCCGTCGCCACACCGGGGCACACCGCCGGGCATACCGGCTTCCTGATTAGCTCCGGTGGCATGAGCTTACTCAACACGGTTGATGCGATCATTCATCCGGTGATTTCTACCCAGCGGCCCGAATGGTTCTTCGGCTTTGACTCCAACCCTGAACAAGCGGTAGAAACCCGCCGCTCACTGCTCGACCGGGCCGCCAGCGAGGGGCTGATGATGTTCGGCTATCACTTTCCCTTCCCCGGTATCGGTGTGGTCGCCGCCGACGACGAAGAAGGCAGCTATCGCTTCACCCCGCTGAGCTACTAAGCAATCTTTCGGGTTCGTGCGCCGGTTACCTGTTCGGCGTGCGAATCATTCCCCTGCGGCAATCCTCAAGTTCTGTATGCCGAAAACCTGCCGACAATAAAGCAGATACCGGGTAGGCGTTTATCCCTCAGTGCCACTTTTTATCGTGGACTAAAAACACGAGAAGCAGCCTTCCAGCGCGTTTTTAGACCATCTACGTTGACGTTTACAATCCGCCACCGGTCGAGTTGATGACCTGGCCGGTAATCCAGCGGGCGTCATCGGTCGCCAACCACCCGATCAGACGGGCGGCGTCGGCGGGTTGGCCCCAGCGCCCCTGCGGTGCTTCTGCGGCGATGGCCGCCCGCAGCGCGTCATCTGCGTAACCCGTGTCGGTCGCACCGGGATTGACCGTGTTGATCGTGATTCCCTGCCGGACTAAATGCGCCGAGAGGCTGCGCGTCAGTTGGTGAAGTGCGCCCTTCGAGGCGATGTAGGCCAACTCATCGGGCATGGGTTGTTCGGCTTGCCCGCTGGTCATCATCATCACCCGACCACCATCGCGTCCGTCGTGTTGCGCGGCGAACACCTGCACCAGCAGCAGCGTCCCTCGCACGTTGACCTGTAAGTGCGCGTCGATGCTTCCGGCGGTCAGCGTGGGGAGAGCGCCGCCGGTGCTATAGGCGTGGTTGGCGACCAGAATATCGACATGCCC
Organism: Anaerolineae bacterium; assembly: GCA_034437515.1. Taxonomy (GTDB): domain Bacteria; phylum Chloroflexota; class Anaerolineae; order Aggregatilineales; family Phototrophicaceae; genus DAOTTX01. The sequence continues at coordinate 44,213 of DAOTTX010000122.1, forward strand.
GTACACAGCACCGGCGGCGTCCAGAACGGCCTGTGGCGCTGCCGGGTCGAGGAAGTCCGCTTCGATCGCTTCCACACGCGGCCCGATCTCACGCAGTTCTGCCAGCAGCGCGGGAACGTCGTCCGCACCCCAGGGTTGGGCAGCGTCGAACGGACTGTAGTGCTGTACGAACACATCCGCGCCGAATTCGAGCAGACATCGGACGATGGCATAACCGATACCGATTCGACGGCTGACGCCGGTCACCAGTGCGACACGATTTTCTAGCGGATATGGCGGTTGCATAATGTTTCCTCCGGCAGCTTACGAAAATGCCACAGTGTAAAAGTGTAACCGGAACTATATCACAGTGATCGACGTCGAAAACACGCCAATTGTTTCGATAAGGAGTAGCAAATGCGTTTTAAACTGACCGTTCTTTTCGTTGTGTTGACCGCGACAATCAGCGCGTGCGGCTTGTTCGAGTTTAGCGAACCTGCACTGCCACAAAACAACCTCACCCCCGGCTCCGAAGTGTCGCTGACCGGTGTGGTCGTTGATACGATTGATACCTGTGCGGCAGATGGCATCTGTGCCTATGTGCTGGATACCGCCATCGGTGAAATCGACGCGATCTGGGCTGAGGGCATGATGCGCTGTGAGGGCACCCTCGCGGAAGACATCAGCATCGGTGAAGAAGTACAGGTTTTTGGGTTGGTGCAAGATGACACGAGCCAGGTGTCGATCTGCGCGATGAATGATCACTACATCATCCGCAGTGGCGAACCAACCCCCATACCGGATTAAGCTCGACTTTGCACATTCATACAGCATAACACAGGGTCTGTATGAGGGTGTCAAAGTAGGCACGCGGAATTTTTAGGATGTCGGGTTTTGGTGGTGATGTGAGAAAAG
>DAOTTX010000123.1:0-2120 GCA_034437515.1 Anaerolineae bacterium
GCTGCCAATCCTCTGGTGTGATTTCGAAATCGGTGAGTGGTGACGGTAGTTCATTCATAGGCCAACAGTATACCCTTAATTTCTCCTGTTTTCACCCCCTGAACAGATACCCGTCTTCTACCGATTGGTCGATGGTGTAAACATCCACGAAGGGACCGAATATCTTGGTGGTTTCCTTGCGCTTGCCCATGATAATCGGCGTACCGGTGAAGCCGATATTGGCAGCATTTCTAAGCGCACGGCGCAGATTGGCATGGAGCGCACTGGCATGGGAGCGGTGCGCCTCATCCACCATCACCAGGATGTTCTCGGAGTCGTTCAGTTCGGGGAATAGCTCGTTATCGTTCTCGGCGATGCCTTCCGCCTCGCGATATTTCTGGATCATGGCGAAGATCAGGTCGGGCGTGCGCTGCTGAAGCAGTTCTCGCAGGTGGCTCGACGAGCGGGCGATATGCACTGTCGCACCGGATAGCGCCGCCGTTTCGCTCAACTGGTCTTGCAGGTCGGTACGGTCGGTGACGACGACCACCTTGAATTTCCTGAGCGTGTCGTTGCGCCGCATCTTGCGGATCAGGAACACCATCGTCAGGCTTTTGCCGGAACCCTGCGTGTGCCAGATGATACCGCCGCGCTGGTCGTCCTTGCCGTGCTGAAGCCGTGACTGCCCGTGTTCCAGCCGATAGACCGCGTTCTGCACCGCCCGGAACTGCTGGTAACGGGCGACAATCTTCACCCGTTTGCCGCCGTCGGTCTTGAACAGCATGAAATTCGCCAGGATGTCAATCAGGTTCTCCGGGCGCAGCATCCCCGCGACGAGCCGGTGCTGGCTGCTGAGGTGTTCAACAGGCAGACCCAACGCCTCGGCAAGTTCGGCTTCGGTGAGCGGATACGTGTCCTTCCACTCCAAATAATGCTTATGGCGGGAAGTAATCGTGCCGAAACGCGCTTCGTCAAAATAGGTCGAGACGGTAATCAGATTGGTGTGGAAAAGCCGCACTGCACCGCTGTTCTCGTCCAGGTCGTCGTGCTGATTACTGTAGAACAGTAGATCATTAATGCCCGTCTCCATCGGCGTAGCGGATTCGTCGAGATACGGGCTTTTGCACTCGACCACTACCAGCGGGATGCCGTTCACAAACAGCATAATATCGGGGATGATGTACCCCTTGTTGCCCTGCACCCCATAGGGATTGACGCGAAACTGGTTGATCGCCAAAAAATCGTTGTTGAGCGGGTTGTTGTAATCGATGTAGTGAACGGTCGCGTTTTTGCCGCTGTGGAGCGCCTCATCGCCTTCGACCAACGTGCCACGCAGCAGCAAGTCCATCGCGTGCTCGTTGGCTTCCAGCAGACCTGCCCCACTCACCCGCTCAAGGTCGCTGATCGCCTGCCGCACGTGCTGATCGGTCAGCCAGGTGTTGCCCTGCGCATCGATGTTGATACGCCGCAGCGCCTTCGCCAGCCGTTCCTGCAACAGAACATCGCTCTCGCGGAAGGATGTACGCTCAGTGAATTCGGGCACGTCAACGTCGCCTTCAATGTGCTGCCAGCCCATGTGCTTGAGCTGCTCAACGAAGGGTAGTTCGACGCGGTGGTATTCGTTGTGTGGGCGATTCATCGTAAACTGTCTATCTCTGCATCAATGTCTATATTTGTTGTTCGGACACGACCCGTGAGCAGATCGTCCATCAATCCAAGTCTAGCGTTTGCCAACTTTTTAAAGTATTCATTTTCTCGCTGTATCTTGAATTCTAATGCTTCCAATCGTTTTACAATTTCCACTTGTTCACTGATTGGTGGAAGCGGAATAAACGTATTTTTCATGATTGTAGTTGTTAAATTTGTGAATACTCCTCCATGTGTGGCGGCAGTATCCATCTTTTGGCGCGTAAAGATAAACTTTAGTTTCCGCTAAAAGAGCAGACTGAGCAAGCAACGTGAAATGCCAGACGGCCAGTCTGGAAAAATAAATCGTGCGAAAATAGGGCAAAAACAACAGCTAAAGCTAGGCGGCAGTGGAATTGTCGACTTGACGAGCAAAAATGCCTTTGAGCAGGTGTTCGGTGACAGAGGCTTTTTTGCGAAATCGAGCCGGTAACGGGTAAGTCTTAGGAAAAGGC
>DAOTTX010000124.1:0-31178 GCA_034437515.1 Anaerolineae bacterium
TCTGGTTCTAACACTTTCTGTGGTTTACGAAATTTATTACAAAAACGGACATGTTTTTGCCCATAATCACTATTTATTGGGCAGATTGGTGAAGAAAACAACGCATAAAAGCGATTTCATGTGTAGGATTATGGCATTAGCGTCCGATTTCAGCGAAAAATCGTAACATTTTATGCCCACCACAGAATCCGTTAGAATCAGAAACGTTGACCCTCACGTCGAATACGTTTTTCGGGGATGATGTCGCTATCTCCGACGGCACACTGATGGTCGGCGCACAACCCGATTCTGTGGTCGGGCTTGATCGTGTGTACGTCTACGAAGACGTCGGCGGGGTTTGGACGTTGGTACAGCAACTGCAACCGCCGCAGCTCACCACCAACGAAGCATTTGGTTCGTCGATTGCCATCAATCAAACCGGCGATACGGCGCTCATCGGTGCTGAGGCGGCAAGTGATGTCTTCCTCTATGAGCGCATTTATGGGATTTGGTTGCTCACGGCGATCCTCGAAAGTGACGATTTCACCACGACGGACGATTTCGGCGCATCTGTCGGGCTACAGGGTGATACAGCCGTCATCGGTGCCCCACAGAATAGTGGCAACGGCGCGACATTCGTGTTCACGCGGGAAAATGGTACATGGTCACAGACACAGAAATTGGTACCGACGGATGCTACCAGCGCCGAAGACCGGCAATTTGGCGCGTCCGTCGCGCTGGACGGGACGAACTTGATCGTCGGCGCACCCAATGGCGGCCTGGGGGCCGGGCGGCTTCGTCGAATGGACGATCAACGGCGGTGTAACCTTCACCGTCCAGTAAGCAAGTGAAACGAACCCCCGTCCGTGTGGCGGGGGTTTTTCTTTGTCAATAACCCAGGCGCAGGGTGACCTCCTTCAGACTTTCTGGGCTGCCGACGAGGGTGACTTCATCCTGCCGGCGGATAGCGGTGTAGCCTGACGGCACAATCGAGTGACCATCGCGGGTGATTTCCAGCACCAACACATCGTTTGGCAAGCGGAGGTCACGCAGTAGCAACCCATCGACATCGCTCTCGGTGACGCGTATCTGTGTGACGTCGTAATCCGGGTCCTGATGCATCAATAGTTCCATCGATGCTGGGACGCGCACATATTGATCAATCAGATTGACCATCGCCGATGCGGGGTCAACCACGCGCACATTCATACCGTTGAGTTGTTGGGCCAGGCTCATATCCCGCAGGTAGGTAATGATATTGCGCACACCAGCGTGTTCGTAGGCGATCTCGCAGGCGCGAATATTTGCCTCGTCGTCATCGAGCAGCGCGACGACGGCATCGGTGGTCGGCTTGATGAGCTTTTTGAGCGTTTCCTCGCTGAAGTCTTCGATGTGGCGTTCTTGCAAATTTTCATCGACAAGTTGCTTAACATAGGTGTGGTCGTTATCCGCAAGGGTGACATGCCAATCGTGTGCGTTCAACTGCCGCGCCAACGCGATAGACTGCGGTTCTACGCCGAGGATTACGACATCGCGTACACCATCGTCTTCATCGGTCGGTTTTGCGGCCTCGTGCGCGTCACCGGTCTGGCGCAGTGCATACTTGAGGAGCAACGGCCCGAAAATCTCATTGAGTACGACGACCGCGATAATCAACGTGGCGAACTCGTCGCCCAGGCTGGGGAATTCAACAGCGGCCTCGCGTGCCAGGCCGAGCGCGATTCCGGCCTGCGTAATCAACCCCAGCCACGCATATCGCCGGAATGTCTCCGGCTCTCCGGCAATCGTCCCGCCGACGTAAGAACCGATCAGAATCGCTAACATCCGTGCGAAGAACAACGCCCCGGCGATCAGGATTGACTCTATGAGAATGTCGAGTTTGAGCGCGACCCCGGTCAGTGTGAAAAATGCCACGTAGACATATGGGCTGATGTCGTGCAGCAGCGCTTCAAACGGACGCCGGTACGGGCTGAAGTTCGTAATTGAGAAACCTGCGACCATTGAGATCAGCAACGGTTCAATCTTGATCTTAAACGGCAAGTTATCCGCTGACCATTCGGTGAAGCGAGAGCCGCCCTCGAAGATCAAAAAGCCGAGCAGCAGTAACATACTCACCTGGATCAGCATAGGCAATTGGGTAGAGAGCAACCCGCGTAAGATCAAGCTGACGATGTACCCGGCGACCAGTGCGATAGCGATATCGATCATCAAGATGCCGATGAAACCCACGTTGAAGTCGTCTCCGTCAACGAGTGTGCTGGCAATCGCCACGCTGATGGCAAACAGCACGATGATGATCACATCCATCACGACTGTGACGCTCAACACAGTTTTGGAAAACGGCCCTCGCGCTCTTACTTCCTGCATCACTGCGATTGTCGAGGCCGGGGAAAGCGCCAATAGCACCGTCGCCCCCAGCAGCGCCGAGGCAATGCGGATTTCAGCGGGTAATTCTGCGATAAAATCAATTGAACCAGCCAATGTATAGATGGCGATCCCGATTAACACCAATCCGGCAAAGACGATACCCACCAGATTAAGCAGGATGCCCCGTAGGCGGTTTTGCAATTCCTTGAGATAAAGCTCACTCCCCGCGATGAAAGCGATGACGGCGAGAGAGATGTCGTCGATAAAGTAGAGTTCATCAGTCGCACCTTCTGGCATCATTTCAAGTAGAAATGGCCCGGCGAACATGCCCGTGAGCAGATAACCGGTGATGTAGGGCAGGCCGTACTTCGAGAAAAACGCCCCAACTTGCTTGGAGGCCAGTGCGATTAAAAGAAAAATCGCGGTGTAAACGACGACGGACGGAATGTCTATCGTAGGCATTTATGGGATCCTTCGTAGTTTAGAAACTCTGTAAACGATAACGTATATCACCCCTTTTGTTAAGCGCGGGGAATTCTCATAAGCGTCAGATGATTTAGAGAATGGTGCTCTTCAAGGCGGGATCTCAAAATGAGGTGACCTGCCGGGTGATTGTGACACCCGGCAATGGCTAGCGTCACGAATATTGATCGACCAGCTTTTTGATCTGAGTTTGTACGTTTTTCAGCAACTTGTCGGTCATGCCGAGGCCGAACTGCTCGCCAGCGGGCTTGCTTTGGATCGACTTAATCTTCTCCTGGAACTGTGCAGCGGCCTTATAAAGTTCGCTCAGCTTCTGTTTGACCTCAGCCGGTGCTTTATCCGGGATGACCACCTCAATTTCCTCAATCTCAACTTTGGGAGGAGGTGGAGGGGTAGCGGCCTTTTCTTTTTTAGCTTGGGCGGGTTTCTTCTTCGGAACTGGCTTAGCTTGGGCCTTGGCCTTTTTGTTCTTCTCTTTTTCTTTGTCTTTATCCTTGTCTTTTTCTTTTTGTTTGTTTTCACTCTTCTCTTTATTTGCAGGTCGTTTTAGTTTGCGTTCGCTCGTCGTGGCATTGGTCGCATATACGATGATTCCTGGTATCTCAGGGTCGTAAGCGCCGATTCCTTCAATAACCAGTGATGTCTCCGGTGTGTTCATCTTTTTCTTAATCTTCGACCATTGCAAGCTGCCCAGATAGATGGTGTAAATCGTCGGTTCTTTCGGTAGAGGCGGTACCCCATTCGGTATCGTCCAGTGGCTAAGGTCTTCTTGATGTTCCATGACAAGCACGACATTATCACGAAATTCTTCGATGTTCCTGGGAACTCCTATAATCTGAATACGCACTTCTTTTAATTCCTCTCGCTTTTTCAGTGCTTCTTTAAGTTGTTCTTTGCGATTTTCCCAAACAAACTTGGGAGCGTGGCGATTTCGAGAATTTTCCAGCTGTTCCTGTCGAGACGTGAATTGCTTAGACGGGAACAACTTGGCCTGGGACTCATCCATCTCGTCTTTGATGAGTTTGAAGAAAACACCGCCTGGTGTACGGCGACGATTCATATCTTCCATATAGAGGCCACCATTATGTTGTATCGCCAATGTACGGTCGAAATATTCTTGTGCTTTTTCGACCCCAAAAGCTTCGACAATTCGTGCGATTAACATACGGGGACGTTTTTGCTTCTCGCGGAGTTTGTTGGCAATCTTCCTTGATAACTCCATTTCTTCTGGCGTCATGTCTAAATGCTTCTTATCAACTGCTGACATGGTACTTCCTTTCGTTAATCCTCATAGAGCATACCATAACCACAAGCCACAACGGAATTTAATACGCTGCTCAGTGAATGTGTAATCGTTACTCAAAGTCAACTTAATTATCGTTCAAGGGTAACTATTACACTACATATGATAGTCATTGTGACGAACATGGAAAAATCATGCTTAAATATGCAATAGCAACAGTTCCACCCGACTGGAACAAGCACGACGTCCTGGCGCTCAGCAAAGAAACATATATGCACTTTGCTGATGAAATTGACTCCGGCGTTCGTGTTTTGATCTACAAAAGCAACCCGATTAATGCTGTGGTCGCTGAGGCCGAAATACCGGATCATGCGTTCCAGAAAATAGAAGATTGGCCTCAAGTTGACGATCATCCAAAAACCGGCCTCAACAAACCTGCTGATTACTTCGTGCCGCTGCGTGTGCTTTACACACGGACGTTCCCGAACTATATTTCAGCAGATCAGGTGGATGAAGCCGTCGATCTCGAGCAATTCCCAGAGATCGAGTGGGCTTTCATCGATGCCGACGCCTATCGTCAACTGACGAACATTAATGCGTAAACCAGCCCGGTGCATCATGCCGATATTTTATCGTCGTGATGCATCAACGTACACCGAGTAGAATCTCGACCGTCAACTGATCTAACTTTTCATAATATAGCGGACGTGCGCCCAAATCTGAACGATCAAAAGTGTGTGCCTTTAGTTTTTCGGCGTCCTTCGTACTGTAACCGTCTTTAACGTAGTCGAACGTGCCATCATCGGCGTTGACTTGTTTGAGTAACGCTTGAATATCACCATCCGTGTTGAACTGATTTACCTTCTCTTCCATTATCATATAAGTACGCATACAGCCTCTTGCAAAATCCTTGACGCCTTCGTAGTTTTCCGTGCGGAAGGCATGCGCGTCAAAGTGCCGTGGGCCGTCATATCCCACATCCGTCAACAATTTGACCACAAAGAACGCCTGCTTGAGCATCATACTCCCGAAGCGGAAGTCCTGGTCGTAACGTCCAAACATCTGATCGTTCAGGTCGATGTGAAATAGTTTGCCCGCTTCCCACGCTTGCGCAACCGCATGGGTGAAGTTCAGCCCTGCCATGTGTTCATGCGCCACTTCCGGGTTCACGCCGACCATCTCCGCATGGTCAAGGGTTTCGATAAATGCCAGCAAACTACCGACTGTGGCGAGATAGATATCGCCTCTAGGCTCGTTAGGTTTTGGTTCTAAAGCAAAATTGAGATCATACCCTTGATCTTTGACGTAATGCGTCAGGAAGTTCAGTGCCTCACGGAAGCGTTTGAGGCTTTCGACCGGGTCTTTGCTCGCATCGGTTTCGACGCCTTCACGCCCACCCCAGAACACATAAGTTTTCGCGCCGAGTTCGACGCCGAGGTCAATCGCCCGCATGGTCTTTTGCAGCGCATAGGCACGCACCGCCGGATCGTTGGCGGTAAACGCACCATCTTTGAAGGCCGGGTCAGTGAATAAATTGGTCGTCGCCATCGGCACTACGAGGCCGGTTTCGTCCAGTACTTCGCGGAACTCTTTGACGATCTTATCGCGTTCGGCGGGTTTTGCGTCGATGGGTACCAGATCATTATCGTGGAAGTTAACACCATACGCGCCGACTTCCGCCAGCAGATAGAGCAACTGCACCGGTGAGAGCTTGACACGCACCGGTTCACCAAACGGATCACGTCCGACATTCCCGACCGTCCACAGACCAAAAGTAAACTTATGCTCTGGTGTCGGTTCGTAATCTGCCATGTCTTTCCCCTTCTAAATAATCCGTGACAATTTATCCAAAGACTATACCTTATCTCGGCGAGAAGTGCAGTTATGAATCTGTGCATTCTAGGGCAATTGCATCTGAGGCAGAAGGAGTACCCGCGTGTGCGACCCAAGACAGATTGCACAAAAATGTCACATGCGATTGTCCTGCTTTGCATTCAAAAACACATGGTCGTAGCACGGAGATAAGACTTATCCACACCCCTTCCGAACGGCCCGACCTACTGTCGGCGTTCTCTCTCCCTTCTCCAAATACTTTGGAGAAAAGAAAACGAGCACAGCGAGTAGGGATGAAGACATCAAAAATTAAAGTCATTCATTTTCATTTAGCCATTAGTCCTCGGTCTCAGTGGTGAGCGCGTTCGCTTGCAGCACATCCAGCGAAACATAGTCCAATGCTTTGTGATGCGTGGATTCCAGCGCGACCGGCGGCGCGACACCCGCATCGAGGGCTTCCTTCCAACGGAGCGCGCACAAACACCAGCGGTCGCCGGGTTTCAAGCCGGGAAAGTTATAAGCCGGGATCGGCGTAATTAAGTCATTACCCTGTGCGCGTGAGTATTGCAAAAACGCCTGTGTGACCTCGGCACAGACAACGTGCGTGCCAGCATCATCCATCCCGGTGTTGCAGCAACCATCACGATAAAAGCCTGTTTTTGGCTCCGTGCCGCAGATGACCAACGGTTCGCCGAATACGTTCTTTGATTCTTCCATTGGGTAATCCTCGCTCTTCGTTACTTTCATCTAGCATAAGTGAATGGTGTTAATACACGCTGAACGCGTTTAAGGTTTACGTGTGATCGCGCAGTAGAAATAACCGTGAAATAATTCCTTGAACTGATAATCTTCGCCGTGGGTCTCCAACCATTCCCAGGCGTGGCGTGTGCTATCCGCGATAATCATCACATCCATAAGGTCGGTGAGAAAGCGTATCGGCAGTGTGTACCAGCATGTGCTTTCTTTGAGGTCGGCAACGCCGAACATGCCACCCGGTTTAATCGCCTTCCACGCCTGTTCCATCGCCTGAGTATAATGTGGGATCACCGCCAGTCCCAGTGTGCAGATCACGACGTCGAAGGGTTCATCAAAGATCATCTGGGCGGCGTCGTTCTGCATCAATTCGATGTTATCCCACCCCTTCTCGACGATGAATTGCTGGTGGGCGCTGTCGAGCATATCCTGGCTATAATCCGTGCCGACGAGCGTACCGGTCGGCCCGATGTGCTCCATGATATACGGGAAATTTGCCCCGGCACCACAGGCGAAATCTAAAACACGCATCCCCGGTTGCAAGTCAACCATATCCATCAACGTTTTACGCATCGTAATGCGGGGAAACTCACCGAGATAGAGATAGTCGGTCAGGTTATAAAAGTCCGCCCGCTTGCGATAATATTCGTCCAGACGGTCTTGCGTCAGCCCGCTGTGACGACGCTGGCGCAGCACTGCGCTGAGCGCCAACCCACTGACCAGACCCAACCAGAACTCTTTTTTGTCCACTGGCATTAGCTGATGCCTCCTTTTTCGTCGATCTCCGCCTCGATGACGTCGTCATCGCCGCGTAAAAATGTATAAATCGCGCTGCGCGTCACACCATAGACGATGTAGAGTAGCCCCCAGGCGAAAAAAGCCGTCTTGGGTGACAGGATCATGGAGATGACGATGATAGCGGCGGTGATGATACGGCGCGTCTTGAGAATATAGCGAATGGAGAGGATATTACTCTTTTCGTATTGCACATTGCTGACCATCAACAGGGCGATCGCGACCACCAGCACCGCTGCCTCATGGTCAAGGTTAGGTGGGGCGACAAATCCATCTGAGAAGATAACAAACCCCGCCAGGACGACCGCCGCGAAGGTCGTCGGTAAACCGATGAACGATTTCGTCGGGATGTCCGGGTCAGCAGTGACGTTGAACCGTGCCAGTCGGATCGCCGCGCAGCATACCGGCAGAAAACTTAGTATCATGCCGGGTATGCCCCAATCGGCAAAGTAAAGTGTATAGAACAACAGAGCCGGCGCTAAGCCATAGTTGACCACATCTGCCAGCGAGTCGAACTGTTCGCCGAATTCGCTGGTCGCGTTCATCATCCTTGCTACGTAACCATCGAACATATCCAGCACGGCGGCAGCGAGGATAAACCCCGCTGCTGAAAGATAAGCCTCACGGATGGTCTGTAAAATCGAGATGTAGCCCGCGAGGATGGAGACGATGGTAATCGCATTGGGAACGAGCAGACGAATAAAACGCCGCCGATCATCAGTCATATTCAAGAGAAATTTGCCAGGATCGTCTCACCACCTTTAACGCGCTGTTCATGCTCGACGACAGATCGGGCTTCAGGCGGCAAGAATATGTCCACACGAGAGCCAAACTTGATAAAGCCCAGTTCTTGCCCGGCTTGCACGGTCTGTCCCTCACCCAGATAAGTCACGATGCGTCGGGCTAACAGACCGGCGATCTGCCGCACCAGCACCTCACGTCCGTTCGCGTCTTGTAAGACGAGCGTGGCGTGTTCGTTTAATGTAGACGCCTTCGGATGAAACGCGACCAGATACTTGCCGGGGTGATATTTCGTGTAAAGGACTTTACCGGCGACAGGCACACGGTTGACATGCACGTTCAATGCGGAGAGATAAATCGAAATCTTAAGACGTTCCTCGCCAAAGTATTCCGGTTCTTGTAGATGTTGTATATCGACGATGATGCCATCCGCCGGAGCGATGATCGCCTCAGAATCGGTCGGCGTGGTGCGATGTGGATGCCGGAAGAACTGCGCGAAGAACCCCCAGAACAACGCCGAGGCCGCCAGTATGACGCGCCGATAACGTCCCTGCCAAGTGAACACATTTAGAAGCGCAAGCACAGTCCCAACAAGGATCAGTGTGGGATAACCTTCCCGGTGAATCCGCACAGAGCAACCTTTCGTTTCAAAAATCAACAGTGGTTATTATCATGGCTGTGGCGACTTTTTGCTAGTGCGGTAGCATAGCAGCACTATAATCGGCGTGTATGCTCGTCGTTGGTGTAGACCTCGCGTTCGAGTTGCTCGGCATGGTCGGCTTCACGGTCGGAGATCGTACCGGCGACGAATTCCGCACCGAACACCTCACGGAAACCACCCACTATAGCATCGGCAACCTGCCCCCATGCGACCGGACGCCCACCGAGCGCCTCGCTGAGTGTCGCCGACCGCGAGCGCACTTTGAGCCTGGCTGCTTTACGGTCGGCGGTGTCCTCAAAATGCAGTGCGTCACAGATCCGGGCGAGGTCACCATACAGTGGGAGAGAGCCGTGTTGCAACATCACGCCTTTACGCCGTACCTGTGCGCTACCGATCATCTTTCTTCGATCTACAGTGGTGATCTCGTAGTGCGACGGGACCTCGAAACATATCGGCCCGGAACCCTTAGCACCTTTTTCGAGTTTTTTAGATTGTGGGGTCATCTCCAGGGTGACCAATGCAGCACTCAGAGCCTGGCTGATGCGTCGGTAACTTTCCACAATTGTGCCCTGTGCCAGTGGGTGTTCTGTTGGTACGGCGATGCTGTAAGTCAGTTCATCGGCATGGAGGATTGACCGCCCGCCAGTGATGCGCCGAACGAGATGCCAGCCGTGCATATCGATGCGTTCCAGATCGGCATCACGCCAGGGTTGCCCGTAACCAAGTGAGAGACACGGCGGTTCCCAGGCGTAGAAGCGTAACGTCGGGAGGCTTTCCGCATGGGCAACGGCGGACATAATCGCTTCATCGATCGCCATGTTGCGTGCCCCGTGCGTTGGTTGATCGTAGATCAGACGATATTGATGCATTTTCCGTAATTCACCTACAATTTGTTGTACAATAATGAGGATTACCGTGAAACTATTATATCCAGTATTGGAAGAACCCCAACCGCGTGAAGCGAAATCGAGCGATAACAGCACTATGAATGAAAACTATACAGGCGATGACGCCTTTGAAGAATATGAGGATGCCCTCGATGATGAGGGGGATCCGGATCGCACTATGAAATCAAACTCGGTGCCGACTGCGCCTACCTGGGCGCGTAATGAGCCGGTGCCCGCCCCGGTCAAGGCGAATGAACGTTACGCGCCTTACATCGCAGCATCGAACGAGGGTGTGCCGCCACCACCCTCACTGATGCGTGAATCAGCGGCGCGTGAGCGTGCCCGTAAGCGCCGCAACCGGAACGTGGGCGGTGAATGGGCGTGGGTGGTGATCGCCGGTGTGATGATCGCCGTTGTCGGCATTATCAGCGCGGTGATGCTGGTGGTGTTGGGCGCTTCCGACCAGGCGCAGGCCATCACGCCGACCGCGACCAGTGTCGCCGATTATGTGCGCCCGACTGCGATTGACCTACGCACGGTCGATGAGAGTAACGAAATCGCCGCTGGGCAGGTCATCACGCTGGATAACGGACAGGACATCCTGCTGCAACCCTGGGATGGCGAAGGTCGTTTTACCCTGCTGCTGATGGGTGTTGACCGCCGCCCCGGTGATACTTCCTGGGCGCACCTGACCGACACTATGATGCTGGTAAGCATTGATACCGACACCAACGAAATCGGCCTCTTGAGCATCCCGCGTGACCTGTACGTGCCAATTCAAGGGTATTCGGAGCCGCAGCGCATCAACACGCCGATGGTTTTGGGTGAAAACCGTGAGCGCGGCTATGGCCCTACCCTGGCGATGCAAACCGTGCAGTACAATCTCGGTATTCAAGTCAACGAATATCTGATTGTAGACTTCGCCGCTTTCATCGGTCTTGTAGATGCTATCGGGGGCGTCACGATCACGACGGATTACACGATCAACGATTCGCGCTACCCTAGCATGAACTACGGTTATGATCCGTTCTATCTGCCTGCCGGCACGCATGACCTCGACGGTTATGACGCGCTGCGTTTTGCCCGTACCCGTCATGGCGATAGCGACATTCACCGGGCGCGGCGGCAACAGCAGACCTTGTTCGCCATCCGTGATAAGATCCTCGGTCTCAACCAGATGCCGAGTCTGGTCTTCCAGGCACCGACGCTGCTTGCAAATTTCAACGACAACATCAAGACCGGGCTTGACCTTGACGAAATGATTGAGCTTGCATGGTACGTGAAAGACATTCCGGCAGAAAATATCAATACCGGGGTGATCGACTTCTCCATGCTGCAATCGTATACGACCGCCAGCGGCGCACAGGTGTTGATCCCGGTGCGGTCGCGCATTGGTAATTTGATGGTCGAGGTCTTTGGCGCGGACTATAACACGGGATAAGTTTCCTCTCAAAACGGGATAAACTTTTAAACAGGACATGCTGAGTCATGTCCTGTTTTGCGTTCTGGAGCGGTACAATGGAAAACTATGCACGACCATCGTAAGGAATAATTGAGATGAAGCCGGATCGCCTCACACTTTATGGGCAACTTTTACTCGGTATGAGCATCTTCGGCAGTGGCACGCCGATCAGCAAAATCGTCACGGAAGGATTACCGCCGTTCTTAGCCTCCGGTATGCGGATGCTGGTCGCCTTCGTTGTGTTACTGCCGTTTGTCTGGTCGCGCCTCGAACACTTACGTGACCTCGAAAAGCAGGATTACAAGGCGCTGGCGGCGATTACCCTGGTCGGGATGTTCGGTTTTAGTCTTTTTATGCTGTTCGGGATGCGTCTGGTCAGCGGTGTGGCGGGTAGCATCATCATGAGCACGACGCCAGCAGTTACAGCGGTGGCTGCCTGGATGTTTCTAAACAATCACCTGGGCTGGCGTAAGATCGCTGCGGTTGGGTTGGCGGTCACGGGTGTGCTGGTCTTACAGCTTAGCAACGCCAGCGGCGGCGATGGTCGTAACATCCTATTGGGGAGCTTGTTAGTGTTCGCCGCCGTATGCAGTGAGGCGACTTTTACCCTTTCTGCACGAGTGACCAGCGACAAACTCGATCCTGAGTTGATCGCAGCGGCGACCAGTGCCGCTGCCTTTGTCATCTTTTTACCATTTATGATCTATGACGTCGCCACCTATGATTTTAGCCAGACCATACTCGAAAACTGGGTCGCTATGTTATGGTGGGGGGCAGGCACACTGGCCCTCGGCACAACCATCTGGTACACCGGCGTAAAGCAGGTCGAAGGTAGCATCGCCGCCGGTTTTATGGGTGTGATGCCCGTCAGTGCGCTGGTGCTTTCCTATGTGCTGCTTGGTGAGACGTTCGAGTGGATCCACTTGCTCGGCTTTGGTATCGTCTTCGTCGGTGTGGTGCTTATCATTGACGCGCATCGCCGTGCCTCCCAACCTGAGGACGAACCACAGCAAGAACAACACCAACAAGCTAGCGATACAACGTGATTGACTCGTCATGCTTGAGGAGGAATGCCATTGCCTCGTCGAGCGTTTGGCAAATATGCGTCGTTGCGTCCAGTCTTAGCATTAGCATCGACGTGAACAGGTTGTAGAAATCCCAATCTTTTTCAACGATGCGTACCGTCCAACCAATGTCGGCGTGTTGGAACTGCGTTTGGATCTCCTTTGTTTCCAGCACCTTGCGGAACGGCAATGAAATAGCGGGGTTTTCTGTGTAATCGACGATGACATGCACCGATGGATGTGCTTCAGCAAGCAGTGGTAGCGCATTTTTAATCACTTGCTGCCCTTCCTCAACTGTGATCACATCGTGGTACTTTACGTAGTAAACTTTGCCCTTGATGTACCAATGTGCTTCGTATGTCATGTTAGCCTCCGGCAAAACTTGCCCCACACAACTCAACTATATCAGAAAAACAGCGTTATTCGGTTGCACCCCTCGTGCAGATCGTAGCTACCGTGATGATTGACGCACCTCACAGCAGATGCTCACCTCATCGTCACATTCAGGGCGTAGAATCATTGGTTGAATACACAAAACGCAAAGAGGAATTTCATGTCAATTATCGGCAATATCATCTGGGCTGTTTTTGGTGGTTTCGTAACGGCACTCGGTTATGTGATCGGCGGCGTGGTTCTATGCCTGACGATCGTCGGCATTCCGTTCGGTTTGCAGGCGTTTCGTCTGGCCTGGGCGTCACTTGCCCCCTTTGGGAAGTCCGTCACGCCGAACGACGATGGTCTGGGGTGTCTTGCGCAGATCTTTAACCTGATCTGGATCATCTTCTTCGGCTGGGAAATCGCACTGGTACATCTGGTCTTTGGCGTGCTGTTCACGGTGACCATTGTCGGCATCCCGTTCGGCAAGCAGCATTTCAAGCTGGTCGCGGTCGCGTTATTCCCGTTCAGCTATCGTATGAGTAGTGGTGGCAGCAGTGGCAACTCCGTCACGGTTGATCTGGAAGACTAAACCTCTTCGTCAATAGGATGACGGTTCAGTAACCACAACGTCGGTAAGAGTGCGAGAACGGCACTCATCAGTGCCCAGCGGATTGAGGTCGCCCGACCGATCAATCCGATCACGGGTGCACCGATGATTTGCCCAAGCGAGTTCGACTGCCAGTACATCGAGATTGCCGACGCACGAACCTGGCTGGTCGTAATCTGATTAATCCAAATAATAATCAACGGGCGCGTCGTGGCACGTAGCATCTGGCTAAACCAATAGGCCGCAATCGCCAGCCCGAACTGCCCCGCCAGCACAAAAACGATGTTGCCGAGGATCGTCCCGGCGTACAACACAGCGATCAATCGTGGGATGGCCTCGGCGGAAATCAGCCGCGCCCGTTTCCTGATCCATTCGAGGATGACGGCGGACGATAGCGAAACGACCGCGCTCAACAAACCGAACCAGACGATCGGTTCGAACGGCGGGTCGAAGTTGAGTAGAAAATGTGGGGTGAACAAGCGATCATACCCGCCGACGGACAACCCAACCACGACACCGACCGTGACGACAGTGACAAACTTTGATCCCCGACCGAGTAATTGCAGACTGTTGCGAAAAGTCCCCGCCAGTTGTGTGATAACTTGTGCTGACTTTTGTTCCGGTGTGTAGCCATCTTCGGTCATCACAGTGGCGAGGAAGACAGCAATTGCCAGAAACCCCAGACCGGCGACCAGCAACGGACGGTTCAAGCCAGCTTGACCGATTAAGATCGCACCGAGAATGCCGACCTGACCGGTTATCAGGCTGATCTGTGACCCGCGCACGAACACCGGCGCGGCCTTATCCGGCCCGACCTCATCTGCCAACCACGCATCGTTTGCACCACTGTAAAACGTAAACCCCAACCCGTAAATCATCTGTGCTAGCAAAACCGTCGTATAAAACGTGAACGCCCCCTCTAAAAGATAGGCGCAGCCGGTCAATAGCAGACCGATGATGACCGACCATTTACGACTGTAGGAATCGGCGATGATACCCGTCGGAATTTCAAATAAAAATATGGTGCCTTCCAGCACCACCCCCAACAGAATTAAGAGCAAGGGGTCTTGCGTGACATCGGTCGTATGATAGAGAAGTGTCACCGTCAGCCACATATTGTAGAATAGGGAGACACTGCCTCGCATGAGATAGTAAAGGATGTGAGGGTGCATGGTTGTCTCCAGATTTGGCGGACGAAGCGGAAAAATTATAACCACTTGTGTAAAAATGCACAAATGGTTGCTATTTTATGTTCATGGATGTACTGATTAGAATATGTCGCATTTCGTAGGTAAGTACTTGTATGTGCTCCCGCAGGCGGACACATCAGTCGGGCTTATATTGTGTGATTTCTTTTTCATTCGTCCATGAGATGTGGCAGTAGAACACCCTAAAATTCTTTGTAAGCCTTACGTTTGTTTGGTGTCATCTAAATTACAATGAAGATAGTTCATTAAGCATGGAACGGGGCACATGATAGAACTACTTTTTATAAATCCACAACAAAGATCAGATGTTTGTCAAAGATTAGAGAGCGTGCTGCACACGGGCTTCACTATCAGTGAAACCGCAGAAATACCCATCATGCTAGATCCATACAAAGTCATCGTAACCTACGGTGTTGGGATGTCAGTTCATCAGAGGTTGGTCACTGCCGGTATCCCGGTAATCGCGCTTCTACCCGATGCGGACGTCGCCCAGACCGTCGAACTGATGCGCTCCGGTGTTGCTTATGTGCTTGAAATCACGTCCCTCGATGAAGCCACGTTTGCTGAGATTATTAAGACCTTAGAACTGCCAGGTAGCCTGTATTATCTACGCAAGATTATGTGGACGAGTGAAGATGTTTTTGCTTGGATTGATGCCGACAGAATCATCAAATATATCAACCCGGCCTGTAATGCGATGTTTGGTTACCCGGTGCAGGCGTTTGTCGGTACGAGCATCATGGATTGGATTGATCGCGTTCGTCTTGAGGATAGCGATTTGCCGGTGCGGATCAAAAATTTCTTCGATTCACATCACACACTCAACGTTGACTTTCAATTTCAAGACGCACACGGCCACTGGTTGTGGTTCAGGGCAAAGGGCAGCGCTGCCGATGAAAGTGGTATTGTCATCCAGATAACCAAGATCGAGGCACAAAAACAACACGAAGCACGCATCCAACACGAGCAACGCCGCTATCAGGCGTTGTTCAATAACATCAATGATGCCGTCACTCTCATCAGCCTGAACGACCGCTATATCGACATCAACCCGCGTACAGCAGAAATGCTTGGTGTACCCATCGAAGACTTAATCGGGCGTCACCGCGCTGACTTCACCGCCCCCGAAGAATATGATGACTCGGCTTACCGGTTGGCAAAATTACTCGAAACGGGGCATTTGCCGATTTATGAGCGGACGTTCATTCGTGCGGACGGCACACCGTTCCGCGCTGAACTCAACGTGACTCTAGTCTACGATGAGGAAGGTGAACCGGATTACATCCAGAGTATCATTCGGGACATCAGCGAACGCAAAGCCGCTGAAGCAAAGCTGCGTGAACGCGAGGAAAGACTGCGCCTTATCACAGAAAATATCGCTGATA
Organism: Anaerolineae bacterium; assembly: GCA_034437515.1. GTDB lineage: Bacteria > Chloroflexota > Anaerolineae > Aggregatilineales > Phototrophicaceae > DAOTTX01. Next base: position 15,847 of record DAOTTX010000124.1, read on the forward strand.
TGGTGCTGTTGCATCGAACCGATGGTAAGCTGTTGTGGGGCACCCCCTCAGTGGAACGCATTCTCGGTTACAGCGTTGAAGAATACATCGCTATATCGGGGGATGCGCAAGCTAGTGCCGAATTAATACATCCCGATGACCTCGAAACAGCCTGGATAACTTACGAACAAGCACTATCTGGTGAGACGGTCAAGACTTATGAATACCGCCTCCAACACAAAGACGGCAATTACCGCTGGTTAGAAACCAATACCATTCCTATTAAAGATTCATCTGGACAAGTCAGCCGTTTACTCTCGGTATCGCGTGACATTACAGACCGCAAAGAAGCCAACATTGCCTATCAAATTCAGCAGGAACGCTACCGGGCACTGTTCGAGCGTAATAATGATGGTGTGTTCATCATCGGTTTGGATAACAAGCTTATTGAGGTCAATGTAGCCGGGTCGGCGATGTTCAAGACCAGTGTCGATGCAATCGTTGGGATACACTTTGAAGTTGAGCGTTTTGTCATCCCCGCAGAGCATGAAGACGCCAGAGAACGAGGCAAACGTTTGCAGCGAGGTGAATCACTACCCACTTACGAACGGACTTACATCGATTTCGCTGGCGTCCCGTTCTTGGCTGAGGTCAATACGGCACTGGTGCAGGACGAAGCGGGCAATCCATTACATATCCAGAGCATCGTGAAGGATATTACCGAGCGCAAACGAGCGGAAAATCTGCTACGGGAGCGTGAAGAACGCCTCCGGATGGTGACAGACAACGTGACCGATATTATCTGTCTGCACGCCCCGGATACCGCCTATCTCTACGCCACACCTTCGCTGACGAAAATTACAGGCTACGCGGTCGAAGATGTACTGGGGAAACCGGTCACAGATTTCATCGTCGAGGAAGACTACCCGATTGTTCAGCGGAAGACGCAGTTGGCTGTAAACAACCGGGAAACTGTCGAAGGTATCATTTACCGGATAGAACGGATCGACGGCACTTACCTCTGGTTAGAGACGAACGTACAGCCGATCTACAATGATGCTAAAAAGCTTGTCATGACCGTATCTTCTTCGCGGGACATTAACGAGCGTATCCTCTCACAAGAACGGCAGTTACAACTCGCCGTTCAAAAAGAACGGGTGAACTTTCTAGCAAGATTTATCACGGAAGCCTCACACGAATTTTTGACACCCCTATCGATCATCAATTCGAGTCTTTACCTGATAGGACGTGCTAAGGATAGTGACGGGCGGCAACGTCATATCGATAAAATCAAGGTGCAGGTGAAAGGTATCGAGCGATTGTTGCAAGACCTGCTGACCATTATTCGATTGGATAGTCTTCAAAGTGTGGATATAACCTCGTTCAACATGGCGTTGCTTCTGGACGATGTCGTTGCGGTCAGTCGAGCACATCCTGAAGCCGCTGATGTCGCGATCTTCAGCCACACGGCGCTACATGATTTGCCCGAAGTGAACGGCGTCCCTGAGTTAATGCAGCTTGCGTTCGCCAAATTGCTGGACAACGCCGTTCACTATACTAGCCCCGGCGATGAGATCCACATCAGCCTGGAGATGAAAGACTCGCTAGTACAAATCACAATTCGAGATACTGGTTCCGGCATCAAAGCGGAGTCACTTCCAAAGATTTTTGGTCGCTTCTTTCGTGAAGACCTCGCACACTCCACACCGGGTTTTGGTCTTGGCCTTTCGATTGCACAACGCGCTATCGAACTCCATCATGGTGAAATTCTGGTTGAAAGCGTATTCGGTGAAGGAAGCACGTTTACTATCGTCTTGCCATATCTCGACAGGTTGACATAATAAAATAAATTTTCCCCAAACCTCGTATGTCAATTATAATGATTTGGGTCAGACCATACGCAATGAAGTAGGTTGTGACTAAACATCTTCATTCATTAGAGTAAACGAACCTGACATGCCCAAAACCACCTTATTCGATACACTTCTTCGCCCCTATCATCGGCGTAAGCTGGATGCTGACGATGGCTACAAACCGCTTGATTTCGGCGGTGGTGGCCTCAACGGTAGCATCAACCGTGAAGGCCGCATGATCGCCATCAACACATATCACCCTGACCAGGGCTATGTGACGCTGACCAGTGTCGCGCCCTTTTCCGAAGATCAACGGTACAATCAGGAAGCTGTACGCGCTTACCGGCGCGGCCTGACACAACAACTCGGCTTCGGCCTGGAATTTCGGCTCAATGTGGTCGAGCATGAGGCCTGGCTTATCGAAGATGCCGTACCCTACATCCGTTTGACGCTTGAAGGCGATATTCTGGCGGATTGTGTGACATTTTCCCCGTTGGATATGTCGGGAAATGTCATTCAATTCTGGGCGTTTTCTGATGCGGGGCAATTTGGTCGGCTCAGCGGGCGGATGTGGCTGCAACGTGCCGCCTACACACAACTCACCGAGGGCGGCCCGCTGACAATGCCGTCGGTCAATACACGCCCGGTGTTGGATACGGGCGAACTGCGTCCGGTAGGGTTGCAAAACCCCGATGTGAAATGGAATATGTTCTTTTCTTCCGGCACGACGATGAAAGCCAACGACGACGGTAGCGTGTCGTTCGATCAGGCCTTGCTCCGTGCGGGTGAAAGTGATTGGATCTACCCGCAGACCATCCAGGAAGGCATGCACCTGCCCGGCATCGGCTTAACCACCCCCGATGAAACGATCCCTGCCGTGCGTGAGACGTTCTTCAACTTCCGGTGTGACTACGTTCGACCGGATGCGATGGTGCGTTCGGGAGATTACAAGTATGGCGAACACTTCAACATGAGTGACATCAAGAACCTGCTGACCGATCATCTGAATATGTGGCATGAACGTTGGTCGGGTTGGCATTATACCGACCGCCAACATATGATTACCGATCGTCTGCTGCGACGCGGCCTGGTGTATGGCTTTAACTGCTGCATCCCGGTGGATGAAGATGCGGTCTGTATTATCACCGATCATATGCTGCTGCCCCTGTCCTGGAACCGTGATTCGTATTATGTGGCGCGGGCACTGCTCAACTGGCGTGAGGACATGCAAGAGGTCGTCGCCCAGCATTTGATCTGGTTATTTGAACGTGCCGAGCGCGATCAGGCCGGGGCATGGGGCCGGGCATATCTGGTTAACGGCAAGATCAAAGACGCTGGCTTTCAACTCGATCAGCAAATTTACCCGTTGCTGGAACTCGCGGAATACGTGCTGGAAACGCACGATTACAATATGTGGGAGCGCCTCAAGAAATACGTCTACCAGACGATTGATATGCTTTACCGGCGCAAAGCAGATGGCGCGTGGTTGTTCCCGACCGAAGAAACCCCCGCCGATGATCCCATCGCCATGCCCTATCACCTGAGCAGCCATATCTTGTTGTGGCGTACGTTGGGATTGCTTGACCGGCTCAGTGTGGAAAAAGATTTCATGGCAGACGCGAGAGAAGTCCGTGCTGCGATTGCAGAATACTTTATCGCCGAGGACGCCGATGGACAGATGCTCTACGCTTACGCCTCTGATGGTGCGGATGGGTATCACTTCTATCAAGATGCAAACGATATTCCGTTTGTCATGGCACCCTTATGGGGGATGCTGCCGCCTGAAGACCCGGTATGGCGGGCGACGGCTGAATTTTCGTTCAGTGAGAAGAACAAAGGCGGGGCCTACAGCGGACGGCTTGGTTCTGTACATACCCCGGCCCCCTGGCCTCTCGGTGACATTCAGGAGATGGTCATCGCCCGGCTGACCAAAAACCGCGAACGGGAAGAAGAAACCCGTCACCGTCTGATCTTAGCGGCACAGTGGGATGGTGCCCTACCGGAAGCGTACAACGCGGAATCGTACACGGTGGCCTCACGGCATTGGTTCGCCTGGCCTAACGCCATGCTCCCGGTGATCGACCGGGCAAAGCCGCCCGAAGTGCTGGAAGTCAGGTCAAGTGTGACCCCCGCTGCCGTTAACCGCCCACAGGGATTGTTTATGTCGGTGCGTAAACGCATCCCCCTGCTGCGTGTCGGGTTCATCGCAACACGGCTAGGGGGGGTAGACGGCGTCAGTTGGGAGACGGCGAAGATCGTCCGTGTGCTGGAAGAGATGGGGCACGACTGTTTCTACTGTGCTGGTGAACTGGGCAGTGATGCCAAAGAGGGCTGGCTGGTGCCGTCAATGCACTTCTATGACCCGGTCTCGAAACGCATTTACGATGAAGTCTTCCGCAACCCGAACCCCAAAGACAAAATTTATCAGCGCATCTATCGTATGGCAGATACGATCCGGCAGTCGATTGAAGGGTTCATCGACGAGTTTGACATCAATCTGCTGGTGCCACAAAATGCCAGCACTATCCCGGTGAATATTCCGTTGGGTGTCGCTATCGCGGAAATCATCCGGCGCACCCGCATCAAGACGATCTGCCACCATCATGATTTTTATTGGGAGCGCGACCGCTTTATCAACAACGGTATTCAAGACGTCCTCGACGACGCCTTCCCGCCGGATCTGGAACCGATCCGGCATATCGTCATCAACAGTGTGATGCAGCGCCGTCTAAAAGCCTTCCGTGGGATTCAAGCGGTCTACCTACCCAATGTGTTCGACTTTGAAGAGCCACCACAGCCGATGGACGCATACGCCCGGTCTTTCCGTGAGGAGATCGGCCTGAACCACGACGATCTGATCGTATTGCAGCCAACACGCTTGATCCGCCGCAAGAAGATCGAGAAAGCGTTCGAGTTGGTGCGTGAACTCAACGACGACCGGCTCGTGCTGCTTATTACCGGCAGTGTGGATGATGAACCGGGTGAATACGGCAGATGGTTGATGAAAGAAGCGGAACGCTCCGGTATCCGTTATAAGTTCATCGGGGAACGCATTGGCGAGCAGCGCGGCACCCATAATGGTCAAAACGTCTTCCGCATGTGGGATGTTTACCCGCACGCGCACATCGTCACGTACCCTAGCTCGTATGAAGGCTTCGGCAATGCCTTGCTTGAGGCGATATACTTCAAGAAGCCCATTGTCGTGCATCGCTACGGTCCCTACGTTGCGGATATTAAGCCGGTAGGTGTGCAGGCGGTGGAGTTCTACCACGACATCACCGAAGACGTCTTGAGACAGACCCGGCAGATCATCGACGATCCACGTTTGCGCCGGGAGATGGTTAATCACAACTATCAGGTCGGCGTAGAGCATTTCTCGTTCAAAGTGCTGCGAAACACCTTACGGCATGTGCTAGAGACGTTCGACTGGTGACAGCAAGTGCCGCCACTTTGGTAAATCTTCGGCGGCACACTGGCAACTTCTTCGCATTCATTGTGTGAGCATCCATTAAGCTGATGATGGATGCTCATTCTCTCGAGGGAGTCAATCACAATGTATTTTCATCGCGCTATCAGCTTTTTAGCGTTAACGCTTATACTCGCTGCCTGTGGGACAATTGCTACACCGGTGCCTTCCAGCCAGCCTACCGCCGCCGTCGTCGCACAGGCCGAACCAACTATGACGGTAGCGCCCCCGACCGCCACACAACCCGAACCTTCCGCAACCGCGACCGCCCTACCTTCTGTCACGCCGACAGTAGCCCCCACTGAACCCGCAGCCGTTGATCAGGTCACGACGCTGGTCGATTTAACGGGGAGTGTCGCAAACGGCGAGGTACTCTTTACGACCTTCCATGAAGCCGCCGGGTTTGCCTGTTCGACCTGTCATCTCGTCGATACCGAAGATCAACTGATCGGGCCGGGCCTACTCAATGTCGGTCAGCGGGCCGCTTCACGGGTCGAAGGACAGAGTGCCGCGCAATATATTTTTAACTCAATCCATGAGCCTAACGCTTACGTAGTCGATGGTTTCGCGCCGGATATTATGCCCGACAATTTCAACGAGATCCTCAGCGATCAGGATACCTATGACATCATCGCCTATCTCCTCACGCTTGAAGGGGGAGCCGCCGTCACCGAAAGCACGACCAACAGTGAAATCGCCAACAATGGGACTTTGCCCGATTTTGACGCCTATACGCCGGATGTCGCCAATGGTGAGGCGCTGTTCGGCACGTTCCAGGCGGATGCCGGGTTTGCCTGTTCGACCTGTCATCTTGTCGATACCGAAAATCAACTGATCGGGCCGGGTTTGCTCAATGTCGGTCAGCGGGCCGCCACAAGAGTTCAAGAACAGGATGCACAGGCTTATCTTTACACGTCGATTGTTAATCCTGATGCCTTCGTTGTCCCAGACAACACCGATGATTTGATGCCGGAAAATTGGGCAGAAATTTACAGCGACGAGCAAATCATGGACATCATCGCTTACCTGCAAACCCTTGAGGGTTAAACGGTACTTCGGTGAATCTTAGGTGTTCGCAGCCTTCTCCTCACGTCCCAACCGCACCCATATACGGTAGCTTTGAACTGGGTGGCGACATCCAAACTATATCGCAAACTTTTACAAGGAGAATCGATCATGGCAAAGGGACAGTCCCGCAGACAATTTTTGAAGAATTTAGGTATCGGTACCGGTGGTCTGTTGCTGGCGAATGCCGGTATTAGCGCCGGTTTCCTCGGTGATGCGCAGCGTGTAATGGCGCAAAATTCCCTGTTGGCTTCTACCGGGCGGCAGATCGCCCCTAATGTAGAGCTGCTGTGCAGTGATGTGATTGCATTTGCTCTCAATGAGACGTCCTGGGAAGGTGCTTTCGGTTCCGTGACCTTCCAGATGCATCGTGCCTGGTTCAACGGTGAGGATGTCTACTACGTCCGCACCGATGCCTCGAACCAGGAGTTCGCCACTGAGAATGGATTGGTCTTCGTACCACTGCTCAATGCTGCGCTTTCTGCAGACGGGGCAACCAGCCAGATGTACACCTTTACCAACGGTGCCGCCGACCAGTACCCGGTGGTTAGTTCCGCGCCCAGCGAAGAGAATTATAGCTCCGCCTGGCAGATCGTCAATGTGACCTTCAACGGCGACCCATCTGTGCTGACATCGGTCGAGGAAATCACCGCTGCTGAAGAAGCTGGCGACGTCACGCTTGAACCGCAGCAGTTGGTTGTGAACTTCCCGATTGTCAAATGGCCGGGTGGTGAACTACAAGAGGACACCGAAAAGGTCGGCTATCTGGGTACGGGGCCGCTGGTCAGCCCGGTGAATACTGATAACATGACGGTAAACTTTAAGCTGCACGAATGCTACCCCGGCAGTCGCTACATCATCACCGATACATCTGCCGCACCCATGGCCCCGATGATGGCAATCGCTGCTTCCGTACCGACCCAGGCGCTGGTGGAAGTCGGCGCGACCGACGAAATCTGGGTGTTCGGCAACGGCATCCCCGGTAGCGGTGTGATGGGCTTCCAAGCTGCAATCTTTGACAACGCCGCCGGTGACCCGGTGTGGAGTCCGTTCTGGAACCACTTCACCGCCGTGTGGACAAACGAAGACGAGGCCACCATTGTCACCAGCAGTGATGAACTGCGGTCGCTAGTCGAGGCGGGTGCGTTGGAAATCTTCAATGGTACACCAAATACAGATCCGAACGGGTTCGTCGTCAACTGCCCGGTGCCGATTAAGGCCCGTAACACCTTAGACGCATAATTGCTAATCATGGCGGGATCACGTTCGTGGAGGTGATCCCGCTATTTGGACTTTAGACATCTTCAAAGTCAGGATGATAGCGCACTTGTCCTGCCCTATCATCAAAAGCCCCATCGACGAGAGCGATGACCATGAAGTGATCGTTCGGCTCACCTTCGGTGATGTAGTCGCTGCCAAAGCCGAGTTGTACCGCCGGGCGAAATCCGAAGCGTGGATAATAGGCCGGGTGTCCGATCAAAAAGACAAGTTCGTGCCCGGCCTCGCGCAACTGTTTTAACCCTTCGCGGATCAACATGCCGCCGATGCCCTGCTTTTGCATCGACGGCAGCACCGCCACCGGCCCCAGACCGACTGCCGTATATGTTTCGTCGTCAGCGGTCACCTTCACCGGGGAGAATGCGACGTGACCGACAATCTCTCCCGCTTGTTCGGCAACCAACGACAGCAGCAGCGCATTCGCCTCACGCAGCCGGTCTACGAGGTCGGCCTCGTCAGGACGGTCAAAAGCGGCAGTTTCTACATGATGGATCGCTGTATGGTCGCTGACGTTTTCCGTTCGGACAATCGGTAACGACACCTGCTTATCCCCCGGCAGTGCCGCCACTGATGACATCACGGATGGCTTGCAGGACGTCTTCGTCCAGTGTTGCGCCTTCCGGTGGTAGCAGCACCGCGTCAACGATGTGAATGACACCACCGACCACGTCAATATCCGATTCTTCGATGCTCACCGTTTCATTGATCGTCAGCACTTGTTCGTTCTCATCGCTGTTTTCGACATCAACTAGACTGATCGTCAACATGGATTCCGGCAGCAGTGTAGCGTAATTATTTAAGCTATCTTGCTGGAACGACAGCAGAAGTTTGATTTCCTCGGTATAAAGTAAGGTAGGTACAACATGGTTGAGCAGTACCAGCGTTGCCTGTTCCGGGTCTGCCAGCAGGTCGTCGAACGCTTCCTGCCCTATCGCTTCGATGAGGGCTTCAAACGCTGCATCCGATGGTGCAAAAACTGTGATGGAGGCGTTGGTGTCGCTCAGTAGTTCCGTCACGATGGGATCAGCGGCGGCGACGGCTTGTGTCAGATAAGTGAACGAGGGTGCGTCTTCATCGGCGGCGAGTTCGGTGATGACGCTGGCGACCGGACGTTCTTCCGGCAGCAGGACGCCGTCAACCCCGTGAATGATGCTGCTCCCCGCTTCGATGTCAGCCAATTCAGGGACAATCACGGTGCCATCCACAAATAAAATGCCGTCTTCGTCCTGCGTGATGTCAAGCTGTTGACCGAAGATGGTCGTCAGCCGCAGAGTATCAGTATCGCGTAGCTCACCGATAATCTCAGTTGAGGTGTAAGTCCCCGGTACGATGTGATAGAACAGGACTGATGTTAAGCGTCCCTGTTCCGTCAGCAAAGCGTTGTAGGCTTCATCGCCGATGGCTTCGGCATAGTTGGCGAATGCGGCATCAGTCGGCGCGAAGATGGTAATCTGTGGATCACTATCGAGCAAAGCTGTAACCGACGGATCAACCGATTGCACCGCAGCCAGAAGTGTGCTGAACTCCGGGACTTCGTCGTTGGCATTTTCAGTCAGCACATCGAGCGGTGAGGGGTCCTCGTCTTCCTGTGCGACCGCGACACTCGCAAGCAGCAGCACACAGGCCGTCATCAACAACATCCAAAAGCGTATTTTCATCGAAAGTTTCTCCAAATTCCAAAAAGATGGGGCTTCACCCCGCGCATATATACACTGATAAACCGAACTTTGCCAGTCAATGTCTAAACCTAACGTTAGAATTTGCTTACTATGCCGCCGATATCTATGAAAACAGGTGAACAGCATATGAGTTGGGTTTTCATAGACGTTCATTTGGATATAATAGAAATGATCCAGTCCGAAACATTGTTGAACAGGAATCGAGTTAATGATTTCGCAGCAGGAACACCAGCAAATGCACGCCATTGTTCGTGGTCGTGTACAGGGCGTGAGCTTTCGTTACTTCACGCTGCAAACTGCACTTCGTCTGGGGGTTACTGGTTGGGTTCGCAATAATCCCGACGGAACCGTTGAAGTCATCGCCCAGGGAGACCAGAAAACCCTGCAAAAACTGGCGAATTTCTTACACAACGGCTCACCATCCGCCGAGGTCGAAGACATTTATATCGACTGGCAGGATGCTAGTAATTCCTACGATCGGTTCCGCATCGAGTATCACTGATTGTCTATACTCAATTCACGCGGTTTAATAAAAGGCATGTGCGATATGAGCACATGCCTTTCTCGTTTATCAGATGTATAGCACTTATTCATGTGATGGTCAGCCATCCTTTGCTCCGAGTTTATCTGGCATTTTTAAGATGACTAGAGTTAAACTAAAGTAATCGGAGGTACAATGCAGAATAATATCTTGCGCTTATTCTTCATATTCATCGCCCTGCCTATAAGCATCACCGTCACTGCACAAGAGACAACCGAAGAGCCAATTGTCATCCAGATATCGCAGCCTGATCTCATCACACCGAACGGCACCGTACACATTATTGATGCCGTCCTAATCTCCTCGGATGCCGAGGAAACCTTGAACGAATTTGTAGAAGCTCGTGCAGAGGCAACGCCCGAAGCGACCCTCGAGGTGACACCCGAAACCACCCCTGAGGTGACACCTGAAGCGACCGCAGAAATCACGCCGAACCCCGACACTGATGATGATTGGGGTAACGTGTGGGAAGTTATCAGCACCGCCCCGCAACTTTCAACGTTTGCGCAGATTATGGAGATCATCGAAGTGGCGGAAGGGTTCAATGACGAGGGAAACTTCACGATCTTCACGCCCACAAATGAAGCATTCCGGGTGTTTTTCGAAATTTATGATCTCACCCTCTATGATTTGCTGGAAAATCCGAGCATCGCCGAGTTAGTTTTCGTCCATCATGTCGTGTTTGACCAGCAGATGAACACCGATGACTTCACTGCTGAGAACGAAGTGATTACCCTGAGTGGTGGTCCGCTCATGTTTTCCATTGAGATTATTGAAGCGGAACTTACGCCCGAACCGTAAGAATAAGTTTACTTCACGGTAAGTGCCAAATTTCGTTTTGGCTTTAGGTTTCTATAAAAACTTGTAAAGATTTCACGACGTTTGACCAACGGAACCCGACAAGTAGTTGAATTTGTCGGGTTTTTTAGCGTATAGTATTGTAAACAAAAATGTAATTGATAAGAAAAATTAACAAAATGTTGTCGTAGAGGCCAACTTGCCATGAAAAAACTGTATTATCTTGCTCCTATCCTGGCGTTCGTTTTCATGGTGTTCTTGATGCGTTCTGCATTGGTGGCTCAAGATGTGACGACAGATGACCCGTGTGACCTCACCGTTGGCGGCGCAATCAGTTCCGTTGAACAGGTTTGTACCGGCATCGGGCGTGACCAGGTCTGTTATGGCAATACCGAGATCGACGCCGTACCGCGTCCCCAGTCGGTAAATTTCGTCTTTGAGGAACCTGGTGATAACGCGGCGGTTTCCAGCGTACAATCACTTTATCTTAGTGCACTCGACCCGCAGCGCGATTTGTGGGGCATCGCACAGATGCGTTTGCTGGCGAATCTAACGCAGGTGCCCGAAGATATTACGATGATGTTGTTCGGTGATGTGACGGTTGAAAGTGCTGTGGCGGAAGTGAACGCCATCGATGTCACCGTAAATGCTGAATATGATATCAACATTCGCAGTCTGCCAACGACGACCGCCCTGACGGTCGATGCGGCTTATGCTGGGGAGACGCTGCAAGCTATCGCTCGTCTTGAGGATAGCTCTTGGGTACGGGTGCGCTCACAATCGCCGGATGCCACACACATTGGTTGGGTTGCTGCTGACTTGCTCGACCGCGACGCCTCCGGTGATCTCGCCGCGTTGGAAGTGCAAAGTGCGGATGCGCCTTACTTCGGCGCGATGCAGGCGCTCTACTACGAAAGCGGTACCGATCCGGCCTGCGACAATGTGATCTCTGACGGGATGCTCATCCAAACACCGGAAGGCCTGGCACGGATGACATTCCTCATCAACGAAGTGAACATCGAGTTGATCGACGGTGGTGCCGGGACGACGTCCCTTATTGAAGCGAACGTGACCGAAGGGCTGAGTCTGAGCATGGTGACCGGTTCTGCCGAGGTTACGGCGGATGGCACAACGGTAACCGTCGCGGAAGGACAGCGCCTCACCGTGCCACTGACGGAAGCATTGGCTCCCGCTGCTGCACCTGTCCCGCCTGTCCCTCTGGAATTTGACATCAGTGAGGCACTACCCGCCGGGATCGTTACATTGGTGCAAGAGAGTGTATCGACGCTGACGACTTTCGCTGATGCTCAGATAGAGACGACGACCGAAGTAGAAATGCGTCCTATGAACAACACCGCGACACCACTACCACCCCTCCAGACTGGCGGCGAGATCATCCCGACGAATACACATACCCCAGTCCCTACAGCCACCTGGACTGCGACCTCATTACCGACTGTGATCTCTACGGCTGTAAATGTCGGCTGCATCGACCCTGCGTTGTGTGAGACTCCGGTCTCAATTCCGACAATTCCACCGGAAGAAGGCGGTTGATCTCTAGGATTTTCCGATGGAGCGTATGTTTCATAGCACCAGTGAGTCCACATGGTTTCGGTTTGTAGTGGGTTGAGTGGTTCGTCAGGGGCATGGGAAAGGCGATACTCATACTGAATTTCTAGCGTCGCTAACCGTGCCCCTGTAGCGGCATCGCGTGCTTCATTGTAGAGCAAACAGTAGTACCCTCCCCAGGCGTCTAAGATTTGTGGGTGTTGATTGCTAAAAATCACCTCTTCAAACTTCTTCCAGCGCATCTGCGGCCCGAATTGTGGAATCGTGTAAGTGCCGCCGAGCGGTTTCTGCGTAAATAAATCAAACCGGAAGCCGTTTTCAAATTCCCCGGCGACGACAAAACGCCCATCGACCTTATAGGGGTGCGGTGCGAAGAGATCCCAATATTGCCACAGGCCGCTGTACCATGTGATATCGATTAATGTCGCTGGCATGGAAGGTGCTGACTCATTGTGGTATTCGCGGAGTGAATCGACGTTCCACCAGATCGCCAGCAGCAGCGCAGCAGGGAGTATCGCCCGCGCCCAACGCAGCGACCCCGGCGGTGGTGCGGGCGCTTCCGGGATGGACGAAAACAGCCGCTTTTCTAACCAGCTCAGCCCGTGCGGATCGAAAAATAATACGTAGCAGATGAGCATGAGCACAGAAAAATCGGGAATTGCCAGTGTCAAGCCGATGCCGACATGCAACAATATACCAATGAGGAATGCCAAACCTCGCAGCCAGGGTTGCCCAAACGGGAACAAGAGCAGAAAAGGCAACGTCAGTTCTGCGATCAGCGTAAAATAGGTCATCGCTTGCAGGAGAACAAATGGTGCATTAACCAACAGATCGCCGGGTGGCAAGCGCACACTCTCCAATTGCAGCACGTAGAAGATCGCTTCGCCGTTTAGCCATTCTGTCCCCATTAGCTTGAGTATGCCTGTCACCGCGTAGATCAATGCGAACTGCCAGCGCATTATCCAGATCGGTAGCGCGGGTATCTTACGTGGGTCGCCACTTGTGGTCAAGCTTCCATAACGCCGCAGCGCATCGACCGCATAGTAACGTCCGCTGTCAGCGAAGATCAACCAGAAACTGAACACCCGTATAACGGTATCTGCGCCGGTAAGGATATAAACATTACGCTCGTGGATGGAGAGGATAAAGATGAAGTTGAGGATCGTCATCCAGCGAACACGATAGCCCACCAGCAGGCACAGGACGACACCAATCCATAGCAGGAAAACGAGTTGCGCCTGCCAGGGGTGCGCCACTATATCCATCAAGGAGAAACGTGCATCACGCGCCAGTCCGTCAAAGAGTGCCCCGCGTGGGACGATTCCGTCATCACTGTAGAACCAGTGTGCTAACCATAAATGGTAAACTGCGTCTTTGAGGATCACCGCTGCGAAAAGGATACGAAATAGAGCAATCGGGCGTCCATCCATAAGGGATGAGTAGCGCATAAGTTTCCTCTGAATTTTCGTTAAGCTAGGCGTTATAGCTTGTTATAAATTTATTTAAATTTTATACTATCGCATCTTTATTGGCGTAAATGCGTGTATTATCTTAAATAATAAGCAAACAATTGACTTTTCGTTCATATTCCGTTTAAACTAGGGTATAATTTTATTGCTTTTCATATTGGGCATTATAAATCATCCGGGCTAACTTTTTGGAGCCAATTCATGAACAGACGAATCTATCGCATCATACCCTTCGTGGTCTTAGCACTCATTCTTGGTTTAAGCCAGACCTTTGAACAGACGCAGGCGCAAGAAACCTGCGATGTGCAGATTAGCGCAATTACGAGCAATGTTCAACAAACATGCACAAATATTGGGCGTGACCGTGTTTGCTATGGCAACATCGAGATTGATGCCGTGCCGCGCAGCCCCGGTGACGAGAACTTCCGCTTTGAGTTCCCTGGCGACGAAGCCGACGTCACGAACATTCAGTCACTTTACCTGAGCAGCTATAGCGAGAATGAGGATGTGTGGGGCATCGCACAGATGCGTCTGCTCGCAGACCTTACCGGCGTTCCTCAGGATATTACGATCTTGTTGTTCGGCGATGTCGAGGTGGAACCAGCCATCGATGCTCGTCCCGCCGTCGATGTACAGGTCACCAACGACTATAACGTCAATATCCGTAGTTTGCCGACTGTTAATGCGCTGGTCATCCAAACAGCGGCCGCTGGCGAAACGCTGACGGCCATCGGTCGGTTGGAAAATAACAACTGGGTGCGGGTCCGTGAGAGCGAACAAAATCGTGTCGGTTGGGTATCCGCTGAGGTGCTTGAACTAACGCAACCCGACGATCTTGAAATGCTTCAGGTTGACTCGGCTGATGTACCTTATTTCGGGCCGATGCACGCCCTCTACTACCAGAGCGGAGACGGCGACCAGCGTTGTGGCAACGTCGTCACAGATGGCATGCTCATCCAGACACCCGAAGGGCTGGCGCGAATCACGATGCTGATTAACGAAGTCAGCATCGACTTGATCGACGGCGGTTCAGGCGCGACGGCGTTTGTGGAAGCCAACCCTGAAAACGGCATGGACCTGAGTATGATTAACGGGTCGGCAGATGTTACCGTTGGTGACACGACAGTCGCGGTCAACACAGGGCAACAGGTGACCGTCCCGCTCGATGAGAATCTCTCCCCCACTGGCGCACTCGGCTCTCCCACAGATGTTGATGTCGATCAGATGCAGAATGTCGTACTGCTCCCGGTCGCTGAAGAGAGTGTCGCACCACTTGAAGTCGTACCATCCGATACAGACACGGGTACAAGTAACAATCCACCCGGCGACGATAACAGCAATGCAGCCGGCAATGGCACGGGGAACAGTACCGGCAACGCCAACGGGAATGGCACGGGGAACAGTACCGGTAACGCTAATGGGAATGCGAATGGCAATGCGAGCGGCAACGGCAGCGGTAACGCCAATGGCGATGCGACCGGCAACGGCAACGGTAACGCCAACGGGAATAGTAACGGTAACGCCAATGGCAACGCCAACGGGAATAGTAACGGTAACGCCAATGGCAACGCCAACGGGAATAGTAACGGTAACGCCAATGGCAACGCCAACGGGAATAGTAACGGTAACGCCAAC
>DAOTTX010000125.1:0-4864 GCA_034437515.1 Anaerolineae bacterium
GGATTAGCCGCCTACGGCGGCCCGGACCACCGGTCCGATAGCCTCCCTCTCCCACAAGGGGAGAGGGACGGGAGGGTGAGGGGTGAAACAAATGCTGACCTGAGTAGTTACCTTTGCAAGCTCAAAATGCCATCAAATTCAAATTGACTGAGTACTACAGTTTTATTGTTATCAGTTGAAGGAAATACGGATGCGACGGTTTAGTTATGAACTCTCCTGGGCGCGGATGGTCTCTGACGTACTCAGTCCACCGATGGTGTGGGCCGCGCTGGCGCTACCTATCGCGCTGCGTGACGCGGAAACGCGCGCCGAAGCGTTCACCTGGGCTGCGACATATGTCTTGCTCGTGTGTATGCTCCCGGTGATGTTCATCGCCTATATGGTCAGATGTGGGCGCATCACTGATATTCACATGCAAGTCCGGCAGCAGCGGTATATTCCGCTGGTGGTTTCTATTACCTGCACGGTGATTGCGTGGTTCACACTGCGGTTGATGGGTGCGCCGTCGATTGTGCAGCAGTTCGGCCTGTTTAGCCTGGTGCAGATCGCCATTATGACCAGCATCACGCTCATCTGGCAGATTAGCATCCACGCAATCAGCATGAGCAGTGCGACCGTCGCGCTGTGGGTGGTGTTTGGCGTTTTCCCGGCGGTGCTCTCCTTTCCGTTGATTATCCTGGTGGGGGCGGCACGGCTCAAACTGAAGCGGCATACCCCGGCGCAAGTGGTTGTGGGGACGTTGATCGGCGCTCTCATCCCGGTCGTGTTGCTGATGGTCATCGCGGTGTAGCACCACGTCGCCAGTAGTCATGAATTTTTACTCCTTTACCGGTGAAATACAGCCTGTACGCACAAATTAATCTGCTCTCGTCGTGATTAGGGCTATAATAGAAACACGATACCGTATTGTTGTGAGTAACACGGATGTATAGACACCGCAGAGCCTTTTCCATTGGTAACATAGTCGCTTTTCTGCTGCTGTTGGCGTTCGTCGGCGGGGCGGTGGTGACATTTCTGTTGCTCAACACCGACTTGCTCGATACGCTGGTCGCCTCCGACTCAGCGCCCGCCCCACTAGCGGAACAAGCGATCCCGACGATAACCGCGCCGACCGCCGCACCGGTCGTGCAGAGCGGATCAGCGATTGGCAACGCCCGTATTTTGATCCCGTCGGCGGGGGTGAACACGCAAATTATCCGCGTGTATCTGGATGGCGTCAGTTGGGATGTGAGCAATCTGGGGCAAAATGTCGGGCATTTGCAAGGCACGGTCTGGATGGGCGAACCGGGGAACATCGTGCTTTCCGGGCATGTCGAGATGCGCGACGGGCGTAAAGGGATTTTCGCCAACCTGGGCGACCTTATGACCGGGGATGTGGTCATTCTGGAGCGGGACGAGATCGAGCAACGCTATCTCGTCTCCGAGATTCGCAACGTCGCGCCTGATGACCTGACTCCGCTTTACCCCACCACCACCGAACGGCTGACGCTCATCACCTGCGATGATTACAACTTCCTCAGCGATTCCTATGAGGAACGTACCATCGTGGTCGCGGAGCGCATCGGGTAACGGTATGGTCGCTGACGAACAAAAGCAGCGCATCATCGACGAAGATGCCCGTTCAGAGCCGCGCCTGTGGCGATGGCTGCGGCAGTTCGTGCTGCGCCGGATGTGGCATACCACACAACCGGTGATCTTGATGATCGCTGCCGACCCGCAGACCTGCCTGGAAACGCTCATTCGGGCGGCACGGCCCAGCACACAGCGCCTGCACCAGCGCAATCTATTTGCCAACGGCAGACGCTACCATGTGCAACAAAACCGGGCGGGCTTTCGGCTGACGACCACACGCAGTGTGCGTTGGCGCTATCGTAAACGGACTTCGACTATCGCGGTGATGAAGGGCAAGCTCATCGCTTACGGCGATGATGTGACTCGCGTCGAACTACGCGCACGGGTGAACGCTGGCTACTTGCTGGATACACTGCTCATCCCCGGTTTGATGGCGGCGCTGCTGTTTTACGTCCCCTGGTCGCCGGTGGTGATCGCGGTGGCGTTGGGTGTGTTGCTGCTGCTTTCCTGGGTGGGGCATCGTGCCGCCGCCGTGCTAGAAACACAGGCGATGATCTGGTTTGCGCAAAAGGCGCTCGAAGACCTCGTGCCGGCAGAGGTCGCCGAATTGACGCCACAACAGCACACCGTCATCCGCGAGGACTTCGAGCAAGCGTGGGAGAAATTCTACCGGGAACACCGCGAAAAATAAAACCGTGCACTTATGTCACAAATTGCGTGATTGAATACCCGTATGCCCTACACTGGGTTTAGTCTACCGATAACGCCATACAGGGGCTTACGCATATGATCCTCGACTATCACCAGTTCACCGGACGTCATTACGAGACAGGCAGCTTACACAATCTGCTGTGCCACCAGGGATATGAGTTGAGTGAGGCGCTGCTACTCGGCGTGAGCGGCGGCATCACGGTCGGATATTTCAGCTTTGCCTACGAAGGCTACAACCCGCATGTGGCGCTGTTGACACGCAACACCTTCGATTCCTTCGACCGGATATTGGGACGGCTCGGTATGGTGCAGGACGTGCAAAAGACCACCCGTGCGAACAAAGCGACCGACAATCTGCGGGATGTGCTGACAGCCGGAAACCCGTTGCTGGTGTGGGTCGATCTGTTCAGCTTGCCTTACACCATCAGTGACCGGGACGATGATATGTGGTTGATGATCCCGGTGGTGGTTTACGGGCATGATGACACGACCGTCTACATTGCCGACCGCGCCGGGGTGCCGCTGCAAGTGCCCGCTGAGGACTTCCTCGCCGCACGCGGTGTGGTCAAGAAGACGCGCTATCAACTGCTCGCGGTCGAGGATGTGAATATGAGCCGACTTGCCAGCGCGGTCGAACAGGGGTTGCATGATACTGTGCATCTCTTCACCGGGAACGCGCCCGTCAAACATGCGAATAAATCCCTGGGCAGTGCGGGGATGACGCGCTGGGCGGATTGCCTGACCAAACGCGGCGACCGGCAAAGCTGGCAGAAAGTCTTCCCGCCCGGCCCGGCGATGTATGCCGGATTGAAGACTACGTTCAGCAGCATCGAGACGACCAACGGCCCCGGCGCGGAAAGGGGGCGCTTCGCTGATTTTCTGGACGAAGCCGCCACAGTCATCGACCGGCCGGCATTGCGCGAGGTCGCGGCGGGCTATCGTGAGCTTGCCCCCCTGTGGACGGCACTCGCCGAGGCGCACCTGCCGGAGCGAGTGCCGCTGTTCGCCGAAACACGCGATCTGCTACGCCGGACGCATACCCTGTTCATCGAACGGGGGCAGGCCGCGCAGGACGAACGAGAACGCATCAACACGCGCTTAGGGGAGATCCGCGCAACCATGGACGATGACTTCCCGTTGCGTGAGGCTGAAGCCGCTGATCTGCGTGCTGAGCTTGCCGAGCGTGTGCTGGCCCTGCGTGACCGGGAAACGGCACAGATCGAGGCATTGCGGGAGGCGTTAGCGTTTGAATAAACAATCGCCTCATCCAATTTACTTCGCGGGAGGGTTGGGATATGGATCTTGCAAGCTATGAGTGGGATCCCACCCTCCTCGAAACTTTAGAGGATAGGCACCGCCTCAATGGGGCCGTTGATGCCGACGTAAGGCGCGAAGATCCAGCCGACTTGCTCCCCGTAGCGCACGTAGAACCAGTAGTTCTCACCACCCTGGATGGTGCGGGCGAGAATATCGACCTGTGCGCCCCATGGCAACTGCGTAAAGCGTTCCGAACGGATGCTAGGCCGCCGTCGATAGTTCATCACAGCGCGGGTGACGCCGGTGACGCCGCTCGCGGGTAAGCCTTCGATGGTCTGGAACTCCGAGGCTTCTTCGGGGATGAGTTCGGTATTGCCATCCACGATGAAGTAACGCCCGCTCGTCCAACCGACCTGTTCCCCGGCGACGACCTTATACCACGTAAACAGGATGCTTTCGTCGTTATTTTTGGCGAGGACGGTGTACTGGTTATCCGGCCTGAGAACGCCAATGCGTGACGCGCCAAGGTACGGTCCTGTCCGCAGTGAGAGGCCGCTGACGTTGACCACGCGCCCCTGCGGCCCGGTCGGCCCAACCGGGCCTGGTGTGCCTAACACACCGCTAAACTCCCATTGGATGCGCAGGATGGCGGTGTCGGACAGTTCGACAAAGCCGACCTGCACCAATCGCGCCCCGGCAGTAACGTTATACTGAAAGCTGAAAAAGCCGGGCGTCTGCTGGGTGAAAGCCAACTGACCGTCAATCAAGACGAAGACTTGATCGTCGGCCTCACCGGAGAAGGTATAGACACCGCTGGTGACAAAGTTCTCGGTGGTGGTAAAAATTGCCGACCAGTTATCCGCGCCGACCGCTAACACCTGACCGTTGCCGCCGAGAGGTTGCCCGGCGAAGTTGAAGTTCAAGCCGTTGACGTAAGTCGATGTTGCCGCGAGGGGTAGCGCGAAATCCGTGTTATCATAGAATTCGCCGAACCAGTTTGTACCAAACGATACCTGTGCTTGCGCACGGTCATTGGGGGCGAGGACGACGACCAATAAGGCCAACGCCGCCACGATCACCCCTATAAAGCGTTTTCTCGTCATGATGAATTTGACCTTTCGGATGATGGATTTGCGGATGAAACTGCAACTTATCATCTTAATTGTACGTAAAGTAACATAGAAGATGCAACCGGCGGAACTGATACGATTGTCCTAGTACAGCCGGGCTGAAATAGTCCATCAGCTAGTTTTAGGAGTGGTGAGTAAGCTGTCAAGCCTCTTCCTTGGATTATTCTGATTTCCCATACTGTAGCTGTACTTCC
>DAOTTX010000126.1:0-3044 GCA_034437515.1 Anaerolineae bacterium
TACAATTTATTACACACATTCACAACTATATTGTGATTTGTGCCATGAAAGTCCATAAATGTTCACTAAGGTCATCACAACTACCCTGTGATACCCTACCTGAGTAGTTACCGTTATTGATTGCTGATCGGTTGCAAAGTCAGCTTGCGGATAGGATGTCATGTTGTCTTTCGGCATTGCGCACCAACAGCACCGTCCCTATCGTTTGCACCAGATCGTTCAAACGTTCGCTATAAGTCTCCAAATCAGCGGTTTCGGGTAAGGCCATCCCGATGATGGTCAGGTCGGTGTCTAAGCTGTTCTGACGAATGACTTCTGCGATACGTTGCTGCGGATCACGCACGATAATCTTCGGTTCCGCATCGACACGAACGTCATCAAGCACAGCTTGCATGTGTTCGGTGACGCTTTCAATCGCCTTATCACTATCAACAATGCGGACTAAGCGCACCTGAGCTTTGTGCCAACTTGGGTGTCGTTCGATGAGATACGTTAGCAGCAGCATCAGGTCCTCATTGCCGCCGCGTCCCTGCCACCAAACATCCATCCGGCGACGTTTGCCGAAGCCCTTTTCCGGCGAATAATTCAGGAATAGCACGGACTTACCCATCGCTACCAGATCACGCATGAGGTTCATTTGCATAGAGCGACCTTCGTTGGTACGGCTCCAGCCAAGCAGCACACTGTTCATGGTGATGCCGCCGATGCCATGTGCCTGCGCGAGGATGGTCGCGCTGGTGCGGAAGTCCGGCACGATCTCAGCTTCAGCGAAAGCGACCATCTTATTTTCTGCGATGTACTCCTGGATGTGCCGGCGGGCGGTATCACGCATCTCGTTCTGAGCGCGATCTTGCGGGTCACCGATAATCAACTGGAAGAACGTCACCAACCCACGCCCTAAGATCAACCAATCCGCCATTTCAACGAGCTGCTGCCGGTTATGCGGTTGTCCGGTAAACACGATCAGGTTCGGTCGCCAGTTTTTGACCGTCCAACGCGAACGTTCCAGGTTAATCAAAGCCCAACGCAACAGCGCGAACCAGATGCCGCTACGCACATCACCCCATGTGCGCTGGATGGATCGCTGTTGTAAGTAGATAAAAAAGCCATAACTGACCACGATAGCGAAGACGGTGGCAAGTGGATTAATCAACAACATCGCGCCATAACACCCGACCGCCCCGAGTAAGGAGACCCACCAGGGGATGCGAAAACGTGGGCGGTAACTTGGGTTCCCGACTAACTTCTCGATGGTACTGGTCAGGTTCACCATGCCATATGTGTTGAGAAAGAACATCGAGATCACAGGGGCGACAGCGTTCAGGTTCCCCGCCCAGATGACTACCAAGGCGATCAAACCGGTGACGAGCACTGCCATGCGCGGCTCGGTTTTACTGCCCATGTTGGAGGCCATAAACTTCGGTACGATCTCATCGTTAGCGATGGCTTGCAACGTGCGCGGTGCCGCCAACACACTGCCTAATGCGGACGAGAGTGTACTGGCCCACACCCCGGCGAGAATGGCCTGCGGGACGATCGCAATCTGGCGCATCGCCAGCGAGTCACCGAGGAGTTGTTCAGAGGTCAGGTTATAGGCAAAAAGAATCGTGACGATAATATAAATAATCGCCGTGAAGATAATGGAACTGATTGTCCCCAGCGGAATACTGCGACTCGGATCCTTTAAGTCACCAGAGAGACTGACACCGACCTCGATACCGGTCACCGCTGGGAAGAAAATCGCAAAGACCGTCCAGAAGGTGTTATCACCGGTGAAATTGGTATCGAGTACGGGCGCGGGGACGCTACCGAAATCGAAGATTGCACCGATGAAGAACGAGGCGAGGGCGAAAAGCAACACTATCAGGATAAAAAATTGAATCCGCAGCGCGAAATCCGCACCGACATAAGCGACGACGACAAATAACAGCGTGACGATTGACGCGATGAGACGCGGGTCGAACTGATCAAAGAATTCGACTACTAGCAACGCCTCCGTAAAACCGATAATGTAAAATGCGACACTGATCGCCTGTGAGAGATACAACGGGATGCCGATTGCACCACCGACTTCTAGGCCGAGTGAGCGCGAGATGATGTAGTAATTGCCCCCTGCACGAACGGTCATGTTGGTCGCCACAGCAGAAAGTGACAACCCCGTCAACAGAGAAATAGCGTTTGCCAGCAGTACGATGGCGAGTGCGCCCCATAACCCCGCTTGCCCGACGACAAACTCCATGCGGAGGAAAAGGATAATCCCCAGAATCGTCAGGATGTTGGGGGTAAACACCCCGGCGAAAGTACCGAAACGAGCGGCGGCGTTCGGATTTGACTTCGTAGTCATGCTTTTTACCTGTATGTTTGCGTGTGATGACACTCGCGCGGTTCGCAAGAGCCTTGCGCATTGTGCCAGAAAACGCGACTTGTGCTAGTATGATGATCGTACAATCTACTAATTTCCAGGATCATGCACCGCTCAGAAGCGACACAGATGCAACCCACACAGGTCATTTTTTGTTGACATGCAGTGGCGTTCAGGGCGGCAAACTGAACATGATGGCATGATGGAAAGAGAACTCACGAGAACACGCTCACCGGGGTTTGTTCGCCAGCCGCGTTCACTCCGTCAATTCGTGCGCAAACTTTTCGACTAACTCATCCGCGAGATGTGCTCGATCCGTCTTGCGCAACCGCTCCAGATAAGCGGGCAGTTTCCCGCGTGTATGGAAGCCGCCGCCATTCTTGACCACCGTGAGCAGCGGGTCAACATCCTGCCGGGCACGCATGAGATTATCGGTCAGCCAATCGTGCAATAGCGCCTTGGCCTGCACAAGTAACCCAGGCGACTGTTGGGCCAGGTCGTTTTGCTGGTACGGGTCTGCGTGTAGATCAAACAGCATATTGTCAGGCAGCAACTTATAGCTGTCGTGGTAAGTGTCAATCCCCACCTTGGAATGTGCCACCAATTAACGGGCAAAGTGTGCCACCCTGAAGGGGCATCCCGTCAGGTCAGGGCGCGGGTTGGGGCATAGACACCTCCGTGG
>DAOTTX010000127.1:0-2757 GCA_034437515.1 Anaerolineae bacterium
GAATAACCTGGCGCGCGGCTTTCTCAAAACCACCGACCAGAAAGTGCTGCTTGTCCTGACGGCGGACTACGAAGACATCGAGTTCGTCTACCTGGAGCGCAGCCGCCAGAAATCCCGCCGCAAGGGATTGACGCTCAAAAGCACCATTCGCCCCATCCCGCTGACCGTGAACCGCCTGAACCCCGATCCGGTGGCGCTGCGGGTGCTGAAACGCTTCACTTTCACAGAAGAAGATTCGGATTACCAGTGGGAGAAGCTGCGGTCGGCGTACATGCTGGCGGAGTGGAGCGAGGAATACTTCAACAACCGGGCGCTGTTCTCCGATTACTACCTGACCAGGCGGCTGACCGACGAGCAGATCACCCCGGAGTGGCGCGAGGATGTGCGCCCCATCGGACTCGCGGTGTTCAAGCAGCTAACCACCGCCCGCGCTAAATACACCCGCCAGACCGAAGACGTAATCCGGCGTGGACTGTACGAGCCGTTGTTCGAGCAGTTGGGCTTTGCCTACACGGAGCAGAAGTCCAGTGCCTCCGCCGCCGAAGAACCGGATTACCTGCTGTACGCGCCGGGTGATACCGAACAGCCCATCGCCGCCGCACTGACCTACGTGTGGAGCCGCAACCTGGACGACGTGGACGAGAGCCGCGAACTGGACGAAAACCAGGGCGGCACACCCTTCGAGATCCCCGGTGCGATGGTCGTCTCTCTGCTGGAAGCACAGGTCGCGCCCTGGGTGATCGTCACCAACGGCAAGCTGTGGCGTTTGTACTCGTCCACCGCCAGCAACAAGGCGACCAACTACTACGAGATCGACCTGGAAGAAGCCGTCGCTGCCAACGACCAGATCACCGCGCTCAAATACTGGTGGCTGCTGTTCCGGCAGGAGGCGTTCATCGGCTTCCTGGATGACCTGCTGAAGAAGAGCGCCGACTACGCCAAAGACCTGGGCGACCGCCTGAAAGATCGCGTGTTCGTGGAGATCTTCCCGCAGTTTGCAAAGGGCTTCATCGCCGATATGCGAGCGAAAAACGCCCCCTCATCCCCCGGCCCCTTCTCCCACAGCGGGGAGAAGGGGAGCCAGACACGCGGCGGTGAAAGTCCCCTCGCCCCGCGCAGCAGTGGGAGAGGGGATTTAGGGGTGAGGGATTTAGACACTGTGTTCAGCGGCACGATGACCTTTCTCTACCGCCTGATGTTCATTCTGTATGCGGAGAGCCTGGAACTACTGCCCGTCAACGAGGCGAACGGCTACCGCCAGCTGAGTCTCTACCGCCTGAAGGATGAGATCGCCCGTGCCGGCGGCGACGTGGAGGATACCGCGCCCGAAAACCTGGCGGCACACTACAGTGCCACCAGCACCGAACTCTACACCCGGCTGAAAGAACTGTTCCACGTCATCGACGACGGTTCCGACCAGATGAACATGCCGACCTACAACGGCGGTCTGTTCAGCCAGGAAAGCGAGATCGGCGCATTTCTGGAAGCCTACGCCATTCCCGACCGCTATCTCGCCATTGGACTCGACCGGCTGACCCGCGACATCGACCAGAAGACGCAGGCGCTCGTGTTCATCGACTTCAAATCGCTGGGCGTGCGGCAGTTGGGCAGCATCTACGAGGGGCTGCTGGAGTTCAAGCTGAAGATTGCCGCCGAGAAGCTAGCCGTCACCAAATCGAAGGGCAAAGAGGTTTATCAGCCGGCGAAGAAGGTCAAGAAACCTATCACTACTCTAGAAATTGGCGCTGTCTACCTGGAAAACGACAAGCAGGAGCGCAAAGCCACCGGTAGCTACTACACGCCGGATTACATCGTCAAGTACATCGTGCGGCATACCGTCGGGCCGGTACTGGACCGCAAGTTTGCCGATGTCTAAAAACGATTGCGATATGCCAAAAAAGGCTACGATGATTATGCCAAACTGGTCGAAGCGCGGCGCAAATCCAGCGGCAAGGACGAATCCCCCACCGTGTACTGGAACAACCCCGAAATGCAGCAGCTTGTGGACGACATTCTCAACGTGCGCGTGCTGGACCCCGCGATGGGCAGCGGGCATTTTCTGGTGGAAGTGGTGGACACCATCAGCAACCGCCTGATTGACTTCCTCAACGGGTGGAGCGAGAACCCGATGTGGCACTTCATCGACCATACGCGCCAGGACATTCTCGACGACATGGAGCGCCAGAGCGTGAGCATCGACCCTGACCGGCTGACCCGCGTGGCGCTGCTGAAGCGAGCCGTGCTGAAACGCTGCGTTTACGGCGTGGATTTGAACCTGATGGCGGTAGAACTGGCGAAGGTGAGCCTGTGGCTGGATGCCTTCACGCTGGGCGCACCACTGAGCTTCCTCGACCATCACCTGAAGCACGGCAACAGCCTGATCGGGGCGCGAGTGGCGGACAGGCTAGCTACGCGGCGAGGGCGGGCAATTGTCGCTGTTCAGCGGGCCGTTTGTGGGGCTGCTGCAAGCCGCCGAGGTGATGCGCGGCGTGAGCGCCTTAGCGGATGCCACGATTGAGGAAGCGCACCGCAGCGCCGACCTCTTTGAGCAAGGCGGCTGGTGACACGGATGCTTCTGGTACCCCAAATGGATGGTATGGTTCCAGCCGAGTATTGACAGGCGTTATCGGTGTCGGATGTGCAGGTGATGACGGAGCAGTTGCGCGAGGGGATTGTGGCGAAAAAAAGCCTGTCCAATTGAGCGGTGAGATTGAATGTGATGAGGTGTATGTGATTGCTGGACACAAGGGACAACCC
>DAOTTX010000128.1:0-128440 GCA_034437515.1 Anaerolineae bacterium
GATCGCCTACATAGCAGGCAATGAGGGCAACTGGGACATTTTCACGTTCGATCTGGCGACCGGCAAGACCAGCCGCATCACCCACAACCACGCCGCCGACCTCGACCCCCACTGGCAACCATAAGGACGAGATGCGATGTTTAACCTGATCGTTAAAAGCGGGCTGGCACTTTTCGTCATCCTGACCACTGTACTGGTCATTATGCAAACCGCCGCCAACCAGATCGAGACAGGCCGTGCGCTGGTCTACGAAAGTGGACGCGATATTTACGTCGCACTACTCGACAGCGCGGATCGTCTCAACCTCACATACAGTCGTGACTTCGAGGACGCCGCCACCTGGACGCCCGATGGCGAGCGCATCCTTTACTATGCGTGGTCGCACACCGGGGAAACGCACGCCCTCTACACGATGACACCCATAGGACGTGATAAAACCGAGCTGGTGACGCTCGACTTAAACGCCTCACAACGAATCATAACGCTAACCTATTCCCCAGATGGCAAGCAGATCGCCTATCGCGTCGTCGGAGTATTTGGTTCCAGCCTTCGTGTGATGAACGCCGACGGCAGCGACCAACGCCAACTGATCCGCATGGAAGGACAAGATTACTTTTTAGAATGGTCACCAGACGGGGATCAATTGCTCTACATCAATGAGATTATTGGGCTTTCCGGCGCGGCTCTCGCCCGCAGCATCCACACGATTGACGTAGAGACGCTTGAGCGCACCGACGTTACAAACTTCCTCGATGAAATCACACGGCGCAGCCGCTTTGTCTACGCGGCAAAGTGGGCGGACGACGGACGCATCCTGTTTGTCGAACGCATTGACACTGAAAAAGCACTCTACGCCGTCAATCCAGATGGCACCAACCTCGAACATTTACGCGCCCTGCCGGAGCGCACCTCACGACCGATCTTTTGGCACGATGAGTCGTTGATCTTCCCGGTATACATCGGCCAGTTTGGCAATGCGGTTGAAACACAGCGTTTCAACACAGTCAACGGTGAGGTCGAGCATCTCCCGCTCGGTGTCGGCTGGCGTTACTCAATCGCATGGCGACCGTGATTACGGGTTCAAGATGTCACCATAATTCGGTGTGCTGGTGCTGTTAAAGTTGGCGAAGTCCTCAGTGGTACCGGTGTAATACTGCCAATCAACGGAATTAGGCAACAACGTAAAAATGCCACCTTCAGGGTCTTCGATGAAAAGTGTGCCGCTGTTGTCGTTCTGCACACGGACGTTGTACGGTTCTTCCATCTCCAACGTCGCCCAGCCGATACGGTCACGCACCGCATCTTCGCGCCGCCACAACTCACCAAAGCCCCGGCGCGGCTGCCAGAAGTCACCATCAGGTGCTGAGGGCCAGCTTGGGTCTTCTTCCATCTCGCCTTCGTTGAACTCATCTCGCCATACTTCCCAACGTGGGAAGGTCGTGTCACTGTACATCACATAGATTGCGTCCAGCGCCCCTACCCAGACCATATAGCCATTCTCGAACGACTGATAAACCCCCTGGCTGGCAGTCGGTGGTGCAGCGGGACAGTTCGCCGGGCGCGGCTCGATAAAAAACCATGTGCTATCACAAACCACCGGCTGCGGTTGTACGACCGGCGCTGTCACAGGAATGATGACGCTGGTCGGGAAGGCCGGTGCGGTTGCCGTCGCCGTGACCGTGATTGTCGGCGTCGGGCTTTGTGAAGGCGTCGCGGTGATGGTGGGTGTGGTGGTCGGTGTTTTACTGGGCGGCAGCGTCGGCGTGACCAACACAAAATCTGCTTCGACGGTCGTCTGCTGCAACGGAGAGACAACCTCACTGGTGATCTGTCGCGGCGGCGTCTCAGTCGGTGGTGCCGTCATGGTGCTACCCAAAATGGGGATCGCCCCTTCGGATTCAGTGGGGTCAATCGCCAAATCCTGAATCAAACGCGGCCCGCCACCGGTGTTAGGTGCCGGGTCAGTTGAACACCCTGCACCCAAGACCAGCAAAAGACCACAGCACAAAACTTGTTTCCACATAGGGTCAGTCCCCGCATACATATGCTTAGTTCAAAGCTTGATTGTAGTCGTTTTCAGCACATAGGCAAACTGCCTAGTCCTGTGCCAGAACACGCATTTGAAGTATCGATAGTTACGTTAACAGTAGTTCAATATTCAAGAGAAACCACTTTACAACACCATTCTATTGTCAATCAATTGTTAGAATGTACTAAAATTTTGTAAAATGGGATATTGTATATTTTACATAATTGGCGCAGAATGCGGTATATTCGGTACCATATTAGATAATACGCCGATTTAGGGGTGGTGGCACTTGGCACGACGTAAGAGCGACGCGGAAGCAAAAGTAGAGCGTGTGACATGGTTCTTGATGGTACTCGTTTTCGGCATCTTGTACTTCCTTGACCCGGCGCAGGTCGAAGCAGTCCCCAACTTTATCGTCCCCTTATGCGGCACCGTGATCTTGATGGGGTCGGGCATCTACCAATTCATGCATCGGTGGCCCGTCAGCCCTATCACATGGATTGGGGGTACACTCATGTTGTTGCTCACGCTCATCAACTTCACCGTCAACCCGGATCAAAATTTTTATGGCATCACCCTTCTGGTGTTCGCCGGGGTGATCGGCTTTGGTGTCATCACCGGCGAAACGTAAGTGGCCTGTGCTGACCAGTGCATGTCTATAAAATAGCATCTTCATCCTACTAAGTGTAAATTTTTAAAAATAGTGAAACTAACCATGACCACTGACGTAAACGAACGAATCACCATAGAAGATATTCGCAAACTCGCGCTGCCGCTGGGTACTCGCGTCATTGCTGGCGATGGCATGTTAAATCAAGTCGTCACCTGGACGACCGTCCTCTACCCTGAAGACGCTCTAGCGAACAAACAAATTCAAGAGGGCGAGATCGTGCTGATGGCACCCGCCCGTAAGAACGGGAAGCAACCACATCACGACATCGAGTTCCTCCGCTGGGCGGCAGAACACAAAGCCGTCGCCCTGGTTTTAAGTGATTCTCCTTCCCCGGCGACGATTGCCGAGGCTAAAGCCTACAGCCTCCCTGTGATGGTCTTGCCAGTGAACAGCCGCATCCGTCTGGTGGAAAAAGCTATCGTCAGCCTGCTGATCGACCGCAAAGTACAAATCGAGCGGCGCGGCACCCAGATTTACCGGCAGCTCACACAAATTTCCTCTCGTAACGAAGGTATGCCGGAACTCATCAACGCGATGGCTCGCCTGACGAACAAAGCCGTTATCATCCAGGATAAGCGCCTGAACGTGCTTTATAATTCGGTACAGCCACAGCTCATCGCCAAATGGGAAGAGATCGAACAATTCATCAAAAAAGGTGATAACCTCCCCGTAGAATACCAGGACCGCCATCGTGTCGCGGAGGTCGATGTCAATGTGCAGATGCAAAGCCTACCGATACCGGGGATCGCCCGACTCGTATCACCCATCGTGACGAACGAAATCGGACGCGGGTATCTTTCCATCGTCGGACGTGATACAGACTTCGACGATATTGACTCGCTGGTCGCAGAGCATGGTGCGGCGGCCTGCGCTTTGGAGATGGCAAAGGCCAAAGCCATCAGCGATACTGAAAAGCGCCTACGCGGAACATTTTTAGACCGGTTGCTCATGGGCGATGTCAGTCATCAAGAAGCGGTTCGCCAGGGCGAGCGGTTTGACCATGACATGACCCAGGCTCATCTGGCCATCGTGCTGACGTGGCAAACCGAAGGGCTTTCTACACGTCGTCTCGAAACACTGGTCAACACTGTTATCAACGCCCGACGCTCTAAAGCACTGGTCTGGCAGCGAGAGCGCGAAGGCGAGGTGTTGGTTTTCCACACGACCAACACAGAAAATCCCATCGACAGCAGCCTGAAGCTCGCCGAGGACATCACCGAGGAGATCCAACGGCAGTACAGCAATCACAAAGTCGCACTAGGCCTCGGTCAACCGGCGCGTGAAATCGGTCAGTGGCGAAACAGCTATCGTGATGCCGTGCAAGCATTAGAACTCGCCACCCGGCTGCAAACAGATATTCCGCTTTACATCGGTGATCTGGGGGTTTATCAACTGATCCTCAGCCTTTCCGACCGGGACAAGCTGATGGAATTCATGCAGAACACGCTGGGGCCGTTGATCGACTATGACATGAAACAGCACGCCGATCTGGTCAAAACGTTGGAGTCGTTCTTTGCCTGCCATGGCAACCTTAGCCAAACCGCCGAACGGTTGATCGTCCACAGAAACACCCTGCTCTATCGGATGAATCGCATCAATGAAATTGCAGAGATCGACCTCAATCGCCCGGAGACACGGCTCGCGCTTCATCTCGCGCTCACCATCCGACGACTGCTCTCGATGAACTAGAATTTGCTAAAAAAGACACGGGTCGGGCGCGGTGATCTCCTTCATGCATCCGATCCATGTATAAAGACGTTGCAGCGCCGGCACCTTACCCCAAGCATAAGTCAACATTCTAAGGCCACGTTCCTCAAACGACGTGCCGATTGTGCAGTTTACCGCAATCGAAGCCCATATATCTCGTACACCTTATCAATGTTTTATTTGACATTTCTTTGGTAAATTAGTCCTAATCAACGCTGTATCTGTTTGTCACTTCCGAACAAACGACCACACAAATAAATTTTTCTTTTAACTTACACCAAACACCTTTATTCCAAAGTCATAACTTTTGCACATTATGAGAGGACGCATATGTCGAAAAATAACAGTTTACGTGAGAATTCATTCGCTCCTCATGATGATCGACATCCAATTGATACCAACGAACGTGATGCCTGTGCGCTGATTTGTGCGGTGCGCAAGGGCGGTGAGGCCACACACGGCAACGTCAAGCGCACCATCGAAGGGTTAGCGCGGATGGGACACCGTACCGGCTATATTGATGGTGAGGGCGACGGCGTCGGCATTATGACCGACATCCCCCGCCAGCTCTGGATGAAACGCCTCGCCCACAAAGGTCTGCGCTCATCGCTGGCGACGCACAACGGCTTCTGGGTGGCTCATGTGATGATCCCCTCGCAAGATCGACCGCGTGCGAACAACATCATTGACCAGATCTGCCGCCGCATGACCGATACCGGCTTACACGTCCTGCTTGACCAACCCGGTGAGATCAACCGGCTTGTGCTCGGCCCACATGCAGAAAAGACCGAACCCGCCTTCTTCCAGATCGCCGGGATGAACGGTCAGGTCGCCGTCGATCAACTCGATGAGACGCTGTTCAACCTACAGGTACAGCTCGAAGACAACTTCAACGTACATTTCCCGTCGATGTCATCACATAGTGTGGTTTATAAGGTGCAAGGCACAGTCGAGATTTTGAGACGGTACTATCCCGAACTCCGTGATCCCGACTTCGCCTCCACGGTGACGCTAGGACATGCCCGCTACAGCACGAACACCAACCCGATCTTTGAACGGGCGCAGCCCTTCGGCGTGCTCGGTCACAATGGTGAGTTCAACACCATCTCACGCTTCCGCATGGAAGCGGTGATGGTGGACATCTCGCTTTCCGCTGGCAATTCGGACTCGCAAGATGTAGATCGTGCGATCCACGCCCTGTGTATGCGTCACGGCATCGACTTGATCGAGGCGATGGAATATATCTTCCCACCGCACAAACATGATCTGGTACAAGATCGCCCGGAAATCCGCCGTATGTACGAAGATATGCGGCAGTCATTCGGGCCATTCGCACAAGGGCCGGCTGCCGTCGCCGCACGCCTGGGTGATAAGTGCGTGTTTAGCGTCGATGCCCTCGGCTTGCGTCCGCTGTGGTTTGGCGAGACCGAAAAAGAGTATTTCGCCAGTTCGGAGCGCGGCGTCTACCAACTTGACAACATGACCGTCGATCCCAAGCCGATGGCACCCGGAGAAAAGATCGCGCTTAAGATCGATCGCGGGGTCGGCATTGAAGTGTTGGATTATCCCGCAATCCAGAAACACGTCCATAACCGCTATCTGAAAAACACCGCCCAATTGCCTGACTTGCCCAGTCGCATCTTTGCGATGAACAACGGCAACGGTCAGGGGAATTTTCACCCGACCAACGGCAACGGTCATCACAAAGGCAATGGTAACGGCAACCATCCACAACCTGAGACAGTGACAACTGGTGAACCCCAGCGTGTCGCCGCTGCACGAGTTCAACAGACAGACGCCGTCGCCACCGCTGAAAAGGTCGCGGACACACAACTTATCAAAGCGGTGGTCGCCCTGCCCTGGGAGCAGCATGATACTCCCGTCAACACAAACACGATGGCGGCGCTCGGTTGGGAACGCTATCACACTACGCTGGTGGATAACCTCGCCAGCAAAAGCAAAGAGCAGATCGGTTCGCTCGGCTGGGACGGCCCTATCGCCGCCCTGAGTCGAAAGCGGGTTAATCTTGCGGACTACTTCAAGGAGACGGTCGCAGTTGTCACCAACCCGTCAATCGACCGGGAACGCGAGCAGGCACAGTTTTCCACGCAGATGCTCATCGGCGCACGTCCGCCGCTGGGTGGGCGCAACACTGACGACGACACACTGGTCGTGCTGGATACGCCGCTGCTGACCGGTGGCTACGCACCACTCGGCACGCCAGAGATGATGAGTGAAGTCGCGTTAGAACACAACACGATGAGCATCGAAGACCTCATCGCCACTTTTGGTGATAAGGTCACGGTCTTGTCATTGAGCGCCGCCCTCGATGAAAATATTGATGCCGCCCTCAAGCGGCTGCAAGATGCCGCCGTCGATGCCGTGCTCGAAGGGACTATGTGCATCGTCCTCGATGACACCGACGTCTACGAAGGGCAGCGCCTCTGGTTGGATCCGCTCATGGTCACCGCAGCCATTGATAACGCGCTGCGCCGGTCAGAAGCAAAGCCTAACCTACGTCGCCTTACCGGTATCGTGGTTCGTTCTGGGTCGCTGCGTGACCTGCATGATATGGCGCTGTGCATCAGCCTGGGTGCAAACGCACTGCTACCCTATGCCTTCTATGCAACCGCGCTTGACCTGGCCCCTCGTGCCCCCAAAGAAGACCCGACTCCCGAAGGACTGGCGACCGGCTTGAGCAACATCATCAAGGCCATGACGAACGGCCTTAAGAAAGTGATCTCGACGATTGGCTGCCACGAACTACGTGGTTATGGGCATAGCTTTAGCACCATCGGCCTCTCGAAATCCGTCGCGGCGACCTTCGGCACCCCGAATTACTTCGGCGGTGAAGCGCGGGGCCTCACCTGGACGGCGCTCAAAGCCGATAGCGAAGACCGTGCTGCTGAACTGCGCGGCGAGAAGCGCAACCGGCTCGAAAACCCCGACCGCTTCTACCCCAAAATGTGGAAAAAGGTCGAAGATGTCGCACACGGTCAAATGACGTTGGAAGAATTCACCGACCATCTCTTTTCACTGGAAAGCAAACAGCCGATTGCCATCCGGCACATCATCGGCTTGAAGAAAAATGAGAAGGGTATCGACCCCGCAGAAGTTGACCTGACCATTGGCGAACACGATATGCCAGTTGTCATCGGCGCGATGTCATTTGGGTCACAGGGTGAGCTTTCCTACAAAACCTATGCAGAAGCCGCGCACCGCCTCAACATCATCTGCGTGAACGGTGAGGGTGGCGAACTCGCAGACATCATGGGCAAATATCCAAAGAATCGCGGGCAGCAGGTCGCCTCCGGGCGCTTTGGTGTGAATATCGAGTTTCTGAACTCCTGCGGCTTGATTGAAATCAAAATCGGACAGGGGGCGAAACCCGGCGAAGGTGGTCACCTGCCTGGTTACAAAGTGACAGAACAAGTCGCCGCCGCCCGCAGTACTACCCCCGGCGTCGGTTTGATCTCACCGAGCAACAATCACGATCTCTATTCCATCGAAGACCTGGCGCAGCTCATCGACGAACTCAAGACCGCTAACACACAGGCACGGGTATCGGTCAAAGTGCCCGTGGTGCCCGGTGTCGGCATTATCGCGGTCGGCATCGCCAAAGCCGGCGCGGATGTCATCAACATCACCGGCTATGAAGGCGGTACCGGTGCGGCACGCGCCCACGCACTGCGTCATGTCGGGATGCCGGCCGAGGTCGGCGTATGGCTGGCGCACCGCGCATTGATCGAATCCGGTCTGCGCGATGATGTGGAAATCTGGTGTGACGGCGGGATGAAATCCGGGCGGGATGTGATTAAGATGATCTGCC
This sequence comes from Anaerolineae bacterium, assembly GCA_034437515.1. Lineage (GTDB taxonomy): Bacteria > Chloroflexota > Anaerolineae > Aggregatilineales > Phototrophicaceae > DAOTTX01. The sequence goes on from DAOTTX010000128.1 coordinate 8,239, forward strand.
TGGGTGCTAATCGCGTGGGCTTCGGCACATTGGCGATGGTCGCAGTCGGCTGTACGATCTGTCGCGGTTGCCATGACGGCACCTGCCACGTCGGCATCACCACACACGTAAAAACAAAAGAAGAAGCCGATATGAAGGGCTTCAAGGCGTTCCGTCCGTTTGAAGAAAAAGGCTCACCGGAAGGCATCGTCAACGTGTTTAACATGCTTGGCGACGACATCCGTCAGTGGGTGGCAAAGATGGGCTTTAGCCGTGTACAAGACCTCGTCGGGCGTGCGGAACTGCTGGAACAAATCGACCTGCACGACAAGATCGACCTGACGACCCTGCTCAAGCGTGTGCCGCCTGTCCCGAAGAAGCAACCGCAACCCGGTGGTCGCCGCCTGACCCGTCCGCGCAATACGCTCAGCAAGCAGATTACCAATGTGATCGCCGAGTACATCGAACGTGGCGACACCGAACTCACCTATGAGGACGAACAGGTCATGGCGATGGATCGCGCTCTGGGCACGCACTTAATCGGTGCGATGCAGCGCGGTGAAGTCGAGAAGGTAACCGAGGTCGAAGCCGTTCACCTGAGCTTCAGCAATTCCGCGATACCGGGCAACGGCCTGGGCGCGTTCAACGATGCGCCGGTCAATATCCTGGTAGAAGGTGGGGCGCAAGATGGCGTCGCCAAATGTGCGCGGGGTGGCAATATCGCCATCCTCAAGGGGTTGAACCACAACGGGCAACGCCTGGATGGTTCTGTCGGTAAGAGCTTCGCCTATGGTGCACAGGGCGGCCTATTCATCGTGCAAGGTGACGCCGATACCCGTGCTTGCATCCGCTTGAGTGGTGCCGATGTCATCTTCGGTGGCGAGATCAAAGAACCGCTGCGCGATCACGAAGGCGGCCTGGGCGCACGCGCTAACCTCAAGGGCTACGCTTTTGAATACATGACGTCCGGGCGGGCGTTGGTGCTGGGTGACCCCGGCCCCTGGATGTGCGCGGGTATGACTGGTGGTGTGATCTACCAGCGCGTCCAGCCGGAAATGGGTCTGACGCTGGAAGCCATCCGCCATCGTCTCGCCGCTGATGCCACCGTTGATATTTTCGCACTCGACGAAGACGGTATGCAGGAAATCAACGAGTTGATGACCAAGTACATTCAAACGCTGGAAAACAATAACCAGGGTGATGCCACTGAGCATCTCTATAAGCTTCTGCACCGCCCGCAAGATCACTTTGTCAAGATCGCTCCCCCCACCCGCAATAACTAACCACGCAGATATGGGGTGTGTCGTCGTGCGCACCCCTTTTGCGGTTTCCCCCCAACGCTTAATATCACAATCAGACAATGCGCTCTATAATAGAGATGTCTTTATTACAAAAGCACGAGGAGGCATCAATGGACGCGAAGGAAGTAAAAATCGTCACTTTTATTCTAGAACACGGACCGGGTTATGACAGTGAGGGCGTTTTTAGCCGCACTGAGGCAGAGTGGGAGATGGCGAAGTTACTCAGTGATGGCTGGCGGTATATGGGTGCGGGTGGCGGTAGCGGCGCTGACGATTTACACGGAATCGGGATCGGCTTTGCACTGTTCGAGCGTGACGCAACTGAATACAGTGACCGGCCACTGAGCGGCGGCACAGAATAACCGGACGACACAGGGACACGTCCGGCGTGTCCCTGTGGATGGCGCTATTCCTGCGGGACGTCGAGGGTTTCCCAGTCGGCCTTGCTGACGAACTTCGTCAGATTACGCCCATCTTCGGTTTTCGCACGTAGCCCATAGCGAATCTGCCCGTTGCGCGTCTCAAAAGTCACTTTCTTGACGTTGGACTTTTCGATCTGCACTTTGGACTTCAGTTTGACATCATAAAATTCAATTGCCATGGTTAAACTCCTATCATTTTTGAACAGTTGATTTTGCATCCTATTATCATACAGGTTGATTTTATCATGGGCAAAGCGAAGTGACACCCAGGAACACAAGCATTTCGACTTTCTAACGTCGCCATCAACTCTATACAAAACCCTATCATTTTCTATACGACGCCTTTATACACACACAGAACCCTTATGTTATGATTAAGTGTGAGAAAAAAGCTTATCCAAGATCAATCATAAATAGCCCGACAGGTTCATCAATCATGCGACGAATAGTGCATAAAATCTTACGGGTACTGGACGGCACACCCGCCGAATACCAACCCACCCAAAAGCGAAACCGAGGTCAGAGCCTGGTCGAGATGGCGTTCATCACGCCGTTGATCGCCATTCTGATCGCCGGGGTTATCGAGATCGGCTTTTATGCCAACAATTATCTCATTTTGCTGGAGGTCTCTCGTGTGGGGGCGCGGCAGGGTGCGGTGCTCGTTGGCGAAAACAGCCCGCTGGAGTGGGATAACGACGCCTCACTCATCCCGCCACGCTATGGCAGCCCCAACAACGTTGACCCCAACCAGGGAGCCTACGCCACCTACAACGACATAGAAGAACTGCGCGACAACTCACGTAATTGCAGCCTCATTGGCTCTGATAACGCGATCAACAACACACAGGGCTTTTACAACATCATCCTTTGTCGCATGTTGGAGTCACTCGACCCGCTGGAGATCAAGTCGCCCTATTCTGATCCGACACGATCACGCTATGTTGGCCTGACGGACGAAGAAAAAGTCGATGACATCGTCATCTCCGTCTTCTCCATCGAGATGATTAACAACGCGCCCGCTGTAGCCGCTGACGCGCCGAATACGGGCGACTTCGACTTCGTCGGTCATTACGCCAGCAACGCACCAGCGACGATGGGCGACACCTCCATCGACGAATTTAGCGGTGCGGAACGTGAGGGCTATGTGCCGGTCGTCGTCGGGCGCTACCCGACCAACGCCAACGAGTGCAACACCTTCGAGAAAAACGGCGTTGACTTTGTCTATAACGTCGAGCGCGATCCCTTCGACTTCATCGACACCAACGACACCGGCCCGGAACGGACGATTAACCCACCGGGGACAGCACCGGCCGGTTCATCCCCGCGTGACTTCACACTGGAACTCGGCGGGTTCGTCGTCGGGCAAGACGATGCCGGCAACGACCTCTACGCCTTCGAGCCGATGTCCGTTTCCGAACGGCAGCGCGGCTGGGTCTTCACCGGCTACCATCAGGTTGATATGGATCCGGTCACCGGTAACATGACCCCGGCAGGTGGCGGCGGTTCTGTCCCTGTGACGGATGCGGAATTCTTCTGCGTCGGCTCGGATTGGGATGTCTACGACGTGCAGGAACTCATCTCCAACGATCAGTTCCAGCTCACACAAGCGATGGTCAACGCGTCGCGCTCTTCTGGAGACATTTACTTCGGCTACCAGTGCCCTGAAGGTTATAACGGCACCACCCCCGCCGCTGACTGTGAAGAAATCGACGTGCGGCAGTTCTACGCCGGCCAGGGGTTAGTGTTGGTAGAAATCTACTGGCAGCATGACCTACTCGGCTTGATCCCTGGTTATAACGCGCTGTGGAGTTGGCTGGGGGACACGACCGACATTTATGTCTGGTCAGCCTTCCCGGTTGCGACCGCTGCCCCGAACATGACGTTCTGGCCGGCCTGGGCATCGCTCGAAGACAACTAGCCATTAACGACGAGGATATTACCTGATGAAACGACTGATGAAGCGCCTGTTTCGGCGCGGAGAAACCGGACAATCTATCGTCATCCTGGCGATTGGGTTCATCGGCTTGCTGGCAGTTGTCGGCATCACCACCGATGTCTCCCTGATGTTCGTGCGTTATAGCTCACTGCGTCGTGCGGTAGACAGCGCCGCCATCGCCGCCGCCGGGCAAATGCGCCAGGATCGCGAACAGCCGACGGTCGAACTGACCGCCCGACAGTACATTGAATTTCACGGGTTAAACCCGGAAAAAGTCCGGGTGAACGCCTGCGGCTGGTTCACCGAACCTCAAATCGCCAACCCTGGCAATCTTGAGGAAATCATTGACGAAGTCTGTACAGAAGACCAGCGCAAGTTGGTGCGCGTCTCCGCCACCATCAGGTCTCCAACCATCTTCTTACGCCTGATCGGCTTCGGTGACGTCGAACTGACCGCTTCCGCCGTCTCGGAGACGGCGGTGCTGGACGTGGTCATGATTATGGACGTGTCCGAATCCATGTTGGAAGAGACCACCTACGAGGATTGGGGACAGGTCGGCCTGGGCATGGCCTACTACCCGCCCGTCATCGAGGGAAATACTCCCAATATTTGGCAAAGCGCGGCAAATGGCTACGAATCCGTTTTCGCCGAAAATGTTGACCTTCAGAACGACGGTGTCGAACCGCTCAAGATCGCACCAACTTACTTCGACGGTACCAACGGAACGGTCTACCCGGCGAACTTTGATCCAACGAATCCTGGCTATCCTTATGATACGGCCTTTCAAGAGCCATTAGCGAATTACACCTGGCCCACCGTCGGCAACACCAACGCGCGCTTTAACGACTGGATTAACTGGTTCTGGCAGGAATACCTGCTCGGCTTACCGCAGGCGACCATCAACGACCGTCTGTACTTCATGCCGCAGGGTCAATACATCGGCAACTCGATCACAGGTGTGCCCACCGCTAACCTGCCCGCACCGGTCAATGGTGATGGCACCGCCGGCAACCCGCCCTCGGCGAACGTCGCCGGTTGGGAAGACACGACCTTTGAACCTAACCGCGCTTATCCGGTGCGCTCGTTTATCCCGAACGACGTCGCCGCCCTGGGCACCCCGCAGGGGCACCCACGCTCTGAATGTCGTGTACGCTTCATGCCGACGCCCGTCCCACTGACGGACTACATCGAAGAAACCTACACGCAGGAAGGCCTGGATTGGCCGATGCCCGCTTCCGGCGGCGGTGCACCACACGGACGCTGGAACGGCTTCCAACCGACTTACAACTTCTACGGTTGCTGTAATGACCCGACCAGCGGCGGCACCGTCGATGAGTTTGGTAACATCACACCAGGGGCCAGCAATGGCGCTGACGGCGACTTCAGCGACCTGGTCTGCCAACCCTTCAAGCAGGCCAAAGACGCGACCCGCCTCTTCCTCGATCGTGTCGACTTCCTGCGCGGGGACCGCGTGGCCTTCGTGACCTTCGACCGGTCGGCGTTCATTATTGATCCCGATGGCCAAGGTGATGGCACCCACATGATTGAAAGTTCGGACATCGCCCGTGAGACGCTGGATCGGTTCATCGGTGTGCGTGCCGAACCCAATTTCTACGTCTGGAACGATGTCGATGGCGGTTGGACGCACAACGTCGATGGCACATCAAGGACGGTCTACGCACAAGGGATCGACCGAGCTACTGGCCTTTCCATCCCGGCCTTCTACGACCAGGAGACCGTCCCGCAGTGGGTGACGGACAACGGCTACACCATCCGCGACCCGCTGGATTACAACAACTACCCGGTGCGCAGTAATTGCTACTTCCAGAACGCGACACTGCCCTGGCCAAAAAGCCGCGCTGCTGACCCGACCCCTGGCGCGCCTTTTGCCGGGCAAGCCCTGGCGCAGATCATGAACCCGCGCACCTGGGAAGCAGGCTCGCCCTGGGAAGTGTACCGGTCGCAGTACAACCCGGCGGAACGTGCCTATGAAGGTAAGGCGCAGTGTCGTGGTACCAACATCGGCGGTGCGTTGCGGGCTGCCAATGCCGCTCTGACCGACCCGACTACCGAACGTCGTGAAGGCACGGTCTGGATCATGATCTTGCTCAGCGACGGTGCGGCTGGCGCGAGCGACCCGGTGCGTCAGCGCGGTGACCTGCCGGATACACCCTCGGCTTACACTCAGCCACCGGTGCCGGGCGAATACGGCATCTATGGCCTGTGCCCTTACGGTATGCCGACCAACCCCAGCTTCCCGGGGCGCGGTGAGCTGGTCGAGGGTGACGCTGGCTTCCCCTTCTGCTCCGACGAGCAGGTACACACACGCCAGTTCTGCACGGACACGGCTGGCGGCATCATCGGGCAATCCCCCGGTGGCAGTACCATCGCGGGTGATACCGGCTTCTATCCCGGTGGCCTGGATAATGATTATGACTTTAACCAGACCCCACAGCAAAACCTGGATGCCGGCCGTATCTACGATGTGGACATCGGCGACTACAGGAACAGCGAGGTCACGAACTGCCATCCACTCTACGATGTGGACGACTACGCCCGTGACTGGGCCGACTTCGTCGCTGGCATCGAGCGCAGCGACTGGTGCGATACCTGGGCGTCGGATAACGCCCGTTGCACCGGCGAGGGCGGCGAGGCCGTGCTACCGACCATCTTTACCATCGGCTTCGGCCTGAACTTCGAGAATGGCGCTGGTGACTGCGGCGACAACGTTGAGGACTGCCTCGGTGAAGAACTGCTGCGCTACATCGCGGACGCTGGTGATAACTTCCAGATCGACACCGATTACCAGCAGGCGATGCTGGAAGCCGCCACCTTCGCCATTGATGGCTGGGGCAGCATCGACGATCATCTGGCCGGGGACTATGGCACACTCGACCCCTGCCAGTTTGGGCAACAGACCTGGGATCCGACAAATCCAAGCGTCGTCCCGGATGTACTCAACTCCGGTGAAAGCTGCGGCAACTACTACAACGCACCGACACAGATCGAACTTGAGAAAGTGTTCGATGACATCGCCTCTCGTATGTTCACCCGCTTGACGGGCTAGCAAACAACCAATCGCTGGTGGCGGCAACAACCGCCACCTCATAATAGTGGAGGACTAATGATGGAACAGAAACAAGCAAAACAAAGCAAGAACTTTAACAGACGTCAGGGACAGACATTAGCTGAATTTGCACTCACGCTGCCGATTCTGCTGCTGCTGGTCTTCGGGACGATTGAATTTGGACGGTTGTTTCAGTCCTGGGTGACGATCCAGCATGTCGCTCGTGAGACGACCCGTTACACCACAACCGGTGATTATCGCGATGACATCTTCAGCCTCTCCGCGGAAGAAACCGACCCCGACACCGGCGACCCCAACATCCTGCCCTGCCTGGACGGAGCCGACGCACGCGGGACACTCTATAACATCCCCGTCGGCGCTGGCGGCCTGACCGCTGAGGTCTACGCTGCGGGCGGCTCAACCCCATCGGCGACAAATTATGTGGCCGATTCCGAATCACTCTATGCCCTGTTCTACGACGGTGAGAACTGCCAGCCCGGCCCCGATAGTGACGAGAATCGTAAGGACATCCTGCGTTTGATCTCGATCATGATCGAAGCGGATCGCGTGGCTGAGGGTATCTCATTGAGCATCCCCGACAGTCAGCAGGATGCTTCCACCTTGCAACGGCGGATCGACGAAGAAGTCTTTAGCGCCCTCTCCGTTGCTGATCAACGTGAGACCATCGCTATGATGCTGCTAGAACGCTGGGAGACACCCCGCCCCGGCAGTCAGGAACGGCGTTATTTTGACATTCACGTCTGTAGCTCGCGGGCTTTCCGTGCCGGTGAGTCGACGCTGGCCTTTGATGGCATCCCCGGTGCCGCAGCACAAACGCGCTTTGTCAACATCACCGAAGACACGACATTTGACCTGACAACGTCTAACTCCTATATCAACTATGTTGTTGATGCCAACACACCCATCTTTGACACACCCTATTGTGCGCTGATGGAAGACCGTCCGGCCGGCGGTGTTGAGCCGACGACCGATAACCAGGGTCTGCCCTGGGTGGACGCTGGCGGCCCCGGTGACCGTGTGGACATCACCGTGACTTACAACCATCCACTGCTCACGCCCATCCGCGTGACGGAGTTCATCACGATGCGGGCACGCCGCAGTGGTGTGAACGAGTCCTTCCGCGCTTCGCGTGCGTTGAACCGTTCGTTGAACTCCACCACCGGTGTGCCGGAAGCACCAACTGCGACACCGTCACCGGATGTGCCGCCTGTTGATACAAATACGCCAACCAACACCGACGAACCTACTGCGACACTGACGCCCACTCACACGTCAACACCGGAGCCATTCGCGTGTGACGATCTCGGCGTGGAATTCGGCAGTTCCAGTGGTTTCAGCGGGCAAGGCTTTGTGGAGTTAGAGATCTACAACTATCATCTCGCGCCGAGCGTACCGCCCAATCAACAGGTGCAACTCACCCGTATTGATATGGCGTGGAACCCGCCGATCGGTTACGAGAATATGTTCTTGTTCTCCGAAAACTATAACGATGAAACCCTGTGGTACGATGCCGCCGCAACCGGTACACGCAGCGGCGATGGCGACTTCATCGCATCAGGACGAGGGCAAGACGCACCGCAAAGTGCCAACAATGACCTCACCGCCGCTGAAAAGACAACTTTCAACGCGGTGAACCGACGCGTACCGCCACTCGGCCCGCCCGGTCAACAGGAAATCAGCTATTGGAACGGGACGTTCTTCAACGCCCCGCCGAACTTCGGCACGGTGATGACGCCGTCGGCCTTCGGTGGCACGACGTTCTACTTCTTTGATCCGGTCAGCGGGCAAGAGTGTATCGTCCCGTTGAACGTGCCGGTCGTCTCGACACTGCCACCGGACGAAGACAACCCGCCCAACACACCCAGCCCGACTTACACCCCGAATTGTGCCAGCGACCGCATCGGGTTGGCTTACGGCGGCTTCGAGTCCTTCGGTGTGCTGCGCATCGAGGTCAGCAACACCGACGCCCGTCCAGCACCCCTGCTCGACTTCAACATCGATTGGCCTGACCCGGCAAGCGTTAATGCGGAAGGGGTGCTGCGGCTCCAACGGATTGTCATCGGTGGTGTGAACGCCGACGACTGGGGCCAGCCGGATAGCTTCGGTCAGCGGGTGTGGGAAGGCAACGACTTACAACCGGATACCCAACCAAACGACAGCAGCACGACGTTCTGGAACACGAACTATCTGCTGCCAGCGAACTCTACGCTGCCGATTTATCTTGACTTCGGCGGTACAGGTACTGACCTGAACACGGCGTTCGGCATCAACCTGTGGGACTTCAACGAGATGTGGTTCAACTTCGGCTGCCGTCGTGGTGGCAGTGGTGGCCCCGGTGAGGGTCCCAGTGACGATGGCCCGGTCTTCATCAGCACGGTGACGCCGCCCCCGGCGACCAATACACCGCGCCCGACGAACACCCCCGGCCCGACGCTGACCCCGTCACCGATACGCCCGACGGCGACCCCTGGCCCGTCGAGAACACCGGCACCGACGGATACAGAAGCACCGACCGTCGCGACGACACCGGCACCGCCGCCTACCTTCACACCGGTTCCGACCGACTCTGACGTTGGCCCGGTAGACTAAACGGCACACGGCAACATACGAACAAAAACACCCCACGATGGGGTGTTTTTCGTTTCTCGCGCTAGAGCATCGCCTCTAGTGTTTTGATCTGCTGCGCGGCACGGTCACGATCCGGCAAACCGTCCCCGCCATATCTGAGATACGCCTGCCAGTCTTTCAGCGCACCGCTTATATCACCGGTTTGCTGCCGGGCCACCGCGCGATCTCGATAGGCCTGCAACAGTGACGGGTCACGCCGCAGTGCCTCGTTGAAGTCAGCAATCGCCAGCGGATAATCCCGGTGTGCCGCACGGGCGATCCCTCGATTCAGATAATGCGTGCCTTCTTTTGGCTCAAGCGATACAGCCTCGCTAAAATCTTCAACGGCGGCGGCATACTCTCCCTGGCGGTAGAGCGCGTGTCCACGCATCGCCAGTATTTCCGCATCAGCGGGACGTAAACGCAGTGCTTCGTTAAAATCCTCAACACCCGCTGCTAGCGCCCCCAGCATCATCTGGATCATGCCACGATTCTTACGGTAATCCGCGTTGTTCGGTGTCTGCTCAATCGCCTGATCCATGTCCTGCAGCGCGCCGGTATGGTCGCCGAGGCGGTAACGCAAGCTCGCCCGCTGGATCAACGCGGGTGTGAAGGTCGAGTCGAGACGCAAAGCCGCGTTAAAGTCATAGAGTGCGGCCTCGACCACCGCACGCCCGATGTGCAAACGCCCGCGATTGTAATGCAACCCAGCATCATCTGGCTGAAGTTGCAACGCCTGATCTAAATCAGCAATCGCGGCTCCGATGTCGTTGTTATCTTCATAGGCGTTGGCACGGTTGAGATAAAAATCAGGATTTTCCGGCTGTAGGCGCACCGCCTCGTCATGATCGTGTAGAGCCGCCTGGAGGTCGCCTAGTGCCGCACGAGCGATCCCACGATTAGAATACGCTTTGGCATAGGTCGAGTCGAGCGATAACGCCGCGTCCCAATCCGCCAGTGCCGCCTTATAATCGCCATCACGAAAACGCGCTAGAGCGCGTTTGTTGTACGCTTTTGCATCCATCGTTTGTTCATTTGCCTCTGTCGTCACCAATATGCAAACAGACTATCGCAGAGCGCCCGTGAATGCGAGGGGAAGCCCGTCAAGTGACGGAGATCGTTTCCAGCACGGCGAGGAAGTGAAAGGTACTGCCACCCATCACAAACAGGTGCCAGACTTCATGATGCCCGAAGTGATGATGTAAGTCAGGCCAACGCAGCGCGTAGACTGCCGCCCCAACCGTATACACGAGGCCACCGGCGACCACATACAACGACACGAGCGGTTCGGCGGCGGCGATCACCTGTGGCGCGACCAGGATGCCCACCCAACCCATCGCCAAATACATCAACGTTGATTTATGCCCCGACCAGAAATACCACAGCTTGCCAATCACACCGACGCACGCCAGTGTCCATAACAGCGCGAACATAGCGACCTGCCCGAAGCCATCCAACAGGAAATAAATGAACGGTGTATAACTCCCGGCGATGCCGATGTAAATCGCGGCGTGGTCGTAACGGCGCAACCGGCGACGCAGATCAGACATCTTCGGAGAGAAGTGCATCGCGCTACTAGAGGCATAAATCGCCAGCAAACCCAGACCAAATATAATGACGACCAGTACGGCAACAGGCTGCCCCCATGTGAGGCTAACCAGCCATAATGTCCCTAGGATAGACACGATTGCCGCAAACAGATGAGTCAAGCCACTGACCGGCTCTCGATAAGAATGATTTATCATGCAAAGTCTCCATGTGAGTCGAAAACATTGATGACTATAGCATAGAGACCGTAAGGTCGTCTTAACCGGCCTTTAGGTGATGATTAGGTCTCACATGTGCCCGGACTCAACGGTCTTTATCGTCGTCCGGCGGTAAGATCACGATGTCCGGTATATCGTCGTCGTCTTTAGATGTTTTGTAATCATCTCGATCAAGCACGATCACATCCGGGGCGGTCTCGTTATCGTCTTGCATTTGTCGGTCGGATGCCGTCCCGCCGAAGCTAAAAAAGTTCCCCAGGCTCTGCGCGAAGGCGGTCATAATTTCTTCCTGCGTGACCTCGTCATATCCGACCTGGTTCGCCAACCACAAACCACCAAAGCCGACCAACCAGGAAGCGATAAACAGCACGAGAAACGCATTTGCGCCAGAACCGGAAACGACCGTTAGCATTCCCATCAGCACCAGCACAGCAGCGGCGGCCTGCGCCCCGCTGTAAACGAGCAATGACGCCCCCGTATAACGGCGCGGCGGTTTATAAAAAGATAACACCACCTGCCCCCGTTGGATCTGCCGGATCGCGTTGCTAATCACCGGCACATAGATCATAAAGCATACTGCCGTCAGGCAAATTTCAAGTAACATCACATTACATCCATAAAAATCATCGAGTCATCATTATCTACGGCACGCGCAGATATTCGTTGCGTGTCGCCTGTGTCATCTCGCGCTGCACCGGGGACATCACCGCCCAGAACATTTCCGGCGTGACGATCTGCCCTGTACCGGCGGCGGCGTAATCCGCCAGCAATTGAAAGAACACTTCTGTACCGAGGTCGTCTCGCAAATCACCAAGCATCCGTACCCCGCGCAGATAAACAGCGTTGATGTATTCACGCCCACTGCCGAACTCATAAACGCTGCTATCGACAAAGCCGTCCGGTGTGTAAGCATTCACACGAAAGTTCCACCACCAGTCACGCAGTTCAGGGTGATATTCTTCCAGATAAATCAATTCGCTGTAAGTGGCTAACGCTTCGTCCAGCCAGGGATTCTGTGCCGGGTCATTGCCGACCTGCGCGTACCACCATTGATGCGCGACCTCATGCACGGTAATTAACGTCAGATAGCTTGCCGGTGTCCCAGGGTAGCGCACAAACCAATTAGAGCCAACAAAAACCAACCCGCTGAACTCCATCCCATCAGGGAAGTCGCCCTCCACCACTAATAATCGCTCCCCAGGGTAAGCACCAAACAGATCATCGAACATGCCCAGGCTGTTGACAGCCGAATCCAACGCCATTGCCGCCGCCCCCCCATCCTCCGCGACGGCGAACGTGTATAGTTCAACCGTCACGTCATTGGCAGCGGTCGCCGTCGCTAGCTGGAATTGATCGCTAATGCTGACGGCAAACTCCCGTGCGTCTGGATGCTCATAACGCCAACTCGTCGGGCTTAATTGCGTGGCAACCCCCGGCGCAGCGACCGTCACATCTTGTTGTTCACCGACCAGTTCCAGCGTGACTGACCACCCCGCCGTGCCGAGCACTTCTTGTTCTCCGATGGCAAATGCCTGACGTGAGATCCATACATCACCTTGCAGTGGTGCAACGGTCGGCAACCAGTGACCGAGGTTCATCTGCCGGTTGGTGTAGCCGAAATATCCCTTCGGGGCGGTGACGTCGATGCCAATTGCCGGCACATTGATGACAAAATCCAACACAAGCGATGTCTCACAGTTGGGGCGCAGTGGTTCGGGCAGCTCAACAGTCAGCCGCTTGCTATCCAGTTCGTAGGCCAGCGGTGATGCACCCTGGGTCACCTGAAGCAGCATAAACGCATCCCGCCAGCGATTGGCCTCGACGTTCAACACGATTTGCGTCAGATCCTGCGTCGTCCGGTTGATGTAGTCAACCTGCTGTTGGACACTTGCCCTGCGTGCCGTATAATCGACACTCGCCATAACTTGATGGCGCGTATTCGGCGCAGCCGCCGGTGGTTGGCAGGCATCGTAGACCGTCGCCTGGGGAGCTGGTGTGCTGACAGGCTGCAATGTGCGGGTTTGTGGTTGTCTCTCCGCCGTGACCGGCATACAACCGACGATGAGCAAGATAAAACCTGGAAGAAACCATCGTAAGCGTGGCATAGAACTCCCACTATCGCTGTTGAAGAATAAAAAAATTAATAACTGTAGAAATTGAAGCCGTAACATCACATATCAATTGCGTTTGTGTTATTCTAGATTTGCCATTATAAAGTCTCTATCATATACGAGGAACATCCTTTTGGTGCAGCCGATAAATTCTCGCCCACTTTCAGAACAATTCAAGGGATTGGTTCGTCTAACCCGCTGGAAGGAATACGTGCCGTTCGTCATTCCGTTGACCATCCTGGGCGCTTTGCTGGCAGCACGCCCGCATGGTATCCTGCTAGATTGGCGTCTGGTCGCTGTCATCGCGGCGAACATTCTCGCCGTCTCCTACGCTTTCATGATTAACGACATTGAAGACGCCCTAGTCCCGGTGGAACGCGCCCGACGCAACCCGATCACACTGGGGATGGTCAACATTCGCACCGGCTACGCGGTTTGTCGCATCATCGCCGCAGTGACCTTAATCTTATATGCAATCGGCGGTCTTTCGCCATTCTTGATCGGCCTGTTGACTCTATTCATCTCGCATATGTATTCATGGCGTCCGGTACGGCTGAAAGCCCATCCGGTGACCGACATCGTCTCTCATTCGCTCATGCTCAGCGGATTGCTGCTGCTGGCTGGTTATTTCTTGTATCACAACGACCCCGGTGTGGTCTGGTTCGTCGCCGGGGGTGCCACCCTGTTTTCAGTTTATGGACAGCTATATAATCAACTGCGCGAATTCGAGTCGGATAAATCCGCTGGATTGCAAAACACCGCCATCTGGCTCGGTGAACAGGCGACCCGCCGCATCATGCACATTTCCGCTGCGCTGGCTATCGCTTGTCTCGCGGTCGCCATCTTCCGTGATGTCTTCCCGGTGGCGTTTCTGGTCGCAGTCCCGGTCGGCTTTATGTTGATGGCCCTGCTGCGCACCAGTGGGAGCCACATCAAGCAGGCCGTCGAACTGGAAGACGCCAAACGGTTACGCCGTCGCGTCAGTCGACTTAACGGCTGGCTGCTGATTAACATTATCGTCACCGCATGGCTGGTTTATACCATCGGCGATCAGATGCAAATTCTCGAACAGATTAGCTTTGATTTTTGGGGAAGCTAAATGTCACAGAATATCTTCACATTAACCGCACCTTTTCGCGGCATCATGCAACTTTCACGCTGGAAGGAACAACTACCGTTTGTCTCGCTGACTCTACTCGGTGGGCTGACCGCATTTAGTCTGCATGGCGTCATGCTGGACTGGCGCTTGCTGGCGGTCGCCATAGCAAACTTCCTGACGGTCACATTCGCCTTCATGATTAACGACATCGAAGATGCTGACGACGATGCCAAGAACCCCGTCAGCGCCCGGCGTAACCCCATCACCAACGGGATGCTCGACAAGCGCACCGCCTGGGTCGCCTGTGGCGTCACGGTGATGGTGGCGTTGCTGCTTTACGTACAGGGCGGGCGTTTGGTCGTGCTGGTCGGCGGGTTGAACTTGCTCCTTTCCTTTCTCTACTCATGGAAGCCAGTACGCCTGAAGTCCTCGTCCTTCGGTCTGGACATCGTCTCGCATACGTTGATGCTCGGCGGTCTGCTGCCGCTGGCGGGCTACTTCATCTACAGCACCGAACCCGCTAACGCGATCCTGCTCATGGCAGCGGCGGCGATTCTCGGTTCCACATACGGGCAAATTTACAATCAAGTGCGCGATTTCGAGTCGGATAAATCCGCCGGGATTATTAACCTGACCATTCGCCTGGGCAAACCGACCGCGATGGTACTTATGTATACCGCCGCCGGTTTGACCTTCGCCGCCGCCGGAGCCGCCGCGCTGCAACTTACTTTCCCGTCCTGGACGGTGCAGGCGGTCTTCGCCAGCGCCTTGGTCGGCCTCGCTTCGACGATCTTCACACAGAACGACGCCAGCGGCAAACCCGCCCTGGACATCACAGGCCGGTTACAGGGTGGCTTCTGGATCGCCTTCAACTTGCTGATGGCGCTGTGGGTCGTCTGGGCGATGGGCTGGCTCTAGAATTCCACCCGCGTCAGAGGCTCGATACTTCATTACTTGAAAATCGCAGGAGCGTTATGTCCGAGATTCACGATGTCCTTTTCAACGCACAGATTTTATTCTCGCTTGCCCTCGGCCTGTGGGCGGCGGTGATGGCTGGGCGCAACGAGTCGATCAGCGGCAACTTCTGGGGCGCGGTCGCCACGTTTGCCGGTCTGGTAGGGGTCACCTTACTGGTGGGCCTCATTCTGATCGCGCAAGGACTGCGTCCGCGTGACGGTCGCCTGGCGATCTATCTGCTCTATATGGCCTTTCTGCTGGTGATTATGCCCGGACTCTTTAGCCTGCTACGCGGGCGCGATGATCGCAGCGCGTCGGTTTCTTTTGCGGTCCTGGCCTGGTTTAACGCGGCAGTATCCATCAGCATGGTAGACCGTGAGATCACCGGCCCCTGGGTGGAGATGCCCTAGTGCGGCATCCGGTCTTGCTGCTGCTCTGTATGCTGCTGCTGGCAGCTTGCAACACGGAGCCAACACCCTTCCCGGCGGTGCTCACACCGACCCCCTCGCCGACACCCAGGCCGACCGCGCTGCCGCCGGTGCGCTATGCCCTCGCTGCGAACGTCGTAGATCGTGTCGCCGCGTTGAATGAAATTGAGCGCACCGCGCAGGTCGAACTGCTGACCGATGCCGCTGACCCGGCGCAACTCGGTGACCGCTTTGACATTGTCGTCACCTATGGTGTTTATGATGGCTGGGATCGTTCCGCGATCACACCACAGGTGAGCATGGTCATCAACCCGCAGGCTGCCCCGCTCACACCCGAACTCGCAGACACACTACGTCAGGGGATTAATCCACAGGCGGTTGTCGAGGCGTTGCAGCTCCCCGGTGTGGCACCTGCCAGTGCGATCACCACATCTAAAACCGCACTGCGAGAACAACTGGCAAACGTCGGGCGTCCAGATGGTCTGAGCCTCGTAGTAGGACATACTTACGTCCCCGGCATTGAGCAAATCGTCGCCCAACTAGAAGCGATCAACGTGCGAGTGCGCACAGTCGCCCTCGATCACGGTGACCTTCGGGATGCGCTCGACACCGGGCGGGTACAGGTGGGTGTGGTTACCTGGGCGGCTACAGAAGAACAACGCGCTTGGCGCGACCTGTACGGGGCGGCTTACACTGTCGATCTTTATAGTCTACCGATCAGTTATCTCGCCGTGCCAAGCCTCAGCGTGCGCTTCACCGCTGATGGCTGGCCTATCGCTCAGTGGTCGGGTTAAAATATCCTTACCCGCATAAGTAGAAATTTACATTTTTCATTCACGCTCTTGCGCTATAGTGATAACAAAGCAAACACACGTAATAAGATTGAGATGAACTGTGGAAGTCATCCTCACCCATCATAATGCAGATTTTGACGGCCTCGCCGCCACACTCGCCGCACATAAATTGTTCCCGGCGGCAGTACCGTTGCTGCCAAAACGACTGAGCCAGAACGTCAAAGAATTTTTGACGTTGTACCGAAACGGTCTGCCGTTCATCTATTGGGATGATTTCAAAGGTGATCAGACCATCGAGCGTATCATCCTGGTGGACACACAACGCCTACCAGGTACGCCCAAAGGCGCGACACAGACGACACCTGTACTTGCTATTGAACACCATCCACTTGACGATGACCTGCCCGACCACATCACCTATGACGGTGAAGACCTCGGCGCGGTGACCACATTGCTCGTCGAACGCATCCGCGCCGCCGGGGATGTCCAACTTAGTTCATTAGAAGTGACTTTACTCGCGCTGGGCATCTATGCTGATACCGGCGCGTTGACTTATAGCAACACCACCCCGCGTGACCTGCTGGCGGCGGCGTGGCTGTTGGAGCAAAACGCCGTGCTGGACACCGTGCGCCGGTTTATGTCCACGCCGTTGAACGACGAGCAGCAGGCCCTGTTCGGGCGACTTGTAAAGTCCTCAGAGAGCCGTGACATTCAGGGGTATACCATCACTGTCGCTACCGTCGAGGTTGACCGGCAAATCAAGCAGATTAACAGTGTCGCGCAACGCCTGATGAACATGCTCGACCCGGCGGCGTTATTTGTGATCGTCCAAATGCCGAATAGCCTGCAAATGGTCTGTCGTTCCCAGACCGACGCGGTAAACGTGGGGCTGATCGCGGATCACTTCGGCGGCGGTGGGCATACCCGTGCTGCCGCCGCCACCATCGAGGCGATGACCCTGAGCCATGCACACGATGACCTGTGGCATCAACTGAATCTCAACGTCGAACCGATCAAGCGTGTGGCAGATTTGATGTCTTATGGTGTGCAGACGCTCCAGGCCGATCAGCCGATCACCGAAGTCATCGCACAATTGCGCCGCATCGGACATGAAGGTTATCCTGTACTGGACGAAGAGAATGCCGTCATCGGGTTGCTTACCCGGCGGGATGCTGACCGTGCGATGGAACACGGACTCAAGAAGGCACGGGTGCGTGATGTCATGGTCAGTGGGGAGATCAGCCTGCAACCCGATGACTCCGTCCACGCCCTGGAACAACTCATGGTCGAGAGCACATGGGGGCAGATCCCTATCGTCAACCCGACGCCGGAAGGGGAGACCCGTGTCATCGGTATCGTGACCCGTACCGACTTGATTAAACATTGGGCACAGACGCATCCTACCATCCCGAAGCGGCAGGTGGAAAAAGTCGATCCCGACCACATGGAAGAAGTGCTCGGTTACTCCGTTACCGAGATCATCGAGGAGATTGCCGCCCACGCCCGCCGCCAGGAAATGAAAATGTACATGGTCGGTGGCATCGTGCGTGATCTGCTGCTGAAGCGTCCCAACTACGACATCGACTTTGTCATCGAGGGGGATGCGATCAAATTCGCCCAGGAACTCGCGGCGGTGTTCGGGGGGGAGGCGACCTACTTCCGGCCTTTCGGCACGGCAAAATGGCGCATTGACCGGGAGCGACTTGCGAGCAACTTGCACATCGAGGCGGCACAACTGCCCGATCACATCGACTTTGCGACTTCACGCAATGAATTTTACGAACATCCGACCGCACTGCCGTCGGTTTATAACAGTTCCATCAAGTTGGATTTGCAACGACGTGATTTTACCATCAACACCATCGCCGTACAGATGAGTCCTCATCATAGCGCGCACCAACTGTTAGATTTTTACGGTGGTGCCGATGATCTCGAACGCGGCGTGATCCGCGTGTTGCACAGTCTCAGCTTCGTTGACGATCCCACCCGCGCCTTACGCGCCGTCCGGTTTGAGCAACGGTTGGGCTTCACGATTGAGCCGCGCACCGCCGAACTCATCAAGACCTCGCGCTCGATGCTGCGTCGCATCACCGGGCAGCGTCTACAAAACGAGTTAACCCTGCTGCTCAAAGAAGATGCACCGGAGCAGAGCCTGCTCGTGCTGCAAGAACGCAGCATCCTCCCGGCGATTCACCTCGCGTTTCACTTTACACCGGAGGCAGCAAACAGCTTTCAACAAGCGCGGGAGACACGCGACCAATGGCCGCTGCAAGTCGATGACATCACCACACTTTACTGGCATCTGATCATGGCGCACATCGAATTCGAAGGGCAGCTCGAACTCTGCGAACGGTTGATGTTCGGGCGCACCATGATTGACTCGTTCACCGCTGTCGGTCGCCTGATCGACACGGACAACCGATTGCACAAACCCGATGCCACCGCCAGCCAGATCACCCAATTCCTCGATGGCACCTCGGAGATCGCACTGCTGGCCTCGTGGATACTATTAGATGGTGAGCCACGCCAGCGCATCATCGCCTACATTGAGGAATGGCGTCACATCAAGCCCAAAACAGATGGTAACATCCTCAAAAGTTTGGGATTATCGCCCGGCCCACGTTATAGTCTGATTTTAGACATTCTGCGAGCAGCACGCATCAACGGGGAAGTGACCACCGATGAGCAAGAGCATGCGCTGGCAAAACAACTGGTAGAGGAACACATCCGTGACCGCACTTGATCGCGCTTCGATGACATTGCATGTAGACATCAACTTCCGGCTGGCGAAGCACGACGACATCCCCAAACTCGAATGGGATGGGCAATACACGCACTTCCGCAACTTGTTTCGCCGGGCCTATCGAGAACAAGAACACGGTCGCCGTTTGATCTTACTGGCCGATTACAACGACTATCCCATCGGGCACATCTTCATCCAACTGCACAGCCAGAATAGCCGCATCGCTGATGGCACCGACCGCGCCTATTTCTATTCCTTCCGGGTAATGGCACCGTTCCGAGGTCAGGGAGTGGGCACGCGCATCATCAACGAATCACAGGCATTAATGCTCGACCGAGGCTTTAGTGCCATCACTATCGCCGTCGCTAAGGAGAACATCAACGCGCTACGTCTTTATGAGCGGCTCGGTTATCAAAAATTCGCCGAGGATGCTGGTCATTGGAGTTACACCGATCATCGTGGACGTATCCGTCATGTCGAGGAACCCTGCTGGTTACTTGAGAAAATATTAATTACGTAAATCTCTGGTCAGCTCACTTTACATGAACTTCATCCAAGTACAGAATAAACGAAGCGTTAGCACAAATATAGCCAGCCGTTTTCTCTCACGTTTAATTTGCATCTTGTATAGGGGCATGGTACAAAAAGGCTATTGGGACTCTAAAAGTTTTAATTTCGTGGTACCTGAAGTTTAACTTGCCGGAACCGCTTAAATCCTTTAGAATGTCTCAGCACACTGTAAGTTTAGCGTAGGACAAACGTATGTCAAATACAACCAAGGCAGTACAAATAAGACGTTGGCAAGGGGGGCAACATCCCACAATGCCCGCGATCACTCGCCTCATGCAAGAAGAGGGACTGCGGCCTTACATGTGGATGAACATGCCCAACTCTCGTCAGGCGGTGCGCTCGCACGGCTATGACAAAGTCCTCTATGTCATCGAAGGCAACGTCGAAGTTATTCTGCCTGATAGCAATCAACGTGTAATTCTCAAAAGCGGCGACCGTATGGATGTCCCCGCAGGTGTACGGCACGGCACCATCATCGGTAGCAGCGGCGCAAAGTGCGTTGAGGCTTCCATCAGCCGTCGTCGTCGTCGCGTGCGCCGTTAACACTGCACTTATCGCCGGGGGCGCACCCCGGTTTTTCTATCTTCGGTATTTCTTTCCTATAATCTCCCCCAAAACCCCGTTAGAATTAGACTGTAAACAGCGTCTATAGAGTATAAGACACCGTCATTAGTTTACGGAGTGACATCTTTTGAGTATCGAACTTATCGTCGCGCTGGTCGCAGGCTTCGTCTCCTTTATATCGCCATGTGTGCTGCCGCTCGTCCCGGCTTACATCGGCTACATGGGGGGGCGCGTGACCGATACCGTCTCCGCGCAGGTGGCGACCGGAAACACGACGCAGAAAAAATTGAGCGCACGCTTCAGCACATTCATTCATGGGTTGGCATTCGTCGGTGGGTTTACGGTTGTGTTCGTCGCCCTGGGGTTGATCGGCACCGCCTTCGTCCAACAGTTCGGCAGCACCAACACCGTCGAGGGCGTCATCGGGCGCGTCGGCGGTGTGCTGATTATCTTCTTCGGCCTGCATTTTATGGGCATCCTGCCGGATCTGTTCGCGTGGCTGCGCATCCCCGGCAGCAAAACACAACCTCGACCGCGTGTCGGTGTGAATGCAGGGGTGATCGCTGCGATTTTCGCGGTCGCGCTGCTGGCATTACTTTCCAGCCTGTTTAATCTACCGTTGGTGCCGTTAGATGCTTATCTCGTCTTTGATGGCCTATTCAGCGGTGACCTCGCCGGTGCCTCGATGCTGGTACAACATACCATCAGCATCGGCTTGGTCGTGGGGTTGGGCGCATTGCTCGGCGGTATGCTGTTCCGTTTGTTCAACCAGAACGGTAAGCCGTTGCTTCTCGGTGTCATCACCGGGCTGGCGTTTGGCAGTGTGCTGGTCGCTGCCGGTTTCATCGCGCAGGAAAGCTACGAGATTGCCAATATCGCGTTTGCGCTCGGCGCATTCGCACTGTGGGGATTGGGTGTCGCTGCCATTTACCAGATCGAGCGCCAGGAACGCGCCCCGTTTGAGTTGATCTTCGCTCACCTGGCCTTCAGCCTCGTGTTCGCTGTCGCCCTCACCGCGCTCATCGCGTGGAGCTTCACCGGCACGGTCGCCCTATGGGATACGGCATCATACGCTCAGATACCCGGCTTCATCGCACTCGGGTTGATCGCGCTGGCGCTGATCGGCATGGTCACGGGTGGCGCGTTTGTCGAACCGGCGGCCTTCTGGGATGGCATGATGGATCGAGTCAACACCATGCTCTATGCCGATACCCGCCGAGAGATGAGCGCCAGCGGTAATAAAGGTCTGCTAGGCAGCGGCTTTATGGGCGTGGTCTTCGCGGCGGGTTGGTCACCGTGCATCGGGCCGACGCTGGGTGTCGCACTGACCCTCGCCGCCAACAATCCCGAAGGGGCCGACCTCGCCCGTTCCGCTGGTTTGATGACAGCCTATTCGCTCGGCCTCGGCCTGCCCTTCCTGATGACCGCGCTCATGCTCGACAGCGCCCAGGGTGGCTTACGCCGCCTCACCCGGCACATGCCGACGATTAAAGCCGTCAGCGGCGCGTTCTTGATCGTCATCGGTATCGCTATCGCCAGTGGACGCTTACAACAATTGAGCGCACAATTCTCCAACCAGTTCGGTGATTTCAGCTATCGTGTGGAAAATTGCACGGTCGGTTGGGTCGAAGGTGACATCCGCTTTGGGCAGGTGGATAACTGCTTCACCGATGACCCCGATTACTTTACACTGGTCGCCCTCAACACCGGCGAGATCACCCAGACCGAACTCGACGCCCAGCAGGACGCGGTTGACCTTCCCGTCGCGGATACAGCGCCAGAAACAACGGAAAATAATATCAGCGAACCGGCTAATACACCGGTTGACCCCGCACCGGAGGCGAACACCAACGCACCCGCTGCGCCAGTCGGGTTAGCGGTCGGCAACACCGCACCGGATTTCACCACGCAGACCGTCAGCGGTGAGACCGTCAGCCTCTCGGATTATCGCGGGGACGTGGTGCTGCTCAACTTCTGGTTTACCGACTGCGCCCCCTGCCGCTTCGAGATGCCAGAGTTCGAGGAAGCCTACCAAACTTACGCTGACGAAGGCTTTACCATCATTGCCGTGAACCGCGAGGAAGAACCGGAAGCGATCACCAGCTTTGCTGATGAGATCGGCGGCTTGAGCTTCCCGCTGCTACTCGACGAAAACGGCGATCTGCAATTCGAATACGGCATTACCGGTTACCCGGCGACGTTCGTTCTCGACCGCAACGGTGAGATCATTTTCCGCAGCAGTGGCCCGATGACCGCCGACCAGATCGAAGAAGTCGTCACGGACGCGCTTTCGTAGCGTGTACACGTCCAGACGTCCGCTGCTGCTGGTCAGCGCCGCGCTGTGTCTGACGGTCGCGGCGCTGCTATTGATCGGCGTTGGTCTACCTGATCGCGCCGATTACACCACATTCAACGTCTCAGAGTCGGGTGTCGTCGCGCCCGAAGTCGGACGACTCGCACCACCGATTAATGGTCAAAATCTCGCCGGTGAAGGGGTCGAACTGGCAGGACAACCGACGATCATCAACTTTTGGGCGACGTGGTGCGCTCCCTGCCGGGCAGAGATGCAGGCGCTCCAATCACTATACGAAAACACTGACGACCTGCGCATCGTCGCCGTCAACCTCGATGAACCGGAGGCGCTTGTGCGCGAGTGGGTGCGGCAAAACGACCTGACCTACGACATCGTCATCGACAGCGGCGGCACCATCGCCCGGCGCTATGCCTTTCGTGACCCGCCCTCGACATTTATGCTTGACGCAGACCGGCGCATTACCTCTATTATTTACGGTGCGGTACAAACCGAGGATTTACGGTCACTGATTCCCCGGTAGAATATCCTCTATTAATCAACCCAAATCGGAGACTCTATGGACGACAACCGGCGCAGTCTCGCGCTTCGTGCGAATATCTGGATACTCAAACTCGCACGGAATTGGCTCAAGATAGCCCTGACCCTTATCTCGATCTATGTGATCTTGCCCTTCGCCGCCCCCACATTGATGCAACTCGGCGCGACCGGCCCGGCGAACGTCATATACGGCATCTACAGCCCGTTTTGCCATCAATTCGTGTTCCGGTCGTTCTTCCTCTATGGGGAGCAACCGGTTTATCCGCGTGATAACACCGGCTCCGATTGGACACCGTTTGAAGCCTACGCCGAAGACCTACCCGCGTTTGAGGGCGTTGATCTCGACACGTTCAACGTCGATCTCATCATGGCGGCGCGAGATTTCAAGGGTAACGACGAAATGGGCTACAAGATGACGCTGTGTGAGCGAGACATCTTCATCTATCTGGCGCTGCTCACCGGCGGATTTATTTACGCGATCCCGGTTGTGCGAAGGCGCTTACGCCCGGCACCCATCTGGTTATATGCCTTCCTCGGCCTCGGCCCTATCGGGATCGACGGTTTCAGCCAGTTGCTCGGCTACCCACCGTTCGAGTTGTGGCCCCCACGCGAGACCTTACCGATCTTCCGTGTGGTGACCGGGGCGCTGTTCGGCTTGATGAGCGCGTGGCTGGCTTTCCCCTATCTCGAACTCGCCATGCGTGACACCCGCGAGCAGATCGAATTGAAACTGCGTGAGCGCAACATCCTTGAGACGTGACTTCACTCCGTCGCCAGTCGGATGAACGTGCCACCCGTGCGTAACAGACAAATCTGCTGCCAGCGGAAACGCTGCGGCGCGTTCGTCCAGTAAGGCGCGACACGCCATGTGTACAAACCCGGCTCACCCGGCAGATCTTCCAACAGAATGCGGGCGGTGGTCGTCTCGCTGTCGAACGCGGTGCGGAACCCGGTCGGTGAGATGGTAATCACACTGTAGACATTGGCCCCCGGCATCTCCGGATAAGTGACCACGATCTCGGTATCCCCGGCTTCCAGGTTGCCCGATTGTGTGAACGGGTCGCCGGGCCATTGATCGCAGATGTTATCCCGCAGGTTGAACACTTCCGGTACGCGCCCGTTGTTATTACGCGGCAGCGGACGACCAGTCGGTGGGATGGAATTAAACGGAATGCTGGTGCGGATCAAACGGGCGTAGACCCAGGCCGTTTCGTTACCGTATTGGATCTCCAACCACTGTCGCCCGTTCCAACGGAAGAAGAAGTCACCGCGCCGTCCGAGGATGGTCACCGAGGTGTTACGTGGTAACTGCCCGATGATGTCATAGGCGAAATCCGGCCCTACATAAACCGTCGAACCATTAAACGCGACGATGCCGGTGATAAGCTCACCCGGCTCTGCCACATCGGGGTCGCCGGGGGGCTGGGCACCGGCAACCATAGATAACGTGAAAAGCATACCCAGGATCAAAATCAATCGTTTTGTCATTTACTTCTCTCCCTGATAAGTCAAGCCGGGGACGCACACAACATCCGTTCTGCCATAATTGCGCGTTCACGCCAGGTCGGCATCGGCTGCGGTTCCTGTAAGCAAGTCGCACCCGCCTCCGGCCACACAGAACAGAACGCGCCGTTCTGCCGCTGCTGGACAATGGCCTGCGCACGGGTGTTAATACTGCCCTCGAAGCGTAACCCCTCGCCCATAAAACCGCTGCCGGTCGCCACATCCGCTTCTATTATAGCCGCCCGGATGCTCTCCGCTGTAAATGTCTCGACTTGCGGCAGCACATAGCGTGCCAGAAGATAAAAACCGGCGGCGCTCAAGGTAGTGCGTTCGTTCGGTTCCTCACTGAATAAACGCATGTACTGCGTCATATACTGCTGAAACGTGCCATTCGTGATCTCACCACGATATGCCCTGCTGAGTGTGCCCGTCGCCGAAACCGAGAGCAACGCCTCATTGTTGCCGATGCGCTGGCATAGATTACGCCGGTAGCCTTCACTACCCACGTTGATGAACGCCTTCACATTGGCGTTAGCCTCACGGGCACTGAACCACAACCGGTCGGCATCGTCGTCATAGCCGCTGAAGATCAACACATCCGCCGCCTGGTCGCGCACATCCTCAGCATAAGACGACCGCCAGGAGAGCGAGTCGCCGTAGTTCACGTCAATGATCGGCTGTGTGCTTAATCCGCTGCGCAACCCCTGCGCAGCCTCAATGCCGTGAGGCGCATCGGCGTGGATTAACGCGACAGCAGGCGCTTCGCCCACCACATCCACTAGCGACTGCTGTACAAAGGCGGCGGTCTGCTCACCGAGTTGGTGCCTGGTCGGGCGCGGAGAATAACTCCATACGTTTGATGCAGAAAGCGACTGTGTGACTTCCCAGAATATGACCTCATTCGCCGCCGCAAAGGTCGTCAACGCCTCACTGACCGCTGGCGTCCCACTACCGACGATCAACGTAATGCCATCATCTACGAGAGTCTGCGCGGCGGCCTGGGCGCTCTCGCGGTCGGTCGCGGCTTCATAGACCAACTCGATAGGCCGTCCGTCCACACCGCCACAGGCGTTCAAGGCGGCGCTCATCGCCTGCACACCGTTGTAATGCTCGTCGATGTTGACTGATAGCAGCGAGTTCTGGGGGAAGATCGCACCGATGCGAACCGGAGCACCCTCAACGGCGGTGCAATCGGAGGGCGTCTGCGTGTGTGTGGGCACGACGATCAACAATGCAATTGTAAAGAACAACAAAACTTTAGAGAACATAGCCCTCTCTCCGGACGAATGACGAGCGAAAAACCTGACTTTATCCTACAATAAAAATAGCACAGCGTAGACAAACCGTAGGTTTTCCGATTGTTGTCCGGTCGGCGCGGTTCACACATCCGGTTTAAGCTGGGGACAACCTTTTTGCTTGCAGGGGAATAATATTATGAAGCGAACACCACTTGTGCTCGGCGCGATGCTCGCCTTTCTACTGACTCTTGGCATGGTCGCCCTCGCGCAGACCGGCAGCGGAGAGGAAGACGAAGAACCGCAGATCGCTTTCCGCATCGAAAGTGAAATCGGGCGTGCCTTACCACGCAGCATTGTTTACGATCCCGCACAGGAGCGCATGGCGGTGATCGACGCTTACAATCGGCTGCTCATCATCGACGCCAACACCTACGAAACGCAGCACGTCCTCTACGAACGCGGGGACTACAACGATCTGCTTTTTAGCAATGACGGACGCTACCTCGCACTCGCCATCGAAAGCCGCATCGAACTCTACGATGCCGACACCGGCGCGCTGGTCGCCGATCTGGTCGATCTCGGTCAGGCCATCCGCATTCAGGGGCCGCTGTCGTTCTCTCGTGATGATGACTTAATGGTCTTTCGCGGGGTCTACCCGGCACCGCGTTCCATCCGGCTAACGGAGAATCAGACGG
Organism: Anaerolineae bacterium; assembly: GCA_034437515.1. GTDB lineage: Bacteria > Chloroflexota > Anaerolineae > Aggregatilineales > Phototrophicaceae > DAOTTX01. The sequence goes on from DAOTTX010000128.1 coordinate 34,891, forward strand.
TCGTTGTTCCCTGGATCTGGAACCTGCCCGCCGCCCGTGAAGAAGCCGATTCGACCTTCCCCGGCAACGTGGAAGCGTGGCAGTTCTTCGACTATCGCAACGGCTTTGAACTCGGACCGGAAAACCGTATCGTCGCGGCGCTGCCCAGTCGCTTACAGGTGTTAGACGCCTACTCGCTCGATGTTCTGTTCGAGATCCCGACCGACCGCTACGAACAAGACCCGCTGACCGTGTGGTTCAGCCTGCAAGACGATCAGATCTACGTCCGTCCGGTCAATGAAAATTCGTTTATCCAGGTCGATACGCAGGACGGCGTGCTGGTCGAACTGCCGCTGGATGAATGGCTGACCGAAACCGATCTCGACCTGGTCGGCGGGGTGGAACTTGGCTCCCAGGCGCGGTTCATCGGCCCACCGGAATCGCGGCGTACCAACCCTCTGCTTGAGGTACTGCTCGGCGAGAATTACGTGCGCTACGAAGCGTATCGTTTGCGTACCCTGACAATCACACTGGTTGATCTGGTCATTCCCCCCGCCGCCACGCAAGAAAACGTCGCCGCGCTGTTGTTTATCTTTGACGAGAACGCCCGCGAAGGCCGCTTCGTGCTCAGCCGACAGTTCAACGTGGAGCAAATGCTGCTCGGCCCGGATAACGAACGCCTGCTCGTCCGGCGCAACGAGGGCGGCGATGAGCGCGTCATCCAGTACGAACTCAGCAGCGGGGAGCGCATCAACAGTTTCATCCCCGCCCTGCGTGACATCGGCTCCTACAGTCGCAACCGACGTAACCGCGTGCTGGCCTACGACGATGCCGGTGAAGTCATCATCAGTGACTTCCAGCGCATCAACGCGGCGACCACCGAAGTCCTCGCGGAAGACCTACGCTATTCCCGCCGGTTCGACCGTTTCTTCTTCACTGAAGACAGCGAGCGCATCGTCACGCTGGCGGGGACGGAATGGCGCGAATGGGATGTGGATACCGGTGCGGTGCTGCGGCGCGAGGTCTTGAACTTGCGCGGCAGCATCTTCGCCACCTCGCGTGATGGTTTCCGCTACCTGACGCGCTACGCCGACAGAAACGGTAACGGCGTCGAAGTGATTGACCTGGAGACCAACGAACGCACCAATGTGAATTTCGTCACCTTCCAGGGGCGGGACATCCAGCAGATGATCCCGAACCGTGCATGGACGCATTTCTTCGTCATCTACGAACCCAACAGCTACGGGCAGTACTTCCCCGGCAACGAGATCGCAGTCTACAGCTTAGCAAACGGGCTGGAGTGGTTCATAGCAGGCGACGACCTGCCCCCGGCAGAGAATCGTCGTTACGGTTGGGTAGATAACGAAAATGTCTACGTTTATGGCGACGGCGACATCGACGGACAACCCAGCCGCATCTATGGCGTGGATTACGCGCCCAACGGCCTGCCCGAATGCGTGGTCGATGCTTTCCCCGAACAGATGGACACTTACGTCGATCTATGGGAGCGGCTGGTTTATCGCCTGCGCCCGGATCGGTTGGCAGCACTCAGCGAACTTATTTGCAGCGACCTCCCCGATGACCCGGACGCCGTACAGGAACTGCTACTACCCACCCCGACCATGCCGCCGGTCACCCCGACACCGATCACCATCCCCGGTGTGCCGGTCTGCCTGACCGCCCGCTACCCGGATGAGGCCGAAGACTACGCCGAACTATGGGAAGAATTAACCGTCGATCTCTCCGCTGCGGAGATCAACGAACTTGAAGATTTGCTATGCGAGGGCATCGGCGAGTTTGACCTGAACACCGGCCCCGGCGCAGACTTCCGGCAGACGACCATGATTATCGATGCGGATACGGGCGAACGCGCCACCGGAGCCTTCGAGGAACGCGAGGTCGTCACCCGTCCAATCTTTCCGCTGCAAAACCTATTCGAGGAAACGGAAAACCGCGCGCTCGGCACCGCCATCCTCGCGCCCAATGAGGAGATCATCGCCGCCTCTAGCCTGCCGGGTGAACTGGTCGTCTATCGGATTCTGGTCAGCTACCAGGGTTTACTCGATGACATCACCGCCACCGCCGTCACACGCCTCGAAGAACAAAATCTGATCGGTGTGCTGCCTTCCGCGACACCGACCTACAACGCCATCGGCACGCCGCGCCCCACGCTAACGCCGACCGTCACACCTACGCCGATCCCACGGCCTGAAGACCGCGTTGACCAACCGCAACTCAGCGAAGTGGTTGACGTATGCCCGGCGGAGACACTCTACACCGTCGATAACCCGCCGGATGGTTACAACCCGACCGGGCAAATCGTCGCGCCGGTGCTCGGCGATACGCTGTGGACGATCAATCCGCTGACCGGGGATCGTGGCCCGAACGAAAACGTCCCGCAGTGTGGCAGCATCACCTGTAACTTCTCGCCGGATCGCTCGTGGATCCTGGCGACGACGCTCGACCTGATCTACGTCGTCCGACCGGATAACACCGACCAGCGCGTGCTTTACGACTTTGAAGAGGACGAGAACATCCCCTCTGACCTGCGTTGGTTCGGCCCGGAGACGCTCGAATACTCCGTGACCGTGGTCGTTGAGGAAAACGGCGAAGAAGTACGAAAAACCGCCCTCCAACGGGACATCCTCGGTGTCTTCCCTGACCCTGACCCCTGGATACCGGAGATCAGCATCAACACACTGCCGACGACCATCGTGAGCCGCCAGCCCGGCGGGGATTATCTGATTGCCCGGACGACCTTCAGCACCGGCGTTGGCCCCGGCTATAAGTATTATCTTTACAACATCGAGACCGAGGAAGCGATCTACTTTGCCCGCCTCACAGACTACCCAGCGGACGAACTACGTGTCGCGTGGCATCCGCTGGGTGAGCGCGTGTTCTACTACTACCCACCCCCACCCGGCAGTAGGCCAGTCTGGTATCAAATTGACCTGCCCAGTGAGGAAAACCGTCTGTTGGACTACTTACCCAGTGGGGTATGGTCAAATGACGCCCGTTACCGCGTACTCAACACCAACCGCCGCACGCAGCCCATCGCCGTGTGGGATAGCGAAACCGGCCTCACCCGCACCTACTGCCTACCGGAAACGGGCGCACGCTTCTATGAAGGCACATTTACCTGGTCGCCGGACAGCCGTTACATCGCGCTGCGAGCGCCGCTGCCCGCCGACGAAAATGTCGAAGGGGTGGGCGAACACACCATGATTCTCGACATCGAAACCGGCACGGTCGTTGACCTGACCACCGGCGCACTCGATCCGGTCATGTGGGCACGCTCGACCGGCGGCTACACGGAGGAAAACTAACCATGCGATTGATCAGCCTCACCTTACTTATAATCGCTGCACTATTCACCAGCGGCCTCCCGGTGATTGCACAGGAAGACCCCGAACCGCCGCCCGGTCGCCTGCTGCTAGACGAGGTCTACGTGACCACGCAATACAACAGCCGCTTAAGGCTCGGCCCCAGCCAATTGTGGGAACCGCTGACCACCATCCCCGCCGGGACGACACTACGCGCCACCGGGCGCACCGCTGAACCCGGTTGGTTGCAGGTCGCCTATGAGGGCGATCTCGACCCCGGTGCCAGCACCGAAGGCACCATCGACGGCGTGACCTACGGCTGGATCGCGGATTTTCTGCTGCGCTGGACGGGTGACATTCTGCTGCTGCCGGTAGATGGTGTGGAAACCGTCCGGGACGCCCGCCGCAGCGCACCACGTATCGTCATCGACCCCGAAACCCGCGTCTACCGGGACGGCATCGACCCCTCGACGCTAATCGAAGGATTGGTCACCGAGCCGGTCGAGGTGGAGTTGACCGGGCGCATCGGCTCACCGGAAGGCGGTTACTACTGGTTGCAATTCGAGTATAACGACCGTTACTACTGGACGGCGACATGGGAAGTCGGTGATATACCATTCTACACCCGGTTGCCAGATGGTTCTTACATCTACACCTATGGGCGGCTGCTGCGCCAACTCCGCACGGAAATCAGCCGTAACGGAATCATCCTGAACAGCATTGGCAGCCGCTGGCGCAACCTGGACGAAGGCCGTGAAGTCAGTTGTAACACCATCCCGGCGGATGCCAGCATCGGCGAAGAGAGCTTTACCGAAGCTGATTTACAAACCGAGACGATCTACATCCCCACCGCCCGCGCCTTAGAGGACGCCATTGAGAGCACCAACGAGGCGATTGCCCGCTTTCGTGAGGTATGCAGCCGTACCGGGGAAGACCGCATCGTGCAATCCAGCGAGGTGCAGGACGCACTGAACTTCGTCAACGAGGCCAGCCGCAACCTGACCCTCGCCCGCACCCTGCTCCAACCGTTAGAACGTCGCGATCCGTTGCTGGGTGAGCGGCCTATTGCGCAAGACGATTAGCAAAGGCGACATTGCCCTTTACGAGGACCATACAATAGTGGACGAACGTCAAGCCATCGACACATTAATCCAGACTTTAATCGCACAAATCCGTGCGGAGTATCCAGACGGCCTTATGCGCCGGGACGCGCACCCTAAAGCGCATGGGTGCGTCCGTGCGGAGTTTACGATCAACGCCGACCTGCCCGATCATCTGCGGGTCGGCCTGTTCAGCGAGCCGCGTACCTACCCTTGCTGGGTGCGCTTCTCTAATTCCGGCGGCACCGGTGGCATTCACCCGGATTCTAAGCGCGATGTACGCGGTATGGCGATTAAGTTGGTCGGCGTTGCAGGTGAGAAACTGCTCACCGACCAGGCAGACGCCGTCACCCATGATTTCGTACTCGCTAGCTACCCGGTGTTCGTCGTCAAAGATGCGGTTGACTTCGCCCAACTGACCACCGCACTTGCCAGCGGATCACTTTGGCAGTTGTTCAAGTTCTATGGTTTGGGTCTACGCTTGCACGAACTTTACCTCATCATCGCCTCACAGCAAAAGTGCGCCGATGTCCTCGGTCAGCAATATTGGAGCATGGTGCCCTACAAACTCGGTGAGTCGCAGGTCGTCAAGTACAGCGCCATTCCCCGCACCCCGGTGGACCCGACCCTGCCATCAGAACCCGCCGACGACTTTTTGCGCGACCGACTGCGCGAGCATCTGGCGACAAGCGCAGCCGTATTCGATTTCGCTGTGCAGTTACAAGCTGACCCCGTCCACATGCCCACCGACGACGCCCGCATCAAGTGGAACAGCCCGTTCGTCAACATGGCGACCGTGCGCATCCCGCCGCAGACGTTCGAGTCACCTGCGCAGGAGGTTTTCTGCGAGAACCTCTCGTATACGCCCTGGCACGCGATTGAGGCTCACCGCCCGTTAGGTAGCATCAACCGCGCCCGCCGTGGAGTCTATGAGGCGATCTCGACCTTCCGCCATGAAGCAAACGACGCACCCCGTGAGGAACCAACCGCGATGCAAGACTTCACTTAACCGAGCAGGTCTTGTAAGCCAGCGACAAAATCATTTTTGCCGCCCTGTGCCGGATGCCTCACTTTCGGTGCTGTGATGCCGATCTGGTCAAGCGCGTCGTGGGCGGTGTTGCCGACCGCGATCACCTGTTTGATGTCGAACAGCAGCAGCAGCGACTCCAAAAACGGACGTCCGAGTTCGATTTCTGGTTTACGCGGCTTGCGGTTGGTCAACAGCTCACCGGGTCGATGTGGATGAAACGGATAGCTGTTCCAACTCAACGGCAGCACACACAGCTTGCCCAGTGTCTCCCATACGATGGTCGCGGTCTGTTCCCGGTAACCGGGCAAATCCGGGTCATCCGGCATCTGATACCCATTCTCGATGCCATAGAGTTTGCCATCCATCACACCCGTTTCGATATGATACCGGCTGGAAAACGGCACACCGGTCAAGCGCATCCCCTTGTAGCCCGGCGCTTCCGCTACCAACAACACCGACGGACGCAGCGTGTACATCTGCTCCAGATAACGCTGTAGGTTGTGTCGTCGGGGTGCGTTACGTGGATTGTCATGGGCGTATTGGTTGACCGAGTCTTTCGGTGCTGGCGTGCTGGCTAACTTTTCGATAAATTCGTTAAAAATCATGATGTAAAAAGGATCCCTTATGGACTTTTCAATTCGTCGTTATCTTAACACGCAGATGGCCTATGCACCGAGCTTCACCAGCGACGGCGATCACATCAACTTCATTACCAACATTACTGGCATCCCGCAGGTGTGGCGCGTCGAACTACCCGGCGATGACGGCAAACCCCGCTGGCCTATGCAGTTGACCTTCGGTGAAGACCGCGTGCAGTATGTCATCAGTTCTCGCGTCCCCGGTGACGATCGCGTGATCTTCGGGCGTGATGCTGGCGGCAACGAGAACGCCCAACTCTTTCTGCTTGACCCGGCGACCACCCGTGAAACCTGCCTCACCGCAGGTCACGACGACGCCATGCACATCCCCGGTGAATGGTCAAAGGACGGACGTTATATCATCTTCGCCGCCAACCGCCGGAATAAAGCCATCTTCGACCTCTACTTACACGACCTCGAAACCGGCGATGACCGTCGGCTGTGGGAACACGAGAGCGTCGGCTATTTGATGGGGGGTAAGTTCTCGCCGGATGGCGAAAGCGTATTGATGACACGATTATACGGCAATTTTGACCGCCAACTATTCGAGGTCGATATAAACAGCGGCGACGTGCGTATGGTTTCTCCAGAAGAAGACGAAGTCGTTTATGGGTCGGCACAATATGCCCCCGATGGTCAATCCGTGCTGATGACGACCGACCTGCACAGCGATTTCACTCGCATCACCCGGCTTGACCTCGCCACTGCTCAGGTCAAACCGATCTACGAAGCTCACTGGGATGTTGAACTCATCGAGCTTTCGCCCAACGGTGACTATCTGGCGTACAGTGTCAACGAAGAAGGTGTCTCCAAGATTTATCTGTACCACATGCAGACCGGCGAAACACGCCGCGCCCCACTCGGCGATGTCCCCGGTGTGTTGACCTTCGGTATGCGCTTCTCCGAGGATTCCAGCCGCCTCACATTTGACTACAACCGCGCCACCCGCGTCTGTGATGTCTATGTGTGGCATCTCGCGGAGGATGACATGCAACGGGTGACGCAGTCGTCACATGGTGGCCTGCCGGTCGAGTCGTTCGTCGCCCCTGAACTCGTCCACTACCCGACCTTCGATGAGGACGACAGCGGCGGCACACGCATGATTCCCGCCTGGCTCTATCGCCCGCAAATCAGCAAAGACGAGCCGCTGCCGGTTGTGGTGCGCGTTCACGGCGGGCCGGAGGGTCAATCGCGCCCGAACTTCGACTTCCTCGCGCAATATCTGGTGCAGGCCGGGTACGCCGTGTTCGTGCCAAACGTGCGGGGTTCGATTGGCTACGGCAAGGCCTACAGCCATCTAGACGACATCGAAAAACGGATGGACTCCGTTGCCGACCTCGCCCACGCGGTTTATTATCTACGGGAGCAAGCCGCAATCGACGATGAACGAATCGCGGTCTACGGCGGCAGTTACGGCGGCTTCATGGTGCTTGCGGCGCTCACACACTACCCCGACTTATGGGCGGCGGGTGTGGACATCGTCGGCATCAGCAACCTCGCCACCTTTTTAGAGAACACCAGTGATTATCGTCGCAAAGCGCGTGAGGTCGAATACGGCAGCTTAGAACATGACCGTGACTTTCTGGAGCAGATCGCGCCGATCAACCACATTGACAAAGTGACCGCCCCGCTGATGGTCATTCACGGCAAGAACGACCCCCGTGTGCCACTCAGCGAGGCCGAGCAGATGGTCATCGCGCTGGATAAACGCGATGTGCCGGTCGAGTTTATGGTTTTCGATGACGAGGGGCATGGCGTAATCAAGCTCAAGAACAAGCTGGTGATGTATCCGGCGGTGGTCAAGTTTTTGGACGATTATCTGAAATAGCGGACGATCTCAAAAGTCGATAAATGGCGAGGACGTGGTGTCTTCGTCATCATAGGAGAAATGACATGATGGACAAACGAGCGCACGAAGAGAATCGCATCAGTTGGAACGCGGCGACCAGGCAACACAACACGCACAAAGGCGATCAGGCCAAATTTCTGCGGGAAGGCGGCAGCACTCTCTTTGACGAAGAAATCGACCTACTCGGTGACATTCGCGAGAAGTCACTGGTTCACCTGCAATGCAACGCCGGGCAGGATACGTTAAGCATCGCCAGCAAGCTTGGCGCAACCGTCACCGGTGTGGACATCAGCGACGAGGCGATCACCTTCGCGCAGCAACTCAGCGCCGATAGCGGCATCCCCGGTACGTTTATCCGCAGCGACCTCTACGACTGGTTCGAGCAGAACGAGACGCGATATGACGTTGTTTTTGTATCTTACGGGGCGATCACCTGGCTTTCGGATATCGACACCTGGGGGCGCGGGATCGCAAAGGCGCTCAAGCCGGGTGGTCACTTTGTACTGGTGGAGTTCCACCCGGTTTTTGGGATGCTAGAGAATGACTACGAGCTGTTCTATGACTACATGGGCGGCAAACACTACGCTTTCGATACTGGCGTCGGTGATTATGTCGGTGAGTCGGGCGAGGCACTGCTCGTGGACAATGCAGCAAAGCCTACCGATGATCCCTGGGTGAACCCAAACCCGGCACATGAATTCACCTGGGGACTGGCTGAGGTCATCATGGCGCTCGTCAACGCCGGGTTACAGATCGACGTGTTTCGTGAATACCCGTACTCTAACGGCTTCAAACGCTTTGAAAACATGCGCACGCTCACAGGTCGCCGTTGGACGACCCCGGAGGATAAGCCAACCATCCCGATGATGTTTGGCATTCGCGCCACGCAATCGGCTTAAAGTTTCCTCGCCTGCGTAAAAATGATAAAATATGTGTTGGAATGAGTATTTTGTAGGGACAAATTATGCCGATTCTCTCTCACCTTCCAACACCATTTCAGCCTGAGCATTAGGCTATGGTCTGGGATCAAACACGCATTCAATCCCTGATCGACCAGCAAGTGCAAGAAAGCCTGACCATCGAATATAAGGCGGCGGGCGCACTGGAAAAGACCGATAAGAAACGAACAGAGATCACCAAAGACGTCTCCGCGATGGCGAATTCCGCCGGTGGCGTTCTCGTCTATGGTGTGACGGAATATCAGCGCAAAGACATGCAGCACCTGCCGGAAAAGATCGACCCGATTGATCGCATCGAGTATCCAAAAGAGTGGCTAGAGCAAATCATCAATAACATCCGGCCCCGCATCACCGGTTTGATTATCTACCCGGTAAACATCACGAACGAACCCAACCACGTTATTTATGTGGTTGAGATTCCACAGAGTGACACCGCCCATCAAGCGATGAACAAACGGTACTACAAACGGTTCAACTTCGAGTCGGTCGCGATGGACGACTACGAAATCCGTGACATCATGCGGCGCAACCAGCAACCCCACATCGAACTTAACTTCGAGATCCACGTCACCGAGGAAACACGCACCCCCTATCTAAGCGATGAAGCCATCGAACGCTGCAAGTACGTGCTGGTCATCCATGCGGAGAATGACGGCAGAGCCTACGCACAGTACGTCAATAGCTTTATCACGCTGCCGGAGCGCGTGCTGCCGTCAGATCGTTATAGCCAGCGCAAGGTCTTCGAGGAAGAAGGCATCTTCTATTCCGAGCATTACCGAGACAACACCGTCCGCGATGTGATGGAAGTCGAGATGATTGGCACCAACCCGGTGACCAAGTACGGCCCTTCGCGCTTTGACCCGGTCTTGCCGAGCCTTTCGGTTGAATGGCAGATCCCGTTAAACGATAACTTTCATCTGGTCGATCTTGATGATCTACTGGTGCGCTGGCGTACCTATGCCGATAACGCGCCGATGAACTGGGGCGAGGTCAAAGTGCAGGACATTCCCATCATGGACGAGCGCGACCGCACGAATGGAAAAACCTGACGAATAGAGTAGAATAAGGGTAAATTAGGTTATCAAATTACTGAGGAAACTAATGGTTTTACAGACAAAATCACCGGTTACGGCAACACCCTTTACCGCAGAACATGAGATGTTTCGTAGGTCAGTCCGTGCCTTCGTCGAGAACGAGATCAACCCGAACATCGAAGCATGGGAAGAAGCCGAAGTCGCCCCGCTGCACGACCTGTTTAAGAAGATGGGCAACCTGGGCTTCCTCGGCTTGAACTATCCCGAAGCCTACGGCGGCGCGGAGGCTGACATCTGGTTTACCGTCGTGCTGTGCGAAGAACTCGGACGTGCCGCCGCCGCTGGCATCCCGATGGCGATCACCGTGCAAACTGACATGGCAACCCCTGCCCTCGCCAAACACGGCAGCGACGAACTCAAACGTAAGTACCTCGAACCAGCAGTTCGCGGTGAGATGGTCTGCTCCATCGCGGTGAGCGAACCCGACGCCGGTTCTGATGTCGCCGGGATCAAGACCCGTGCCGTCCGTGAGGGTGACGAGTACGTCATCAATGGCAGCAAGATGTACATCACCAATGGCACCCAGGCCGATTGGTTATGCTTACTGGCACGAACATCGTCGGATCAGGGGTATCAGGGTATGTCATTGATCGTCGTGCCGACCGACCTCCCCGGCTTCAACGTGAGCAAAAAAATGAAAAAGCTCGGCAACCACAGCAGCGACACCGCCGTGCTTTCATTTGAGGATGTGCGCGTGCCGGTCGAGAATCGCATTGGCGAGGAGGGCATGGGCTTTTACTACCAGATGGAGCAATTCCAGGTCGAACGCCTCGTCGGTGCGTTGACGACCTGCGCCGGCGCGGAAAAAGCCCTGCGCGACACGATCCGCTACACACAAGATCGAAAAGCATTCGGCAAACCGTTGATCGCCAACCAGTGGATTCAGTTCAAGCTGGGTGAGTTGCTTACCGAGGTCGAAGCCCTCAAGCATCTGAACTATCACTGTGCCGCGCTCATCGAAGCCAATGCCGACGGACAGGAGATCACCCGTATCGCGTCAATGTGCAAGCTCAAAGCCGGGCGGCTGGCGCGTGAAGTGGCGGATACCTGCATTCAGTTTTACGGCGGCATGGGCTACATGGAAGAAACACCGATCTCGCGCTACTTCCGTGACTCGCGCCTGACCTCTATCGGTGGCGGCGCGGACGAGATCATGCTCGGCATCATCGCCAAACTGGAGCAGATGAACCCGCGTTAGAAATAAGTATCGTGTGATGCGTGAGGTGATGCGTTTACCGAAATTCCGCCAAGTGGCCTCTGGTTTAGCCAGCGGACAGCCAGCGGTAATCATCAGCGGCTTGAATCACTGCCACCGTATGGCATCATGGTCAGATCCTCGTCGCTCATATGTACGCTTCGACAGAATATGCCGTTGACCGCACATTTCAAATTTTCTGGGATTGGTTCCACCTTGCTGTCGATGAGATGATCGCGTTTGTGACCCTAAAGGACTGAAGTAAATGACGTATCGAATAGGATCAGGGCAGGGCTTTTATGGCGACGATGTCACCCGTGCCCTGCCGATGATTACCGGTGAGCATGTGGACGTGGTCTGCTTTGAAGCCCTTGCAGAACTCACACTCGCCATTCTGCAAAACGACCGACTTAAAGACCCCTCACGCGGTTACACGTTCGACATCAACATCATCGCCCAACAAATCCTGCCGGCCGCTTATAAGCGTAAAATCCCGCTGATTACCAACGGCGGCGGCTTGAATCCGGAAGGCGCAGCGGCAAAAGTACGTGCAATCGCGGAAAAACTCGGCCTGCATGGTCTAAAAATCGCTGCCATCAGCGGTGACGACGCATTGCCCCATCTCGAAACGTGGGAGCGGACGGGTGCATCTTTCGATCATCTGGAAACAGGCGCAACGTTCGATTTAAACGAGCATCGGTTGGTAAACGCCAATGTCTACCTCGGCGCACAACCGATTGTCGAGGCGCTGCACGCTGGGGCAGACATCATCATCACCGGGCGCGTTGCTGACCCATGCCTGTATCTCGCGCCACTCATCGCCCATTACGGTTGGTCATGGGACGATTGGGACAGGCTGGCCGCTGGCATCGTCGCCGGGCACTTGCTAGAATGCACCGGGCAGGTCGTCGGCGGGAACAGCCTCGCCGCGCTGGATAAAATTGATCCGCGTGACCTGAACAAACTCGGTTATCCCATCGCTCACGTCGAGGCCGATGGCAGCTTCACCCTGACCAAAACACCGGATGCGCCCGGCACGGTCACGCTGGATACGGTTAAAGAGCAGTTGCTCTATGAAGTCCACGACCCGGCGAACTACCTGACCCCCGATGTCGTCGCGGATTTCACCACGCTGCAACTTGAGCAGGTCGCCGACGATCAGGTGCGGGTAAGTGGTATCAGCGGTAAGCCACGCCCGGAAAAACTTAAACTCAACATCGGCAGGCTGGAAGGCTACATGCGTGAACTGATTTTCACGCTTGGTTGGCCCGAAGCATGGCAAAAAGTGGAGCAACTCCAGTTGATGATCGCGCAATCCTGGCAAGACCTACCGATTGATCGCGTCAGCTACAGTTACCCCGGCATTGATAGTCTGTATGGTTCGGTCGCGCCCCGCCCCGATGACCCGCTGGAAATCATGGTACGGGTGATGTTCAGCGCCAGCGATCAGGACACGCTCAAAACGGCGGTGCGCCGCCTGATGCAAAACGGACTCAGCGGCCCGGCGGGGATGGCGATCTCCGGGACGACCATCAGCGCCAAACCGCGCATCATACTCGGCCTGTGGCCCACACTGATTGACCGTAGCCACATCCAACCGCAGATCGCATACATGGAGATATAGGAAATATGTTGACGAACCCGGCAGCAATATCACCGAAAAACGTCTATATGATCGACCAGGATCATGCCAGCTTCCTCGCCGATGACGGCATTCACCGTCTGCAAAACCGGATGAACTTACAGGATGTCGCGCTTTTATGGGTGTTCCTGAGCGTGATGTTTATCCCGGCCGGCTTTGCGCTTTTCTTTGCCTATGCCGTTGTCTTTACGGTCGTGTTGGAGATGTCCGGTTGGGAGTTGATCTCGATCATTCTGTGTATGCTTGTGATCTTCGGTGGTGCGCTGATGGTCGCGTTGAATCGCCTGCGTGCGGAGCGACAGCTCGAACGCGAAGGCATCATCACACCAGGGACGATCAAATTCAGTGAGATTACCAGCACATTTACGCCGAAGGGTTGGCGGTCGGTGGTCGTGATCACTTACGACTACGAACATCCGATTGAAGCGACAACCCACGAAGGCAAACAGTATATTTCCGTGAAAGAATTACCCGCCGACAAGCTACCCCAGCAGGGGGCAAAGGTCGCGGTCTTATACGCTTCGCCCAAACTGCACCGCATTCTCTAAAGGAGTGATTGCTATGACCAAACGCTTATATGACCTCGCCTTCGGACGGAGCGGAGACAAGGGCAACACTGCAAACATCAGCGTGATCGCCCGCTCACCGGAAGCCTACGCCGAGATCAAAGCCAGGCTCACCGTCGAGCGCGTCAAGCAGCATCTCGGCAATCTGATACTCGGCGACGTCCAACGCTATGAATTGGACAACATCGAGGCGTTGAACTTCGTTCTGCATGATGCGTTGGACGGCGGCGGCACGCGCTCCATGCGTATTGACGGGTTAGGCAAATCACTCGCCGGGGCGCTGCTTTACATGCCCTGGGATTAATGTGAAATCTCAGAAGTGCTTCATGGCAGATAAAGCGTGGCTCACCATGCACTCATCGGCGCGTCGATATAATGCACATCTGTAGTTCTGCATCTGAAAAAGGACAGCCAGATGACCCAATTCAAGCATATCCGTATGATTATCAACCCGGCGGCAGGGAAAGAACAGTCGATCCTACGCACTGCAAACGCCGTCTTTCAGCAACTCGACATCGAATGGGACGTTCGCCTGACCAACAAACACGGTGACGGTGAACGACTCGCACGAGAAGCCGAGAATGACCCCGCAATTGACCTGATCGCCGTGTATGGTGGTGATGGCACCGTCGCTGACGTCGCCAACGGCTTAATCAGCGCGGAAACACCACTGATGGCGCTTTCCGGCGGGACGGCGAACGGCATTGCTACCGAGATCGGATTCCCCGAAAACTTAAAAGAAGCATTGGAGCAGATCCCGCACAGCAGCGTGCATACGATTGACGCCGGTAAACATGAAGACCGCTATTTCTTCCACCGGATTGACATGGGCTTTTCCGCTGAAGTTCTGGACGAGACCCCGCGAGAGATGAAAGACCGTTACGGGATGCTGGCTTACGGACTGACGATCTTGCAAAAATCGACCCAACCACCGTTAAAGTATCGTGTGACGATTGATGGCGAAGTCCACGAAACCGAGGGCATCGGCTGTGTGATCTCAAATTGCAACACCGTCGGCCTGTTAAACCTCACCATCAAAAAAGAAGTCCGCTTCGACGACGGTCTGCTCGATTTGATCGTGCTGGAAACGTTCGGCGGTTCGTTGTTGGGCGCGGCGAAAGAGATCATCGATCTCGAAGACAGCGCGGCGGCTTCTATGCTGCACTGGCAAGGACGCGACTTCTACATCGAGACCGAGCCGACCACAAAATTACGCGGCGATGGTGAGTTACTCGGCGATTCACCGAGTAAGGTGACAATTGTATCGGAGGTGTTGAAAGTTCTCGTTCCCAATCTGACGTAAAGTGCGTTATGCTAAAGAGGATTTCCACACACAGACGTAAGGCACAGCATGGACGAAACACTGGTTAAGTCATTTGAAACTATGATCCTGGGTATGATCGGTAAAACATGCTGGAGCGTCCAGATGAGCGGCGTTGGCTCACTGGCGAACCTGCAAATCGGCGAGAAGGTCAAACGCGCCCAACCTCTGCTGCATCAGGATTTCAAACTTAGCATGGAAGAACGCGCTTACATCGGCGAGTATGTGCTCTATCTAGAAGAATGTCCCTGGCGACTGGAAACGGCGGAGGCGGTCGTCTGCACCTGGATGGACGAAAGCACGCCGGACGGTCAGATGAACACCGGATTGAAGCAAGTCATCGACCGGCAAGTCGAACGTGCCGAGATCACCCGCCCGGCGCTCGATCTCACCTTGTATTTCACCGGTCATTATGTGTTGCGCGTCTTCCCCGACCAGGTTGACCCGGACGAAGGCGACAACTATTCCATCACGCACAACGAGACGGCCACTTACGTCATCGCGGCGGACAGCACGCTCTATATTGAATGAGATTGCATCCATGCCCACTTTAAGCGAAAATATTACGTGTCTGTTACCTAATTGGACGATCAAAAATGAACTTTGAAACCATTACTTTGAAAAAAGAGGAACCGTTCGCCTTTGTCACGCTGAACCGGCCTGATGTGCGCAACGCAATGAACCAGCAAATGATTAGCGAACTCTTGCAGGCGTTTAACGCGCTGCGCGAAGATCGCAGTGTACGCGGAATCGTGCTTTCCGGCGCAGAGGGGACATTCTGCGCTGGCGGCGACCTCAAAGAGATGCAGTCGGCCTATGCCAACCCACAGCAAGATAAGTCCGACCGCACCCAACAATTCGACTTACTGCTGCGAGCGGTCAACGGTGCGCCCCAGGTCGTGATCGCTAAAGTTGAGGGCGCGGCGATGGGCGGCGGCTTCGGGCTGGTGTGTGTGTCTGACTTTGCCATCACCACCGATGATACGATCTTCGGCCTGCCGGAGGTACGCCTGGGCATCGTCCCCGCACTGATCTCGCCTTACGTTATCCAGCGCATCGGTCTGACCCATGCCCGCCGCCTGATGCTGACTGGTGCGCGTTTCGACGGCATCGAAGCCGGGCAGTATCATCTCGTCCACGAGGTGTGCCTCCCCGAAGAGATCGAGGAGCGTGTCGGAATCGCAATGGCGGACGTTCGCGAGTGTGCGCCGGGTGCGATTGCGGCGTGCAAAAAACTGATCCTGGAAATTGTCGATGAGAATTTCGAGGCCACCGCGATTCACCGTGCGGAACTGCTGAACGAACTGCGCCGGGGCAAAGAAGGCCAGGAAGGGATGCTTGCCTTCATCCGCAAGCGGAAGCCGCGCTGGTCGCGCAATGATGATCGCCCCGTCCCCGCTGACCAGAACCCGGACGATACACGATTTTAGGAAATAGAGATTCCACATGCTTGGTAAATTATTGATCGCTAATCGTGGTGAGATTGCCTGCCGCATCATCCGTACCTGCAAGCAGATGGGCATTGCGACAGTCGCGGTATATTCGGACGCCGACGCCGACGCACATCACACGCACGAAGCTGACGAAGCCATTCGCCTCGGCCCTGGTCCGGCGACCGAGAGTTATCTCAATATTGAAAAAATCATCGAAGCAGCCCGACGCACGAACGCCGAAGCCATTCATCCCGGTTACGGCTTTCTTGCGGAAAACGCCGCCTTCGCCCGCGCCGTCGCCGCTGCGGGGATTGTGTTCATCGGCCCTAGCGCGAATGCCATCGAAGCGATGGGCAGCAAGCGCGAAGCCAAGCGGATGTTAAAGGACGTGCCACTCGTCCCCGGTTACAACGGCGATGACCAGGGCGACGAAGCGATGACCACCGCCGCAGCAGACATCGGCTACCCGGTGATGATTAAGGCATCCGCTGGTGGTGGCGGCAAGGGGATGCGCCGTGTTGATCGCGCCGAAGCACTACAGGATGCACTCAGCGCGGCACGCCGCGAGGCCGAGCAAGCCTTCGGTGATGCCACGCTGATTATCGAGCAGTTCGTGCAGAATCCACGCCACATCGAGATTCAAATCTTCGGGGACACACAGGGTAAGCTGATTGCATTGGGCGAACGCGAGTGCAGCATCCAGCGCCGCCACCAGAAGATCATCGAGGAAGCGCCCTCGCCTTTTCTGGATGCAGACACCCGCCAACGGATGAGCGCCGCCGCGGTCAAAATCGGCGAGCAACTCGGTTACGTCGGCGCGGGGACGGTCGAGTTTCTGGTCGATGCGGATCGTAACTTCTACTTTATGGAGATGAACACCCGGTTACAAGTCGAGCATCCCGTTACCGAGGCAATCTACGGCCTGGACCTCGTGCGGCTGCAAATTCAGGTTGCCGAAGGCCAACCCCTGCCCGAAATCGCCCCACCAAACGGACACGCCATCGAGGTGCGTCTCTATGCGGAAAACCCGGCGACGAACTTTCTGCCAGCGACGGGGACAATTGCGCTGTGGCGTGCCCCGGCTAATGTGCGTGTGGATGCTGGTATCCGTACCGGCGACGAAATCACCACCTATTACGATCCAATGCTGGCGAAGGTCATCACGCATGGCCCCACCCGCAACGAAGCACTGCGCAAGCTGGATGATGCACTCGCGCGAACCGTGCTTTTCGGCTTCAAGAATAACCTGCACTTTCTACGCCGGTTACTCAACCATCCGGCCTTTACCGCCGGAGAAACGACGACCAACTTTATCGACCAGCACCCCGAACTTCTTGCGGATGACGCCTCTACACCGGCAGCCGTTTACATTGCCGCCGCCATCGCCAAATACCAACAAGACCGGGCACGCGGTCATTGGCGTAACAACTCCTACGGCAGCATCAAGCAAGCCTTTAAACACAACGAAGCAACCGTTGATGTCTCCCTGCTGCCAGATAAAATTTCGGGACGCTACACCGTCGAAATCGAGGACAGCGAACATACCGTCATGATGAAGCCCACTGCCGACGGCTGGCAGATGACGCTCGACGGACACCGTCGAAATGTCATCATCGCGTGCGCCGGTGACGTCTGGTATATCCATCAGCAGGGGCGAGCGCATCGCCTCGAATGGCAATCACCGTTACCGCTGCCCGGTGCTGCCGCTGCCGCGGAAGGATCGCTACGGGCACCCATGCCCGGACAAATCATTAAAATCAATGTAGAAGCAGGTCAGCAGGTCAGCAAAGGTGATATACTGCTTACGCTTGAGGCAATGAAAATGGAACATCGCATTCAGGCACCCTACGCTGGCATCGTAACACGCATTCACTACGCTGTCGGGGACTCGCCACAGGCGGAAAGCGTCTTACTAGAACTATCGTCGGTCGAGGACAAAATCGATTGACATAACAATTTCATCCCCGAAAGATGCCAACGTGACTTATTCGATTTTTCACATTTTGGAGGCTCCATGTTCCACAACAACGCACACATGATCGGCAGGAGCAGCATCAGTCGTCTGATGCTTACGACTGCCATTCTACTGTTTCTGGGTGTTCTCGCCGTCATTCCCGGCATGGCTCAGGAAGATGCTGAAGAGGATATTCTCAGTGTAGGCACCCTCGCCCCTGTAGAACTCGACCCCGCCATTGGCACGAACGATCCCGAAATTCTTTTTAACCGCGCAATTTATGACTACTTGATTGAAACCGCGCCAGACGGCACGATTTCACCTAACCTCGCCAGTGATTACACTGTAAGCGACGACGGCCTGACCTATACTTTCAATCTGGTCGATGGCGTGACTTTCCACGACGGGTCGCCGTTTACCTCCGCTGACGTGGTTTATACTTACGAACGTCTGCAAGAGGTCGAGTCACCCGCGCTTGGTCTGCTAGGTAACTTCGGCGTCGAAGCACCCGACGAAAGCACGGTCGTCTTCACACTAGAAGAACCCAACGCGGACTTTATCTACGGGGTCGCGTCCCGTCATGCGCTGATCTTGCAAGATGGTATGGAAAACGTCAACCAGATTGAAAACGGCGAATTCGGTAACTTCAATGGTACCGGTCCCTTCATCCTGACCGGATTCGACGGCAATGGCGCAGTGCTGGAAGCCAACGAAAATTATTGGATCGAAGACCAACCCATGATCGATGGTCTGGAGTTCCGTTTCATTGATGACCCACTCACGCAGATCAACGCACTACGCGACGGTGAGGTCGATTTCATCTTCAAAGTCGATGTCGATCAGATCCCGAACATCGAAGACATCGAAGGTATCAATGTGATTGACATCGCCACCAACCAGCATCCACTGGTGCGCCTGCGCGTCGATGAAGGCAGCCTGGGTGAAAACCCGCTCATCCGTGAGGCGTTTAAGCTCGCCACCGACCGTGAAGAACTGCTCGACAGTGTGCAGGAAGGCTACGGCGTACTGGGGAACAACAACCCGGTCGGCCCGTCCTACGGTGATTTCTATACTGAGATAGAAAACCCTGGTTTTGACCCCGAAATGGCCTGCTCGTTGATTCAGGAAGCGACCGGCGAGGAACGCCTCAGCACCGAATTCTTCGTCGTGGATGCGTTCAACTACGAGTCACTGGCGGTCGCGCTGCGTGACCAGTGGTCGGAAGGCTGCATCGACGTCGATATTCAGCTTCGCTCCGAAGGCGTTTACTACGGTGACGGTGAATGGCTGGAAGTCGATCTCGGCATCACCGGCTGGGCAGACCGCCCCGTGCCGCAGGGCTACCTCAACGAGGCTTACCTGGCGGACGCCTGCTGTAACGAAACCCATTGGATCGATGAGGAACTCATCAGCCTGATTAACGAAGCCGCCGTAACCAGCGATCCCGAAGCACGCACCGCAATCTACGAAGACATCGCGCAGATCTTCGCAGATCGTGGCCCGGTAATTATCCCGTGGTTTGCCTCGGTCATCGGCGCACAACGTGACACCATCGAAGGCTTGCAGATGCATCCCTTCCCTGGACAAACAGACTTCCGTACTGTTTCGCTCTCCGAATAAGTCTTTCCATGACAACCCAAACTCGCGTGGAGTCCGTCGGGACCCCACGCCCGTTTTTATCAAGGCAGTTACGGGCACTGGGCAACTTCACCCGTCAACTGGCGGCACGTCCGCTTTCTTTGATAGGGACGGTTATCGTGGTCATTTTCTTGATTCTATCGGTCATCGGCCCCGCTATCGCCCCTTACGACTTTGACGAGCGCATCCGCGACGCCGACCGCAAAGCCATCATCACCTATAATTTCAACGCACCAATCATCCCGGCACAATTCCAACAATTCTTTGACGACAACGGTCGCATCGGACGTGATATTACACGCGGCGAACTCATCAGCCGTGAGGCTCCGTCATGGCAGCACCCCTTCGGCATTGATAAGGACAGTCGTGATGTGTTCAGCCGTGTGATCTGGGGCGCACGCGAGATTATCATCCTGCCCGGCCTCGCAACCGCGCTCTCTGTGCTGTTGGGGACGGTCGTCGGCCTGACGATTGGCTATCTCGGCGGTTGGGTGGACGAAATCGTCTCCCGTGCGCTGGATAGCCTGCTCTCTATCCCCGCGCTGGTGTTGGCGCTAGTAATGTTGGGCACGATTGGCCCCTCTAACACCGGCATCGTGATCGTCGTGGTGCTGCTGTATACCCCCATCGTCACCCGTGTCATCCGCAGCGCGACTTTGAGTCTGCGTGAAGCAGGTTATGTCGAGGCGGCGAAACTGCGTGGCGAGTCAAGATTTTACATTCTCTTTCGTGAGATCTTGCCCGGCGTCCTCCCAGCATTGACGGTTGAGGCGGCGTTGCGCTTCTCTTATGCCATTTTCTTGATCGCCTCGCTGGGGTTCCTCGGCCTGGGTGTACAACCCCCCTCACCCGACTGGGGCCGCATGGTCGATGAAGCACGCGGGGAAATGATGCGCTCTCCCTGGGCATTATGGGCACCCGCTGCCGCCATCGCGATTCTTGTCATCGGCGTCAACCTGATGGCTGATGGCTTACGCCGTATCTTCCGTTATGAGGGTGACCGCGCCCGTTGACAACCGTTCATTTATCGAGACCTAACCTGATGTCAGATCAACAACCCATTATCGAAGCCGAAAACGTTTTTATCGACTACCGGCTCAAGAAAACGTGGCTCAACGTCATTCACGATGTATCGCTTAACATCTATCCGCTGGAAATTCACGGTCTCGTCGGTGAGAGCGGCAGCGGCAAATCTACGCTGGCGCTGGCGATGATGAATTATCTCGCGCAAAACGCCCGCGTCCGCGAGGGGCAGATTACGTTCGACAGTAGTGACCTGCTGGCTTACTCCACACAGCAAATGCGCAAAATCTGGGGCAGTCAGATCAACCTGGTGCCACAAGACCCCCTGGCGGCGCTGAACCCGTCCTACACCATCGGCAACCAGCTCGGTGAGGTGACCCGGCAGCACATGGGCTTCACACGTAAACAGTCGATAGAACGCGCGGAACGAAAGCTGCGTGAGGTCAAAATCGCCGACCCCAAAGATGTGCTGAATCGCTATCCGCATCAACTCAGCGGTGGCATGTTACAGCGCGTCACCATTGCGATGGCACTCAGCACACAACCTAAACTGCTCGTGCTGGATGAGCCGACCACCGCGTTGGACGTGACCACACAAGCCGTCATCCTCGACTTGTTCCGCGAGTTGATCGAAGAAAACGACGCGGCGGCGCTTTATGTCTCGCACGATCTCGGCACGGTGGCGCAGCTGTGTGACCGCGTCACCGTGCTGTACGGCGGCGAAGTCATGGAAAGCGCCACCGTACACGACCTGTTTAAAGACACACTCAACCCGTACACCATCGGCTTGCTTGCCAGCCTGCCCCAACAGGTAGAAGGGGCAGAAACACGCTTAAACACCATTGAAGGTGTCGCGCCTTCCCTGTCGGAACGCCCCACCGGCTGTGTGTTCGCGCCGCGTTGTCCGGTCGCCGTCGAACACTGTCACCAGGAAAAACCGCCGCTAGAACACACCGGCAACGGGCATACCGTCCGTTGCTGGCGCTGGGAAGAAGTCGCACGGGGCGAACTCAACCTTGAGATCAAGCCTAAAACAACCGAAGCCGTAACCAAAAATGTGGAACGTCTGCCAATCTTACAGGCGGAGGGCGTCAGTAAGCTGTTCGGGTCGCAATCGACACTTGATAAGCTACTCGGTAAGGATTTCACCCCTGTGCGTGCCGTCGATAATGTCTCAGTTCACGTCAACGCACAATCGACACTCGGCCTCGTCGGGGAAAGCGGCAGCGGCAAGACCACCCTCGCCCGCTGCATCGTCGCACTCTACACCGCAGATGAGGGCGAACTTGAACTCTGCGGTATGGACATCGCCCGCAAACTTGACGACCGCACCAAAGACGCCCTACGCAACCTGCGTATGGTCTTTCAGAATCCCAACGATGCACTCAACCCTTATCAATCCGTCGGGCAAGCCCTCGGACGCACGCTGCACGTCCTCAGCGATGGCGAGATGAACGGCGAAGACAAGAAACACCGTATCGCCGAACTGCTGCAAGCCGTCCGTTTGACGCCGGAATACGCGCACCGCTATCCCTCCGAACTTAGCGGCGGGGAAAAGCAGCGGGTCGCCATCGCCCGCGCCTTCGCCGCAGACCCGGCGTTGGTCGTCGCCGATGAGCCGACCTCGTCACTCGATGTCTCGGTGCAGGCGGTGATTCTCAACTTGCTCAAAGACCTGCGGGCCGAACGCGGCGCGTCCTATCTGATGATCTCGCACGATCTCGACGTTATCAGCTATCTTGCCGATGAAATCGCAGTGATGTATCTCGGCGAGATCGTCGAATACGGCGCGACCAACGCCGTCTATCATCCACCATCGCATCCTTACACCGAAGCGTTGATCTCTGCCATCCCCGTACCCGACCCGACCGACGAGGGTGGCATCATCCGGCTTGAAGGCGACGTCCCCAGCGCCCGCGACATCCCCAGCGGTTGCCGCTTCCACACACGCTGCCCGCGTAAGATCGGCGCGATCTGCGAGGACGAGAACCCACCCTGGGTCGATGCTGGCGACGGTCACTTTATCCGCTGTCATATTCCGGTCGATGAACTGATCGAGGTGCAGTTGATCCCGGTCAACGAAAAACAGGAGGTGGAAGCATGACTCGCTTTATCATCCGGCGCGTGCTGCTGTTAATCGTCACGCTGCTCATCACCTCGTTGATTATCTTCGGGCTGACGCAGCTTCTCCCCGGTGACATCGCCACGCTGAACACCTCGCGGGATGCCTCCGAGGAAGTCAAAGACGCTTTTCGAGAAACACACGGACTCAACGATCCCTTTCCTATCCAGTATGTTAACTGGTTGAGCGGCTTCGTCACCGGGGATTGGGGGACGTCGTTCAACCGGGGCGGCGACGATGTGCGCCAGATCGTCACCGCACGGTTAGCCAACACCATGCGCCTCGCCGCGCTGACCCTCGTCATTGCTATTCCGTTGTCGATCCTGCTAGGGGTGGTCGCCGCGCTCAACGAAGACCGCTGGATCGACAGCATTATCTCGATCTTCTCACTGTCAGTCGTCGGCCTGCCGGAGTTCGTCACTGGTGTGGTGCTTATCAACGTCTTCGCCAACGAACTCGATTGGTTCAGTGCGACCTCATTCGCCCCACGCAGCAACGATCTCGGTGCATGGTTGGAAGTCCTGTTCTTACCCGCCATCACCGCGACATTGGTGCTGCTGGCCTACGTCGCCCGGATGACCCGCGCCGGTGTGATCGACGAACTCAAGAAGCCCTACGTGCGCACCGCCACACTCAAGGGCTTGCCACGCCGTCAGGTGATCTTCAAGCATGTGCTGCGTAATGCGTTGCTGCCGACCATCACCGTCATCGCCATCAGCATCGGCTGGTTGATCGGCGGTATCGTCGTCATTGAGCAGGTTTTCAACTTCCCCGGCTTAGGTCGTGAGTTGGTCGATGCGGTCAAAGCACAGAACATCCCGGTGATGCAGGCCAGTGTCATGATGATTATATTTTTCTTCGCCGTTTCCAACCTGGTCGCAGATATTCTATACGGGGTACTGAATCCCCGCATCCGATTAGAATAAACGCTGCTCTAAGGTAGGATGCGATATACTAGAGTAACGATGAACAAAGACGCGAGAGGAACAAGATCATGCCAAGCTACGATTACAAGTGTCCTGAATGTGAACATCGTTTCGAGGCGTTTCACGGCTTCGATGAGGACAAACCCGCCTGCCCCAACTGCGGCGAAGCTCAGGTCAAACGTGTGATCTCGCAAGCACCCACCGTCGCCGGCGGGATGGACACGCACGCCGGGGATGGCTACCGCGCCTCTAAAGAACAATTGCAGGACAAATGGGCCGAGGAAACGCCGAGGCTGCGCAAAAAGCTCGTAGATAAACTCGGCGAGGACACCGTCCGCAAGAATGCACCGTCACTGTTTATGAACCCCAAAAGTGGCAGCGATTGATGACCTACGTCAACTTTGACCGCGCCGTCGATTATTATGACGAGACGCGCAAGTTCAGCGACGATGAAACCGAACGTGCCGTTGAACTGATCGCGCAAGTCGGTAAGCTCGATGCATCCAGCCGCGTGCTAGAAATTGGTATCGGCACCGGACGCATCGCGCTGCCGCTAGCGAAGCACGTCGGCGGCATCTACGGCGCAGACATCTCTATCGGTATGATGGGCAAATTGCTAGAAAAGCGCACCAGCGAGCCTGTCTACCCGGTGCAAGCGGACGCGCTACACCTGCCCTATCTGTCCAATACGTTCGATGCGGTGACAGTGGTGCATGTGTTTCACCTGTTGCCGGAACTCGAACCGGTCATCGAGGAACTCAAGCGCGTACTCAAATCGGGCGGGCGGCTCATCCAGGCATGGCACACCAACGACACCACATTCCGTGATCTACGTGCTTCATGGCGTGAGGTCTTGCCGCCGGAAAACACCGACAAACGCTGGAACCGCGCCAAAACCATCATGGATAAGGTCGGCTGGCAACAGCACGATCATCAGCGAATCAGCCATAACCGACCGCAAACCCCGCGCATGTTTATCGACCGTTTTCGAGATCGTATCTGGTCATCCACATGGCCTCTCACCGAAGAAGAACACACCAATGGTCTACAAGCGATGACCGCCTATGCCGAAGCATACTTCGGCGACCTCGACCAGACGATCGACGTGCTGCACGAGTTCCACGCGGCAGCCTATGAAGTACCGAGCTAATATTTTAAGCCGATCACTGAGGCATCATCGTAAACCAGTGCGACCTGTTCGCCGACATCCGGCGTGTTTGGGTCTAACGCGGACATATGAAAGCTGAACACCACATCCGGTGCGACTTCCGCCTGCGCACGATACGTATTCCCCTGAAAAACCCGTTCGCGCAAACGCCCCCTAATCGCCCCCGGCGTATCCGGCGCGACCATCCGCACACCGTCGGGATGAATCAACACGGCAGCGGCACGGGGATCGACGGAAAAGTCACCGATGGGAGTCTGGGCCAGGCCATTCGAGCGGGACTCAATCGGCACGATGTTGTGTAATCCAAAGAACTCCGCGATAAACACCGTTTCTGGCTGGTTGTAAAGGCTGCGGGCGGTGCCGATCTGCTCGATGCGCCCTGCGTTCATCACACCGATACGATCCCCGATGGCGAACGCTTCCTGCTGTTCGTGCGTCACATACAGCGCGGTGATGCCGACCTCTTTGATGATGCGCCGTAGGTCGAGCATCAACTGACGGCGTAACCCGGCATCGAGCGAGGCCAGCGGTTCATCGAGCATCAACAGACGTGGGTTCGGCGCAAGACTGCGTGCTAATGCCACCCGCTGCTGCTGCCCACCGGAAAGCTTCGCCACCCCACGATCCGCAAAATCAGTCAGTTCAACCGTCTGTAAGACCTCACGCATCCGAGATTCGGCCTCGCGGTTACTGTACTTACGCATCTTCAGCCCAAACATCACATTTTGTGCGACGTTCATGTGAGGGAACAGCGCGTAATTCTGGAACATCAAGCCGAAGCCGCGTTCATTGGCGGGGGTGTGGGTGATGTTTTGCCCTTCGACGAGGATCATCCCCGCATCGACATCGACCAGCCCCGCGACCGACCGTAACATCGTTGATTTCCCGCAGCCGCTCGGCCCCAACAAGCAGAAGATCTCACCGCGATGGATTTTCAAGCTCACATTGCGCAGAATGGGCTTTTCTTCCAACGAAACCGACAGATTATGAATGGTTAGCATCTAAAATTCTCCAACACCCGCTTTCCGCAATCGTTCTACCAGTATAAAACTTATCGCGCAGACTGCCATCAAAAGCACACTGAGTGCTAAGGCCTGCCCATAGTTGACCGCGCCCGGTCGCCCTAGCAGGTAGAAAATCACACGCGGCATGGTGATCGAACCCTCGCGTGCCAGGAACAACGACGCGCCGAACTCACCCATGCTGATCGTAAACGCGAACGTCGCGCCGACCAACACCCCCCGGCTAATCAGCGGCAGGTCAATATAACGCCATACCTGCCAGGGTGAAGCGCCCAGCACGACCGCCGCTTCTTGTATCGTCGGCGGGATGCCGCGCAGCGACGGTAACACACTCCGCACCACAAACGGCATCGCAACCAATGTATGCGCGATGGGCACCAGCACCACCGAGTCACGCAGATCCCAGTCTCCGATAAGCGTCACCGGCAGCAGCGCGTCGAACACATTACGCAGGCCGGTAAAATCCATCGCCACGAACAACCCAAAACCCAACGTGACCGCGCTCGTCGCCAGCGGCAGCATAAACAGCGGATCGAGCCATTGCGCCAGCACCGCCGCCCGTCCACGCAAGCGCCCCCCCAACAGATACGACGTTATCAAACCTAGCACGACCGCTAACAGCGTGGTGACAACAGCAAATTGCACCGAGTTTCGGATCGCCGAGACCGGATTTCTGAACTCGTCCTCGCTGGTCAACACGGTTGTGAAGTTGCGCCCGGTCAACTCGCCATCGACGAGCAGCGCCCGCAGCACCAGCGCGATCAACGGCGTGAACAATAACAGTGCCATCAAACCGACGTTCCCGGCGACCAGCAGACGCTCCCGCCAGTTACGCGGTGTTCGGGCGACATCGCCTTCAAGCTGTATAGGCGTCGAACGCTGCAAGCGTGTGTAAACGACCATCATCACCAGCATAATCATAATCTGTACCAGTGAGAGCGCCGCCGCTGTTGGGAAGTTGGCGAAGTCACGCCATTCACGGTAGATCGCCACTTCCAACGTGGCGTATTCAAAGCCGCCGAGGGTCAACACCACTCCGAAGCTGGTAAATGTGAAGATAAACACCAGCACCGCCGCCGCCAGGATCGCCGGACGTAGCAGCGGCAGCCGAATATATAACCACAATTGCCAGTCAGCCGCACCCAGCACCCGCGCCGCGTCTTCGATGCGTGTGGTCTGGTTAGCCCAATACCCGCTGATGATGCGCAACGCAATCGCGTAGTTGTAAAACACATGCGCCAGCAAAATCAAGGCGACGGTGCGCTCCAGTTGGATCGGCGCTTGCTCCAGGTTGAACAACACTTCCAGCGCCTGGTTGACCACACCATCCGCGCCGATGAGCGCACGAAAGGCCACCGCCACCACGACCGTCGGCAGTACAAACGGCAGCGTGGCAAATGCCAGCAGCAGCGCCTTACCGGGGAAGCGAAAGCGCACGAACACATACGCCCCCGGTAGTGCCAGGCCAAGCGTCAACAGTGTGGAGAGCACGGCCTGCCACAACGTGAACCACAGAATATCGAGGTAATACGAACTGGTGAAAATCGCGGTGAAGCCGCTGAGGTCGAGCGCGTCTTCGGGGATCAGCGTCAGTTCGAGGATCGTCCCCAGTGGGTAAAAGTAGAACAGCACCAGAAAGAGCAGCGGTATGGACAGCAGCCCATACCGCAGTGCTTTCAAAGACCGTCGAGGCGCTGTTACCCGGTCTAACGGACGGTCTCGGTCCATGCCCGGATCCAATCCTCACGGTTTTCCTCGAT
The DNA here is from genome assembly GCA_034437515.1 of Anaerolineae bacterium. Classification (GTDB taxonomy): domain Bacteria; phylum Chloroflexota; class Anaerolineae; order Aggregatilineales; family Phototrophicaceae; genus DAOTTX01. The sequence continues at coordinate 62,633 of DAOTTX010000128.1, forward strand.
GCGCTCATACTCGACAGTCACCGGTGCTTCCGTCACGGCGGCATATTCCTGGAAAATTTCCGGCAGTTCAGCGTTCTCGTTGACCGGGAAAACGAACATATTCAGCGGCAAATCCTCCTGGAACGTCTCGCTCAACGCAAAATCGACAAACGCCTCCGCGCCCGCGACGTTATCCGCGCCGTTCAGCACACCGACGAACTCGATCTGACGAAAACAGGTTTCGTCCGCGACGATGGCACCGGTCGGGGCTTCTTCCGGCGTTTCCTCGGCGAACAGCACCTCAACCGGTGGGCTGCTGGCATAGCTCACCACCAGCGGACGCTGTCCGTCCTCGCTACCGGCGCTAAATTCACCGTAATACGCTTCCGTCCAGCCATCGACGATGAGCGTATCGTTCGCCATCAGATCATCCCAGAAGTCGAGATAGGTGTAGTCGCCTGCCTCACCGAAGACGGCAATCGTGGTCAGCAGAAACGCCAACCCCGGTGACGACGCGGCAGGATTCTGTACGACCAGTAAGCCCTCATAGGCCGGGTCGGTCAGGGCTTCCAGACTCTCCGGCACGTCGAGGTCGTTTTCCTCGAAGTAGGCGACATCATAGTTCAAACAGACATCACCATAGGTGACCGGTGTCGCCCGGTTTTCTGCCGCATCAAGCTGGAACTGCTCCGGCACGTTTTCCAGCCCGTCAGCCGCATAAGGCATGAACAAATTTTCGTTTAACGCCCGGCTGAGGAAGGTATTATCCACGCCGTAAACCACATCACCCAGCGGATTGTCTTTCGAGAGAATCAACTGGTTGAGCATGATGCCGGCGTCTTCCAAACGCAGGATGCGTAGCGTATAGCCGGTTTCTTCTTCAAAAGCGGCGATGGTCTCATCGCTGATGGCGAAGCTGTCATAGGTGACGAGGGTCACTTCTTCGGCGTCGTCCTCTTGCGCAGCAAGCGGTAGCAACACGAACAACAACACAAATACAATCAAAAGCTTTTTCATACAAACCTCCTTGTGGATACATTTAACCGGAGGGCGAGATTCCAATAGGGGAGCAAAAAACACCCCTCGGAATCGTAGGGGTGATGTTGAAGTTCATACGCCTCCCTACGCCGGTATAATCCGGGTCAGGTTCATAGGGTCGGTGCGGCGCTACGCACCCTCTCAGCCAGTTTGCACTAGCTCCCCCGGTTGGGTTACCTAATTTAACCTTAGCCTATCACGTCTGTAATTTTTCGCAAGGGACTTTAAACCAATACTTATCAGTGTGCGCGGTAGGCGTCGAATTCCCCGGCGTTACACGCATCGACGTAGCGCATCAGCTCGACACCATCCATCGGGTACAACGGATAGCAGCTTGTAGGCCATGCCCCATGCGGCGCAGGGACGATCACATCCGCGCCCGGTGCGGGTAGCAACGTACTATCCACTGACTTCTCAACCGAATCGACAATTTCCTCGACCGTGACGATGACCGTATCCGCCACGTAGACCAGTTCGAGGTCGATGCCGAGGTTGTTATTCAACTTAACGTTGCCGGCGCGGTCGGCTTGCAGGCCGTGCAGTACCGCATAGTCGATGTGAATCGCCGGGAACGCCATTAACATCTCATCGGTGTAAGGATCGGCGACGGCCTTCACATCTGGGCGCAGGCGCGGCAAATCCGTACCGACCCACGCCCGTGACGGCAGCGAGCCGACGCCACCCATCGCCGCCCGCAAGCCCATGACCATGCTGGCCTCGGTTTCCTCGACGATGGCGACCTCCCCGCGCTGTGCGGCCTGCGTGAACATCGGCGCGAGGCCGAACGCTTCCAGGCCAAAGTACACACTGCGCACGGTGGCAACACACCCCGCCCCTACCAGCAGATCGGACTCATACCCGGCGGTGAAGTTGACCAGCGTCAGGTCACGCGGCGGTTTCTCCCGTGCCAGCAGCGCCCGCACAAACCCCACCGGACGCCGGTACAAGGTCATCCCACCGAACGCGATCACCGCCCCATCGGGGATGGTGTCGGCGAGTTGTTGAAGTGAATGTACAGTGCTCATCGCAACGCATTCTCGATCAACATCACAAGCTGTCGATAATCCAGCGAGATTTGCCAGATAGAATAGACCAGCATAATCGCCCATACACCGAGGAACATCAGCAGAAAAATCGAGTAGAACAGGAACGGCGCAAATAACCACCAGACCACCAATACCAATGGCGTTGCCAGCAGCAACAGCGCATACAGCCAGCCGACGCGCATATCCCCGCGTACCACTGTTCGCGCCAGTCCCTTGTCAATGACGATAACGCCTGTCGCCTTGACCGTTGTATAGTTCACGCCACGACTGTTGCGCCGGATGCGCAGGTCAAAGTCATAGATGCGGTCGATACGGTGCTTAACGCTTGCCGTGCGGCTTACCGGTTGCATAAATCCGCGTGTTTGCCGCAGATCATTGAGCCGCCGCCCGGCTTCCTCTGGTGTCAAATCAGTGATGACCTCAAAGCTGCGGGCGAACAGCGCCCGGTTCCAGTAGTGCGTAATCTGGCTAGCAGATTGGTTCTTGCGTTTGAGTCCTTCGGACATTTTACGACCTCCCTTATCCTGTTCTACCATAGTTTACCGGCAATCGGGGCGTAAGATCCCCCCAATCCTTCAGGGGATGCCGTCACGACTCGCGTTCGAGCCACTCACGATCTTTACGGGTCAGCTTGGCGACGACCAGATCATACGAATTATCGATCATCTCGTAGAGTTCGTCTTCGGGGATGGTGCCATCGCAGGTGATCGTGTTCCAGTGGCGTTTGTTCATGTGGTAGCCGGTCTGCACAGCAGGGTACGTTTGCCGCAAAAGCTGTGCCTGTGTCGGGTCACATTTGAGCGTGATACGTGTGTTTTCGCCTTCGGCGGGTTGGACGAATAAGATAGCGAACATCTTGCCCATCACCTTGAACACCGCGCCTTCAGGACTAAACGGGAACGTTTCCTCAACCCCCGGCTTTTGCAGGCAATATTGGCACAACACTTGTACTTCCATAAGCGGTTTTCCTTTGTTGAGCGTTTAGCTTTATTTAACAATAGAATTTTTGTTCCGTCAAACCGACGATTGTGACAAACCGGAGACCTGAGAATTCAACGAATTGCATTACCACTTCATCCCCTGAGTGTGTTAATCTCTACGGACATTGACCTGAGGAGTTCAAGGAGACAATTCAATATGAGACGCTTGGCAACGATTCTACTGATTCTGATGTTCGCATTAGCTGCTTGTGGTGGTGATGATGATGGTGACGAAGAGAGCACCACACCAGATACCGAAGACACCACCACGCAGACTGAAGACCAAGAGACTGAGGATACCGAAGAGACGGACGCACAAGAGGATACTGAGGACACGGACGACAGCGCCGAAGCCGAAGTCGAGATATCTGGCGCGTCTGATGTCGAACTCGTCACCGATTTACCGGAAAGCTACGAAGAAAGTGACCTCACAACGACGACTGTCACCAACGCTTTCACCGAGGAAGATTTCACACTCTCTAACTTCGCCGGTCGCACCGTGTTGATGCAAGGAATGGGCCTACGCAACAGCGAAGACGCCATCCCCACGTTAGAAGCCATGCAACAGATCATCGCTGAACTGGGTGTCGAAGATTATGTTTATATCACCTTCTTCCCCGAAGTGTCGGCCCGTGCGGTACCAATCGCCACCTTCGCCGATGAAAACGGCTTTGATTGGCTGTTCATCAACAGCAATCAACTGGGCTTTGCGCTGCGCCGCCAATACGACGCCGTTGCTGCCAGCGGTGGCTCACTGCCACGCTTTTACATCGGCCCCAACGGTGAACTGAGCGAACTCGAAACCGGCCCCATTGAGGACGTAGACGCCGTGATCGAGCAGCTACGCGCCATGTCTGAAGGCGGCGGGGAGATGCCCGAAGGCGATGATGCAGAAGAAGCGACCCCCGAAGCCACCGAAGAATCATAACTCAGCAAGCTGTTTACCGAGCGCGGTTAACTGATCGTGCGCGGTAAGCGACTGGTACCAATCCGCCGGGAGCTGTGACGGATCACCCAGGCGTGCGCCCATCACACCCCCGGCGATCATCCCGACCCAATCCCGGCGACCGCGCACCTGTCGCGCACATCGGATGCAAGCGGTGAAGTCATCGTCATAACGCAGGATGCAGTAAAGCGCCTGCGCGATGACTTCGGGCGGCGTTTGCTCTTTGCCGATGTGCCGCAGTGCGGCGGCCTCATCTACCCAACCCATTACATGCCCGATGCGTAACATCGCCGCATCAAACTCGTCACTCATGCCATCACAGAACGTCAGCACGTGATTGACATACTCACCGAGATGCAACCCGGTGAGCGTCACCGCGACGAGAGACGCCCCTGCAACCGCCGCAACCTTTGCCGTTGTTTCGGTGTAGTTCAACGCCATTTGATAGAGAATTGCCTCATCATGATGGTAGCGACAGCCGACCGGCACGACCGGCACCGGGAAGGGAAAGCGCGTCAATTGCCCCGCGATGACCGCTTCGGTACAGTCGATCAAAGCAGGCAGATATACATTATCTTCCGTTGTCTCGCCTTCCACCTGCACATGGACGGCTCCCAACGCTGCACCCAGCAGAACAGATACACTCATAGATTTTCCTTGCATGAACGCTAAATCCAATTTACATAATTTTAGCAAGACTATTATGTGATATTCGACCCAAAATGTAATATCCTATAAGGTAGACGTTTGCATTAAGAGAGATTAGACAATCAATATGGAACAGAACACAAAAAATCGGCAGCGCACCTTTCGTGATGCTGCCCTCCCGTTGCAGCTTGTTTTGCTTATTGCGGTCACCTTCGGCCTCGGCGTGCTGTTTGGCAGCCAGTACATGGTCAGCCAGGCACAAAGCGGCACCAACCTCCCCGACGAAGCCGAGGAAGCCTTCGCGCCCCTTTACGAGACTTATAACTTGATCCAGGCACAATTTATTGAGGATGTTCCGGTCGAGACGTTGGTTGACGGCGCAATTAGCGGTATGGTCGAGGCGCTCGATGACCAGTACAGCGCCTACGTCAACGCGGAATTCTTCCCCTACATGAGCCAGAATCTCTCTGGAGAGATTGAGGGCATCGGCGTGACGATCAACGAAATGGAAACCGGCTTTATCGAGGTCGTGAACGTGCTCGAAGGCACCCCGGCGGAGCAATCCGGCGTGGAAGAAGGTGATGTTTTCCTCGTTGTTGACGGTACTAACGTCGAAGGCTTGAACACACTCGAACTCGCCGCTCGTGTGCGTGGGCCATCCGGCACCACCGTTGAGATCACCTTCCTGCGGGATGAAGAAGAGGTCACGCTGAACATCGAACGTGCACCGATTGAAGTGCCGAACATCGAGGCAGAAATTCTAGAAGGCGACATCGCCTACATCAGTATGGCGAACTTCACCAGCATCGCCCGCACACAAATTGATGACGCAATCGAAGGGCTAGATTTCAGCAACCTGAACGGGTTGGTCTTCGACCTGCGCAGCAATCCGGGCGGCTTCTTGACGACTGCAACCGAGATCGCTGGGTTATTCATGAAAGAAGGCACGATCCTGATCGAAGAATTCGGTGATGGACGCAGCGATATTTTCCGTATCGAAGGTGGGCAGGTGCTTCAAGAGCTGCCGGACGGCAACATCCGCGTCTACTCACAAAACGCCAGCTTTGCAGACATCCCGGTGCCGGTCGTCGTTCTACTCGATGAGCGTAGTGCCAGTGCGTCTGAACTGGTCGCCGGAGCCTGGCAGGATAACGGAGTCGTAACCATCCTGGGTGAAACATCGTTCGGCAAGGGGACGGTGCAGTTGCAAAACGCACTGGTCAACGGCGGCGGCCTGCGCCTGACAGTCGCACGTTGGCTCACACCTAACGGCGACTCCATTTCTGAGCAAGGCATCACACCAGATATTATCGTGGAAATTCCCGAAGATGCCGAACTCGAACAGGGCGAAGACCCACAACTCGAAGCGGCGATTGACTTCCTGCTGACCGGTGAAATCCCGCCGCAACCCGACCCTGCCGAACTCGAGGAAGCCGCGGAAGCCACAGCGGAACCCGAACCCGCGCCCTAGTCATGCCACCGGGGACGGTGATATACTGTCTCCACTTCTGCTCAATTAAAGGAGATTAAGATGCAGGCAGCATTCCAATTTGCATCCATCATACTCTCAGTCGCGCTTATCGTCCTGATTATGCTTCAGGTAAAAGGCGGCGCGTTGGGGTCACTGCTCGGCGGGGATGCCGGCGGCGGTATCGCGCGTACCCGGCGCGGCCTGGAAAAGACCCTGTTTCAAATCACGGTCGGCCTTTCCACGCTGTTTCTGGTGATTTGTATTCTCGCGGTGATTTTCTATAGCTAGTCACCTACGGGTGCCTTACGCTGTTATAAGGCACCCTTCCCTAATCCCCACACGTTCCCGTAAAATTCCCATTTCAACGGTAAATGCACAAGGATAGACCTCATGCTGCAAGGATTCCGCTGGCAACTGCTCGCGTTGATCGTCGCTGTTGCGGTGTTCGCCGTCGTCATCATGACCCGACCGGATGGCGAACAGCGCGTAGTCGTCGCCACCGAAGCGCCCATGACGGAAGTCGTCGCCCAACCGAGCGCGACCCCACAACCGACCCTCGCACCAACAGCGGCTCCGCAGCAGATCACCGTCCCCGCCCAGAGCGATGGTATCGTCACCTACACCGAAGGGATGGTCGGCAGCGTACAACGTTTAAATCCACTGCTGGCAGATTTGAATCCCGTTGATCGTGATATTACCGCTTTGATCTTCGAGGGCTTGACGACCATCAACGAATACGGCGAGGTCAGCCCGCAGCTTGCCGAAGACTGGATCGTCTCTTTCGACGGTCTGGAATATGTGTTTACGCTGCGCGATGACGTGCTATGGCAGGATGGCACTCCCTTCAGTGCCGATGATGTGATTTACACCATGTCCTTATTAAAAGACCCGAACTTCCCCGGCCCGGTCGATCTCGGTCAGTTCTGGCGCACGGTGGAAACAGAAAAGATCAGTACTACATTGGTACGCTTCCGGCTGACGCAACCACTCGCCAGCTTCCCGGAGCTGCTGCGCATCGGCATTTTGCCCTATCACGCGCTCCAGGGGACGACCTCCGCCCAACTACCCGAACATCGTTTCAATCTGACCCCGGTCGGCACCGGCCCCTACCAGCTTGAGGCCATCCGTGCGGAAGACAACCGCGTCCGTACCGTAGACCTGCGCGTCTCACCGAATTATCGTCTGCGCCCGGAAGGACAGGCAGGCTATACGTTGGAGCGTGTCAGCTTCCGTCTGTACAACGCCTATGAGGACATACTCGCCGCGTTGGAAGCAGGCGAGATCGACGGTTACGCCACACTCGATTGGTTAGAGCGTCTGCCGCTCATGCGCTTCGCCAGCCAGTACACCCCACACACCGGCTATGACCCGGCGGTCGGCTTTCTGGTGTTCAACTGGGGTGATGACAACTTCGAGTTGTTCCGTGAGGAGCGGGTGCGCCGCGCCCTGATGACCGGCCTCGACCGGGAAGGTGCGGTCAGCCGTCAGTTGAGCAACCTCGTCGCCCCTGCGGATAGTCCGTTGTTACCCCTTTCCTGGGCCTATGAGAGTGACCTGCCTTACCCACCCTACAGCGTGCAGACCGCAAACAACGAGCTTGCCGTTTCGAACATCCGGCTTGGCGAGGCACAACGCACCGATGGTCAGTTGTTCGGCTTTACGATTATCGTCCCTGACGAGGCCGCGCTGGTTGGCCTTGCTAATGACATCGCCGCGCAGTGGTCACAACTTGCCGTCACCACCGATGAGGTCACCCGACAGGTAGAAGTTAACGTCGAGCCACTCGCCCCGGCAATTTACACGCAGCGCGTGCAGGATGGAGACTTTCAGGCGGCGATCATCGAGCTTTCCAAAGCGCCCAACGCTGACCCCGACGTATACACGTTCTGGCATCAAGGCCAGTTCCCCGACGGAGAAAATTACGGCGCTGCCAACAACCGTGCGGTCAGTGAGGCACTCGAACTCGGACGCCGTGATGCCAACGGTCTGCACCGCGCCATCCACTATGATACGTTCCAACGGGCATTTGTAGAGCACGCCGTCGCGCTGCCGTTGTACTATCCGCTGTTCACCTACAGCGTGACGAATGAAATCGAAGGCGTCCAACTCGGCTTACTCGGCTCCACCGCCGACCGCTTCAACACGATCAAACATTGGCAATTTGTGGATCAATAAAATGCGCCTTTACCCCATTTTCGGCGCTCACTTACCCTCAGTTTCCGCCGCGATGATCTCACGGAGTAGTTGCTTACGCGCCGCGCCGCCGAGCGTTTCCAGCTTGCGCACGTTCAGTGGATCAATTACCTCGCGCAGCAAGCGCAGTTCCTCAGCGGTGGGCGGGGGTGTCTCATGGAAGTCGGGCGCGGTTTCCAGCGAAAAGCCCGTTTTCTTCCGCACGCGCTCTGGCCTCACACCGGGATGATGTGTTAACAGGCGCATCCGTCCGTTCGCCCAATCGAACTGCCCCAGGTCGGAGATCAAATAGCGCGGGCCGCTGCCATGCCGCCGCTTCTCGCTGTGCCCCAACCCGCTGACGAAATCCAGCGTTTCGACAAACGTCACCCGTGTATGGCGCGGCACGTAAAGATAGACATGCTCAGAATACGTCGTCACATCGGGGATGCCGCCCGTCCCCGGCAGGCGCAAGCGTGGCTTATGGTAGTCCTTGCCGAGCGCGATGTTATTGGTGTTACCGTGCGGGTCTACCTGCGCCGGACGAAAGAACTCTTTCGGGTTGTACTTCGGCAGCAGGTCGGCGGTGGCGCTGGCAAACCCGACGTGCATCAACGCCTTACCGAGCCATAAATCCTCGGTGCGGGTCACGCTCAACGGTGCCCAATCCTGGCAGATACCCTGCCCAATCGCGGAGGCAAAGCGCACGTTCGGCGCGTGGGTCAGCTTGGCGAGGATGAACCCCGCCATCACCAACGGCGTGTTGATGCCCTGCGCCAACACCTCACCGTCCTCGACCTGACGGGTGATGCAGACTGAGATCAACTCATCGACGGTAAACGCACTCACCTGCGGCGCTTCTTACGCTTTTTCGTGCTGCCGTCCATACGCACGATGCGCGGCTCGAACTTGGCAACGACATCGACCAGATCTCGCTGTGCTGCCATTACCATGTCAATGGACTTATATGCCTGCGGTGCCTCGTCCAGGTCGCCGCCCAGCAGCATAATGTTGCGGTCTTTGAGGTAGCGGTCACGCTCAGACTTGGTGATCGTCTTTTTGGCCTGCGTCCGGCTCATCTGCCGCCCCGCACCATGTGCTGCCGACGCCAATGACTCGACGTTGCCAGTACCGCGCACCACATACCCGGCATCACCCATCGTACCGGGTATGACACCGTATTCGCCCTCACCCGCCGGGGTAGACCCTTTACGGTGGACGATTACCTCACGTTCACCGTCCTGTGTTTCAATGCGCTGCTTCCAGGCATAGTTGTGATGATTTTCCACCACCGCTGCCGGTTTGAGGTTTGCCGCCTTCGTCACTTTATGATGGATGATCTCATGGTTGGCAGCGGCGAAGCGCCCCGCCAGTGTCATCGAAAGCCAGTATTCATAACCCAACGACGACTCCAGCGGCAGCCATGCCAGATGCTGCACGGACTGATCTAGCGTAGGGTGCTGTTCGCGTGCCAATCGAGAGAACCGATCCGCGATCTTATAGCCGACGCCACGCGACCCACTATGGGAAAGCAACGCGAGATACTGCCCCTGCTTCAAACCGAGTGTTTCGTCGTCTTCCAGCAGGTTCAATGCGCCCCACTCGACAAAGTGATTGCCGCCACCGCTGGTGCCAAGCTGTTCATAGGCCTTGTCCTTCAGCGTCGCCAGAAAGCCCGTTTCCGTCCAGGCCGGGTCATCGAGCACGGCATGTTCGGCGCGATCGTGTCCCCGGTAACTGCCACCCGCACCGAAGTTGGTGTTTTCCAAAAGTGCGTTCTTGAACTTCCCGGTTTGCTGACCGAGCACATGCGGTGAGGTGTCGAAAATTGACATACGCATCCGGCAGGCGATGTCTACGCCGACCGCGTAGGGGATGACCGCGCCTTCGGTCGCCAAAACACCGCCGATCGGCAGACCGTAACCGATGTGTGCATCCGGCATCAACGCCCCGGCAAGACTGATCGGCAGGCGCATCGCGTTGTTCATCTGGTCAATCGCACCTGGTTCGATTTGTTCTTTGCCCCAAATTCGATAGGAAATATTTTCTTCTCTGATTTCGCTCATCGGCTTTCTTAGAATTATTTTCGGTTCACAAGTAATCGTAAAGGTTCAAATCCGAATATACAAGACAAGAATCGAGACTCTGAGGGGATTATAAGAATGGTTAATTTGTACAAACTTGCTGGGGGAAGGAAGTGTGTTAGAATTTAGTCATGTCATTCACACTCATAACGAACCAATTATAGGAGAATTTAATGTCTGTAGTTACTGTTTTAAAGCAAGCAGACATTTTCGACGATCTTACCAGCACACAGCTCGAACTCATCGGTTCGATCTGTTCAGAACGGCATTATCAATCTGGCGATGTGATCTTTGAAGAAAATACACCCGGCGATGAACTGTATGTGATCGCCACCGGCGAGGTCGAAATCCTGGTCGATCCTTCACTAATCGGCAAAGACAAAGGACAGGGGATGCACACCATCGCCACACTGCGCCGGGGTCAATCCTTCGGTGAGGTATCGCTTGTTGATGAGGGGTTGCGTTCCGCTGGGGCGCGTTGCGCCGCACAGGATACCCACCTCGTCATCATCCCGCGAGACAAGCTCATGCTGCTGTGTGATACCTACCCGCAGCTTGGCTACCGCCTGATGCGCAATCTCGCCGCTGATCTGGCGATGAAGATCCGTCATACAGATTTGCAGGTGCGTGAGCAACTAACATGGTCACATAAAAACTGACCATCCCCTACAAATTAACCATTCCCAACCAGCGCGACTTTGCCTATCATCGTTGCGCTTTTTAATTTTATCGTATGTTTGAGGGTGTCTATGCTTAAAACGGTGCTGTTTTGTGCAACGTTAGCCTCCACTTTGATTACGTTCACGACCGCACAGGCCAGCGACGAGGTTCAACGCACACATATTCGCGTCGCACACCTCTCCCCGACCGCCCCAGCCGTCAACTTTACCATGAACGACCAACCGACCACACTCTCACCGCTGGAATTCGGTACCGTGAGCGACTGGTACGATGTCGAACCGGGCACGCACGCAATCAGTTTCAACGGCGAACAACTTACGCTGAGGCGAGAAAATCTAGAGGTGCCCGCCGGCGACTGGCTCACAATTACCCTTATCGGCACGTCGGTGTTCGATATTGAAGTCGTGCGCGAGGATTACAGCGAAATCGCCCCCGGTGAAACGCGGATCGGTGTGTTTCATGGGATCGAAAACGCGCCACCGCTGGATGTCTATGCAAACAACATGGTGCTGTTCCAGTACGTCAACTATCCCAACGGGAACGATGGCTATGTCTCAGCCAATCTTATCGCCAATTTCTATGATCTGAGGATCGAACAACACACGACCGGCGCGACGATCGCGGTACCTGGCAATATCGAGCTGCTGAGCGGTTATCATCATCTGTTGGTCGTCACCGGCACACCGGATAACCCCGTCGTTATCCTCACCAGCACGGAACCCGCCAGCGTCCAGCGTGAAGCGCACAACGCGCTCATCCGTGCGGCTGCGGGTGCCGCGACGGATGCTATCCGCTTGCGCGTGGCGCATTTCGCGTCCGGCGTCGTCCCGGTAGATGTTTATCTCAACGGTGAACGCAGCGCGATCCAGAACCTTGTTTTTACCGATATTAGCGCCTATCTCGAACTGCCACAGCAGATGCAAATGGTCACGGTCACAATGGTAGATCAACCGGAGGCCGTCCTGCACATGGCAGAAATAGACCTCATACCCGGCACATGGTACACACTCGCACTTATCGGCTCCACCGACAACAACACCCTGACCGCACAGATCATCGCGGAAGACCTATCACCGACCGATCAAACACGGGTGGGGGTCTTTCAGGCCATCCCCGGCATCTCCCCGGTCGAGGTCACAATCGATGATAACGAAGCGGTGCGTTTGCTCGGTTACCCCGGCTCACAGGGAGATAACGACGGTTACAACATGGTCGAGGTCGCCCCCGGCACCTATGATCTCGCGGTCGTCTCCGCGACTGACCCTGATGAAGTCATCGTAGACTTACCGGAAACGACCTTACAAGGCAGCCGCAGCTACTTGCTGACGACGATCCGTGCAACACCGCCGTACACCCTGACCTACACCGAGATCACCAAAGCAGCACCTTAAGCACCCGTCAACCGTACATACTTCCGCTTGCCGACCTGCAACACGACCGGCAGCATTTCCGGCTTGACGGTCGCGCCGGGATCCGTGACGGGTTCTTCATCCATGCGGATGCCGTTTTGCTTCATCAGGCGTTTGGCCTCACCGCCGCTGCTGACCATCTCCAACCGGCGCAGGATGTCGATGATCCGTTCTTCGCCGGTCAGGAATTCTTCGGGGATGTCTTGCGGTAAGCCGCTGCCGTCCCGGTAGACTTGATCCCACTGTTTCTGTGCGGCCTCAGCGTCTTCCGCGCTGTGGAAGATAGTCACGATCCGGCGTGCCAACGCCATCTTCGCCTCATTGGGATGCAACTCACCGCTGGCGATCTGCTTTTCAAACGCTTCAACCTGACCGGGCGTCCAGCCGAGCAGCAGTTTATGGTAGATGGACATTGCTTTGTCCGGCACGCTCATCACCTTACCAAACATATCCCAGGGAGTGGAGAGCAGCGGGATGTGATTGCCCAGGCTCTTGCTCATCTTGATCTCGCCATCGGTACCGGGCAAACTCTCGCCCATAATGACGGCGATCTGTGGCTTCTGGCCTAACCCCTGTTGCAGCTTGCGCCCTGCCACCAGAATATTAAATAACTGATCCTGTCCGCCGACCTGCACGTCCGCTTCCTGTGCGACCGCGTCATAGGCTTGCATCAAGGCATAGAAGAACTCATGCAGGTAGATGGCCTCGCCACCGTCTACCCGCTTGGCGAAGTTCTCCCGCGTTAAGAATTGCTGCACGGTAAAATTGCTCGCCAACCGGATAATATCGGCAAAATCCAACGGGGAAAGCCACTCGTCATTACGACGAACGCGGGTGCTTTCCGGGTCGAGGATCTTAAACGCCTGCTCCGCGTAGGTACGGGCATTTTCTTCGACCTGCTCCGCTGTGAGTTGATCGCGTGCCTTTTCTTTGTCGGAGGGATCACCGATCAAACTGGTAAACGTGCCGATTAAAAAGGTCACATCGTGACCAAAATCTTGAAATTGGCGCATTTTACGCATGGTGATGGTGTGACCAAGATGTAAGTCGGTCGTGCGTGGGTCATAACCACAATAGACACGCAATGGACGACCTTCTTTCTCCGCTTCGACCAACCGGGCGCGGAGTTCCTTACCCATGTTTGCTTTCGTTTCCGGGTCGCCGTATTCGGCACCGGACATCAATATTTCGACTTGTTCGTCAATCGTCGCCATGATGTCTTAATCCTGTATTACAATGGAAAAACAGAGCGATTATAACCGCAAGTTGTAGAACGGGAAACGATGTCTTCAGAAAACGACACACCGCGTAAAAAATTACTCGACGAGATCCGGCGGCTGCGGGCCGATGCCGACAAAGGCCGCGAACCGGAATTACTCAACTCACGACTAGGCACCCGGCGCTATTCCGTCGCCGCCCTGCTGGAACGCATCACCGACCAATTCATCAGCGAACACGGCGGCGGCTCTGAGACGTTGCAAACCGCCACCACCGAAGCAGACCGGCTCAAGCTCATCCTCGGCACGGTGGATTATGTGCTCAGTGTGGAATCTATCCAGATCGACCAGCAAAATAAAGCCGAGATTATACGCCGGGTCTACACGGAGTTATTCACTTACGGGCCGCTGGACGACTTATTCGCCGACGAGAACATCACAACCATTACCATCGAAGGCGCGGATAAAGTCGCTGTGCGTCGCGGACACAGTGATCTGGAACCGCTCGACATCCTATTCGACAATGAAAACCACCTCAAGCGCATCATCAAACGGCTGCTGCTGGATTCTGGTGCAGAACTAGACGAGGATAATCCGATCATCGAAACCGGCTTACAGATAAGTGGACGACGGATCAGTATCAACATCGCAACACCGCCGGTCACGATCTTCATGAGCGTTGATATTCGCCTGCACCCCAAAGAGCGTCCTACGCTCACCGGTATGGTCGAGGCAGGGTTGGTGAGTGAAGACGCCGCCCTGCTGCTGGAAGCCATCGCCCGGTCACCTCACGGGGTCGTCATCGTCGGTGAACCGGAATCGGGGAAGACAATTATGTTGGGCGTGCTGGCAAGTTTGATGCAAACACACAAGAACGTGACTGCGGTCGAGCGGGCGGGTGAACTACTGCTGCCTGAAGATGTCGAACGCTTGCAGGTGCAGTGGCAAGCCGATAAACCACGTACATTTAGCGATCAGATCCAAACCGCACTGGCGACAAACAAAGTCGAGTGTATGCTGTTGGATGAAATTCGTACAGACGAAGCACAGGCGGTTCGTCCGCTACTCGCAGAAGATGACGTCCCCCGGCAGTTGTGGGCATTTCGTGGCCCCGCGCACACCACCCGCCTGCTTTCCGCATTGGGGATGCTTGCGCGACGCAGCACCATCGAACCGGGCGAACGCGAGACACTGGTGCATAACCTGTACGAACGGCTGCCCTTCGTCATCACGCTGCGCCGTCGCCCCAGTCGTCTGCAATTGCACAGCATCAGCGAATGGCAGTTTAGCACGCCCGACGCCGACTATCCCGACCTGATCGAATTGATGAACCAGGGATGGGAAGGCATCGAGAAAACCGGCAATCGTCCGGTACGTTCACTTGAACTGCCCGAAAATTTCTGGGGAAACGACCATGACGACGCTTGAACCTTCACTCGTCGATGAAACCATAGACAAGATAGAGCGTCTTACCGAACAGTTTCGCTTTCAGGAAGCGCGGGAACTCACACATTTTCTAGAAGACCGCGACACCGATGTCGATGTCGCCGCGCTGTACACCAGATCGACCGGACGGAAGCGGCACACATCATGCAACAGCGCCCTGACCGGGTCGCTATCGTGCGCAATTTTATGATCGACCGGGCGCTAGGGGTTGGCATTGCGGCCTTCTTCCTGGTGATGACCGGCAGTGTGGTTTTACCGATCTGCACGGTCATCGCGGATTGGACGCTCAATTTTCGGCAGCGACTGTCATTACAGCGCGTCGTCGTCACGGTATTCGTCGCGCTCGGCCTCTACGTCTTGGCAGCGGTCATTTTTCTGTTGTTCGGCCTCAGCTTGTAACGGTTATTGCGTGACCTCGCTGTAAACCTCAACACCGTTCGTCATCATGTGGTAGAGGAACGTGACGTGTAAGAAATCGGCATTATGCGCGGGGATGCCCACCTCCTCGGCTGCCTCTACCGAGGTGTCGTAGGTATCGACGGTGTTTACAGGGACGATCACCCGTACACCGCGCATCTGCTGTTGGTTCGCACGTAAGCGCAAATGCATCGCCAGTTGGTGCGTGCAGAGGTCGCTGCAATCCCCCACCACAATCCAGGTGGTGATTTGTGGGCGCGCATCCAACCAGGCATTGAACGCACTTACCTGCCCGGCATCGATGCAATTTTTGGGGATAACCTCGATCTCATCGAAGAACGGCAGCGCCTTAAACGCCTCGACAGTTTCCGCCTCTTCGGTACCGCGCATACAATGTGGCGCATAACTGCTGAACTCGACCGCGTCTTCGGGATGCGCGTCTTGTGCGAGTACGATGTCGCGTATGCCTGCGGCCCAAGCCTCGGAGAATAATGTCGCAATTGGTTCTACAATCTCGTTGATGCGCGGTGATGACAGCGGCCCAACATTGCAGAAGCCCTTGATGACATCGACAGAAACGATGCCGACGTTTTCAGGGTTCCCGGCGGTTAACTCACCGATAGAGATCGATTCCAGGCCGTTGTACCAGTTCAGCATATACTCGATGAACGGGCGGCTCTGCTCGATAAATGTCTCGGTCTGCATAAGATTTATCCTGATTTACCGGACGTGATGACTCACATTATAGCGTAAATCAGACGAACGTGGTGTGGTTCTAAACAAATACAAAACCGGCAGATATCTCGATCTGCCGGTCAAAATTACACGGTTGTTTCGTCTTACTGCACCGGTGCTGAGGCGACCGCACTTTCAATCGCTTCAAAAGGCACACCGCCACTCTGGGGCGCACCGGGGATGACTTGCAGCGGCCCGTTGCCGTAGCGCACCCGGACGGTCGGTGTGCTGCTGATACCATTCGCCCGTGCAAGCTGCGTATCAAGGCTACCCTGTTCAGCATCGGACGAACACTCGATTAATTCTGCCTGTGAAATACCGACTTCCTCCGCTAAACCTTGACTGAGGTCGGATGTCGTCGTACCGCCGGCGCTGGCTTCAGCGAAGATCCAGTCATGCGCGACCCAGAAGCCACCATCGACCAACTCACCCGCACATTCCGCCAATTGCATCGAATACGGCGAGGGTTCCCGCTGCGTTTGCAGATAGCGGAACTCAAGCTGCGCGTCGCCGGTCAGCACCAGTTCTTGCAGCATTTCGTTGACGACCGGCTTGTACTGCTGGCAGGCCGGGCAGAAGAAGTCCTCGAACGTGACAATAGTGATCGGTGCATCCGGGTTGCCGATGACGTGACCGCCGTCATCGGTGCGGTACATCTGGACGTTATTCTCTAACTCACCCTCGGTGTAATCAATACCGCTGCCCTCTGCGGCACTCTGCGAGAGGATGATGACCGCAAAAAGCGCGACGACTACCACCAGCGCGACGACCGCCCCGATGATTAAGCCTTGCTGTTGCTGATTGTTTGAATTTTTTCGTGTCGTCATGTTAACTCCAATTATTCACAATGTATTTAATGAATCTAACCGATGCGTGGTTACTCTTCAACAGAAAGTTTTGTTAGGATTTGTTCTTGAATGTCGGGAACATCCAGGGGACGCGCTCACAGTAGGCAAGGTAATCCGCACCGTAACTTTGTATCATGCGTTTTTCCTCGTAGTAAGACCCGACCAGGAAGTACAACGTGATTCCGATATTCAAACCAAGCATCGCTTCGTTCATGCTGCTGGCAGACCAGAGGATCATCAAACTGAACAGATACAACGGATGCCGCACCCAACCATAGACGCCGCTGGTGGTCAGGGCTTCGTCACGCAGCGGTAGTTCACGCCCGGTGATGTAGTGATACAGTTGGCGCAAACCGGCGAAACGCCAGAGGTCGATCTGCACCAACGCGACCAAAACCCCGACCAGACCAGCTATACGGATGGCGAGCAGCGGTAGCACCCAACCTTCGCCGAGGTCGTAAACCCGTTCACCAGGGTATGCGACGACCAGCCATAAAATCGGTAGAATAGTCAAGATGGCGACCACATTAAAGCCGACACGGTATAATCCATGATAGGCGCGTCCGCCGATGCGCTCACGTACCACCGATTTGACCTCGCGGCTGGCGAGAACACTGTGCAGCAGGCCGTAGGCGAGCATACTTAAAATTACCGGGATCATCTTAACCACCAGGAGTTAGCAATAATGCGTGCAGTCGATTTAATTGCGAAAAAACGTGACGGACACTCGCTTATAGACGAGGAAATCCGCTGGTTTATTGACGCATACACAAGCGGAACCTTACCCGATTACCAGGTGTCTGCATTGTTGATGGCGATTCTACTACGCGGCATGTCCACCGATGAAGTGACCACACTCACACTGGCGATGGCAAACTCCGGTGACACACTCGACCTCAGCGCCCTCAACAGCTATGTGGTCGATAAACACTCGTCAGGCGGGGTCGGAGACAAGACCTCGCTGGTCGTGCTGCCACTGGTCGCGGCCTGCGGCGTGCCCGTCGCCAAGATGAGCGGACGTGGATTAGGTTACACCGGCGGCACGCTCGATAAGATGGAGGCCATTGGTGGCTTTAACGTCAACGTCGCTGAAGACGACTTCTTGACACAGGCACAGCAGGTCGGGCTGGTGCTCGCCGGGCAGACGAGAGACCTCGCCCCCGCCGATGGTAAGCTCTACGCTCTGCGTGACGTCACCGCGACCGTATCCAGCTTACCGCTGATTGCCAGCAGCATCATGAGTAAGAAGCTGGCAGCAGGGGCGAACGGCATCGTTCTGGATGTCAAGGTCGGCAGCGGCGCGTTCATGCAAAAACTCGAAGACGCACGCGCTCTCGCACAGATTATGGTGGACATCGGCAAGAACGCCGAGCGGGATATGACCGCGCTGATTTCCGACATGAACCAGCCACTCGGTCAGGCGGTGGGCAACGCTCTGGAAGTCAGAGAGGCGATCGAAACGCTGCACGGCAACGGCCCGGCAGATTTTCACCAGCACTGCATCGAAGTCGCCGCGCACATGCTGCATCTCGCCGGGCAGGGTGATTTAGAGACGACACGCCAGCAGATCGAAGACAAAATCAGCGACCGTGCTGGTTTCGAGAAGTTCCGTGCGATGGTGGCAGCCCAGGGCGGTGACGTAGCGATGGTCAATGATCCTGAACAACTGCCGCAAGCGGACATCACCCATGAGATCCCCGCCGCGCAAACAGGCTACATCAGAAAAGTGGATGCGATGGGAATCGCAAAAGCCGCCTTCGGCCTCGGTGCCGGGCGTGAGAAAAAAGACGATCCGATTGATCCGACGGTAGGTGTCATCGTAAAGGTCAATGTTGGCGATCATGTCAAGCGGGGTCGGACGGTCGCTGTGCTCCATGCCAATGACCAGGCAAAAGCAGAAGCGGCACAAAAGATTATCGCGCACTCAATCGAATACAGTGAGGAAACCGTGCCGTCGCTGCCGCTGTTCTATGATGTGATACGTTGAATGTCACTCATTGAAAATATGCAGTTGTTTTGCAAACCAGTTCACTAGAAATAGCACCACGCACCAGATCAAAACGACCATCGGCGGCGAGGCACCTAAGTTCAACAAATCGATACCCTGCACACTCTTGACGCCTGCCAGAACTAATGGCAGGCCAAGCAGCACATAAAGCCCGCCGACCGTCACCGCACGCGACCCCGTCAATGTGTGGATGCGGCGGCGCATATAGATAAACGTCGTGCGCTCTAAAATGCTGAACATGCCGAAGATTAACGGCATGAACCCTAGAACAACAAAGAACATGGATTGTGTGATCGGTACAGTTTGCATAAGCATAACCCTCTCACTCATTGCTCACTATACTATCATGATTACGTCGAAAGTTAAATAATTTTATTGTTCCTGTGACAATTTTTCCCCCAAAGATGTAAAGATTTCTATAGGTGCGTCGGCCCAATACCCATTATCAAAGCGGATCGCCCCGTTCAACCCGCTATGATCGAGGGTCATTAATGACTGCCCAACGGACTGCCGTGTGCGGGCTGGATTCACGGTTTGTAGGGCAATTTGCGCAGCGTCATAGGTCAATGTGGAGAGCATACCCGGTACGGTCGCAAATGGATCACCGGCGAGGATACGGGCGCTGAAGGCGTCATCCGGTGGAGCAGCACTCGTCGCTACATTGACCCCTTCTCGATCCTCCCGCAGATCGAGAAACTGATCGAGCGTGAGCAGATGCGTGCCGGTGAGCGGTGCGGGAAGGTCAGCAAGTGTCGTTACGTCGGTGCGCGGTTCGACGGTAAGCAACTCTTCAATTGCCGGACTTGCCAGCACAAATGTACGCCCGGTTTCCGGTGCAATTCCCCAATATCCGACGACCAGCACCGGCAGCGTGTCATAAGCGGCCTGCGCTTCCGGTGAAGTCGCCGCGTAGCCCTGCACAATGACCGCTTTTACTGCCGGGTCGAGTGCCAGCGCCCGCAGACGCGCCGCCGCCGTCGCCGGGGTACCGCCATCATCGACCGCGAGCAGGGTCACATCAGCGCGTCCGGCATCAGCGAAGGCCAGCCGCGCCGCGTACAACGCATCGTAGCCGACCTCACGATAGCGCCCCTCGAACGGTGCCAGCAGTGCAATTTTCGCCGGGGAGTCGGCACGATCCACGACCGCGCAGGCCGTCAGGCATAACAGACCGAGCAATAGCACGCAGCGTCGCCAGCTAACAACCATTCGCCAGATGTTCCTGATAATTCGGTGCAAAATCATGATAACCATCGGTACGACAATCTGCACGGAAGTAAAAGAAATCGCTGTCTTCCGGCTCCACCACCGCACGGATCGAGGTCAGCGATGGATTGGCAATCGGCCCCGGTGGTAGCCCTATAACTCGATAGGTGTTGTACGACGAATCCACACCCTGATAATCTGATACCGTGATCTGAGGCCACCAATTCCCCGGCTCGCCCAGCGGATACTGTACGGTCGGGTCAGCGTTGAGGCGCATCGGCGGCGATCCGTCTGTGTCGGGGTCGGGGCGTTCTAGCCGGTTGCGATAGACCCCGGCGATCAACGGTCGTTCGTCATCGTAGAGTGCCTCCCGCTGCACAATTGAAGCCAGCGTCACCACCTCATAGAGCGAGTACCCCTGTTCCGCCGCGAGATTGTTGATCTCCCCACCGGCACCGTCAAGAAAGGCGTTTACCAGCCGATCACGCAGCATAAGGGCGGTGATGTCCGGCGCAAGCACATAGCGCCCTGGCAACAAAAACCCCTCCAGTGAGGCTCCTGCCGGTAGACCGACGTATTGGGCGAAGGCCGGGTCTACCTGTGCGCCACGCCCGACGGTTGCAAGAAAGTCCGCGCCGGTGAACTCAAAGCGTGGGATCGCATCAATCATCGCGGCGATTTCCTCGATGCGTTGCCCACCGAAGACGGTCAAATCAATAGCGCGATATTCGGTACCAGTCAACGCCACGGCGACGTCTTTGATGTTCATCGCACGATTCAGGAAGTATGTCCCCGTACCCAGGCGCGAGTCCAGGTCTTCGATGATGATGTAATCAACGAATAGATCACCGTCAGAAACCAGGTTCTGCGCGTTTAGCTTCTGCGCGATCTGCCCTGCGCCCTCGCCCTCCGCAACCGCGAACTGTACCGGTGTCGTGTCATCGCTAAGCGGACGTTCGAGGTCATCGGCACGCTGCGCCACCCGGAGTTCACGGGTCGTGTTACGCATTACATCGGCAATCTGATCCCCGGCGAAAAAGAAGGCTACCCCACCACACAGCAGCGCCAACACCCCCAGGCCGATAAAGACAAGCATGATCGTCCGTAGTGAACGTGATTCCATGCATGAAGTTCCTATTTAACTCACAAGCTAAGATTCTAAAGTATACGTGACGGCATCATCACATGAACAGAGAGCGTCGGTCAAGCGTCGGTCGGGCGTAAGTCGGCCCGCACCCGCATCAAGAGTTCACCGAGTCTGTTCTTACCGCTGCCATCCGTGCCACAGCCCCAGTAATAGTCCCCCGGCGCGTTTTCTACAAGCGCCTTGTCACCGGTTGCTGACAGACGCTCACGGATGTCCTCATGGGTCTGAAATTTCTTCAATACGGCGCGATACATCACCTCGTCTTTGATCTCTTCCCAGTCGGCCCGCAGTTTGATCTTACGGCTACGTCCGAGGTTGGCGGCCTGTTTGGGCCGTCGCGCCGTGCGGATTTTCTCCACATAGTCAGCATCAACACCAACGAATTTCTGTGCCTGAAAATAGTGCTCAGATGTGGGCCAGTACTGTCCATCAAGCTCAAACCCATATCGAGAAAAATTCGACATAAAGCCGTATTCATCCACCGTAGAGTAGAAGTAAATCGTCATAAGGGTTCCTCCAATCCATCACGCACCGCGTCCAGATAACGCTGCAAGATCACCCGCGCCGCCAGATCATCAATGTGTGCGCGGACGTGTCGCTTTTTGCGCTTGGCGATGGCTTTTGCGTCCTCGCTGGAAAGCTGCTCATCATAGAAACGAACCGGCAGATGAGTTGTCGCGGCGAAGGTCGCCGCCCAGGACTGCACACGCTGCGCCTGGGTTTCCCGGTCGTCGTCCAGCGGCGCATCATGATCGACTGGCAGGCCAATCACGATGCCGACCACATTTTCCTCAGCGGCGATTTTATTTAACCGGGCAAGATCGACCTCATCGGACTCGCGCTCGACAATTGTCAACTCACGCGCAACCATACGCAGTCCATCGCAGACCGCCACCCCAATGCGCGCATCTCCGTGATCGATGCCTAACAACTTGCCTATCGTCATTCGTCTATCTCCGTAATTGCCTCATCCGCCGGTGGGATGACCGTGCGTACATCGACCGTGATGCGATCTGCCCACAGCGGCAGGCGATTCGTCCAATTCGGTGATAGCACGATCTCCGGTGTCGTGCCCGGCTCGATATCCAACCGGGTCTGGATGTATTCCAGCGCCTCATCGACCGTCATCCCGGCGAGTGTATTACGTAGGTCGCCTTCTTCTACACGCCCGGCGACCACGCTGCTGCCCGTCATCGTGAACGTGATCGCGTCTTCGCTGATACGGATCGGCCCACTTTCGTATTGCACCGTCTCCGGTTGAATCTCACGCCCGCGTGGGATTTCACGCGCCAACCACGCATAGACCACCTGCCGCGCCTGCTGTTCATCATAGGCGCGTGCGTTCACCACCGCTTGCATCCGCAGCGTGACCAGATCGGCGCGGTCACCCGCCTGGGCGCTGTAATTGGCGCGGCGCGGCGGCTCCTCGATGGTGAGCGTTTCCGAGATGATTGTGTTCGTCATACTCACCCCCGGCAGATTGGGCATCTCACTGAACGCGGCCTGCTGGAGCAACTGACGCACGTTACGCGCCACCCGCTGCCGATCCACTTCGGTGACGACACGCGCGGTCTGTGCCTGCCCGCCGGTCGTCGGACTCGGGTTTAGCACGATCACCTGATCTTCTAGCGGACCGACGACCGTGTTAATGCGGTTCGCACCGACGTTCCCGGCATCCCCGCCATCATTCGCCCTCGCAACGATTGGCACGGTGATCTCGGAGCCTTCGCCGGCCGGCAGAGTTGCCGCGTCGGTCGTTTCAAACGTGATCGCGCTGCCATCGGTGGTCGAAACCAGTGTCCCCGCCGGAATTTCCAGTTCATCAGCGGTGGCGTTCGTAAAGACAACGTCACCCGTCGCCTGTATGTTCCCGGTTGTGACCTCGCCGGTTGTTTCAACCTGCCATTCTTGCTCCGCGAGGACGGAAAGCAAGCGCGAAGGGATGACCGCGTTCTCGACATCGACCGCCGTCACATCGCTATCCATGCTGATGCGAACTTCCACACTCACGGTGATGGTCTGTTGCGCCGGGAAAAGGGTGACAGTCGCAGTCGGCACGACCAGATATACCAGCCCACCCAACACTGCCAGAAACACAGCGAAAAGACCAACCCTGACCGACAAACGCTGCAACCTGGAAAACGACGAGGTCGCCGTGCTTAAACGGCTGGCGACCGGCTTCAATTCTTCTGCGTTGGGGTTATCTTTGGGGCGTTGCTTGCGCGAGGTGAACACTTTAGAACGTCCACGCTTCCAGCGGGACCGCTCCCCGGTACCAATCGTCTCGAATGTGCTGATGTTCAACTCACCCGCATGTTTCATCACCTGCGGGTCATGGGTGACGAGCGCCAGCCGTATCTGGCGGCGCATCGCCTCCCGTTGGATCAGCACCAGATCGAGCTTACGAGTAAGCGCCGTACCTTCTTCCGGCCAGACCAGCATCACCCGCCGCCCACGAAAGAACGACAACCGATCTTTAACAGCGTTGGCGTCTTCGCTCGCGTCGATTTGCACCAGTTCGAGGTCGCTGCTCATCAGCCGGTATAACTCTCCGCGATGAGTTCACGAGCGCGGTCAAGCGCGGCGGGGAGCTTGCTGCTGTCCTTGCCACCGGCCTGTGCCATGTTGGGGCGACCGCCGCCGCCCCCACCGACGACCTGCGCGGCCTCCCGCACGATGTTGCCAGCGTGTATACCCTTCTTCGTCAGGTCATCCGTTACCATGACAACCAACTGCGGTTTCCCGTCGTTATCCGCCCCAGCGACAAACACACCACTATCGACCTTGTTACGGAACCAGTCGGACATCTCTCGCAACACTTCCATCGGCGTGTTCTCAAACTGTACAGCGAGTGTCGGCACACCGCCGACCGTTTCCAGCCGTTCGATGCGCTCGTTGAAGTCATACCTGGCGACCTCGCGCCGCAACCGTTCGATCTCTTTGCGGCTGGCGGCAAGTTCACCCTGCATGGCGACCACACGGTTAAAGGCATCTTCGGTGGTCGTGCTCAAACGTCCGGCGATGCGTGCCAGATCATCCATTTTGTGCTGTACATACTCGATGGCTTTGCGCCCGGTCAGCGCCTCCACTCGGCGAATACCCGCGCTCACGCTGCCTTCGCTCACCAGCACGAACAGACCAATATCGGCGGTCTCGCCAACGTGGACGCCACCACAGAGTTCATAGCTATAGCGTTGACCGCCGCGCTCGATGACAATCGTCCGCACACTCTCCCCGTACTTCTCACCGAAGAGTGCCATCGCGCCCTCAGCACGGGCTTGTTCGAGTGACTTTTCCTCGGCGTGTACCGGGTAATTCGCCAGAATAATATCGTTGACCTCGGCTTCGATCTGCTGAAGTTGCTTGCCGGTCACCTTCTCGTCGTGGGCGAAGTCAAAGCGCAACCGTTCCGGCGCGACCAGCGATCCGCGCTGCTGAACGTGCAGACCAAGCGCGTTGCGCAGCGCCGCGTGCAGCAGATGGGTGCCGGTATGGTTACGTGTAATGTCTGTGCGACGGGAGACATCAACGGCGGCGGTGACGGTTTCGCCCACGCTCGGCGTGCCTTCGACCAGCTCACCGATATGAACGATCAAACCGCCGACCGGACGCCGTGTGTCCTCGACTTCGATCTCCCAACCGTCACCGGTGATCGTCCCCGTGTCGCTGACCTGCCCGCCGGCCTCGACGTAAAATGGCGTGCGATCCAACACGACCTCGAACTTGTCGCCAACCTCGAACGACTCCACCGGTTGCCCGTTTTGCAGCAGCGCGATCACTTGTGCCTCGATGCGTGGCTCACCATAGGGCAGGTATTCCACGCCCGATTCGGTCAATTGACCCTGTTCGACCAATGACTTGGCGGTCTCGGTGTAGGCTTCGGCGGTTTCGATGGTGCCCATCGCCTGGCCGCCGCCGCTGACCTGCGAATGTTCCTCCTCGGCGGTGGCAAAGCCGGACATATCAACCGTGTAGCCGTTTTCTTCGACGATGTCTTTTGTCACCTGAATGGGCAACCCCATCGTAGATTTCAGATAAAAGGCTTTGTCACCGGGCAGTTCACCGCCGACCGGCAGGTTGCGCAGCATATTTTCCAGTTCGGCGACCCCGGCATCCATCGTGCGCCGGAAGCGTTCTTCCTCACGGGTGATAGTCTTCTGGATGGCCTCGCCCTTCTCGACCAGTTCGGTGTAATGCCCGCCCATCGTCTCGATGACCGCCCCCGCGACCTCACCGAGGAACGGCTCCCGAAAGCCGAGCTTCTCACCGAACCGCGCCGCCCGGCGGATCACCAACCGGCAGATCGAATCACGGCCTTTGGCTCCCGGCAACACCCCATCGGAGATCAAAAACACCGCCGCCCGCATATGATCGGCGATCACCCGGTAAGGGATGATATTGGCGTCGCGTTCCTTGTCGGCCGTCCTGGCAAGTTGCTGCGTTTTCTCGATGATGGGCATAAACAGGTCGGTTTCGTAATTGGCCTCCCCCCCCTGCAATACCGTCGTCAGTCGCTCCAAACCCAGGCCAGTATCCACGCCGGGGGCGGGCAGCGGCTCGTCGTATTGTCCGGTATGTTCGGGGTCGGGCTGCGTGCGGTTGAACTGCATGAACACCAGATTCCAGATTTCCATGAAGCGTCCGTCGTCCGCTTCCAGCGAGGGGATGATGTCGTCTTCACCGCGTTCGGGGAACTTATCCCAGTGAATTTCGGTGTTCGGCCCGCATGGGCCAGTTTCCGCCATCTGCCAGAAGTTATCTTCCGGCCCTAAACGGGCGATGCGGCTCTCCGGCACACCGATGACATCTCGCCACAGCTCAAAGCTCTCGTCGTCCTTTTCGTAGATCGTCACCGCGAGCCGGTCTGCCGGCAGTTCGTAGACCTCGGTCAGCAGTTGCCACGCGAACTGCATCGCCTCTTTCTTGAAGTAATCGCCAAAGCTGAAGTTGCCCATCATCTCAAAGAAAGTGTGATGGCGCGGCGACGGCCCGACTTCTTCGAGGTCGTTGTGCTTGCCGGAAACGCGCATACACTTCTGCGAGGTCGTCGCCCGGTTGTAATCACGCTTTTCTTTGCCGAGGAACGTCTCCTTAAACTGCACCATACCGGAATTCGCAAACAAGAGTGTCGGGTCGTTCCCCGGCACCACCGACGAAGATGGCACCCGCCGGTGTTGTTGTTCCTCAAAATACTCTAGAAATGCCTCGCGCACCTCGGCGCTGGTCATAAATTTCATCAGGTAACACGCCCTTACTTAGTCTCGATGTCGTTATAGGGAAATTATAGTGTTTTGCGCACACTCCAACAAGGCAACATACACGCAACCCATATTCGGATGAAGT
The DNA here is from genome assembly GCA_034437515.1 of Anaerolineae bacterium. Lineage (GTDB taxonomy): Bacteria > Chloroflexota > Anaerolineae > Aggregatilineales > Phototrophicaceae > DAOTTX01. The sequence goes on from DAOTTX010000128.1 coordinate 89,454, forward strand.
CATAACGCAGTTCCAACCAACATCAAGCAAGTTTCTCTCGTCCTACGGTTATAATTTGAGTGTACGCTCGTAACCTTACCGTAAAGAATGTGAGCAACGACCTTATGCGTAAACTTTGGCTGTCATTGGCAGTTTTGCTAATCATCGTCAATATCTCCGTTTTGGCACAGGACGAAGACACACCAGCGCCGGATGGCGCGTTCAGTGTTCTCGTGAACGACAGCGGACGTCTGATCGTCAAACTCGCAGACGCTTCTAGTACCGAATGGATGGAAATCTGGATTGGCACCTCGGACGACTTTACCGAGTTGCACCGCGACTGGTACGAAATCGCCGAAGATGCGTTGTGCGTCGCCGATGTGTGTGACGTACAGATTGATGCCTACCCCGCCGTCGATAACTACGTGGTGTATATCCATCCCTGGGGGCCGGGTGGCTTCGCGGAAAACAATCTGAACGGGTGGTTCGGACCGGAAGTGCTGGCCGTCACCGAACCGCCGGATACCCCACGCGGCGACTTCCGCGCGGGTGTCGATCAATACGGGCAAGTCGTACTCACGCTGGATGACGCCCGCTACACAGAATGGGTGCAGGTGTGGGTCGGTGAGAGTGACACACTCGAACAAGTGCATCGTGAATGGTACGGCCTCGACATGAACGCCGAGTGCGCCAACGGTGTCTGCACGCTGCCGTTGAACATCTACCCCGGCTACGGCGACTACACGATCTACATCCAACCCTGGGGCGAGGCCGGTTTCGCCCAGAACGATATGGACGGGTGGTTCGGCCCCGGCGAGACAAGCAATGATACCCCGCCGCCACAAGCACCCGACAATACCGCCGTTGTCTTCCAGGGTACGGCGACCCTCACCTGGGACGCCTCCGCACATACGCTGTATTATCGTGTGTGGATGGGCGCACCGGACGGTGAACAATACGCCTTCCGGTGGATTTCCGCCGCAGACGCCGGGTGTGGCGCGGGTGGCACCTGCGCGATGCCCGTACAGGGACGCATCCCCTACGGCAGCACCGTCCAATGGTACATTCAGGCATGGGGACGCGGCGGCTACAGCATCGGCGGCCTTGAAGGTGGCTGGCAGCGCGGCCCGGATTTCCTCGTCGGCACGACGGATTTCGCGCTCGGCGGGCAGGTGCATCAATTCACGCAAGCGGATAAAATGCACCATGCCGGGATGGGTTGGGTTAAACGGCAGATCGTGTTTTCGCAGGGTGAAAACAAGCTCGCGGAAGCGCAATACTACATCAACGACGCACACAGCCGGGGCTTCAGGATCGTCCTGGGCATCGTCGGCAACAAAGGCCAACTCGCCAACGACCCCGAAGGCTTTATGACCGACTACGCGAATTTCGTCGCCGCCGTCTCCCTGATGATGGGTACCGAAGGCGCGATCGAGATCTGGAATGAACCGAACCTCGAACGCGAATGGCCCAGGAACATGGTCAGCGGCACGCTGTATACCGATCTGCTACAGCGGTCATACACCGCGATCAAGAACAGCAATCCGAGCATCATGGTCATCAGCGCCGCCCCCGCGCCGACTGGCGTCAGCATCGGCGGTGAGGTCATCCCCGACGACGAATTCATCCGGCAGATGAAAGCCGCCGGTGCCGAGAATTACATGGATTGCGTCGGCGTGCATTATAACGAGGGCGTGCTGCCGCCGACCGCAACCAGCGGTGACCCACGCGGCAACGACATTCACCACTCACGCTACTTCCCGGCGATGGTCGAGCTGTATTCCAACACTTTCACCACCAAACCGCTCTGCTTCACCGAGATCGGCTATCTCTCCCCCGAAGGACTCGGCAACCTGCCCTACGGCTTTGAGTGGGCGCGGGATACCTCCGTCGGGGAACAGGCCGCGTGGATCACAGAAGCCGCGCTGATGGCGCGTGATGACCGCCGCATTCGCATGTTCATCGTCTGGAACGTGGACTTCAGGAACTACGACGCCAATGACCCGATGGCGGGTTGGGCCGTCGTCCGCCCCGATGGACAGTGCCCGGCCTGTAACGCGCTCAACGCCCACTTCCGCTAGACGAACAAAACGGGGGATGAAAATGTCTGATTCTAACGTTTTCTGTGGTCACCATACCAAGCCTAAAACACACTCAGGTCGATACTTTGCAAGTCCTCATTATCACAGGGCTGGCGGCCTTCCTTCGCCATATCGACCCATTCGCCATACAGCTTCACCCGTACCACATCCATCGTGTAGTCGGTGTTGGTGTCGCTGTCGTTGCGCATCAACTTTGACCCGACACCGTAGGAGTCAACCGGTGCCTTCGCCGCCTCGAACGCGGCGATCTTCTCTCGATTGAACCCGCCGGAAACCACGATTTGCACCTGCTTGCAGAAGTCCTTCGCCGCGTCTTCGTACTCGGCGGAGACGTCCCAACTCGTCCAGGCATTGTTCAGCGCACGGCGGACTTTTTCTGCCAGCAGCGGACTCGTCCCTTTGGGGTCACCCGGTTCTAAGGCATGGTCACGTACCGCGCTGCTGGTATCCAACCGCACACCGTTGAGTGACCATCGCTTTTGACCGTCCTCGTTACCGGCTTTCAACGCCTCCAGATAATGAGGCCAGAACGCCGAAAGCGTCTCCACTGAGCCGCGCACCGTGTCGTTGTTGAAATCCACAAGCGCGATGCGTGGCACCGTCACGGGGATGTGGCGGGCGAAAGCCTTACTCGCCTCGGCAGTGTCGGCAAAGAAGCACGCCATCAGCGCATGGGGAATCGTCCCACCACCACTGCTACCCCACCACGCGCCCTGTGCATCCGTGCTGACCAGCGGCGGCATTTCCGTCCCGGCGATGGCGTTATGGCGCTGCACCGCCAGCCAGTAAGCGTAACCATCGAGTGCTTGCACCGCTGGCAGGTCGAACCGAGCCGGGAAGAACAATACCGATTTGCCGTTCGCCGCCTGCAACACATCATAGACGTTGGTGACGATGCGGCTAGCACGAGACAGCGCACCGAGCATGGGCGTTTCTAGCAGCGCGAAATCCCGGTAAGGACCGCGTATCTCGATCACCGTCTCGACGTTGTTTGGGTCACCTTTGTAATGTGTAAACACACCGTCCTGTACCGCCGTCACATCGAGCGATTGCCAGCCCTCGACGAAGGCATCATCCTCGAAATGCCCCGCACAATGCCGGAGCATCGCCAGCGCCACATCTGTCCCGGCGACGATGGTATAAGGCTCCCGCCGGTTGAAAAGCTGCGCCTCCACCACACTTTCACCAACCGGAAAACCGGTCGGGTCACTCGGCAGTGAGCGCGGAGATTGCCCCGCAAACCCGTAATTTTCTTGCTGCAAGCCTTCGAGGATTTGCACCACATTAGCGAAGTATTTGTCGCTATAAATGCCACGCCGTAGCCCGTCTATGTCAAGCTGAATTTGCGCGTTTGTTAATCGTTTCTGGTCGAATACCGACATAAGTTAACCCTTACCTGTGTCCAATTCTGGTTTACAATTGCGCCGTTTGTACGGCTACTCTATTATAACGAGACAACGAATGGATATTATCGTCACAGGCTCCATCGCTTACGACTATCTCATGCGCTTCCCTGGCAAGTTTGCCGATCACTTCGTCCCCGAACAGATGCATCAGGTCAGCCTGAGCTTCCTCGTGGATGAGATGACCAAACATTGGGGTGGCGTCGCAGCGAACATCGCCTATAGCATGGCGCTGCTTGGGATGGAACCAAAGCTGATGGGCACCGCAGGCCGCGACTTCCCAGATTATCGCCGCTGGTTGGAAGACATCGGGGTCGATTGCAACATCGTAAAACAAATCGACGAGGTCTTTACCGCGTCGTTCTTCTGCACCACCGACGAAGAAAATAATCAGATCGCGTCATTCTATGCCGGTGCGATGGGACTTGCACACACCTACAAGCTTGCAGATGCCTACGACGGTCAGCCTGATCTCGTCATCATCTCCCCTAACGATCCGCGTGCGATGGCCAATTATTCGCAAGAATGCCGCGACCGCGACATCAAGTTTATCTATGATCCCAGTCAGCAGGTGCCGCGCCTGAATGGTGAAGAACTCGCCCGTGATATGCAGGGTGCATATGCGATGGTCGTCAACGCCTATGAAGCTGACTTGATTTCCAAGAAAACGGGCATGAGCTTTAAAGAACTAAACGACGTGGTCGATATTCTGGTCATCACTCAGGGACCGCGTGGCTGCCACATCCATCAGAACGGTGATGTGATCGAGGTCGAAGCCTTCCCGACGGACACCATCGTAGACCCAACGGGCGTCGGTGATGCCTTCCGCGCTGGCCTGATCTATGGCATGATGTCTGGCTGGTCACTGAAGCTCGCCGCACAGGTCGGCTCGTTGTGCGCGTCTTACGTACTAGAACGCACCGGTACGCAAGGCCACCGCTACACAATACCGGAATTCATTGAACGCTTCCGCACCGAGTACGATGATAAAGGTCAGCTCGATGTGCTGCTCAAACCGACGCGATCCTAACATTGTTGACAGACGATAGGCGTTCATCCTGTCGTATGCTAAAATGCTCGCTTTTGCAGGCATTATCTATCACAACATAACCAAACAGGAGTCAAAATGACGATAGAGTTTGATATTAAAGACGACGAACTCGCCACTGGCGGACGTTTCCGCATCAACTGGGCCGAGCAAGAAATGCCCGTGCTGCGTGCCATCAAAGAACGCTTCGAGAAGGAAAAGCCGCTCAAGGGTGTGCGTGTTGCCGCATGTTTGCATGTGACCACCGAGACCGCCAACCTGATGCGCACCCTACAATCTGGTGGCGCGGATGTCGTGCTGTGTGCTTCTAACCCGCTTTCGACACAAGATGACGTCGCCGCGTCCCTCGTCGCCCACGACGAGATCCCGGTGTATGCCATCAAGGGTGAAGACAATGAAACCTACTACAAGCATCTCAAAGCCGCGCTTGACCACAAGCCGCAGATCACGATGGACGACGGCGCAGACCTCGTCGGGATGCTGCACAAAGACCGTCGTGAACTGATTGACGGGATCATCGGTGGCACCGAGGAAACCACCACAGGCGTCATCCGCCTGCGGGCGATGGCGAACGACAACGCCCTGGCCTTCCCGGTGATCGCGGTCAACGACAGCAACACCAAGCATTTGTTTGACAACCGCTACGGCACCGGGCAGAGCACCATCGACGGCATCGTCCGTGCGACGAACATTCTGCTAGCAGGCCGCACGATTGTCGTCGCCGGGTATGGTTGGTGCAGCCGTGGGATCGCCAGCCGTGCTGATGGCATGGGTGCCAACGTCGTCATCACTGAAATCGACCCGTTGAAGGCGCTCGAAGCCGTCATGGACGGCTACCGCGTGATGCCGATGGCGGAAGCCGCCCCCATTGGGGATATCTTCATCACTGCCACCGGCGACATCAACGTGATTGACGTACATCACTTCGAGGCCATGAAGCACGGTGCAATTGTCGCCAATTCCGGTCACTTCAACGTAGAAATCAACCTCAAAGGGCTGGCAAAAGCCAGCGATGGTGAGCCGCGTCTGGTGCGCCCGTTCGTGCAAGAATACATCGTCAACAATCGCCCGATCTACATTCTCGGTGAAGGCCGTCTGATTAACCTCGCCGCCGCTGAGGGTCACCCCGCCAGTGTGATGGACATGAGCTTTGCGAACCAGGCACTCGGCGCGGAATACATGCTGCGCAACGCCGCCAACATGAGCGCCAGCGTTTACACCATTCCCGAAGAAGTGGACAAAGAAATCGCCCGCCTTAAACTGGAGGCCATGGGCATCAACATCGACACCCTCACCGAAGAGCAAGAAACCTACCTCAACCAATGGGAAGAAGGCACATAAGCCGCTTCCCCCCGCATAAAATAGCGGGCGATGCCGTCATATATGGCATCGCCTCGCAAACCATCTCTAAACAAATAAGGAGGGGCAAATGAGAAAAATTCTTAGCCTTATCACGACGATTACCGCGCTGATCTTGTTGATCGTCAGCACGACGTTCGCACAAGAAGCCAGTGCCCTACGCTTCGTCCATGCTGTGCCAGGTGTGACCGCTATCGACGTTTACATCGACGGTGAACTAAGCGTTACCGGGCTGGGCTATGGCGAAGCGTCGAGCTACGTTGAGGTCACTGACGGCACCTATGCCGTCACTGTACGCCCGGAAGGTCTGGGCACCGACCTGTGGACGCAGAGCGTGGATGCCATCGCAAGCATCCCGAAGACGTTGATCGCATCCAACCCGGCGGAACCCACCTTCGATGAGTACGAGGACGACTTCGCCGCAACCGAGTTGGGCATCACACGCTTCCGTGCGATCCACGCGATTGCAGATGCACCCAACGTGGACATCACCGCGCAGGGGCAAACGCTGGTCAGCAACCTGACATACAGCGACTTCGTCGGCGGTTTCGACATCCCGGCGGATACCTACCCTATTGCCGTCTTCCCGACCGGCGAAGAAGACCCGATTTTACCGGAAACCAACATCGGCCTGTCAGCAGGCACCAGCCAGATAATCTTAGTCTACGGCACGCCGGAAGCGCCCGAACTGACCGTCCTCACCGCGCCGCTGGCGGGTGGTGACGACGCCGGATTTGTGCGCCTGGCACACGGTATCCTCGACGCCCCCGCTGTGGACGTCTACGCCGGGGAAACACTCATCGCGCCCAACCTCATCTTTAGTGAGGCCACCGAACACCTCGCGCTACCCGCCGGGGATTACACCATCGCCGTTAACACACAAGGCACCGACGAAACCCTATTCGAGGCTGATTTGACAGTCGAGGCGAATACAGCCGTTACTGCCATCGCACAGACCGGCGCGGATGGGCCGGAAATCGGTGTTTATGCCGATGAAGTCAGCGCGATTGACACTGAAACCGCCGTTGTCACGCTGATAAACACCATCAGCGGTGAGAGCAGCGTCACCGCCACCCTTGCTGATGGTACCGTACTGGGTGAAGACATCGCCTTCGGCACCGCTGGCGACGTGGTAACGCTCGACCCCACTCAAGGCGAACTCGAAGTCACGTTTATGATCGACGGTGAAAGCGCCACGCTGACGCAAGACCCGGTCACACTTTACGGCGGCATCTATTACAACGCCATCGCCGTGGATGGCTCGACCTTCTCACCACCGGCGGTGCTATTCTTCCCGACCACAATCACTTACGAACCCGGCAACGCCCCCGGTGCGGATGAGACGTTAGTCGTTGAACTGCCGCCGACCGGCGAACCCGCTGTCGAAGCGGTGACACCGGAAGAGGGCGAAGTCCCGGCGGAAACAACAGCAGAAGCCCAGGAAGCCGAAACCGAGGAAACACCGGTTGAGGTCGCACAGCCAACACAGGCCGCGCCCACCGCCGCACCACAACCAACCAATCCGCCGCCCGTACCGACCGAAGAACAGCTCCCCACCGCCCGTCTGCTAATTGACCCCGGCGCAAACCTGAACCTACGTGAGTATCCCAGCGCGGATGCACGGGTACTCGGTCAGGCACCCTCCAACGCGACGTTGATCGTCAACGGGCGTGAGGGCGACTTGCTCCCCAACGATGACGGCTCGGTCACGATCCCGCTGCCGCTGATTGACACCTTCGGTCAAGAAGACTTTGAGTATGTTGATCCGGTCGAATTGTTGGAAAGTGATAACGCCGACCTCGACCCCGAAGACACCTGGATTTACGTCACCTACCCCACGCCGGACGGTGGCCAGATCAACGCCTGGGTGCTTTCGCTGTACACATCAATCTTCAACGCTGATGGCGAACAGCAGCCTTTACGCGACCTCGAAACCATCCCAGCAAACCAGGAAGGCAACACGCTTGATACCGATGTGACCCCGCCGCCGCCACAGGAAGATGTGGTCACCGGGCGTGTGGTCGGCATCGAGATCGGGCGCAACCTGAACATCCGCCGCACCGCTGATGTCACGTCGGAAGTTGTTGGTGTTATCCCTAGCGACAGTGTCGCGGAAATTCGCGGCTTTGGGCCAGCGCGTGAATGGGCGTTTATCAGCTATCGCCCGGCAGAGGGTGGCACCTTCACCGGTTGGGTGAGCACACAATTCCTGACCTATCTGCTCAATGGCAACCCGATCACACTCGAAGAACTGGAAGCGATGAATATGCTGGTCGAACTCGACCCTGAAGAAACCAGAGGCGAAGTCAGCGCAGATGCCCCCCTGCCCAGCACGAACGTCACGCCAGACCCGGTGCAGGATGCTTACGTAGGCACAGTGGTCGGCCTCAATGAAGATACCAACCTCAATCTACGCCGTGATCCGACCATCCGCGCCGAAGTGTTAGGTCGCATCCCGTTGGATACACAGCTTATCATCGACGGACGCACCGGTGACGGGGACTGGTTACTGACCACGTTCGAGGATGCTTCGGGTTGGATCGCCGTTGATTTCGTCGCGCTGACGTTCAACGGTGCGGTCGCCAGTGTGGACGACCTACCGGTGGTCGAAGGCTTTGAAGAAGGCTTCGAAAACGCCGAAGCCACTGAGGAACCCGAAAACACCGAGACAGAAGCAACACCCACCGAAGAAGACGCCGAAGCCACCGAAGAAACCAACGGTTAAGCATCACACAATAGTCCTGCATGGCGAGCGTTTATCGTCGCTGTGCAGGACTTTGTGCTATCATCGGGGAAATTATCATCGTCTATCGAGGATCATTTCCTATGCGTGTTGTCAAGCGGCTGGCTCTACTCATCTTTATCATCGGCACCATAGCGGCGTGCAGTTCAGAAGACGAAGCGCCTGGCCCGCTGCCAACAGCGATCATCGTGCCAACGGCGACCACAATACCAGCGACCGCAACGCCCCCACCGCCGCCGACCAACACACCAGCCCCCACCGCGCTACCCGCACCACGCACCAGCAACCTCGAAGAGAGCGAAGAGCTGGGTCTACGGATTGTGCAGGGCATCGAAGGTCTACCACCCGCTGATGTCTCGATTCAAGGTTTGCGCTTCGTGGCTGGCCTGGGTTTTGGCCGTACTACCGGCATAAGCAGCATCGAAGCCGGTGAATACCCGGTCACTGTGAGCGACTCGGTTAACGAAACCGTCTACGTTGAACAGGTGGTCAACTTCCCGGCACAAGAGACGATGACGCTCATCCTCGCCGGGACGCCAGAGCAACCGACTTTCATCACCACGACCGAAAATACCGAACCGCTTAACGTGGGCGAAAGCCGCATACAATTTGTCCATGCCATCGCCGATGAGCCGACACTCGAACTTTATCGTACCGGGCAACCCTTCACCGCCCCGGTTGAGTTCGGTAGTGCCAGCCCCTGGCAAACAGTCCCCAGTGGGCCGACCTCGTTTAGCATCCAGCGTGGCGACGACACCCTGCACATCTTTGAGCTAGACCTCGATGAGCGCGACGCCTACACACTCATCGGGATGCCGGATCCCGACAACCCGGAAGGTCCGCAGATCACCGATTTCTCGACCCGCGTCCCCAGTTTGGCGGCAACCCGCGTGGTGAACCTTTCACCCGATACGGGTACGGTCGAGGTTTATTTCAACGACACACTGCTTGCCACCGGGCTAGAATACAGTCGAATCAGCGAAACCATGACCATCCCGACCGCGAACGGCGATCTGCTCGTTTACCCGCCTGGAGCAGACCGAAGCACGACCGCACCACTGTTACGCGCCAATTACAACATCAACCCCGGCGATAATCTGATGTACGTCATCACCGGGACATCGGACGATCTGCGCATCATCCAACACGAATATGACCGCGCACCGACCCCCACCCAGCAGGCGCGGATCGTGTTCGCACACGCGCTGAGTGATGCCCCGCGCCTGGAAATCAGCGCGGACGGCACACCACTTGAGGAAGTCCGTCCGTTGACCTATCGCGTCACGAGCCAACCGATCAACCTACAGGCCGATACCTACGATTTCCGCTGGTCAACGACCGATGACCCGGAAATAAGCTCAACTCTCGAAACTGCGTTGAATGTAACCCTCGAACCCGGACGTGAATATTTCTATCTACTGACCGGGCGTAATGAGGATCAACCGCCGATCATCTTTAGTGAGGTGGTCGGCATGGAAGAAGCCGTCACCGTATTCGACGACCCCAATGCCGCCCAACAAGCTGACGGTAGCGTCCGCCTACGTGTGGTGAATTTGCTCACTTCAGGGGAAGTCATCGACATCTATCTGGAAGACTTGCAAATCATCACGGGTTTGAACCCAGGCAACGCCAGCAACCCGACCATCGTTCAAGAGGGCGAATACAGCCTCAGCGCCAACCTGAGCAACACCGAGGAGATTATCACAGCGACCGGCTCGACTCTCACCAGCCCGGAAAGTTACACGGCCTACGTTTACCGGGTCGATGGCAACGTCGAAACATTCGTCACACGCGACGGTAGTAACGTCGTCCCCAGTGAGGAACAAGCGAGTGTACGCCTGGTCAATATTGCTGAGGCCGGCACCGCTGAGTTCCGTCTGGCCTATGAGGTCAATGACGGCCCTATCTTCCGTCCCTCACCAGACCCCACCACACGAGCACAAAATGCAGGCACCCTGTTAGACCAGGACACCATCCCCGTGCGCATGGGGATGCGGACACTGACGAGTACCCTCCAGGGCGGGGAAGCCTCCAATACCAATCTGTTACTCGCGGAAACGCTTGATTTCTATCTTATTGACACGGATCGAAATGTGGTCACCGCCGTTCTGGAAGCACAACCGCTGGAACCGGGCGGTCGTTACGACATCATCGCCGACAGACCAATCGGTGAAGCGGATACACTGTTCGTCTTATCCTATGCACAACCCTAGAATCTCTGGCTAGATCAGTTACAATCTGCCAGCAGCATATACGAGCAGCCACTGAACGGAGCATGGGGTTTGCATATCTTGATTACGGGCGCGTCTGGCTTTGTCGGCGGACACCTCGCGGAGCATTTGACGACCACGCAGCCAGCCGCGCAGCTTCACGGCACGACCCGCTCTGCCGCCAGAACAACAAGCGCGGACGTTCAATTTCACACCATCGACCTGACCGACCCGCAGGCGGTTGTCGTGTTGCTACGCGAAATTCAGCCGACCTACATCTATCACTTAGCGGCGCAGGCGTTCGTCCCCCAGTCATTTAAACACCCCTGGGAATCACTCGAAACCAATATCCGCGCCCAGTTAAACCTCATCCTGGCGTGCCTTGAACTCGGCCTCACACCGCGTATGCTGGTCGTCAGTTCGGCTGAAATTTACGGCGGCATCCGCCCGGAGGATTTACCCGTCACCGAAAAGACACCGCTGCGCCCCACCAGCCCCTACAGCGTGAGCAAGGTCGCGCAGGATCTACTGGCCTACCAGTATCACTTATCACACCAACTCCCGCTGATCCGAGCACGTCCGTTTAACCACATCGGCCCCCGGCAGAGTGAGCGATTCGTCGCCCCGGCCTTTGCGATGCAGGTCGCACGCATCGAAGCCGGGCGGCAAAAACCGGTGCTTTTCGTCGGCAACCTGAGCGCCCAACGTGACTTCACCGATGTGCGTGATGTCGTCCGCGCCTACCAGATGATCGCCGAACAGGGCGAAGCCGGTGCGGTTTACAACGTCGCCTCCGGGCAAGTTCACACCGCTCAGCAGATCGTCGATACTCTGCTAGCACAAACTGATGTCACAATCGAAGTGCGTGTTGACCCTGAACGGTTGCGCCCGGTCTCGATCCCGGTGATCGCCGGTAGCGCCGAACGGCTGCGGCAAGTCACCGGTTGGGCACCACAAATCAGCTTTTCACAATCCTTAAAGGACATTTTGACAGACTGTCGTCAACGTGCCCGGAACGAAACCCAAAACTAACCATCAGTGTCCTATAGAGGACAACAGCTTTGAGTAAGGAGAACATCATGGCAAAAAAGAAAGCATTTATCACCGGCATTACCGGGCAGGATGGCTCGTATCTGGCGGAGTTTCTGCTCAGTAAAGGCTACGACGTCTACGGCATGATCCGCCGGACGAGTACCATTTATTACGACCGCATCCATCACATCCAGGACAAAATCAACCTTGTCTCCGGTGACATCGCCGACCAGATGAGCATGACTCGCCTGTTGGATGAGATCCAACCGGATGAAGTGTACAACCTCGCCGCGCAGAGTTTCGTCCCGGCCTCGTGGGCGCAACCGGTCTTTACCGGCGACATCACCGGCCTCGGCACCACCCGCATCTTAGAGGCCATCCGCACGGTGAACCCCGGCATCCGTTTTTATCAGGCGTCCAGCAGTGAAATGTTCGGCAAAGTACGCGAGGTACCGCAGAAAGAAAGCACACCGTTCTACCCACGCAGCCCCTACGGGGTCGCCAAAGTCTACGGACATTGGATCACGATCAACTATCGGGAAAGTTACGACATCCATGCCAGCAGCGGTATCCTGTTCAACCACGAATGTGTGACGAAGGACACGCCGGTGTTTATTCGTCGTGGTGAAACCGTCGATCTGCTGCCGATTGCGTCGGTCGTCCCACATGGCGAAGGCCACAAGCAAACCACCGAACCCACACAGCCTTTCGACGTCTGGGACGCCAACGGCTGGGCGCGTGTCACCTGTATGACAGCGACCTGGAACGGCGACAATCGCAAAGCCGTGCATCGCATCACCGCACCCGGCGCGATTTACGAGGCGACCGGTGACCATGTGGTCTTTACCTGCGCAGACAACCGACCGGTCGAAACCCCTGCCGGTGACGTCCGTGTAGGGGATCGGCTGACGCTCGTCGGCTTACCCCAACCGACCGACCAGATCGAGATGGATTTGGATGAGGCTTGGTTGCTGGGTGCGCTCATCGCCTATGGTGAACACGATGCGACAAGCGACGAATGGCGCTTCTCCTGCGAGGATCAAGCACTTGTCACACGATTGGCTCAGTTTGCAGACGGTGACGTTGCCGCACAGATCTATACCGACGATGGTGACAAGCGCGTACCCGTACAGGTGTTAAACGCTGTCGAGAGCGCCCGCCGTGCCTTCCTGCGTGGCTTCAACGCTGACCTGGCGTTTAGCGTGAGTTCGCCCGTGCTGGCGGCTGGCCTCTATTGGCTGGCACAGACCACACTTCATCAAACACGCCACGTCACCCAGGACGAAAACGGGTATCACCTCACACAATCACCGACCGGGCAACCTCTGGAAACCGTCACAGCCGCTGAGCGCACCGCATACGACGGCTGGTTGTTCGATCTAGCGACCAAATCCGGCACCTTCCATGCGGGTATCGGTCAGGGATGGGTGCATAACTCACCCCGGCGCGGTATCGAGTTCGTCACCCGCAAGGTGAGCTACAACACCGCCAAAATCAAACTCGGCTTGACGAATGAGTTACGCATGGGCAACTATGACGCCCAACGTGATTGGGGCTTCGCCGGAGATTATGTGCAGGCCATGTGGCTGATGCTACAACAGGACGCGCCCGACGATTACGTCGTCGCTACCGGACAGACACATTCCGTTAAGCGCCTGCTGGAAGTGGCCTTTAGCTGTGTCGATCTCAATTGGGAAGACTACACCGTGCAGGATGAGAAGTTCATGCGCCCGGCGGAAGTCGATCTATTGGTCGGTGATCCAAGTAAAGCGATGGCAAAGCTCAACTGGGAACCGGAAGTGTCCTTCGAGGAACTTATTCAAATGATGGTCGAGTCCGACATCGAACTGCTTAAAAAGGAGATGTAATGCCTCTCGTTGATACCCACTGCCATCTGAACTTTGAACGTTATGATAACGACCGTGAAGACGTTGTGGCACGCGCCCGCGCTGCTGGCGTCACCCGTATCATCATCCCGGCGATAGACATCGCTACCACCTACGAGGCGTTGGGTATCGCGGCGAAGTATGACGGCATCTATGCGGCGGCGGGGATACACCCCAACAGTACCAAAGACTTCACCGAGGTAGACCGCGCCGCCATCGAAGAACTCGCCGGACGCGACAAGATCGTCGCCATCGGTGAGATCGGCCTTGATTACCACTGGGATAAGTCCCCAGTGGAAAAGCAGAAAGAAGCCTTTCGCGCCCAGCTTGATCTAGCGGCAAAGCTCGCCCTGCCGGTGATTATTCACAATCGTGAGGCCAGTGACGATGTGATGGACATGCTCGAAGCGTGGGTGAAAGGCGGCCTGCCCGATGCAATCAAAGACCGTCCCGGTGTACTGCATTCGTTCTCCGCGCCGCAGTCAACAGCGGATCGTGCGCTGGCGATTGGCTTCTATCTCGGCTTTACCGGCCCGGTGACCTTCCGCAAAGCCGATGACCTGCGTGAAATCGTCGACACCGTGCCGGAGGAGCGCCTGCTCGTGGAGACCGACGGACCGTTCCTCACACCGGAACCGTACCGGGGCAAACGCAACGAACCGGCGTATGTGAAACATATCGCGGGGCGCATCGCGAAGATCAAAGACAAGACCGAAGACGAAATCACAGCGATCACGACCGCCAACGCGGAGCGTCTATTTGCGTTATGATCGACCTTTCGATTGTCATCGTCAGTTGGAACGTCGCGGACATGCTGGCGGATTGCCTCGATAGCATCTTCGACAACTCCGTCGTGCAGAGCTTATCCGCCGAGGCACACATCAACTACGAGGTCATCGTTGTGGATTCCGGCAGCAGCGACCACACCGTCGAAATGGTCGAGCGCCAATATCCGCGTGTGAAGTTGCTGCCGCAGGCCGAAAACATCGGCTACACTCGCGCCAACAACATCGGGATGCAAGCCGCTAGCGGACGTCACATCTTGCTGCTTAACCCGGATACGCTGATACTCGGTAATGCGCTGGCAGCGATGGTCAATCATCTAGACGAGCATCCTGATGTCGGGATTGTCGGCCCCTTCACACTGAATACGAACGGCTCCCCTCAATCGACACGGCGGCGCTTCCCGACCGAACGACTGGCCTACTTTGAAAGCACCTGGTTGCAACCCTTCGCGCCACGTCACCTGCTGGACTGGTACTACGTAAAAGACGCACCACGCACCTGCACGATGGATGTCGATTGGGTGCAGGGGTCGGCCTTGATGCTGCGCCGCGAGGTCTACGAACAGATCGGCGGTTACGACGAAGGCTATGTGATGTACTCCGAAGAACTCGACCTGTGCAAACGGGCAAAACAGGCTGGGTGGCGTGTGATCTACGACAGCAATGCACAGATCATCCATCACGGCGGCAAAAGCACCGAGCAGGCCAGCGCCCACAAGCACATTTACTTCCAACAGAGCAAGGTGCGCTACTTTAAAAAGCATCATGGGAGCGGGGCCGCGCTGCGCCTGCGTCTGTTCCTGATGGTGAACTACACCGTGCAGATCGGCGTAGAAGGCGTCAAGCTACTGCTCGGTCATAAGCGTGAAATGCGCCGGGAGCGTGTGCGGGTTTACTGGCAGGTGTTGCGCTCTGGCCTGAAGGCCAACTGATGCGTGTTGGGATCGTCACCGGTGAATACCCGCCGATGCAAGGCGGTGTCGGCGCATACAGCCAGATTATCGCTCGTCACATCGCACGCGCCGGACATCAGGTTTTCGTCTTCGCAGATGCACGCGCTCAGGAAGACGATACCGCCATTCATCTGACCGCCGAGGCGCACCGCTGGCACGTCGGCACATTAAGGCGAGTCCGCGCATGGGCGAGAGAAAATCGACTCGACGTGATGAACTACCAGTTTGAAACCGCCGCTTACGGCATGTCGCCCTGGGTGCATTTCCTGCCGGATGTCATGACAGATTGCCCGGTGGTGACCACGTTTCATGATCTGCTGGTGCCGTATCTGTTCCCGAAGGCCGGGCCGCTGCGCCGCTGGATCGTCAACCGGCTGGCCCGTGCATCAGACGGCGTCATCACCACCAACCACGAGGACATGCAAGCTCTGGAAAGTATGCGCCTGCCCTGCGCCGCGCTGATCCCGATTGGTAGCAACATCACCGTATCGCCTGAATCCGAGCCGTTACGTGCAAATACCGGCGACGATGATTATCTCATCGCGCACTTCGGCTTCATCAACCACAGCAAGGGGATCGAAACCCTACTGCGGGCGGTATCATTGCTGCGAGCCGATTCGCTACCACAGGCCAAGACTTTCCCGGCGAAGCTGGTGATGATCGGCGGACGCACCGGCAGTAGTGACCCGACCAACGCGGCCTACGCCGACGAGATCGACCGGCTGATCGACAAACTCAACCTGCGCGATCACATCCACTGGACGGGTTACGTCGATGATTCGGCGGTCAGTGGCTACCTAACCGGCGCGGACGTGGTCGTGTTGCCCTTTCGTGATGGCGCATCCTACCGGCGCGGCAGCCTGATGGCGGCGCTTCAACACGGCTGTCCGATCATCACCACCCGACCAAACGTGGACATCCCGACGTTCAAACACGGTAAAAACATGCTGCTTTTCCCGCCGGGGAACATCGAAGCGTTGATCGCACTCCTCAAACAGCACCACGCCGGGGAATGGTCGGGCATCCGCGCCGGGGCACATCAGCTAGCACCCCATTTCGACTGGAATCACATCACACAGGAACTATTGCGTGTCTTTGAGCAAGTACAGAGCTGATTTTATCGCCGTCGCGGTGCTGGTCGCGCTATGGTTGCTGTTCTTCTGGCGGCTGCTCACCCCGGTCATTGCCGATCAGGTCTCGATTGTCGAGGGCGATTTTTCCCGGCAATTCGTGACCTTCGGCGCATACCAGTATGACCGTTTCACCGCCGGGGAGATACCTTTATGGAACCCCTATAACAACGGCGGCCTGCCCTTCATCGCGGATACACAGGCGGCGGTGTTCTATCCCCTGCGCTTGCTGACCATCGCCGTGACGCACATCATCGGCGGGGAGTGGACGTACAACACCCTCCAGATGGAAATGATCGCGCATGTGCTGCTCTACACCCTGCTGACCTATCTGTTCGTCCAGCGATTGATCACAGGAAATCGTGCCAGCGTCTACGCCGCGCTGACCGCCGCAATCATCACCGGCTACGGCGGCTTCATGACCGGCTACCCACCGTTGCAACTCGCGTTACTAGAGGCCGCCGTCTGGTTGCCCCTGGCGCTGCTCGGTGTGCTGGAAGCGTCCCGACATGAAGATCGGTTGCGCTGGGCGTGGCTGGCACTCAGCAGTATGGCGCTCGGCCTTTCCTGGATGGCAGGCCACCCGCAGACCAGTTGGTTTGCCACTTACGCTGTTGTTGGTTATCTGATGTGGCGTGTCTACATACGCCGTTACCGCTGGTGGCAGGGATTGCTCGGCATTGCCTTAATTGGCATTATGACATTCGGGATCGCTGCCGTGCAACTGCTCCCCGGCCTGGAATATCTCGCCCGGACGATGCGCACCGGCCTCGGCTTTGCGGAGAAAGGCAACGGCTTCCCGCCACGAGATGTACTGCAATTCGTCATCCCTGGTGTGGTGAGTGTATATTCACCGCTTTATGTTGGGGTCAGCGGCCTTGTCCTCGCCGGGGTTGGCCTCGCCGGTCAAGCGCGTGATCGGGTCTTTTTTGCGCTGCTAGCCATTGTCGCACTCATCCTGAGCCTGGGTGCGAACGGTGCGCTTTACCACGCGCTCTATAATGTGTTGCCCGGCCTGAGTTTCTTTCGTGGGCAGGAACGCGCCGCCTATCTCGTGATGAACGCGCTCGCCGTCCTCGCCGGGTTGGGTGTCGCGCATCTCGGCAAGCAACCGGACACAAAACACCTGCGGCGCGGGGTCTTCGCCTTCGCCGGTATCCTGCTGCTGCTGGCAGGGGCGGTGATCGTCGCGTGGCTCGGTGACCGTGCCGCCTACGCCGACGAAATCGGCCCGGTGACCTTCAGCGCGGTGATCGCCGGGGTGACGGCGCTGTTACTTACCGTGAAACCGCGCATGGCACTCGTTGGCGTGGTCGCGCTGGTCGCCTTCGAGTTATTCTCGGTCAACATAGACAACCCCGCTAACTATGCGCCCGTGCCGGCAGCGGAACGCGCCATCATGCAAACACCGCCGCTGGTCGAGCGCATCCGCGAGGACACCGCCGAAAACGCGCCGCCCTTCCGCGTAGAGGGCAATCAAGTCAACGGCGAGATCGGCATCTACGGTGGCGGCAACACCGGCACCCTCTACGAACTTGCCGATATTCGCGGTATCAGCCCGCTGTTCTTGGACGGCCCCCACGCGATCATTCAACGCGAGATGCCACAGCCGGTCGCCTGGGAGCTTTTCGCCGTGCGTTATGTACTCACCGACGCCGAAGAACTGCCGGTCGCCTCCGACCTGATCGCCCGTGACTATCCCGACGGGCAAACACTTAACCTGCATCGCCTCAGCGACCCGCGCCCGTTCGCCTACCTGCTCTATGATTACACGCTCGTTGGCGACGATGCCGCCGCCCGTGACCAAATGCGCGACTCGGCGCTCAATCTGCGTGAGACGGCAGTACTGCACCGCGCACCGACCTACCCCCCGCCGGAAAGCGTCCCGGCACAGGCCGACGCGACCGTCACCGACTACGCACCGGAATCGTTCACCGTGCAGGTGGATACACCAGAGAACGCGCTGCTCTCACTCGCACACGTCGATTATCCCGGCTGGGAATTTCGTCTTAACGGCGAAATGTTGAATGCCATCCGCACCTATGGTGGTCTGACCGCGCTTTCGATCCCGGCGGGGACGTACAATATCACCGCCACCTACGAGCCGATCAGCTTTGTCACCGGTGCGGGGTTGAGTCTGGTCACCTGGGCGGGATTGTTTATACTCGGCGTGATCGTATTCATCAGGCGCAACAAATGACTTCAGCATTGACCCATTTTCTCGAACAACACAACCACCCGACCGAACAAACCGTCGATTGGGGTACAGACATTCGCCTGCGGTTGCGCTCCGCGCTGTGTGAAGACCTGCCGCCGCTGACCTACGTAACATCGGTACGGTGCATCATCTTTCGTGGTGACGAGATCATGTGCATGGGCAACGAAGAAGGTCACCGGCATATTCTCCCTGGCGGCAGGCGCAAACCAGACGAGACGCTGATGCAAACGCTGCACCGTGAAATTCACGAGGAGACCGGCTGTGTTCTTGATGCGCCGATGCTGCTCGGTTACATCCATTTTCATCACCTGAAGCCCAAAACGGCAGCTTACGCCTATCCGTATCCTGATTTCGTCCAACTCATCTACACCGCACAAGCCACCGACCATGACCCGACAAGTCGCATCGACGACGACGACGAGACACAGGCTGATTTTCACCCGCTAGACGAGGTGAACGCGATGACACTTTCCCCCGATGAGCGCCTCTTTCTCGACACCGCGTTAAAAGTCCAGGAGAGCGCCCGATGATAAATCGTTCTGACGCCATCCAGAATTTTTTGATGACGATAGATCGTCGTGCTTATAGCCTGCTGGTCGGTTTGTTGATCGGCGCGGTCGGTGCGGCGATTGCGGTCACCACCGTGATGATGGGCCCCGCTATTGCTACCGGCCTCATCATCGGTTTGCTGGCGGGTTTGTACGTCCTCACCGATGTGCAGGCCGCGCTTTACGCCATCGTCGCCGTGATGCTGCTGTTACCTTACGGCACACTGCCGTTCGACCTCGGCTTCACGCCCACCTTGCTGGATGTGGCAATCAGTGGGTTTCTGTTGATATACCTCGTCCAGTGGATGACGGGTAAGCGCCGCGAACTTCGCCTGACGCCTGTTCATTTGCTGCTGCTGGTGTACGTTCTGTGGCTGGTTCTGGCGTTCTCCCTGGGGCTGCGCTGGGCACCGATCACCGCTAACGTACTGCGTCAGTTCGCCGGGACTCTGCTCAGTCTCGGTCTGGTCTTTATCGCCGGGGACTTACTGCGTGACCCGAAGATCTTGCGCCGGTTGGTGCTGGTGGTGATGGTTGTCGTCAGTTTGCAAGCCCTGTTGACCATCGGCCTGTACGTCCTGCCGGATACCACCGCCGACGCGCTGCTCGCACGGCTCGCTCGTATCGGTTACCCGGCGGGCGGTTCCATCCGTTACATCGAAGAAAATCCCGCGTTGGCGGAGCGCGCCATCGGCACCTGGATCGACCCTAACTCCCTCGGCGGCATCCTGGCGATCTCGGCGGTGATTATCGCACCGCAGGTGTTCGCTCGTAGACCGGTGTTCCGCTACCGGGTTATCACGCTGGGCGTGCTGGCGCTGGTCGGTATCGCGCTATTCCTGACCTACTCACGCACCTCCATGCTGGCGATGGCGGTCGGCCTGGGCGTGATCGCCGTTGTGCGCTATCGCCGGTTCATCCCGTTATTGCTGCTGACGGGTTTGCTGATGCTGCTGTTACCCCAGACCCAGGCTTACGTGGAACGCTTCGCAGAGGCGTTGACGTTCTCCGACCTGGCAAGCCAGATGCGCCTGGGTGAATACACCGATTCGCTGCGCCTCATCAACCGCTACCCGGTGTTCGGGGTCGGCTTTACCGGCACACCGGATGCCGATATTTACACTGATGTCGCCAATATGTACCTGATTATGGCAAACCAGATCGGTCTGGTCGGCGTCACAATCTTCCTGGTGTTTATCACCGGCGTCTTTGGCTACGGTGTTTATGCTTACAACATCGCCCGCGCGGACGATCAAGTCGCCTCGATTCACCTGGGTTACCATGCCGCGCTGGTGACCGCGCTGGTCAACGCCTTTGGTGATCTCTACTTCTTCCGGCTGGATTTTCAGGCGTCAATCACCATGTTCTGGTTGACCGTCACGTTGGCATTGGCGAGTTCACGTCTCGCGCTGGAAAGACAACCTGAAACTGAATCGACGGTTGCTAAAGCCGCCTAGTTCGGGTAGCATTGCGCTTCGACTGATTTATATTGCCGTTGCTGATTTTCAGCGGCACTTTCCGCTCCATCCAGCGCACCCGCGTGAAAATGGGGCTTATTCCAGGGAAAGGAACCCATCCATGAAACGACCCTATGAATTAACATTTATCGTGCGGATTGACCCCAACGAAGAGGTCATGCAGGAAAGCGTCGATCAGGTGAAAACCTGGGTAGAGGCTGATGACAAAGGCCGCATCAACCGGATTGACCGTTGGGGCCGGCGTCGCCTTGCCTACGAAATTGACGGTCAGCGCGAGGGCTTCTACGTTCTCTTCCATGCGGAAGTCGAACCCGATCACATCAACGAAGTCGAGCGTGACCTCAAACTAGCCGACAGCATTTTGCGCTATCTGGTCGTCAAGCCGGATTAGTCCGCACTCAGCTACGGAAAGGTTGCCCATGACACGCGGTCTCAACAAGGTGATGATTATCGGCCTCGTCGGCAGAGAGCCGGAGATGCGCTATACACCCAGCGGGAGACCGGTAACGAGCTTCAGTGTTGCCACCACCCGCAGTTGGACGTCTTCCGAAGGCGAACGGCGGGAAGAAACCGAATGGTTCAACGTGGTCGCCTGGGGCAACCTCGCAGAAATTTGCAAAACCCACCTTTCGAAGAGCCAACAGGTCTACGTGGAAGGCCGCTTGCAAACACGCGGCTGGGAAGACGAAACCGGGAAAAAGCACTTTCGCACCGAACTCGTCGCCAATGAGATGATCCTGTTGGGAGAGCGCCATCATAAAAGCGATTTCGATTATGACGACGACTTTGACAGCAGCGATTATGCCTTTTAGCACCCGCTGGTCGGTCGTCTGCCGATAACCTGGAGAATAAACCATGAGTGAAGACGAGAAGAAAGAATCAAACAGCAGTCGTAGCGATGGTCGCCGCGCACGCACCAACAACCGCGCCCGTTCTAACCGCCGCAGCCGTCGGCGTCGTGGGCGTAACAGCTATTGCCCGGATGGGAAATGCTTCGACTACAAGGACTACGAAACCCTGCGCCGCTACCTGACGGACGCCGGGAAGATCAAGCCACGTCGCCAAACCGGGAACTGCTCCCGCTGCCAACGTGAACTGGCTCGTGAGATCAAGCGTGCCCGCCATCTGGCCCTGCTGCCTTTCGTCAGCACGGGCGACTAAGTCGTTTGAAAGCACGGCTCCCCGGTGGAGACGTGCGCCCAACGAGGAGCCTTAACAATATGGCAAAGAAACGCCAAACAACCGGCCTGCCCAAGAAAGAAACCATCCGGCAAACAGGCGAAGCCGATGGCCCGATGTCAGAATTTCGCACCCGTGCCGAGCGTGATGCCCAGCGCATCCGCTACGTCTACTACAGCATCGGCGCGGTGATCGCGATTGTCATCGTCGTGCTGATTGCTGCGGTCGGTTTCGACCAGTTCATCAACCCCAATCGCACCGTTGCGACCATCGATGGTACTGAGATCTCCGCAGAAGATTTCGAGGATCGCGTTCGCTTTGAGCGGTTGGTCATCACCGAGCGCATCAACACCGCCGCTGATGAGATCATCCAGCAGCAAGGCGGCACTGATTTGGACGCGGCGAACCAGGTCTTGCAGACGAACGTCACGCTCGCCGACGCCTTCCAGGACTTGCAAAACACCGACCAGATCGGCCTGCGCGTCCTCAACACTATGATCGAAGATCAACTTATTCTCGAAGAAGCCGAGGAACGCGGCATCACCGCGACCGACGAGGAAATCCAGGAAAAGATCGATGAGATTCTAGGCTTCGACGCCGAACTCAACCAGATCTTGCTCGACCCGGAACAAACACCGGAGCCGGAACCGTCAAATACCCCGACGCCGACGCCGCTCGTGTCGCCCACACCATCACCGACACCGACCGAAACCCCGGAAGATGAAGAAGGGCCAACCGCGACTCCATCACCGGTAGCGACGATCTCGTCCGCGCAGACACGCACACCGGAACTCAACCGGCAGGTGTTCGAGAACAATCGTGGGCGCTTCTTTGAGCGGGCGGAAAACATCGCAGGCTACAGCGAAGAAGATGTGCTGCACTACTTCCGCTTACAAGTCCTGCGCGATAAGATCGCGGACGAAGTCACACCCGCGCCGGAAACCGAGCCGTTGGTCAGCGCACGCCGCATCGTGGTGGAAACCGAAGAGGAAGCCCAGCAAATTCTCGAAGCCTTGCAAAATGGTGAATCCTTCGGTGACCTTGCGCGAGTTGCCAGCATTGCGCCCAGCGCCTCACGCGGGGGTGCCGAGGGCCAACTGCCGACTGAAAACGAAGCCATCGAAGACTTTTACGACGAAGACTTCATCGACGCCTTGAACAACGAGGAAGTCGGCGAACTTGTCGGCCCGGTGCCCGCCTTCGTCGAAAGTTTCAGCCAGGATCAAGCGCCGATTAATGGCTTCCAGATCATACAGGTGACCTCACGCGATGAGGAAGAACTGACCGAAGAAGTCAGCCAAGAACGACAGGCCACCGCCTTTGAAGCATGGCTCGACGAACTACGCGATGCCAACAGCGAGGACATCAGCCGCGCTGACTTCTGGCCGGAAATCGTTCCAATCGACCCGGTTTACGCACCGCGTAGCGCCTACTAAACCGGCAAATACGACAAAACAGAAACGGCGGACGCCTCATGTCTGCCGTTTTTTCTTTACCCGGCTTACGCTATAATACCCGCGATGAAGAAACGACATATCGACCGATTGGAAACTCAACTCGAGCAGATCATCGAAGGCGCGTTCAGCAATCTGTTCGGTAAACGTATACGCGCACAAGACCTCGCATTGCGGCTCGCCCGTGCGATGGAAGATGCCATCCAACCACCGCGCAGTGGTGACCCGCGTCCGATTGCACCGGATCGCTATGTGATCCACGCGCACCCTACCACACAAGAACAGCTCATCAAACGTTATCAGAATCTGTCGCAGACCCTCACCACTCATCTAGTCGAACTGGCGACAGACGCGGGTTACCGGTTGTTAAACCCACCACAGGTCAAAATTTTAGCTGATACTGAGATTGAGAAAGACATCGTCAACGTCAGCGCCACCCATGCGGATAGCAAAGCCATCAGCACAGCCGCTATGCAGCCTATCCAGTTCCCGACGACCGAACGCCCGATCAATCCCCAGCTTATTATCAATAACGACCGGGTTGTTAAGTTGGAGCGGGACTTTGTGAATATTGGTCGTCACCCAGATAACCACATCATCATCGACGACCCGACCGTCTCACGCCATCATCTGCAACTCCGGCTCCGCATGGGGGGCTACGCGCTGTTCGACGTTCGCAGCGGCGACTCCAACACCTTAGTGAACAACAATCCCGTCCGTGAACATCGCCTGAAAACAGGTGACGTGATCCGCATTGGTCGCACACAGATCGTCTACATGGACGAAAACGAGAAAGATACCGACGATCAAGTGACCGAGGCGTTTGATCCTCTCTGAGGTGCATCCGTATGGAAATCGATGTCGTCTTATTCGTCCTACGAGTGATCTCCGGTTTAGTCTTACTGGCGGTGCTGGGTGCCATTTTTTATTTTGTCTGGCGTGAATATCGCGTTAGCATCGAACAACTTGAGGCCAATCGCCGCGTCTATGGGCAGCTTGTCGCCCTACAGGAAATCGACGGTTCTTACGTCGCCGTCGGGGAAACTTACCCGCTGCGACCGCTCACCAGCCTGGGGCGTGCCGCTACCAATGATGTCATCTTGAAGGACACATTCGCCAGCAGCGAACACGCCCACCTGGTCTTGCGTAACGGGCAGTGGTGGCTGGAAGACCGCCACAGCCGCAACGGGACGACCTTAAACGAACTTCCCATCACCGCGCCCAACATCATGACCGATGGTGACATCATCGGCATCGGACAAAAACGCTTTCGCTTAGAACTCGAACGTTAGGAGCAAAAAAACATATGGATTTAGGACTCAGAGGTGCAAAGGTACTCGTCACCGCCGCCAGCCAGGGACTGGGCGCAGCGACCGCCCGCCGTTTCAGTTTGGAAGGCGCAACGGTCATCATCAACAGCCGCAGCCTGACCAAACTCCAGGACACCGCCAGCGACATCAACCAGGAGAGCGGCAACCCGGTTTTCACCATCGCCGCCGACCTCACCGAACCCGAAGCCGCGCGTGGCCTCGTCGATAACGCCGCGGAAATGCTCGGTGGTCTGGATATCATCGTGATCAACGCAGGTGGGCCGCCATCTGGCGGATTTGAGGACATCGACCTCACCACCTGGGAACAATCCACCAACCTGACTTTTATGAGCGCGGTACGGTTGGTCAAGGCCGCGCTGCCCTATCTGCGCCGTTCAGACCGCGCCGCTGTCCTAGCGATTCAGTCGATTTCAGTCAAGCAACCCATCGAGAACCTGACACTGTCCAACGTCATCCGTCCGGCGGTGATCGGGCTGACAAAGTCGCTCTCACAGGAACTCGGCCCACAGGGGATACGTGTCAACGCGATCTTACCCGGCACCACCAAAACCGAGCGCGTCGATCAACTGATGAATGCGCGGGCGCGGAAAAACGATACCACGCCGGAGGAAGAGCGCGAAAAGACCGCCGCCGGCATCCCACTAAAGCGCATCGGCACACCGGAAGAGTTCGCAAATACAGCGGTCTTTCTGTGTGCGCCAGCGGCGGGGTACATCAACGGGGTCGCCCTGCCCGTCGATGGCGGCGCGATCAAGGCGACTCTGTAGCCGTATAAAGCGCGTTGTAAGATGCCGCTAGCGCCTCACCACCGATGGTTGCGGCGGCTTCGAGGTCGTCGCTGTCTTCTAACAACACGGCGACCGCCACCCCTTCCCGGCGGGCGTGCCGTGCCCACCCGATGAACCAGGTCTGCGTCGTCTCCCCGGCATAGGCCAGCGCCACCTGCCCACCCATCTCGATCCCTGCGACGGTGAGCGCCGCCACCACATCTTCAGAGAGATTGGTCTGCATTAGCGTGCGTAACTGCGCGGCGAATTCCGGCGTCGTCAACGGCAGCGTGTTTTCACGCACGTTCGCATCAATCCAGCCTTCGGTGTTTGGTGGGCGCGTTTGCAGTAGCACATGCGGCTCCGGGATGTTGCCGCTATTGAGCAACGCCGCCATCAGCGTTGCCATCTTTAGCGGTGTCACGGTGATGTCACCCTGCCCTAGTGCGTCAGCACGGGTAAAATCCGACGCTGTGGGGGTCGGCGGCGGCGTGGCGGCTTCGGCGGTAGCTTCAGCATCTGGCAGTTGCGCTATAAAACCGGGGAGTTCCGGCGCGACATCAAAGCGAAACAAATCATAAGTAGCGGCGACGGTCTCTAATCCGAGTTGGCTGATGAGCTGTGCAAACGGCGACGGACACCCAAACTGATACGCTTCAAGCAGAGTCAGGGCGGCGGCCTGGGGTGTTTCCACACAGGTTAACGTCACCTCGCCGACCTGTACCGGCGCGGTCGCCTGTGTGTACATCTGGTCAAGCGGCACACGGTTCAACAGAGCGGTAAAGAGCAACAACGTCTTAGTCGTCCCGCCCGGTTGATAGTTGCCCTGCAAGACACGATTGAAGAACGGCTCTGCTGGATCATCCAGCAAGGTATCCCAGGTATCCGCAATCTGATTGGGGTCGTAACTCGGTTGGCTGACAAGCGAGATCACCGCCCCGGACGGCACAGCCAGCACGACCACCCCACCGGAACGATCACCCATCGCCTGTGCCACCGCCCGTTGCGCCGCCAGATCAAGCGTAACTTTCACGTCCTCGCCGACCTGCCGCCGGTGCAGTAAATCCTGTGTGACAAATTGCGACCAGTCACGCCCGATGTCCGCCCCACTCAACGACGGATTATACGCCCGTTCGACCCCTGCTTCGCCGAAGCGGAAACTGTAGTAGCCCAGCGTACTGTTCATCGCCGGGTGCAGGTAGCGCCGCTGCATCGCCGTGCTTCCCTCGACCTCGACCGAAGTCGCCAGCAATAGACCGTTGCGGTCGTAGATGTCCCCCCGGTCAATCGCCCGGATTGCATCAACACGGCGACGGTTATCCTCACGCTGTAGAATAGTTTCCGTCCCGGTGACGGCCCAGTAGGCCGCCGTCCCCGCCACCGCCACCAGCGCCAGTAGAAAGGCCAGCATCATCCGTTGGGTTTCACCTGTGAACTGCAAAGAACACACCCCTCTCATACACGGAGAGTCGCAGCAGCAAGCCAACGATTACGAAACTCATCAGCAAAGAACTGCCTCCGTAGCTGAGGAACGGCAGCGTCACCCCGGTCAATGGCAGCAAACGGATCACACCGCCCATAATCAGGATGCTCTGCGCCCCCAACAACATACTCAAGCCGATTGCCAGCAACGCCTGGAACGGTCGCCCTTGATGCATGGATGCCATGAGTAAACCACGCATGACCAGCACACCGATGCACACGATCACGACCAACACACCGAGCAGGCCCCATTCTTCGGCGATGGCAGCAAAGATAAAATCGGAATGCACCACCGGCACATAGGTCGGTGCGCCCTGCCCGATCCCCTGCCCGAAGATGCCCCCGGCGGCGAACGCCTGCAAACTCTGGACGATCTGAAAAGCGCGGGTATCCGCTTCAGGCCAGGGATTAAGCCAGATATCCACCCGCAGGCTAACCACATCGAACAGGTTATAAGCGACGACCGCCGCGATGACGATCAACACACCGCCACCCAGCAACACGAGCATGTATCCACTGGCGACATACAGCAGCAGCAAAAACACGACGAAGAACAACGTCGCTGTGCCGAGATCACGCTGCCAGATCAGCACCACCACCGACAATCCCCACATCAGCAGCACCGGGCCGACCACACGCGGCGACAACGGCAACAACTGATTGTCGCTGACCAACCCTTCCGCCCGCAGCAGCGGATACTGCTCGGCGAGATAGCTCGCGAGGAACACCACCAGAATCACCTTGAGCAGTTCCGATGGCTGAAAGTTGACGTTGCCGATCCCTAACCAGAGCTGTGGCGCGATGCTTGACCCGGTCGGGTTGCGCCCGAAAACGATGGTGCTGAACAACAACACCAATCCAAACAGCAGCAGTAAGTAACGGTAGCGCCGCAGCAGATTCAACACATCCGGCAGAATGGCAACCGCACACATCGCCGCCGTTGCGACCAACAACCATACCGCCTGACGGTCGGCAAAGCGTGGCGCTAACCGTGTGATCGCCACCAATCCCCAGCCACTGAGAAACATCACCAGCGGGAAAATCAATTGATCGCGCCTCGGCAAGAACTGCGACAGCATCCAATGTCCGCTTACCGCGCTGACGAACCACGCACTCAGCACCAGCAGATTGACCAGCCACCGCTCCGGGGTGAGCAACGTCAGCGCGGTGAAGTTTATGACCAAAAAGACCGCCGCCAACGCCAACAGCACACGCTCCCGGCGCTGCGACCGCCCCCGCTCGTCCGGCGCGGTGATGAGTGGTAATTCTGTCGGTTGATCTAGCGTCACATTAGCGCCCGAAGTAACGACCGACAATTAACTCCAGCTTGTCAATCATCGCCGGATCGACTTTATCCTTCGCCGTCATAAACGCGGTTTGCAGCGCGTTATGGCTCTCGAATTCGGCACTTTCGTCCAATCCATCGACGGTGATGGCGATGGCCTTTTGCACCCGCTCGACATTATGGCGCATCGTCCGCGTGACCTGCTCCACCGTGACTGGCTGCGCGGTCAGATGCCACACATCGTAATCGGTGACGTGGGCAATCGCCGCATAAGAGATTTCCGCCTCGCGTGCCAAAAACGCCTCCGGCGCGCTGGTCATCCCGATAATGCTACATCCCCACCGCCGGTAAATCTCGCTTTCACCGCGTGTGCTAAAGCGCGGCCCCTCGATGATAAGAAACGTACCGCCTTTATGCGCGGTGCCGCCGACCTGCGCGAACGAAGCATATACCTCACGCGCCAGCTCGAGACAAAACGGCTGCGAGACATCCACATGGGCAACCAGACCCTCATCGAAGAAGGTACGCCCATTCCGTGCCGACCTGGTATGGTCGTAAATCTGTGTGGGGATGACGATCTGCCCCGGTGTGATCTCCTCGCGCAGAGAACCACAAGCGTTCACACCGATGATAAAACGCACGCCTAGCTTCTTAAACGCATAGATGTTGGCCCGGTAGGGCGTACTCGTCGGTGTGTGGACGTGCCCGACACCATGCCGCGCCAGAAACGCCACTCGCTTACCGCGCAGCGTACCGACGATAAAGTCCGCGCTGGGTTTGCCATAGGGGGTATCGATGGAAACGGTGGTCTTGTCAGTGATCTCCGGCATGTCGTAAAGACCTGAGCCGCCGATCACGCCGATGCTGACTTGTTCAGTCATGATTGCTCCTGAGTCATTCATTTCGCAGGAACGATTATAATACACATGAGTCCATAACGACGATACCAGACAAAAGCGACGGCGGGAGTCATTTATCGTCTGCCGCCGCCGATCCAATTATATTGCTGCGAGCTGCTGCCGATAATGCGCCACCGTCTCATGGAGTGCCTCATCAAGCGGAGTCGCCATCACGCCGAATCGCTGCGTGAACTTGGTATCGGACATCACGAAGTCCACCGCGAATTCATCCACCATTTCGACCACTTCGCGCATCACCGGGTCAAACAAACCCATCGCCCGGATTGCCAGCTTGGGCGCGGTCTTGATGCGCGGCGGTTGCCCTGCCAACGCATAGACTCGCTCAATGAACTGGCGCGTGGTCAGCGTCTTATCCACCGGCAAATGCCAGACCTCCCCGAAGGCTTCGTCATGATCTGCCAGTGTAGCCAATCCCCGCGCTACATCTGGCACATAAGAATAGGTGTGCAGCTTATCGAGATCACCAAACATCTGCACGGATTTTCCCTGCAACGCTGGCATGATCATACGTTCACCACCCATCACAGAGGCCTCCACACCGGGGCCATAGAAATCTGCCGCCCGCCCAATGACGATCTGCACTCGTCCTGCGCGGTGTGCCTCAAGCAATCCCGCCGCCAGCTCTGCACGAAGCTGTCCCTTACGTGTGGTCGGTGCTTGTGGCGTGGTTTCCGTGAGTGGATCGGCGTGATGCCCGTACATATACAGATTATCCATCACAACCAACTTCGCACCGTTGGCTTCCGCAGCAGCGACGGCCCCAGCGTTCAGCTTCGGGAACACGTCATACCATCGGTGATAGGGGACGTTTAGAGCATGATAGATCACATCTGCACCCTGCGCGACCTCAATAGCGAGTGTGGCATCCGTCACGTCAGCACTGACCAGTTCCACACCTGCCGGTAGCGACGCCTTTCCGCTGCGGTTAACCATACGGACGCGCTTACTGCGCTTGTGTAGTTCACGCATCACCGCCATGCCGACCGGCCCCGTACCAAAGATCACGTTCAAATTGTCACTCATCAGATTTTATCCTTAACATCTCTCGAATTAACTCGGGTAAGCAGGGACGGAGGTTACCGGTTGCGCTGCCGGGAGTCGTCCGGTCAGCACCGTGATGCCCAGTGCTAGCAACCACAAATGCAGTACCACGACGCTGATCGTGACGAAAGGCCCGGCATCCGTACCGAACATCTCGACAATCGGAATCATCAGGCCGGCCCCGGCGACCACACCAAAACCACCCAACCAGCGCGGCAAACGACCATCGCGCAAGATAACGTAACCGACGATCAACGCCCACAACGCGGCAAACAGGCTCACGCCGAGGATTTCACCGACCGAACCGGCGTAGTCGTTGAGCATGTTATAAGTCACGATGATGCTTTCGCGTGTCGCCTCACTCGTCGCCGGGTCAACATACTGCTCCGCGAGTACGGGCATGGGCACCAGCCAGCGGATAATGCCGAGTGTGCGCAGCACCGCAGACGCGATCCCTAATCCCGCCGCGATCCGCAGCAGCGGCCCGTAGTCGTCGCTTCCCGCTGCCCTGTGGATGATAAGCAGGGACACCGGCCAGAACAGCAGCGAATAGATCATGTAGATAACATAACCGCTCTGCACAGTGCTTGCCTGCTCGTAAATGCGTGGAAGGATTGCGGTAGCCGGTTCGTCCAGGCTGGCGGGCCAATCAATCGCCGTGCCCAGAATAAAAAGCGGCACGAACAACAGCAATGCTTCGAATATCAACAAAAACCCGGTGTTACGATTTAGATTGTTCACGACTCCACTCCCGTTTTGTGGATAAATACATTGACTTTACACTGTTTATTTAACACCGTTTATCTAAAGGTGTCAAGCAAGGGAGATGAGCGGGAGATGAACGTTTAACGGTGTTAGATCTATTGGAGAGGAATTAAAAAGGGCACGTCAGAAACGTGCCCCGTTTGGCAGGTTAGTTGATCGTGGCGAATTGCCTTGAGCGGTAATCAGCAAGGCCACCCGGCCCCCAGACCCCCATCCAAAGTTCGTACTCACCGGATGGTAGATTAACGATCACCGAGCAAGTAATTTCACCGCAGACTTGCTTAGCATCATGCCATTTGTTGTAATCGTCCACGTCCGGGCGCACGATGTAAACGTGATACCACAGCGCGTTCGCGTCCATCTGCCAACTGATGGTGATGTTGCCCGACGGTACCCCACCCGAAGGCGATATAATCTCGACCGGCTCCGGCGCGGTTTCATCGATAGTAAAAGGCACGTTGTCATAAGTCCCCATGGAGCCAGCACCCCAGGCCGCCATCCACCAGTCAAAATCACCATCGAGCAACGTCGGCATGTCGATGCTGCACACCCCTTCTTCATCGCAGACAGCCGCACCCTCGTGCCAGTTGTCATGCGCTAGGTAGCCTTCGGTCGCAAGGTAGATGTGATACCACTCCGCTGTCGGGTCTGCCGTCCATGTCAGGGACTGGTCAAACGCGCTGGTCGGTGGCTCACGTTTGATGGTCTGCGGCGGGTCATTCCTTACCGTAAACCGTAGCTCGTCGTACTCACCGAGACCGTTGTCATTCTGGGCGACCATCCACCAGCTATACTCACCGTTATCGAGCTTCGACAGATCATCCGGCATGGTGCAGATGCTCGTTTCATCACAGACGGCGACCCCTTCGAGCCACTCATCCACGAAGACTTCGCTCCCCTGGGCGATGTAGACGTGGTACCACAGCGCATCTTCCAACGCCTGCCATTGGATCGTATGGGGTTCGGGAGAAGTCGAAATTTCCGCACCGGCGGTCGGTGAAAGCCTCACAACCGAACCGGGACGTCCGGGGCGTCCCTGGAAACACTCCGTCTCGGTGATGCCCAGATCATCGTAACGGCGCAGTTCGACGTTATCCGTGCGAATGGCGGCATCGCCATCCGGCGGGTAGCCCTCGATCCACACACGGGCGCGTGTCCATGATGTGTCGATGTTGCGGCGGGCGGTGAAGGCTTTCAGCGGTGTATTCGGCGGGATGTTAAACTCACAGACCAGCAAGCCCTCGTCCCATAGGCCGGTTTCGTTCTCATAAGCCTGCACATGCACCCGTACCTTCTTCGCTGTGTCACTGGAATTGCCCAATTCTGTGATGAGCTGCACGGCTGAATCTTGCGGGATGGTGTAGTTGATTGTCTGGAAGATCGTCGCCAGACGACCACCCGCCGGGGAATACCAGTTCAAAACACCGTCATTCACCGTATAATCGGTGTCGAAATCGGTGTTCCAGCCGATGAAACCACCACTGAAGTTACCGTTTGTCACCAATTCGGTATCGACCGGGGCGACTGGAATACCTGACCCGCTACCGATAGCACCATCGTTATAGACCGGCGCGTTGGGGGCGCAGACCGTAAAGCCATCACGGACGCGGCGCATACAGCCCTGATACTGTGCCGATCCGGCGGAAACCGTCCAGCCGCCGACGTTGTGCCCGTTGAATGTCTGCGCGACCTCGTTCAGACGCAGCGAGAAATGCACATGCGGTCCGCTTGACCAGCCACCACAGCCGATGCCGTTGCCCTCATCGCCGAGGTACTGTCCACGTGCGACCGACTGCCCATTGGCGACTTGCTCATTGACCAGATGGTAATAACCAGTCTGCCAACCGTCCGCATGGTCAACACGGACAAAGTTCGGACAACTTGCCGCTCGCCACGCGATGCCCTCACGCGCAGCACGGACTTTACCCGTGCCATAACCCCAGGCGAGGTCAAGCGCCCCCCGACCGGTGCGGTCACCGTTGCAGCATGCGTGCGGGCCACCGGTCAAGTTCCAGGTCTCGCCGGTGGCAAAAGGTAGGCTTAACAGGGAGCCACCGGCGGCGGCACTCTGCCCCTCGACTGCCGGTGTGGTCAGGGTCTGGCGTGCCTGTGGGTTCACCAACGACGTAGGCGCTTGCCCTAACCAGTTTGTAAACTGCGATGTGTTTTCCGTTGCGAGTTGCCAACCGTTGCTGCTGCGTCGTGCCATAAATAGGATCAATTCCGGTGTGCCGTGCATGGTCGCATCCACATGGACGGACGCAAGACCGAATGCGTAGTCACCATTGATGGTCACGTCCGCTGGATGCACGTTGATCCGGTCAGCGGCGGCACCATTTTGCTGTGTCAGGATCGACTGGTAAGCCAACCCTGTGATAAGATTTGTAGGGTCATCCTCTTGCTGCGCGGAGGCATCAAAGGCGTAGATCAGTCCAATTGTGATAAGCGCACCGACCACAGCCAGGGTGAGCGGGTTAAAAAAGCGTTTTGAAGTAACCACCCGATACTATCTCCTCGATATACCATTTCAAACTTCAGTATAAAACCGTTTGTTTGTTTTGATGGTCAGGATATACAAACTTTCCTCAATGTTTAGTTTGTCTTACCATCGCTTGACTTTATACAAACCGCATGGAATGATAAATGAGATCACGTATCAACTGCGTAAGGAAATATATGGCAACCTTCCCCAACTTTAAGCCAAAAACCGACCTCAACGGGGCATCCCATCCCCAGGCGTTGCAAGTCCAGCAATTGACCGCCGGTTACGCGGGGATGAAACACGCCATTAAGGACGTAACCTTTGACATGCGGATCGGGGAACGAATCGCCGTCATCGGGCCGAACGGTGCCGGGAAAAGCACATTATTTAAGGCACTCGTCGGGATGATCCCACATTCCCAGGGGGAAATTTCGCTGCATGGTGAGGACTGCCGCACCAGTCATAACATGATCGGCTACGTTCCCCAGCACGGCGACATTGACTGGAACTTCCCGGTCACCGTGCGCGATGTGGTCATGATGGGACGCACCCGGCAGATCGGTTGGTTGCGCTGGCCCGGCAAACGCGACCGTCAGCAAGTCGAGGCGGCGCTGGCGCAAGTCGGCATGACGGCCTACGGTGACCGGCAGATCGGTCAACTCAGCGGAGGACAGAAGCGGCGGGTATTCATCGCACGGGCGTTGGCACAGGAAACGGATGTGCTGTTGCTCGACGAACCGTTCAGCGGGGTGGATGTGACCGCCGAGGAAGAGATTATGGGAACGCTCGACCAGCTCAAGACGCAGCGTATCTCCGTGCTGCTGGCGACACATGATATGCACATGGCGGCGAAACGCTTCGACCGGTTGCTGCTGCTTAACCGTCACGTGGTCGCATTCGACGAGCCATCGCGGGTTTTCCAGCCGGATCTGCTGCGACAAGCCTATGGCAGACGTGCTGGTGTGGTCACCGCAGGCGATGAAATGATTATCATCACGGATCGCTAGATGATTGACTTTCTCATAGAACCGCTTGACTCGGGGTTTATGCAACGGGCGATGATCGCCGCTGTGATGGTCGGCGCGATCTCCGGTGTGATCGGCTCATTCGTGGTGGTACGTGGCATGTCGTTCTTCGGGGATGCGCTTGCACACACCACCCTGCCGGGGGTGGCGATCGCCTACATCTACTGGGGCAGCGCAGGTAGCCTACCCGTGATCGGCGGTTTGTTCAGCGGTGTTGAAGAACAAAGTGTACAGTTATTTGCGGGCGGTCTGGTCGCCGGGATTATCTCCGCGTTGTTCATCGGCTGGCTCACCCGTGACCGTCGCCTCAAAGAAGATACCGCTATCGGCATCATCTTCGTCGCCATGTTCGCGTTAGGAATCGGCATCATCAGCACCGATCCGCGTGCTTACCAGGGGCAAGACCTCACCCACATCTTATTCGGCTACATCTTCGGCATCGGGGAAACCGACCTGTGGATTACAGCAGCGTGTGGGCTGGTCGTCATCGGCGTGATCGTGCTGTTTTACAAAGAATTGGTGCTGGTCAGTTTTGACAGCCGCATGGCAAAGGCGATGAAACTACCGTCCGAGGGCTTGCGCCTGCTTCTGCTGATTTTAATCGCCGTGACCATCGTCGCCAGCCTGCGCATTGTCGGCATCGCCTTAATGCTAGCGATGCTCACCACCCCGGCGGCGACCGCCCAACTACTCACCGGCCGGATGCACCACATGATCGCGGTCGCTGCGGTGTTGGGTGCGTTAAGCGGTGCTATCGGCATCTATATCTCGTGGTACTTCGACGTGGTGCCGGGTCCGGCGATTGTGCTGGCGATCACCACAATTTTTGTCACCGTCTTTGGCCTCACGCAGATCCGCACACACCTCGCCCAGACGACCTAATAGACGGACAAGATAAAAGTATGCAGCCTTCGTCCCCTCACCCTGTCTGACCTACGGTCAGCCTGTCCCTCTCCCACAAGGGTAGAGGGACGATGCGAACCCCGACCGGAGGTCGGTTGTTTCGCGCCGCCTTCGGCGGCATTGCGATGCAGCCACACTTCCCCCTTGCTCCAGGTTCCACAGGAACCGAAAATGGGAGAGGGATGGATCGCAATGCGATGAGGGGCAAAGGCGACCATGCAAACTCAGCTTGTTCTTACGCTAGAGCAGCAACTTGGCAATACGTGGCGTCAAGCCCGTCAAATCAGTCAGGCCGTTGACAAATTGATTCTTCCCCGCGCCGATAATCACACCAGGGACGTCGTTCTGTGTGTGGCGTCCGTGGCTGAGGTCTTCGAGGTTACCGTGATCGCTGGTGATAATTATCAGCCCTTCGTCGTCCTGCCACGTCTCCAGCACACCACGCATCACACCATCGAAAGTTTGCAGCAGTTCAACCGCCCGCGTCATCGGCCCCCGATGCCCGACGATATCCGTCAACCAATGCGGGAAGTAGACAAAATCATACTGACGTGAGAGTTCGACCAATTTACGCCCGGCCTCATAGGGCGTATAGAGCGGTGTATCAGTGAATTGCATCTGGGTGCGCCAGCCCTCACCCGTCCAATCACCGCTGAGCGCCCGCCCTTCGACGAAATCCGCCGTTTCAAGCAGACGCAAACCGGCGCTCATCGCCGCGTATTGATAACTCGCCGGCAAATGCTTACCGCTGGCGATGCCCTCATGCCAGGGCGGAGGATAGGCTTCGAGGATGGCGGCGGATTTACCCCGATCGACCAACCGCTTGAAGATATTATCTTCATCGAGGATGGCACGGACAGCGGCGGTCGGTTTGGGGCCGAAATGCCGCCCGATCAACGCCGGGACGTTGCGTCCGGTGACGATCACTGCCTGATTGGTGCCACTCTGCGGACGCCCCTCAACCCCCAAACCCGTATCCAACGGTAAAAAAGTCGCCCGCTGGTTAAACTGACGCCCGATGCCACGCAACCAGCGATGACCATTACTCAGATCGTGCAGTGTAGGTAAGTCCGCCGCCGCAAACGGATTGATCGCCGGGTCGTCATCCCCCAGGCCAATGCCATCCAGAAAAATCAGCAGGACGTGCATTATTGATCCAGATAATCAAGCAGGAAGGGGTTGGTCTTACGTTCCCGCCCGATGGTCGTGGGCTGCATATGACCGGGCAGCACCTGCACTTCATCGCCGAGGGGCAATAGTTTTTCCGTGATGGTACGCATCAGCAGGTTATAATCCCCGCCGGGCAGGTCGGTGCGACCGATGCTGCCGTAGAACAGACAATCCCCGCCAAACAGAATATTCTGGTCACGCATGTAATACACCAGATGATCGGGTGCGTGACCGGGTGTATAGATCGTCTCAAGTTTGATTGCACCAAGTTCGATGCTTTCCGGTTCATCGGTCAATAGACGATCCGGTGTTGCACCTTCAGGGAAAGGCTTGCCGGTAAACATCACGCCCTGTTGCGGTAGTGTTTCGAGCCACTCTACGCCCTTCTCGTGGATGTAGAATGGTGCGCCGGTCTGCGCTTTGAGTGATTTGCTGGCGAGAACATGGTCAAAATGCCCATGTGTGGCGAGGATGAGCTTGATCGTCCAACCCGCTTCCTGTGCGGTCTGTTGCAACAGATCAGCGCGGTCTACCGGGTCGATCAAAATTGCCTCTTTCGTCTCGGTATCCGCGATAATATAAGAATTGGTCGAGGCCATACCTAACGTTAATGACTTTATGTCGATGCGCATTTAAGAATTCCTTTCGTGTATGACTCAAGCATAACGTAAAATGCGGTGATTCATCAGATGCTTATTTGTGCTGTATTATCCCGCGCCCTACAATGTAATTATCGAACTATTTTTACAAAGGAGCAATTAAATGATACGACGTATATTATTCGCCCTCGTGCTTTGCCTGATGGTCGGTATGTTGGCGACCACAGCCCAGGAAGACGGCACCATCGCCGACGGGCTGGACAGCCCACGCGGTCTATTCTATGGCGAGGATGGCACACTTTACATCACCGACTCCGGCAGTGGCGGCGAAATCCAGGCGGCGGCCCCACCCGGTGATGCGACCGTCGGCGGCAGCAGCAAAGTCTATGCGATGGCACCGGATGGCACGATGAGCGTGATGGCCTTCGGTTTACCGAGTGTGCTGGTACGCGGCTCCGAACCGCTCGGCGCACAGGACATCTACGTCACCGAGGACGCGGTATGGCTGGTGCTGGGTCAGGGAACGGTGATTGAACAGGGCAATCCGATTAACCCGTTTACCTATACGATGGTCGCGCTTGACCCGGAAACCCTGCGCATCACGGACTTCGTCGATTTCTACGCCTATGAGGCAGAAAACAACGTTGATGGTGATGTGGTTGATTCAAACCCGGTGTCGCTAGACATCGCTGAGGATGGCACACTCTACGTCGCCGATGCCGGTGCGAACGCGGTTTACACCTACACCGCCGATGCTGGCCTTCAACCGTTCGTCGTGTGGGAGAACAACCCGGTGCCGTCCTCGGTGGACATCGGCCCCAACGGTGACATCTATGTCAGCTTTTTGACTGGCTTCCCCTTCCCTGAAGGTGGTGCCACTATTGAGCGTTACACCCCCGCCGGTGAACTGGTCGAAGCCTACCCCGGCATGACCACACTCGTCGATGTGTTCGTCGCCGATGACGGCACCGTCTACGCCTCCAACATCGCTGATTTCAACATGGATCAGGGCGGTTGGCTGCCGGAAACGGGCAGCGTCGTGATCGCTACAGTGGACGGCCCGACCCCGGTCGCCGAAGGTCTCAACTTCCCTTACGGGCTGGCGATGAGTCCAGAGGGTGAAATGGTCGTGGGGCTGAACACCGCGTTCACCGAGCCGGGGTCTGGTTCCATTGCCATGCTCGACATGCCAGAAGCGCAAGCGGAGGAAGCGGCCCCCGACGAAGAAGCCGCTGCTGAAGAAGAGGAAGCAGCACCCGAACCGGCAACGACCGAAGAAGCCGACGGTTAAACTCAACAATAGCTACGGGACGCCGGTTACGGCGTCCTATAGCTGTCAATTGGGTGTACGAGCAAGTTGTCAGGCAGATTTGGATAGTGGCTTTCTTCTATCAGCCAAGCTATCCCAGCCTAGGATCTGGAATTCAGCGGACATCAAATGGCCGTGAAAGTAACGGACACTATACCCTCGACTTTATCCATTCTTAATCAGGAGAGATCATAACGGATCAGTTGTCAAAATTTCCCGAAAATTTCGAGCTTTTAATAGCCGCAAAGATCTATTAAGGACTTTAGAAATTATAATTGGATAAAGTCGAGCGTAAGATAGGTTGCGGTTTAAGCGTCCTATAAAAGATAGCCGATCTGATTGACTTTGAAGTCCGGGTTGGCTACACTTCGAAAAGATGAGGAAATTTTTTAAGGAAAACG
>DAOTTX010000129.1:0-4934 GCA_034437515.1 Anaerolineae bacterium
CGCCAATGCTAGAAACACCGCAACCCCACCGCCTGCCTGTGCCTCCTGTCTGCGTGCGACGCACAGGCAGGCGGCAGACAGTGGTCGCTTGCGAGTTGTGATGAGCGCGGCGGAGTGGGCAGGCGGGGTGTGGAAACAGCGGTGAAAACAGCGGTGATGATTCAAGGGCAGATGCATCGCAAAACGATGAAACGACCTTGCTGGATCCCTTGCCTCTCATCCAACGAAAACGAAGAGAACACCGATCAAGCAATGAACATCAACGGCGCGCGCTCCCCTCTCCAGTGGAGGGCAAGGCGGGCCAGCGGTGGAAACATTGGTGAAAACATCCGGTGATAATCCAATGGCAGAAACACTGCAACCTCACCGCTTGCCTGTGCCTCCTGTCTGCGTGCGACGCACAGGCAGGCGGCAGACAGCAATCTGTCTGGTCGGTTGCGGGTCGCGGTGAGCGTGGGGGATGAGTCGAGGAGATGAGAGGAAAGAGACCCAAGACGCGGGATCACCCACGTCTTGGGTCATTTTCATTTAGGGGAGGTATGTGTCAATGCCCTTGACACATACCAAAGTGAGGGAATACCGCTCTGAACGACCAGCTCTCCCCACCCACTCCCCGCTCCCCACACCAGTTGAAATGCGCGATTCTCAATCCATTGGGGCTGGGTTTGGAACGGACGTGATTTTCGGTCAGGACAGGTCAACACTAACTTTTGGCCACAGTCATTGCTATCGTACTACTTCCCACCACTAGGTGGCCCGCCCCAACTACCGCCGCCATCCGAACCGTTATCATAATAGGAGTTACTAGTCTGCCATGGTGTATGTTGGTACGTAGTAGTCGGTCCAAATAGCCAATCGAAGAGTCTATCACCCAATTCGCCTTGTTTCCAGCTACCTAACACAATCCGATAGTTAAGAGTACCAGATGCTTCTGCGCCGATCCCCACTGTACCAGCAACTGTTGCAGAACCACTTGAGCTTAGGGAGCCTTTTATGGGCCCTAAGCTTCCCCCTACTTTAGCGCTATCGGAGGCAAAGTCATACTTGCCTTGAATACCAGCGCCTAGCCCAGTAAACTGCGTACTGGCTCTCGCATTTAAATCAAGACCGGCATTAGGTAGTCCCCCGGTAGAGTACCCTGCTTCCCCTTTCAGCCCGCCGCCCAGGCCCCCGCCTAGCCCAGGTGTGAGAATGAGGCGTGTTTCGCCAGTTTCGATATCTGTGTATGCACCGAGTTCAATATTGGCCCCCAGTCCCAAAAAACCGGATAGTCTGATTTTATCAAAAACATAACTTAAGCCGGTTGCATCTGTTAGGTTTAGTGGATTATTAACGACATAAGTGTAACGGTTTCCTTGCTGAGAGCTGTGCACTAGACCGCCAAATGCATCTTGGCTAACAAATCTGCCAACCTGTGGGTCATAGTATCGAGCTCGTAGATAGATCAGTCCCAGTCCATCCTCTACCTGTTCACCCGTGAAGGTGAAAGTCTGCGCCGCACTGCCGGTATGCGAGCGTAGCGCGCCGAAAGCATCATAACTGTATGCGTCTGTACGCTGGCCTGCCAGGTTGCTCAACGCCCGCACGCTGCCTAGCCCGTCGGCGTGGTAGAAGGCCGGAGTGCTGGCAGAGTTCACCCACGTTTCCAGAGCATTGCCGTAGATGTAGCGGCTTGTCTGTCCTGCGGCTTGCTCTGATACAACTACCGGTAATGTCGCCCCGACATCTTGTACATACTGCGTTATCACCCCATTGACTGTCTTTCCCACTCGCGCGCCGTCACCGTTGTAGGTAAACAGAACTGAAGTGGTGCCGCTGATGACTTCCACCAGCCGGTCTAGCGTGTCGTAGGTATAGACCGCTGCGTCTTTGCCGATCATCCGCCCATTGGCGTCCCAGGTAAAGGTGATCGGCCCGGCGGCTAATAGCCGGTCGCCAGCGTCGTAGGTGTAGGTGATGACGCCGCTGACCGTGCTGGTCAACGCGGTACGGTTGCCCATCGGATCATAAGCATAGGAAACTTGCTCCCCATCAGGGTACGTTGCCTGGGTGAGCCGGTAGAGATCGTCGTAAGCATAAGTTGTGAAGCCTTCCAGGTCTTCCATACTCAGGCGATTACCTGTAGCATCCAGTGTGTACGTTACCACCGCGATGACACCGCTGATGGGACTGGTGTGCGTGATGCCAAGTAAGTTTCCGGCATCATCGTAGGCATGAAGGGCCTGGACGCCGTTG
Source organism: Anaerolineae bacterium (assembly GCA_034437515.1). Classification (GTDB taxonomy): domain Bacteria; phylum Chloroflexota; class Anaerolineae; order Aggregatilineales; family Phototrophicaceae; genus DAOTTX01. Next base: position 2,236 of record DAOTTX010000129.1, read on the forward strand.
GGATACGCAATTCTCGTCTGGCGATGCAGGGCATCGTAGGTGTAGGTGATGACTCGCCCGGCCCAATCGGTAACGTGGGTTAAGCGATCCGCCAGATCGTGCGTGTAGGTCACGACGCTGCCATCGGGATAGGTCAGGTGGGTGCGATTGTTATTGAGGTCGTAGCCGTATTGGAGCGTGCCCGTAGGCGCGACAACGTGGGTAAGGCGGCCCAACGCATCATAGGCGTAAGTCGTGACGCCGGTGGCATCGGTCATTACGATGCGGTTGCTGAGAGCATCGTAAGCATAGCCTGTGTCAACCCCCTGTGTGGCAATGCCTGTCATACGATTCAGCGCATCGTAAGTGTAGTCCAACGTCACGCTGTCAGGTTTTAACACACCCACACGGTTGCCAACGGCATCGTAAGTGTAAACGCGCGTGTAGCCGAGCGGATCGGTGGAGGAGACCAGGCGATTGAGTGCGTCGTAACTATAGATCGTCGTGTGCCCGTTGGCGTCGGTCATCGAGACACGGTTGCCGTTGGCGTCGTAAGCATAGGTCACTGTGCCGCCCTCGGCGTCGGTGACGGAGATCAAGCGGTCGAGGGCGTTATAGGCGTAATGAGTGGTATTGTGATTGGCGTCGGTGACCGAGGTGCGGTTCCCGTTAGGATCGTAGGTATAAGTGGTGGCATTTCCCAGCTGGTCGGTGATCACCGTGCGACGATTAAGGTCATCATAGCCGTAATGTGTAGCATGTCCCAAAGCATTAGTGACGACCGTTTTATTATTCACTGGATCGTAGCCATAGCGGGTGGTATGACTCAGAGGATCAGTGACCGCGATCAGCCGATCTTTCTCGTCGTACGTGCGCGTTGTGACGCCGCCGCGTGGGTTGGTGATTGCAGTGCGGTTGCCCACAGCATCGTAAGCGTAGGAGGTGATCTTGCCCAGCGGCTCGCTGACGCTCAACAGATGATTGGCCGCGTTATATGTGTAGGTGATGGTATGATTCTTCGGATCAGTCTCGCTCAGCTTACGGCCTACAACATCGTAGGTGAAGGTAGAGGCGTTGCCCAGGGCGTCAGTGATGACGGTCGGATGACCGTAGGGATCATAGCCATAAGATGTGGTGCGATTCAAGGCATCGGTCTGGCTTACGACCCGACCATACATATCGTAGGCCCAGTAAGCGATGTTGCCGAGTGCGTTCTGGCGAGCGATGAGGTTGCTATTAGAATCATAGGTGTAAACAGTGGTATGTCCCAGCCTATCGGTCTCGCGGGTAGGGTTATTTTGAGCATCGTAGGTGAAGGTGCGAGTGTAACCCAAGGTGTCTGTGATAACGGTGGTATTGCCGCGATCGTCGTAATCGTAGGTGGTCGTGTTGCCTCGTTTGTCGGTTACGGCGGTGCGGTTGTTATCGACGTCCCATTGATAGGAGATGACATTGCCGAGTGGATCTTCTTCAGACGTGATGCGGTACGCGATGTCGTAGGTGTGGGTCATCGTTCGCCCCAAGGGATCGGTGACCACGGTTTGCCGGGTGTCAGTGTAGTAAGTGAAAGACGTAAGATTGTTCTCTGCATTCCGCTGTTCTATCACCCGTCCATCAGCATTGTAGGTGTTGTGAATAAACGTGTGGTCGTTGGCATCGGTGATGGATTCCAACTGCCCTTGTCCATCGTAGGCATAGGTTGTGACGTGTCCGCGCGTGTCGGTGAAGCTGGTTAGGTGATCACCGGTGTAACCAAAGCCGATGGTGCGCCCGGCCGGATCAATCAAACCAGTGATGTGTCCGCCAGAGTAGGTGAGTGTGATGGCGCGACCATCACTGAGAGTGACATTGGTCAGATTGCTCCCGCTGTAGGTAAAGGTTAAAGCGTTACCGTTGGTATCCGTCATTGCGGATAAATACCCCAAGGTACTAAAGTTCAGGATGGTCTGGTCGGTCTGTGTAAGAACGAAGGTGCTGCCAGTTTTGGAGAGTTGATCGTGGCTGCCGGGCGGCGGCGTATAGGCACCATCATCCAGTGCGTAATGGTCGAGCCGCCCGTCAGCACGCCGGACGAGCACATCGCTATCGATAGTCTCAGTGGCAGTGATGTTGTAGGTGTGGGTCCAACCGATGCCTAGGGCACCATCATCCGAGACATTCGAGTTGTAAGTGCGCTCAAAAGCGAATCCAAGCCCGTTGCCGGGGAAGGCCAGGTCGATATGTTGGTGAATATAGTTACCAAAGATGACGTTGACAGGATCGGCTTCCCAGGCTGACCAAGGTACAGACGGAACGGAGTTGTATGAGGTGCTGGTCGTTGAGCCAAGCCAGGGATTGACAAGCACATTATTGGAAACCGCGTCGCCAGAGCCATACGGCGATGGCCCCGAAGCGTCTCCCCACCAGTTGTAGCGGGCATCTACCAGATAACCAGATGCACTCGTACCATTGAATATGCCGTGGTTTGTGTTGCCGTAGATACTACTGTTATAGACGCTCGCGTTCAGCCCGCGGAGAATGTAGATACCTCTGCTCCCATTGTTGCTAATAGTGGAGTTTTCTACGGTTAGATTACTGCGGCCAGGAGAGCTGGCTCTCATATAGATACCATAACATAGAACCTTAATTCCGCTAGAAAAAGTAACTTCCGCTCTTTTGTGGTTGAAAAAGCGAAATCGCAGCGCTAATGTCCAGAATTAGCTGAAAGCCGTGTGCAACGG
>DAOTTX010000130.1:0-2450 GCA_034437515.1 Anaerolineae bacterium
ATTGTACTGCTGGGCGTCATCGTAGGCGGCGGGATGGCGACGGGGGCAATCGGCACGACGTCCACGCCGACTGCCACGCTCACGCCGCCCGCGACGAATACGCCGACGGCCACGGCTACATCGATGCCCACGCATACGCCGACCCCAACCGCGACGCCGACGAATACTCCGACCGCGACGCCTATCCCGCTTGCGGCGCCGGAACTCGGTAGCCCGGCGGATGATGCCGGATATTACCCGGACAGTTGGATCTCACTGGCGTGGGATTGGAGTGAGACGATCACAGAGAGCGTGCGCTTCAATGTTGTTCTGCAAGATGCGGATGAAGTAGTTGTTTTGAGTCAAACGGTGGGGATGACAGAGACCTGGAGCTTTGCCTTCCAGCCTAAAAGCGAGGATATCGGGGTTGGGGTTTATAGTTGGTGGGTCGAAGTCGAGCGACAGCTTGCGGGCGCTTGGCGCGTCGCAGATCAGAGCGCGCCTCGACAACTCCGCATCGTTGAGCGTCCACCCACGCCCACACCGACCTCAACGCCGGAGCCGACGCCGGTCCCGCAACAACCGGATCCCGGCCCAAGCGACCCAGACCCAGAGCCAACGGAGGAACCGCCGCCGCCGCCCCCCCCGCCGCCAGATGATTAGTTCTCGAACTTGACAGAGTATCTAAGATTGCGAAGTAATTGGACTCTCTTGTATAAGGAGGAAAATAGTGTACATAAAGCGGATATTGGATAAAATTTTGCTAGTTTTTGGGTTGGCGCTATTATTTGCCGTGCCCGTTTTCGCACAGCGGACGCCTGCACCGATTGAGAGCGCGCGCCCCAGCGATGTACTGGCTCCGAGTCAGGCTATGACGGTTACCATTTTGCACACAAATGACTTCCATGCCCACGTTGATGAGTGGGGAGACGGCATAGCCGGTTCCGCGCGCATCGCCACGAAGGTCGATGAGATTCGTGCTACCAAAGAGAACGTATTGCTGTTAGACGCCGGCGACCAATTCCAGGGCACCCTATTCTACAACCTGTTCAAGGCCGATATCATCACCCTCACGATGAATGCGTTAGGCTATGACGCGATGACCGTCGGCAATCACGAGTTCGATGACGGCCCGGCAGAGTTGGCTCGCCTGATCGACGGAGCGAATTTCCCCGTTGTGAGCGCGAATATCGACGCCAGCGCCGAACCCAGCTTGGCCGGTAAGATTCACCCCAGCACCGTGATCACTTTGAATGGCGAGCCGATTGGCATCGTCGGGTTGGCCGCGCCGGATACCGCCGAGCTTTCCAACACCGATAATGTAGTCTTCAGCGATACGGTCGCCAGCTTACAGTCTGCCGTGGATGATTTGATGGTCCAGGGCGTTGACAAGATCATTGCGTTGACTCACCAGGGCTATCAGCGAGATATTGAATTGGCGGAGGCGGTAAGCGACGTCGATGTGATTGTCGGCGGCCACAGCCACACTTACCTTGGCGACGAGTTTGATGATCCTTATCCCACCGTCGTCAACGACATATTGATCGTTCAGGCGGGCGAGTGGGGTGAGTACTTAGGGCACTTGGACGTGGCCTTTGATGATGCTGGCGTGGTTAGTAGCTACAGCGGAAGCCCCATTTATATGGACGCCTCGATCACCAAGACGCAAGCGGTGGAGGACATTGTCGCCGCGCGTCGCGATGCGATTGAGGACCTCAAGGCGACGACCATCGGGACCACGACCGTGGACTTGCTCATCACTGTCTCCGGCCAGCGAATCTGCCGGATGGGCGAGTGCCGGATGGGCAACCTCGTCTCCGATGCGATGCTGTGGAAGATGAACGATATGGTTCAAAATCCGTACGACATCGCTATCCAGAATGGCGGCGGTCTCCGGGCGCCCATTTACGCCGGGCCGGTCAGTGTGGGCGATATACTTGAGGTGCTGCCGTTCGGCAACGCCATTGCTACCTTTGAGATCACCGGCACGCACATCCTTGCGGCACTGGAGAATGGCGTGAGCCAAGTTGCGTATGGTGCCGGTCGCTTCCCGCAGGTTGCTGGAATGAAGTATGAGTTCGATCTCAATAAACCTGTTGGCTCCCGCATCCTCTCTGCTGAAGTTTACAATGAAGACACGGGCGAGTTCGAGGCGCTGGATGAGAACATAGCTTATCGGGTTGTGACCAATGACTATATGCTCAACGGCGGTGACGGCTATTCGATGTTTGAAGAATATGCCATTAATCCCTATGACCAAGGCCCGCTGCTGGACGAGGCAGTGATGGAGTACTTTGAAGAATTATCCCCCGTGACTCCTGAGATCGAGGGCCGTATCGTGGTGGTGCAAGATGTAATTTCCCCCACACTCATCGAAGTCTTCGGCCCTGGAAGCGGTCTGGCCGGAACATATCACACCTATCAAGCCAATGTAACGCCTTCGGATACCACCGTGCCGCTGACCTATACCT
>DAOTTX010000131.1:0-5612 GCA_034437515.1 Anaerolineae bacterium
GGCAAGCGTGCCAGCCTCACACTAGCAGGCGAATGGGGCAATGAGATACCACGCACGCAGATCGTGATGATCGCCTCACATGATGGCATGGATACTGACGCCATTCAAGCACAACTAGAAGCCTGTGTTGTTGAAGATGAAACTATTAATGACGGTCAACCTGTAGCCACTAAAACCGAATGGATGCGAGTAGATGCTAAAAATCAGTAGCGTAAAATCTGAGTTGCGCGAAGGTCACCGACACGTTGAGGCCCTGCGCCTACCAGACAGCATCGTTAGGTTGATGTCGTGATCTCCGGCCCGAAATGGACGAATACTCAGCACTGGCCTTGCGGCACTTTCAAGGACAGTCTCTACTCCAGAGCCAAGCATCTTTACTTTTAATTAGGCGACCCTTTTTTTCGCTTTAATTCGGCGTAGCTTCGTTCGACAAAAACTGGCCCCAAGTCACACGCAATGCGTTTATTTCACTTATTGCGTTCGTGCGGTATGCTTCAGGTAGATATGCAACAGGAGCCATCCATTATATGAGCCAGATCATTGCCAAGCGGCAAAACCAAGTCGGCATCACTGATGAAGCCGAAATCCAGTGTGCGTGACGCGAATACGATGTAGATCACAATCGCCAGCACGCCGCCCTGCGTCACACCAATGAGGCCCGGCGCGGCCAGCGGGTTGCGCGTGATCGTCTGCAAGATCGCGCCCGCCAGGCCCAGCGTCGCCCCGGCAGCCAGGGCCACCAGCGCACGCGGCAGTCGTAGCCCCCATACGACCTGACGATGCAGGTCTTCTTCTGCCATGTTGAACAGCGCCAGCACAATCTGGCGGGGGGTAAAATCGAGTGTGCCGACAGCGATATGCACCACGATAAGCACCCCCATCAGCGCAAGGCACAGGACCACGAACAGCCAGAAGCGGCGCACGGCAAACGGACGTGTATCCGGCACTGCCGAACCCGAACCGTACAGTTGATCGAGCGTCGCCATGCGTTCACCTTCCGTGTGATGAGCCGCCGCAACAAGAACAGCGCAAAGGGCGCGCCAATCGCCGTCGTCAGCAGGCCGACGGGCAGTTCCGCCGGACTAAAAATTTCGCGTGCGAGCAGATCGGCGGTGGTCAGCAGCAGCGCCCCGATCAACGCGCTAATTGGCAGGATTTGCCGGGCGTCACTCGTTTGCAGCAGGCCCCGCGCCATGTGCGGCGCGACCAGCGCGACAAAGCCGACCGGTCCACATACCGCCACCACCGCCCCTTGCAGCGCAATCGCCACCAGAAAGATAAGCGCCCGCGTGCGGAACACCGTCAGCCCCAGCCCCTCCGCCATATCATCGCCGAGTTGCAGCAGGTTCAGCAGGCGACCAAACAGTAACGCAACGGGCAATCCGATTGCAATCCAGGGCAGCGCCAGCCGCAGGTCGTCCCAGTCGCGCCCGATGAGACTGCCTACCAGATAGCTGTACAGGGCGCGTATCTCGTTCGGCTCGCCCAGCACAACAATGACCGTAATCAGCGCGCTGAAGAACGCGCCAATCGCCGCGCCGATCAGGATCATGCGAACGGGGTCTTTGGTCAGCCGGGTGGCGAACAGAATCGTGATTCCTGCCAGCAAACCACCCGCCAGCGCGAACAGCGGCAGCGTCCCGAACGGCACGGCGATATTAAAGATCACAACGAAGGCGACCACCAATGACGCACCACTGGCGACTCCCAGCAAACCGGGTTCCGCCAGTTCGTTATTGAGCGCATCTTGCAGCATCGTCCCGGCGACAGCCAGCGACCCACCCGCCAGCGCGCCGAGCAGGAAACGCGGCAGGCGTACCTCCCAGATGACAATGCGCGGCACACGCTCCCCGCCCTCAGTAAAAATGATGGTCAATACGTCAAGCGGTGGAATCTCTGTGATGCCGAGCATGAGCGCCAGCACGCCAACCCCTGCCAGTGCCGCCAGCATTACCAGGCCGACCAACCCGACCCGCAAAGAGCGGGCAGGGTCAGCGGCGCGTTGGGTTGGCTCTGGCGAGAGTGTTGTCGTCGCCTGTGCCATTACTCAGTCTCAGCTTCAGTCAGGATTTCCTGTACCTGCTCATCAGTGAGCGGGCCATCCGGGAAGATGTCGGGGAAAATACGCGGGATCAGATATTCAAGGGCGTTGCTTGCACCTTGCGGTGATGTGAAACGTGATGTTGTTGGCGTCGTGACGAAGATTTTATCGTTCTTCACAGCGGACAGCTCACGCCAAAGCGCGTTTTCATCCAGGGTATTCAGCGTCTCGGTCATGGCTTCGGGATCTTGGGCAAAGTCCTGTAAAACGATTACATCAGGGTCAAGCGCCAGCAGAGCTTCGTAATCTCCATAACCGCCAGTCGAAAACTCGGCCTCTCCGATAGAGGCACACTCCGCTATCAACTCAACCCAACAAGCTCCGAACCCCTCCTGAGTGGGGAGCCAGAACTGCCGGAGGTCACCGTCAGTAAACGTGATCAAAATGGATGTGTCGTCGGGTATCAGTTCGTCGTAGGCATCTATGCGAGTGGTGAGGTTTGCAATTTTCTCCTCAACTTCTTCACTGCGCCCAAGCATAGCTGCCAGTGCACGAGTGTCTCGGAACGCACCCTCCAGCGTGCCGTCACCGTAAATAAGCGAGAAAAACGGCGCGATTCCCTCCGCACTCGGACGTAACTCCGACCAGCCGACAATAAGATCAGGCTCAGCGGCGGCAACTTGTTCAAAGTTAGGGCCACCGTCACTACTGGAAATCTGGATCAGGTCGGCGGCGGCTGCGCCAAAGTTAACCGGGTCATTCGCAATGTTATATGGATTTGGCGCGCCAACTGCATACGGCATCACACCGATGAACGCCATGTCCTCGACGCATTTGTTGTCCAGGCATACGATTCGTTCCGGTGCTGTCTCAAATGTGAGTTCCTCGCCGTCGCCGTCAACCACCGTTACCGGGAAACCCGTGTCGGACGTACTTTCGTCGGCTTCCTGCTCCGCCAGAATTTCCTGCACCTGTTCGTTAGTCAGCGGGCCATCAGGTAAGGCTTCCGGGTAGAGTAGTGGCATGTAGATATCAAGGAATTTTTGCAGCGCGGGCAGGCTGCTGGCAATCGGGTTATCGTAGCCGGGCGTGCTGAGGACGCGCTCGTTCTGTACCGCGTCCAGTTCTCCCCACAGCGGATTGTCGTTAAGCTGCTCGGTGACGGCGTCGTAGTCGTTGTCCGTCCAGTTGTTTAGGATGATGACATCTGGGTTCAAATTCAGGACGGATTCGGCGGTGCCTTCATAACCCCAGAATTCCGTTTCCATGGGGCTTTCCCAGCCGCAATCGGCGAGGGTATTTAGTACTTGGCACAGGGGATCATCCAACGTCGAAACCCAGAAGCTGTTTTCACCCATCACACCGAGCTTGAGCACAGATAAATCAGCCGATGCCAGCACTTGATAGGCGCTCAGACGGTCATCAAAGGTGGTGATGACCTCTTCTGCTTCTCCCTCCAGACCAAGCAGTTCGCCATAGAGTCGTACCGCATCGTACAATTCTTCAAGATTTGTCGGATCAGGGGTGACAAAAGCCGGAGCGATGCCTTCTAGCGCCTGCACTTCCTCCTCACTGAACACGAGTACTAGGTCCGGTTCAGCAGCGGCGACCTCCTCCAGGTCGGGGCCATCATCATAGGTAATGGTAGGGATGTCCATGCCAGCCTCACCAAAGTAGATCGGGTCGCTGAGCATCTCCGGGTTTACGCTCTGGGCAACCGGCATGACTCCCAACGTCGCCAGCATCCCAAAGCTGTCGTTGTAGTAGGTCACGATACGCTCTGGCGGTTCCTCGAAGGTGAGTTCACGCCCCAGGCCGTCGGTAACGGTCAGCGGGAAGCCCTCCGCTGTGTCATCCTGCGCCGCCAGCGGGACGACGCTCACCAGCAGCAGCGCCAGCAGCGTTAAGATAGAAAAAGCACGGTATTTCATGGTGTTACTCCTTATTGGTTGAATGAATTTCATGAGATGAGCGCCTGTCGCTGGCGCTCAACCAGACGGGCGTACAGCCCATCATCGTTCACAATATCGGCGTGGCTGCCCAACTCGACCACGCGCCCCTCGTCCAGCACGGCAATCTGGTCGGCATTGCGAATGGTCGAAAGGCGGTGGGCGATCACAATCGACGTGCGCCCCTGCATCAGACGGTCCAGCGCCTCCTGGATTTGCGCCTCGGTTTCGGTGTCTACGGCTGAGGTTGCCTCGTCCAAGATCAAAATCGGCGCGTCTTTCAGCACCGCACGGGCAATGCTCAGGCGCTGCTTCTGTCCGCCGGAGAGCTTCACGCCGCGCTCGCCGATAGGCGTGTCGTAACCTTCCGGCAGGCTGAGGATGAAGTCGTGGGCGTTGGCAACCTGCGCCGCCGCGTTTACCTCGGCGTCGGTCGCATCCGGCTTGCCGAAGCGGATGTTCTCGCGCACAGTGCCGTTGAACAGGAACACATCTTGCAGCACCATACTCAGGTTGCGGCGCAGCGCACCCAGCCGCATCTCGCGTAGATCAACGCCGTCAATCAACACTCGCCCGGCCTGCGGATCATAAAAGCGAGCAACGAGGCTCACGACGGTGCTCTTGCCCGCGCCAGTCGGCCCGACCAGCGCCAGCGTCTGCCCCGGCTCAACGCTCAGGTTGATGTCGTGCAGCACATCTACGCCCTCGCGGTAGGCGAAGTGAACGCCGTCTATCTGCACGCGCCCGGTCACCCGCCCCGGATCAACCCCACCCAGCGGATCGTCAACATCCGGCTGCATCTTCAGCACCTCGTCGATGCGGTTGACCCCGGCAACCCCGCTTTGCAGGCTCTCGGCTGTGCCCAGCAGCAGCCACAGCGGTTGGTAGAAGGTCGTCAGGTACAGCACAAACGCGACGAGATCCTCAACCGGCAACGTGCCGTTGATGGCCTGCTGTCCGCCGAACCACACCACCAGGATGATGCTCACGCCGGTTGCGCCTTCTATCGACGGGAATAGGAACGCCGTCAGCTTGCGCGCCAGGATGGATTGCGCGGTGTAGCGATCCGAGATGTGGCGCACCCGCGACAGTTCCTGATGTTCGCGGTTGAACACCTGAATCTCCTTGATGCCAGAGACATTGTCTTGCACCAGTCCGCTCATCTCGCCGTAGTTCTCGCTCTCCTGCTTGAAGGCGCGTTGCATCGGCAGGGCTAACCTCACCACCGCTCCCAGCGCAAACGGCACGGGCACCAGCGCCAGCAGCGTTAAACGTACATCCAGCGTCAGCAGGATAACCACGATGCCCACCGCCAGCAGAAAGCTGACCACGAAATCGTAGACGGCATCGGCAACGACCGGTTCGACCTCCACCGTGTCCTTGACGACCCGCGAGACGATCTCGCCGGACTGCCGCTCGGAGAAATACGCCGGGGAAAAGCGTTGTAGGTGCTGGTAAACCGCCACCTGTAGATCATGCACGAGGCCGAAGGCGACGACGTGCGAGACGTGAAAGTTAATGAACTGTCCGGCGCTGCGCAGCAGATACACGACCAGCAGCGCCAGCGTGATCCCGGTGAGGCTTTGCGTCGCGGCGGCTAGGTCACCTTCGGCCAGGCGCAC
>DAOTTX010000132.1:0-3876 GCA_034437515.1 Anaerolineae bacterium
GCCAGCGGATAGCCGAGCATCTCGACGGTGTTGATGGTGTCGCCCCACTGGGCGGGCGGTGTATCGCGGCTGAACTGTCCGTAGAAGCTGCTCAACAGCGATGCGATCTCCGATTTGCCGCTGCCTGACGTGCCGACCAGATGGATCGCGGGACGTGTCGCCGATGGCGGAAAGAACCGCTGAATCACCGGCAGCAACGCGAAAGCAATCAGCGAGGGTGCGAGATTGGATGGCAGCACTTTTGTCACCGCGTCGAATGCTTTCAGACTTTCGTCCCAACTGACCGCCTGTAAGCCGTAGTCGCGGAGGCGCTGGTCGAGTTCGACCGAGGGTGGTTCAGCCAGCTTGCCCTTTGCCGTGATGCAATCTTCGGGCGATACATACACCCATCTGCCATCGATTTGTTTCCAGCCCATAAAGTTGTAGTGGCGGTGGGTCGGAAACTCACCGGACAGATGGACAATGGCAGGAACCAGGTGCTTCGACATGCCTGCGCGAACGACATACTGCGCTCCGGCATTGGCTCCGATAAAGCGGCGCAATGCCACATCATCAACAAATACCTCACCGGGGACTTCCAGCTTCTTCACTGCCGATCCCCGCTGAAGCTCGATGGTCGTAACATGCGCCTCCTTGCCGTCGTCATCGACCTGGCAGGTCTGGTAGAGCGCGGTGGCTGTCCAGTCCGCGACGGTGCGTTCCATGACACCGCGATAGGTTTCCTTTCTATAGACGATCTTGCCATCCAGCAGTAGATAGCTCTCGGTATCGATATACTCCTGCTGACGCTGGCGTTCGATGGACTTGCGCTTCTCCCGATATAGCTTGTCGATGTCGGAAATTTTCAGGCCATCTCCGGTCAACGTCTTGAACTTCTCGCGCTGTTCCGCCCATTCAACGGCGTTGAGGTGAGCGCAGGCTTCCACCGCCTCTATGATCTCAGCAGTAGTCGGTCGTTCAACCGATTTCTGCCGCGTGTCATAGCGATCCACCAATTGGCTGACGTGCGCCTCCGCGACCTGTCGCCGCGACTGGATAGGTTCTCTGGGCGGCTGGCTGAAGGCGCTGGCAATTGTCGCTCTGGCTTCTTTCTCACGGGCTGATGGGTTTTCGCTGCCATTCCCATCAGCTACGTAGCGACTGACGAGTTCGCGCTCAGCATCGGATTGGCTGTACCCTGCATCCCGAAGCTGGCAGGCGGCAGCGAACAGTTCGTGGTTGCGGTTGCCGTTGACTGCACCGGAAGAAAAATAGCTCTCGGTGCGCGGTGGTAGCGGTGTATTTCCATTGAGTGTCACCACGTCCAGCCCTCCAATGCGCTCTACTTGTGGTCGTGGCTGGACTTCCAGCCAGTCGAAGCAGGCAAAGGGATAGCGCCGATCCGGATGCCAGTCGGTGATCTGCACCACTGCGCCGTCGCGGTCGGGCTTGGTGTTGATGCTGCCCGGCAAGCGCATCACCGAAGCGACGGACTTCACATAGCCCTCATCGCCGCTGAGGGCCGAGAACAAGCCCTGCATTACGCGGCTGACTTTCGGCTTATTCTCCTCATCCAGCACGAGCGGCTCATCCAGCAGCCAGTAGCCATGCCAGCCGCCCCCGCTGCTGACGATGACCGATGGTGGCGGGTCGAAGGCTTGCAGTCGTTCCAGATCGCGCTGGCGATTCTCCTCCAGGCCGTCGATGTCAATCCAGAGTGCAGGCAGTAGTGCGGCAGACGCAGCGTTACCCTTCTTCTGCGAGCGTAGGCAAGGCGCGAAGTACACGCCATAGCCCTCGCTGTTGAGCTTATCCGCCTGTTGCAGCACCGCTTCGCGCTGTTTGTCATTCCCAATCTGTGCCCAGAGCGTCCGGACTTCACTCGTTCCCGGATGAATACAGCGTAGTTCCAGCCATAGGTCAGCCGATGGCTGCGGGTACAAGGCAGAGAGGAAAGCCTCCCTGCTCGCGTTTTCGTCGTTGGTCGATTCGTGTTTCTGTATCATACTGTGTGTATTCCTTTATGTGTCACACAGGGGTCAGCAGCGCGTGCGTTCGGCGACGATGCGCTTCCGGCTCCTGTGTGCGTTTATCATCAAATGTCAAAATCCAGTGATGGGCGCAGATCGTCCTGATGTTTCGGACTGTGCGCTTCCTCTTGGAGCAGGTCTTTCAACTGCTCAGCCAGGCGTTCAGCTTCTTCGTGATCCAGATCGGGCTGAACGGGTCGAAATTGCAACCTTTTCTTCCCCTCACGATCCTCAAAGAACCCGTAGATCCCGGCGGCACTCACATCGTCGTCGGTACGACGCACCCCGGCCCAGACCGGTTCGTTGTCCCATGTACCGTGTGCTTCTTCTATATAGGCAATCTGCTCCTGTTGTTCTCGCACCGCTGCCAGTGCGTCGTAACGCTGCTCCCAGTCGCGTCCGGCATAGCGATCCATCAGGTCAGCCATCTGCTCCTGGGTGACCTCATGCAGCATGTCGATGTGGTTGACAGCTTTATTTCGACTGAAGTACAAGGGCTTGCGCTGCCCCTCGTCTGCGTCGTAGTAAGTACCTGGAAGAACCACGTGAGTATGTGGGTTATGTTGGCCGGGAGCCTCCTCACCGTCGGTTTGCCGGTGATGCAAAACGGCGGACCACTCTACCCCGGTGTCGATGCCTCGTCGGTCGAAAAAACCGTTCATCGTCCGTTCGGTGAGCTGGCGGACGAACTGCTCGCGCTTATCGTGCGGCACCATCCGGATCAGGTCGGTGTTCGGATTAATCACGAGGCTGAACAACAGCACATGCTCGCTCTGATAGGCGTCGCAGCGGTCGGCAATCTCCGCGACCGAGCCACCCATACCCCGATCTATCCAGCGTTCTACGCCGCTGAACTGCGGCACGTAGTCGTCGCGGCTGTCGCGGTAGGTCAGGTAGCCGAGCAGGTTCTTCATCCGTTTCGCTTCATTCTGGGTGGGCTTCTTGTAGCGCACATTGCTCACACACATCTGTTTGCGATCCATGTCCTACGCCTCCCGCTTTTTCCGCAGATAGGTGGCGATTCTCGCCAGTAGATCGTTCTGCTTTTGAAGCTGTACCTCGACGGCATCCAGCCGCCCTTCGAGCTTGCGCGTAATCGCGGCTCGCGTGCCGGGGATATCGTCCTGGTGCGATAGATACAGATTGAGCGCATCACGGATCAAATCGGTCTTATACTGCATCTTGCCGTCGCGGGCACGGACGCGCAGAATCTCCTCAACCCGGCGCATCTGCTCCGGTGTGAAGCCGACAGAAATGCGCTCGGAATAGCCGTTGCGCCGCTTACGTTTGCTCATGCGCTGCCTCCTCAATCTTCGCTTTCAGATTCGGTGTCGGACGAAAACGCCCGTACACGCGGCGCAGCCGACCGTGCGCGACGAGTGCGCCACCGGCGGTCATGTCCTGCACCTCGATACTCAGCCGCCCGATGTCGGGCAGGACAACTTCGCCGCCGTTGATAAGTTCCTCCAGCCAGACTTCCAGCAGCAGATCTACCACTTCGGCTACGTCCCGGCGGGTACGATGTGGCAGTCGTCTGGCGACCTTTGCGATCACGTCTCGGTGATACACGATGCTTCTCCTGTACTTGTTTTTCGCTTTTGGGTCAGCGGCGAAAAGCCGTCTGACGCTGCCCGGATGGGCAGCAGCACCGCACACCGCAAAAATGTGTAGGTGTGCGGTCGTTCGGACTGGCGTACCAGTCCGAGCGGTGCGGCGGCACCCTGACACCGCCGCACGGGTGCAAGCGCGAAACGGCGCTGCACCGAAGCCCTCCGGCGTTTGAGGAGCCAGCGATTTAGCTGGCTTGCTACCCTGAAGCGCGACGGGACGGTGTCATACACACACGTTCTGAATGTAGACCGGTTCA
>DAOTTX010000133.1:0-2867 GCA_034437515.1 Anaerolineae bacterium
CTCACTTTACGCGGCGATCAACCGTTTGCTTGAGAGTGACGCGGCTTCATCGCCAATTGACCCGCTGACTTACACACCCACGCCGGAACCGCCCGTACCGGATAAGAAACAACAGGATCAATCTATTCGTATTGCTTACATTGCCGGTGGCTTTACATTGCTGGCAGCGATCATCGCCGGGGTTTTCGGCTGGTGGCAGGGGGCGTTTGCGGACAGCGACGACGCCACCCCACCGCCGACTGCCATAGTACAGGAACAAACGGATACACCGACAAACGAACCGACCGAACGCGCGAGCGATACCGCATCACCGACCAACAGCCAAACACCGACTATAGCACTCGAAATTGCAGACGTGGTCGCGTCGTTAGATGCGCAAGCGACTATAGACCAAGCGACTGCCGGTGCCGAAGCAACCATTGTGGCGCGTGCCACCGAATACGCGGTCGGGACGCAGAACCGCATCGACGAAACCGCGACTGCTACACAGTGGACGGAAACGCCGACACCGAACATCACAGCCAGCATCGAAGCTTTCCGGACGCAGCAAGCTGCGACTGCCACACAAGCATGGATCGCCAGTTGGACGGACACACCCACACCCACCAACACAGCGACAATCACACCGACCACGACGAATACCCCAAATGCGACCGCCACCTTAATCGCATTTAGACCGCAGACAAATGCTGACTGGACGCCCGTTGAGCGCGACTTTGAATTGCCACAAGGTGGCATGGTGACAATGGTGCTGGTGCCTGCCGGGTGCTTTAACATGGGTAGCGATAATGGCGAGTCCGATGAACAACCAGTCCACGAAGTTTGCTTTGATGAGCCGTTCTGGATCGACAAGTATGAAGTGACCAATGACCAGTATGGTTCAGTGGGCTGTGAGAGCTGGTCATCGGAACCCGACCAGCCACGCAACTGTGTGGATTGGTTTGAAGCAAGCGATTTCTGCGAGGCACGCAATGCACGCCTGCCGACTGAAACCGAATGGGAATACGCCGCACGCGGCCCGGACGCGCTGGTATATCCCTGGGGGAATGAATATAATGCGGCGCTGGTCATCGGTGAAGATGATCCGACGTATGGCGACACCAGCACAGCACCCGTCGGCAGTCGTCCCGGCGGGGCTTCCTGGGTGGGGGCGCTGGACATGAGCGGTAACCTGTGGGAATGGACAAGTTCGATTTATGACCAGGATAATTTCCCCTACCCTTATGACGAAGCCGATGGTCGTGAAGACAATGACGATAGATCATCCGTTCGGGTTTTGCGTGGCGGGTCGTTCAGCGCTTATCAGGACTCTCTGCGCGCCGCGCCTCGTGCCGTGCTCAATCCCCACAACGATCGCAACACTGTGGGTTTTCGTTGTGTGCGTCCCCCTTCTCTTTGAATCTCTGATTCCTGTGGGCGGTCGGGCGTAGCCCGAGAAACCGCGCGTAGCGCGTGTTTCAGCCCCCCGCTTTTTTCCGCGCAGCGGATAAAGGATAACAACCATGCCAACGCATTTACCACAACGTAAATCGCCGCGTTTGCAGGGGTATGATTACGCAGGCGAAGGGGCGTATTTCGTCACGATCTGCACACAAAACCGTGTTCATCTTTTCGGGGATGTAGTGGATGATGAGATGGTGTTGAACACCCTGGGTTGTATCGTCGAAACGTGCTGGGACGATTTGCCGAACCATTACAATAACATTCAATTGGATGCGTTTGTCGTTATGCCCAATCATATTCATGGGATCATTTTTATATCCGACGGCGATGTAGGGGCGGGTTTCAAACCCGCCCCTACGAAACGTCACGGTTTAACCGAGATTGTGCGAGGACTCAAAACCTTCTCTGCCCGTAAAATTAACCAGTTGCGCGATACACCCGGCATATCCGTCTGGCAGCGTAGTTTCCACGATCACATCATCCGCGATCCGCATGGGCTGGACAAAATTCGCGCCTATATCGCTACCAATCCCGCCCGCTGGCACGCGGATTCGTTGTTCAGTTAGCAACATACAATCCAAATCGCCACCCGCCGACCTCTAGCGAGCCGAACGGCTCACCGCCCCAACGCCACACCAGTATCAGATCGACCGCCTGCCCCGGCAGCACGTCGAACGGTCGTATTCCCGCTGCCGGGATGCGCGGGCCGGGCGGGTTCTCGGCGTAGCCCAACGCCAGCGTGATGTCATCCGGCGTGATGTGTATAGTCGTCGCGCCGTCGTTGTAGAGCCACAGGCGGGTGGTGAGTCGTCCCGGTGTGGTCGCGGCTTCGATCACCTGCATGTCGAGGTCGGCGAATGATACGCGAGTTGATCGCTCATATGTCTGCCCCCTTTGTCTCCGTTTTCGGCATTGCCTCTCTGGGTATCTGAACCGCGCCATTCACGACGATTTCACGCGGTAGAATGTCCGCGCTGTGTTCCAGCCGATCGACGCGGTCGCGGGCCTGCACCCACGAGAGGTTGTTGTCCGTTTGTACCTGCTTATCGAGCGTCTCGCGCGTGGCCGGTGTCAGTTTACCGTCCGGTGACGATTGCACCTCACGCACGACCTGCGCGGTCTACGCCGGGTTCAAGCCCAGATTCAAGGCCTGATTGAGAAACAACCCGAAGCGTGTCAGATCTTGCTGAACAGGCGATCCAGTCGCCGTGTTCGGGGTCACACCGACCGCCCGCGCCATATGATCCGCGACCGCCGGTGTGGTGATGCCGCTTGCTTTACCGGTCGCACCCTCACGCTGCACCTGACTCATCACATCACCCAACACCCCGGCGACGTCGGGCACGCGCAGCTCACCGACCAGTCGCTGGGCGGCAGCGTTCAATCGGGCGGCGGCCTGCGCCAGCGAGTCGCTCGAAGTGTCT
>DAOTTX010000134.1:0-1928 GCA_034437515.1 Anaerolineae bacterium
TTGTAGTCGATGCTGCCATAGCTAATGTCGCCGGTGCTAATGCGTGCGATGTGGCCCGCCATGGTTTCGGCGGCGCGGAAGTTATCGGCAGTGAAGGCCGGGCCAGCGCCCGCCGCGATCAAAACGATCATGGTTTCGCCAACCGCCCGCGACATCCCCAAGATGATTGCCGCTGTAATGCCGGATAACGCACTTGGAATCAACACCCTAAACACGGTTTCTAACTTAGTGCCGCCCATTCCATAAGACGCTTCGCGCAACGCGTTAGGCACAGCTTGTAGCGAGTCCTCACTGATCGAGCTAATGGTGGGGATGATGAGAATCCCGACGACGATCCCCGCCGATGCCACATTGTAAATCTCGACCGTATCCGACCCGAAAATCCCGCGTAGTAGCGGCGTGACAAACGTCAGCGCAAAGTAGCCATAAACAACGGTGGGGATACCCGCCAGAATTTCGAGGATGGGCTTTAGAATACTCCGAACGCGGCGGGTGGCGTATTCGCTCAAGTAGATAGCGGTCGCCATCCCTAGCGGGATCGATACCAACAACGCGATCAGCGCAACGCGCAGCGTCGATGTGAGCAACGGTAAAACGCCAAAGTTGCCGATCTGCGGTGCCCATTTGGTTTCCGTAAAGTAGGCGAGCAATGTGACCTCCGATGCCCGGTATATGGAGGTATTACGGACGTGTTCGACAGCTTCGGTGCCGTCTTGCCCACGCGAGACTTCAATCGTTTCGGGGTCGATTACGTCGATCACCTCAACGATCTCGGCGTCTTCAAATTGGCCCAAGCGTAGCAGCTCGCCAGCTTCGAGGGGGGAGCCGCTGGTGGAGATAGTCAGCGTGGTTTCATCGGCTGACGTTTCGTTGGTCACCTGTTTGTTGATATTGAGCCATTCGGTCGATGTGAAAAACCGGATCGCTTCCGTCCCCAGTACGATCACAAAGCCAATAGTCGTCAAAATAGATGCGGTGGCGCAGAGGAAAAGAAACCCGGAAACGAGCTGATCAGCGAGCCGGGCCTGAGACCCCAGCATGTCCTTTTTGTTTTTGGGGTTGGTACTCACTAGTTGGTCCGCTAGAGGCCGACGCTCCGGTACCTGGTTGTCAATCTGCGAACTAGCTTGCATAGATTATCTTCTCCAGTAGGGTCAATGCACATCGTTGGGGGCCAGTGTTGCACGAAAAACAGGCGGGTTCTCAAAACAACAGATCTTGACCACAGCATATGAAAGCCGTTCTACAGCATTCACGGCCAAAACACATGATGGGCGGATAAAATGATCCGCCCATATTATTCCCGCTTCTAAACGGCTTAAACTCTTAGGTTCTGGGCGCGTGCCCACAGCAAAACCGTGCAGAATCGTGAATAACTGGTGCTCGGAGCACAGCCGTAGCCATGCCCCGAGCAAACGATACCTTGTGGCTTAGAACTCACCTTCGGTCGCAGCGAGGAACGTCCAGGCGTTCAAGCGAGCGACAGTCTCTGGGGTGGGGATGTAACCGATCTGGTCGCCGGCAGGCCCCAGTTGCTCATTCTTGTTTTGCAGGTAGTAGTTGATGAAAGCTGCAACTTGCGGCTTTTCCTGCATGATGTTGGGGGCACTGTAGATGTACAGCGGGCGGCTCAGCGGGTAGTCGCCGCTAGCGCCGGTTTCTTCGTTCGGCTCGACACCTTCAACCGAAACCGCCTTCAGCGCATCCTGATTTTCCTGGAAGTAAGCGTAACCGAAGTAGGCGATGGCGAACGGGCTACCGGTGACACCCTGAACCAGCACGTTGTCGTCTTCGCTGAACTGGATGCCGGGTGCGTTCTGAATCGGGCCTTCGTCTTCGTCAAAGATTTCTTCAACGAAATAGTCGTAGGTGCCGCTGTCGCTACCGGGGCTGAACAAACGGATTTCTTCGGCGGGCCAGTCCGGGTT
>DAOTTX010000135.1:0-6695 GCA_034437515.1 Anaerolineae bacterium
AGGTCAGCGCCCCCTTGGGATGCAGCACGGTCTGTGCGAGTGCGAGCAAGGCGGCGCGCAGACGTTTCTCACGATCTACCGGGATGTTATCGCCGACCATTTCCGGGTAGATCTGTGAGGCGTCGTTGAACCCAATCGCGCCGACATCCAGATGCGCGACGAAGGCATACACCCCGGACGACGCCGGGCGGTTGAAGATCATCTGACCCAGATTCGCGCCACGCTCAGCAGATGCCGCGTCTTTCTGTTCTTCGGTTGCGTCTCGCTCCAGGCGGGTACGATGCACGCGCGTGATGGCGTGACGCGCATGGATGAATTCCTGCACCTGGGTGATTTCTGGTAGCCCGACCGTCCAGCCGAACTCAATCGCAGATTTACGCTTCACCGATTGTTTCCCCGCCGTAATCATGATGCCGCAGACATCGGTCAGCGCACAGGTCAGCAGCGCATCAATGATGACATCTATGTCATGTTTTTCGTCTGTAATCCACTGCTCGAATTCCGGGTCGCCCATGATGCGGGCCGGGTCAAGCGCCTGGGACGCCTTGTTGAGCGGCAGACCTAGATCAAGGGCGATGTTGCGGTACGCATCCGCGAAGATGTGCTTGTTCATATCCCCGGAGATAGCGTTGACGACATCCCGACGGTAACCGGGATCGCCGTTCTCGTCCTTCGCCGGGGTGACGACACCGACCTGGCGCGTCATCAGTCGGTTGCTTTCGTTACCTTCGTTGTTGAGGGCGTGCATGTCGATAACAACACGGCAAGCCAATGAGAGTGATTTTACTGCGGTCATGAGTGAAGTCTCCTTAAATATATGTGAAATCGAATCAGGATGATTTTGTCAGGTCGAAACGGGCGGCATAGCCGACAGCGACCAATAAATGGGCCACCGTGCGGCTACCGTATTCAGCAACCAGTGCCGCAACAGCATGAACGTCATCCGGTTGGATGGCTGAGCGTGTTTGTTTTGTTCGCGCCTGTACACTGCTGCTCTCCTGCTGGTAATCATGGACGAATGCGCCCAGGTCAGCGATGAACTGCGCCGGATCGTGGGCGTTACGCAGCAGATCATCGCCGACACCATGCCGGACTTTGAAACCGAAGGTCTTGTCACGTTGTACGTCTTTCTTATAGCGGGCATAGGTGGTGCAATGGTTGAGTGCAGCGGCGATGTTCTGGAAGCCGGGGTTTTCCAGCACCGGGCGAAAATCAATACGATCATTCATGGGTAAACTCTCCTTAAGTAGTGTGGTCGATAAAGCAGATAATCCGGGTATATCAGGCAACACACGGAAGCGGTACTGTCCGTGAGCAATTGCGAACAAGATCCAATCCCAACTCTGCCCATGCGTCAGATAGCGCCGGTAATGGTTGATGAGTGTCAGTTCATCGGCTGTGATTTGATATTTGGGTGGTCGTCCCCGCAGTGAGTCGATCAGCTTGCGGTGTTGCTCAAGATTTTCGTGGGCCGCGTGGAGGACATCGGTATCACGGGTATCGTGTGGCAGCCATGCGGGTAAGCCAAAGGTGGTCTCATCGAATGGGATTTGTGTTGCGATGTTCTTATAATAGTAACCGACGAGGCCGCCAATTGCCTCTGCGCTGAACTCCGGCCAATCATCACTATCAGCAATCATGATCTGTTGCTGGATCATCTCTTGATAAAAGGTGATCGACATCAGGGCATCCAGACGAGCGCGGGGCATCGCGTTGGAAAAGCGATAAAGGCTGCGTCCGCTGACTGATTTCCGATAGCGGCTGATGGTCGTTTCCAGCGTGATCAGGTCGATATCATACGGCACCGGGTAGTAGGTGGTGACATCACTGCCAAGGTTGAAGGGCAGTGCGATCTTCATGTACCCGGCGAAGGCGAAGTACATCTCCAACCAGAATTCATCCGGTGTGCTTTCGCTTAGCGTGTTATATCCCGCTGCGGCTGAAACGCCCTTACTGGTCGAAGGTGAAACAATTGCCAGAGCGCTGATGTCTGTCGCCAGCGCATAATCCTGATAGTCAATGGTCGAAAGAAACTCCGTTCGCCAGATCTCGCGCGTTGCATTGGTCGCGTTAGGAAAGCTCTCGTAGCAATCACAAATGAGCTGCCATAAGCCGACTGCATTCTGGTCTTCATGCGCGTGCCAGTTGTGAATGAGCGTTGGATAGCCCACACGCATAGCGGATCCTTTGCCGAAATATGAGCATAGATGCGCCCATACCGGATAGTCAGGGTGGGCTTCCTGCGCGTCTTCTTCCGCACGGACATCATCTTTCTTCTTCCGCTTGCTGGCAGCCTGAGCGACTGCACGCTGTTTGCCGTAGTCAATCGGATCAACGTAATCACGTGGCACGTACTTCAAACGAAGTTCCTGTGCCGGGGTGCCTGCTTCGAGCAACTTCTGCTCTTTGCTGGTCAACGGCTTGAAAATCGCTGGCAGGATCGCCGGCAGACGACCTGCATCTGACACCTGCTGGGTCAGCCTCTCGTATGACAGGTCACTTTCGATGCCGTAGCAACTACCCATATCACGGATGGTCACCTGCTGGCCACTGCCAGCGGATGGGATCTTGTACAGGAGATGTGCCAGGCCGACAGCGATGAAGGTCGAGCGCATCAGATCGGTATTTTTATCGACATACAATTGCATATCAAGCTTCCTCCACAGGATAGATCGTCAGGTAGTCGCTGGAGCGATGGTCGGCAAGGCGCAAGATACGAACCAACAGATAATAAAGCAACGGCGTGGTGTAATCCTGAGTCGTCATCTGTGTGATGCGTAAAGCATGGCGGATGGGTGGTGGGGCCGCACGCTTAAAGCGTGCTGGCACGTTCTCGACCCAGTTAGAAACCTGTTGTTCTGAAAACCCGGCGGCCTTCAATGTTATGGCTATCGCCTCATGTGCATCCGGATGCAGGTCAAAATCTAATGGACGACTGGCTTCAATACCCGGTGTATGATGCTGGCAGATGGCGGCGGTGATGGCATTGAACCAGTGCGTATTGTCCTGGGTCGCGTCATGCAGGAAGTGATAGCTCGCCAACGCACCCTCGACGGCGTGCGTCCCACGTGTGGGTGCTCGCTGTGCGCGGAAGGCGTCTTCGATCTGCGTCTTTTCTTCATCTGATGTGAAGTGCGTGTCGGTATGGGCGAGCAGCGTAGCGTCATTGCCCAGCCGAGTGTTGGGTATGTGTGCCGCAAACGTGGCCTGTCGTGTCTGCGCCCAATCCTGCCAGCGCTGGTTCAACTTCCCGAGGTCATGCAACGCGAGCATCAGCAGGATCATCTGGTCAATGGTTTCTTGCGTGTGCTCAATCCCGCAACGGTCTAATACCCGGTGCAGCGCATAGGCGTAGGACATACGCAGCGGAACCGGATAGCCCTGCTGTGCCGCCGGTTTTTTGTAGGCATTCATCAAACTGATGACGTGCTCAGTGTAGGTGTCTGCGTTGTAACCTTCATATCGTTTCCGGCGCTGGTCATGGCGCGGTGAGGTTGGCGATAACATGCCATCAGGATTCGTCCACCGCAGACCTAATGCTGCATCGTACCGGGCGGCCTGCGGGTGTGCGGTGAATGACCAGTACTGATACGCTTCCTCAGCCGCCTTCAATGGTCGCCAATGATAAGTCGTTACCTGTCGCTCGTCTTCACTTATCTGTTCGTTGCTCTCCGTAGCACCGGCGACGATGAAGGGGGTGTCGACATCACCGGATTGGATCTTCTCAAACTCGTGAGCAATACGGCCTTGAGAGATGCTGAACGCCTCGAAATCGCCCAGGTTTTTATCCAATGTTTGATTGGGGTCCGGCATGATGTAAAGCGATGCCTGGCTGTTCTCTCGAATGAGTTGATGCCGGAATCCATTGTGCCGTTCGCGCATACACTGTGTGATTTCGTCAATGCGTCGTTCAATTCTCTGATCCAATCCATCAATCAAACGGGCATGGTCATGATCGGTATGAGTATGGTCGATGAGCTTTCGCTCGCCGTCATAATGTAGGATTTGTCCGTCAAACGTCGATGAACAAAGCGCGTCCCACGTTTTGCGACTGACATCTAACAGTCCATCAGCGTGATAAGGGGCATAGCTGACTTCACCCGAACGTGCATCGATAGGTGGCTGATATACCCACACCTCGCCTTCGCCGCCCCAACGTACGCACCGCCCCGCACGCTGGATCAAACTGGCGGCTGGTGCGCATTCAGTGAGCAGGACATCAGCACTGATGTCCAGGCCGACCTCGACTACCTGCGTTGCGACAACGATATAGCGCCCCTCAAGTTCTGGCTCTTCACTCAGCCATCGAAGAACGGTTTTCTCATGCTGGCTGCGATCTTGCTGATAGAAGCGTGAGTGAAGCAGGCATATCTCGACATCACCGGGTAAATCGGCTTCTGAGAGATCGGCATAGACGGTCTGAGCGCGATCAACCGTGTTACAGATGACCAGCACGCGGTCGCCATAACCCAGGGCACACTGGATTTCTTCAGTACGAAGGATGCCTTCTCGTGCGTGCCATGTTCGGTGTTGATTTTGCAACCTGAGAATATCGCTGAAGATGCCTTTACTAAGCGGCGTATCTGGCGCATCAGCAATGACTCTAGCTTCCAGTGTTCGTTCCAGCGTATCCAGAAGTGCGCGTGAAAAGGTTGCCGTCATCAATGCAAAGCGCGTGATGCCTTTGAGCATCTTAAGCATCGCCAACACGGTGAGAAGCATTTGCTGCGATGGGTAGAGATGGAACTCATCGAAGATCAGGTAACTACCGATAAAGGCACCGGCGTTCAGGTTATCGAAACGACTGGGCAGACCGTAAGGAATGTTCAAGAAACTCGCCAGCACTTGATCGACCGTCGCGAAGATCAAGCGCCCTTCAAATTTGGGGTCTTCAGGGTGTTCTCCGGTCTGGATGCTCGGTCGCCAATCGTTATTCAACCACTTCGAATTTGTTTGTGAAATCTGCTTGATCTCGTTGAACTGGCTACTGACCAGCACCCGCATCGGCGCGATGTAAATCATCTTTTGGGGATGCGTGCGGTAGTCACTTTCAAAAGCACACAATCCTGGTCGAGTTGCCGCACGAGTTTTGCCTGCTCCAGCCAGTGCCTGAAGTAAGATGTCATCTCCTTCGAGAAAAGCATTGAACACCATGTTCTGGAACTTATAAGGTCTATTTGTCTTCCTGGATTGCTCTGGGGTTGTCATTGTCCGATTGCTCCTTCTCTCGAGCTAGAAATAGTCATCGCGCATATCCTCACACAGGCCATAGAGGCGTGCTGTGCGATCTGCGTCGATGGCGATGGCATCGCGGATGTTTTTCGGCTCCAAAACTTCGACATCAGCCCCCCAACCGCGTATCCAGGGCAGCATCTCCTGTGGCTCAGCGATTGCCCCCTGCCACGTCACACTGCCATCTTCTTCATCGGTAATTTGTTCCGTTGGGTGCCAGTGAGTTTCCAGCAGGCGTTGTCTCACACGATTATGAAAGCGTAGCTTTACTTTCACAGATTCTTCCCCCAACCAGATACCCCAGGTCTCCTGCAAACTTTGTAACAGCACCGCTGCTTCTATGCGGTCGAACTGTTGAGGCCGGATGCTCGCAGTCAGGATACGGTCAAGCTTCAATGTCGCGATAGTAAACTCACCTCGGTACGACTGTATCCCTGCAATTACGTAGGCCGAATCCGACCACACGGCAGGTTCAAACCAATGCGGTGCGATCACATGGCGTGACTCTGGCTTGCCGAGAGGCTGGTACCTGATCTCTACCAGATGACTATCACGCCATGCCTCGAACAGCGATACGAGAACGTCGTCAGACATCGTTTCGTCAGTGGCTTCAGGAACTAAGGCTTCGCCGATCTCAGATGCGAGAACAACAGCGAGTCGCTGTAACAGGCTTTGAACCAATGGATAACGTTGCATCTGAGCGCGCACCGTTCGTCGAAGGGGAAGATACAGCATCCATGCCTGGGCGAGTGTGAGCGGTAGCGGCGAGATTCGGCTACGTGGATCAACTGCGTAGGTATGAGTGCTCGGTCGGTAAACGGGTTCTCCCAATGCTTCAAGACGTTCGATGTCGCTCAGGGCCGTCTGACGCGAGACGTTAAAATAGTCGCCAATTTCTTGTGTCGTCACGCCATTGGGGTGTGCATCGATCAGGAAATTGGTAAGTTGATCTAGACGGTTCAAGATTTCAGTTGTGTTCATACATACTCCTTTTCTTTTCAGTCTAGTCAGTCTCGTCAAAGAATCGTTTACCAGAAAATCAGAAGAGTTGAAGAACAATGCAATTTCGATATGTTTTTCAGGAGTTTGCACGCTCATCACAATTTTATATTTTACTGTGCAAGACAGCTAATAGCTTCAATGATAGTGGAATATAGCGCAGTTGTTCCTTTAGTTTTTGCAATACATCCTACTATGTAGGACATTCAAGATGCCGATGAGGGTAGTAACCTGGTGTTGATGTATGGCACGACCAGAAGCTGCACACAATACCGCTAAACGCACAGTAGGTGCGTTCGGTCGGCGTGGTGTTCCACGCCGACACGCTGACCAGCACGTAGGTGCATGGTCAGCGGTGCGTCACGTGAGCGTGGCGTACCAGCCCCTCCGGCGCATGAGGAGCCAGCGTTTTAGCTGGCGACCCATCTCAGTCTGTCATACACGCGCTCACGCTCACGTATGAC
>DAOTTX010000136.1:0-3230 GCA_034437515.1 Anaerolineae bacterium
GGTATTCGTACACCGTGTTTTGCCTCCGTAGTAGTGGCGCCACTCCCCAGGCATACAAAAGCCGCTCCCAACGGTTGTAGACCTAGGGAGCGGCTCCACTCAATGATACAACCATTTTTGGATTATGTCAAGAACAAAAGTTCTAATCTCCGGGGCGATGCCCAGGAACGTTAGACAACGGATGTTGTCATCCCCGGCAAGGGACTATCTTC
Organism: Anaerolineae bacterium; assembly: GCA_034437515.1. Classification (GTDB taxonomy): domain Bacteria; phylum Chloroflexota; class Anaerolineae; order Aggregatilineales; family Phototrophicaceae; genus DAOTTX01. Next base: position 213 of record DAOTTX010000136.1, read on the forward strand.
GTCCGTTTTCAGCCCAGGGATGAATTGAGCAACACCGTTGCAACAAGGGAGCAACAAGGGAGCAACAAGGGAGAAGCGAGGGGGGCCAGAAGGAGTGCGGGGGCAGGAAAAAGCCGCCGGCGATAGGCCAGTGGCAAGGTGTGCGGCGCTAGTGTTGCGCTGCCTAATGCTCCACAGCCAGCCACTCGTCGAAGCCAAAGCGGACACGTTCGGCACCAACGAAGATCGGGGGATCGCGCTGGATGAGAGAATCTGCTATCTTCAGCAAGTATTCAACGTCCACGTACCATTGTCTTATCGTCCCATCATCACTGCCGCTCACGATCCGCATCCCGTCCGGGCTATAGGCCACCGACCTGACAGCACCAGTATGGCCGGTCAACTGCTGCGCCTCTGCACCGGTCTGGGCATCCCACAACCGCACCGTCTGGTCGGTACTGCCGCTCACGATCTGCGTCCCATCCGGGCTATAGGCCACCGACGAGACAGGACCGGTATGGCCAGTCAGGACAAGCACCTGTGCGCCGGTCTGGGCATCCCACAACCGCACCGTCCCATCATCACTGCCGCTCACGATCCGCATCCCATCCGGGCTATAGGCCACCGACCTGACAGCACCAGTATGGCCGGTCAACTGCTGCGTCTCTGCGCCGGTCTGGGCATCCCACAACCGTACCGTCTGGTCGGTACTACCGCTCACGATCTGCGTCCCATCCGGGCTATAGGCCACCGACCTGACCCAATCTGTATGGCCGGTCAGGCTCTGCACCTCCACGCCCGTCTGGGCATCCCACACCCGCACCGTCCCATCTGAACTGCCGCTCACGATCCGTGTTCCGTCCAGGCTATACGCCACCGAAAGGGCATCACCAGTATGGCCGGTCAGGACAAGCACTTCCGCGCCCGTCTGTGCATCCCACACCCGCATATCCGAACTGACGATCACAATCCGCGTCCCGTCCGGGCTATACGCCACCGAAAAGATAGGAAAGGTAAAACCGATCGCCTTAAGCACCTCCTTGCCTGTCTGCGCATCCCACACCCGTACAAAGTTATCAAGTTGAGTAGAGCTGTTATCAGCGCTCACGATCCGCGTCCCGTCTGGGCTATACGCCACTTCATCGTAACTCTCGACATATCCTTGCAGTTTATTCCCCATCACCGCGGCCGCTGACGCTTCCAAGTCCCACACCTGCACCGCTCCAAACGAAACCTCGCTCACAATATGTGTCCCATCCGGGCTATATGCCACCTCACCGACGTGGGAATGGCTACTAGTCAAGGTACGTACCACCACGCCCGTCTCCGCATTCCACACTCGCATCTTACCGCCGTAACTGCTCACGACGATTCGCATCCCGTCTGGGCTATACGCCACTGACCAGGCCGGATTTGCAAAGTGATAAACGTCCAAATACTCCACCGCGCCCGTTTGAGTATCCCATACGCACACGCCGACATCGATACTGACAATGGCAATCCGCGTACCGTCGGGACTGTAAGCGACCGCCGAGACATAATCAACAGGATCAGTCAATGTTTGCATCTCCACACCTGTCTGGGCATTCCACACTCGCACCGTCTTGTCATCATGCCCACCCCCGCTGACGATCCGCGTCCCGTCCGGACTATAATCCACTGTAGTGACAGCCCCAGTGTGGCCAATTAAAATAAGCACTTCCACGCTTGTTTGCGTATTCCACACTCGCAACAGCTGGTCATCACTGCCGCTTACGATCCGCGTCCCGTCCGGGCTATAGGCCACTGCATTGACCGGCCCTGCGTGACCAGTCAAGACAAGCACCTCCGCGCCGGTCTGGGCATCCCACAACCGCACCGTCTGGTCGCGACTGCCGCTCGCAATCTGCGTCCCATCCGGGCTATACGCCACCGAAAGGACATCACCAGTATGGCCGGTCAGGACAAGCACTTCCACGCCCGTCTGCGCATCCCACACCCGCACCGTTCCATCTGAACTGCCGCTCACGATCCGCGTCCCATCCGGGCTATACATCACTGCATTGACCGGCCTTGCGTGACCCGTCAGGACAAGCACTTCCGCGCCCGTCTGGACATCCCACACCCGCACCGTCTGGTCGTGACTCCCACTCACGATCTGCGTCCCATCCGGGCTATAGGCCACCGACCTGACCCAATCTGTATGGCCGGTCAGGCTCTGCACCTCCACGCCCGTCTGCGCATCCCACACCCGCACCGTCTGGTCGTGACTCCCACTCACGATCCGTGTTCCGTCCGGACTATAGGCCACTGACCTGACAGCACCAGTATGACCGATCAACTGCTGCAACTCCTTCCCAGTCTCCGCATCCCACATTCGCACCGTCTGGTCGTGACTCCCACTCACGATCCGTGTTCCGTCCGGGCTATAGGCCACTGACCTGACAGCACCAGTATGACCAATCAACTGCTGCAACTCCTTCCCAGTCTCCGCATCCCACATTCGCACCGTCTGGTCGTCACTCCCGCTCACGATCTGCGTCCCGTCCGGGCTATAGGCCACCGCACTGACCGATCCGTTATGGCGCGTGCGCCAGGGGATAGTCATACGCCAAGGGAGTTGTTGTGCGTTGAAAACCGCAGAGTTGAGCGTGTTCAGCGTCTCATTGGTAACGAAGGACATGGTAATAACCTCGGTATCCGTCAACCATGTGGTTAGAGCAGATTCACGGGCCAGCATGAGGTTAAGGCTACCGGTGGGGTCATCGACAGATTGTGCCCAGGCAGCTAACTCCTGTGCTCGTCTGATACGGGCTTGACGTTCAGTTGCTGATTGGGCAGTTCTAGCTTCCCCTAACGCCACCGTGGCTGTCGCAAGCGAATCTTGCGCTGCACTTAGCGCCGCTTGTTCTGTCGCTCGCGCCCGTTCGTTGATTTGGAGATCGCGTCGCTGAATGCCGAAAATCGTGGATAGCACGACTACAATCAAGGCTCCCAAGGCGGAACTCAGTACAACGCGCTGACGTCGGCGACGCAGCACACTGGCGCGAATATACGCGC
>DAOTTX010000137.1:0-5369 GCA_034437515.1 Anaerolineae bacterium
CTCTTGATTACCTTGGGCCCTGTCTTCTTGGTCATGAAGCCGAGTATCCCCTTGAAGGTGCTGCCCTTTGCTCCCTTGGGAGCCTCTTTGCCTAGCTTCATCGCGCCGAGGAGCGCCTTTCTGTCGAGGTTCTTGGCCCACGAAGCGCTCTCCTTGCCGAACTTCTCCAGGAAGGAGGCAGCGTGGGTGCGATGCTTGACTAGCAAGTCGAGGGCATCACCCGTCTCGTCACCGTACTTGGCGATAAAAGAAGCCACCTCGTCGCCTTGGTGCTTGAAGAGAAACAGCACCTCGTCCCCATTTCGAGCTATTGCAGCGACGGCGTCGTCGCCATACTTCATGGCCGCCTCTCCTGCCTCTTCGCCATACTTCTTCATGAGATCGAGGACTTCGTCGCCCTTGCTCTTGATGAGCTTGTAGCCCTCGTCCCCATGCTTCTCGACAAACTTCAACGCGCCCGAGCCACCTTTCTCGTACAAAGCCTTGACTGCATCGTCGCCGTACTTGCTGCCGAGGCCCTTGGCTACGCCCTTAATGGCTTTAGGGTACTTGAAGAGCGATTTGCCCAGGAGATTCTTGCCACCCTTGAAGAGAGCCTTAGCTCCCGATTTGAAGAGCCCTGCATCGGCAGGACGAGGAACGAGGGCCACAGTAGTCATGATGGTGATGATGGTGAGGAAATGCTTCATAATCGTCCATCCTTGTTCCAAGTGATTCCAAGAGCGGAGCCAGAAGGGCTACCTGTCATGCTTTCATCGGATGGGAGGTAGCTCGGAGTTTCCGGATTGGTTTGAATAAGAGGTGGAATTGGCTTCGTGAGCTGGATAGTAGCCGTGCAGGTATAGTTAATGATGTGTCGGGGCTCTAACCCGCGCTTCCATGTTGAGCATATCCGGCGCCGCGTCATTTTCTTCCGGAAAGAACAGCTCATGCTCCATCCGTTGGTTTCGTAAACAAAAAGGATACGAATCATGACCACAAAGACCGCCACCCTGACCACGATTCTTTTCGTTCTGGTTTCGTTCGTTGCCCGTGAGGCGAAGGGCTGGCAGGGGAAGTTTACGCCGGCGATCCCCATGCTCAACGGTAGTTTCGAGAAGGGCCAGGAAGAGGTTGGTGAGTCCGTGGTAATGCCCGACCCTGCCCTCGAGGCTGTCTTGGACGAGATGGAGAAGAAAGAGTGGATGTTCCTCGAAGTCGAGCTGGCAGAAGCCATTTTCGAGCTCGTCAACCGCGAGGAAAAGCTCGAGAGCTTCCGAGACGAGCTCGGTGGGTGGTGGGAGAGCAACAAGATGCTCGGCAACTACATCTGGGACTTCGTTTGGGACGAGGAGGAGGATGAGGTCGCCAAGCAGCTTTTCGAGCTGTATCTCGAGAAGGTCATGAAGCCGGCTGAGGTTGCAGATAAGATGGTGAAGGTGCGGACGGACCTCGAGAGTATTCTGAAGAATTCCAAGGCCACCTTGGAGGGGAAGCTGCTGGAGGTCACTATCGACATGGGACTCGATTCCATTGTCGTGGTGAAAGATGGCAAGCTGATGCTCGACGAAGACGCCTGTTAGATCCCACACTCTTCTGAGCTGATTTCTCATCAGTATCCTGACCGGCAAGCTGCCCCTATCCGACCAGTTCGACATCACCGACATCGTGGTTTTGCGGTCCTTATTCTCACGCTCTGCTGACCAGTTGGCTTGCCTTGTGGATAGTGCCACCCCTGTGGACAAGCAAAGCTTGACCACAGGGGTTTGGACAACCGTTCGGTTGCCCACACTACCCACAAGGCCGGCGAGGAGTATTGGTTGGGATCAGAGGGGGAGCACGAGCTGGTCGACGATGTCGGAGCCCAGCTCGTGGCGGAAGGCTCCGTGGCACCACAAGGCACGATAGATGAGGTGTTCGAGGTAGTTGTAGAGCCTCATTGCCAGGAGCCAATCATGGCTCGGGTAGGTGGCATCCGGGTCCTCTTCGGCACCGTCGTCATCTTCGTCCAGATCATGCCGCGCCCAGCGGAGCTGCTGCACGAAGACATACAGCCAATCCTCGAGCTCTTGGAGATGATATGCGACATCCGACTGTCGCACAAAACGGATAGGGTCGTGCTGCGTGGGGAGGTGGACGGTGATCTCCATGACTCATCCCCCCGCCTTGACGCTGATGATGGTGTCGGCGTCCACACTCTTCTTGCCATCGAGCGTTGCCGCGACGAGCGCGAGCTCGCAGATCTTGCCGACGCGCCGAGGGAGACCGGCGGTGATCTCGTAGATAGCCTCGACCGCGTCCTTGCCGAAGACGGGCTCGTGGGCACCTGCCAGGGTCATGTGGTGCTCGATGTAGGGGGCGATCTCGTCCCTGCCGAGGGGGGGCATCTTGTACCGCAGATTGAGCCGCTGGGCAAATGGCTCCATGATGGAGAAGGCCATGACTCGCTCGAAATCGGTCTGCCCCGAGAGGATCAGGATGAAGGGGTCGTACGAGTCCATCTTGAAGTTGGTCAAGAGCCTGAGCTCCTGGAGGAGACTCGGGTGGAGGAGCTGCGCCTCATCGATTATAATCACCACCGTCCGGCCACGATGCTCGCGAGTCTCGATGATCTCCTGCTGTATCTGGGCAAAGAGCGCGCTCTTGGAGGGACGCCTCGGCAGTCCCAGCATGTCGTTGATGTGACGGAGGAGGTCCAGCCGCTTGAGGGTGGTGAGAGGAGTGTACATTGGGCGATAGAGAGACTCGTTGAGGAGGCTCCTGAAGTGGCGCGTGGCGATGGTCTTGCCCACTCCCGGGTCACCGATCATCAGCATCATGCCTCCCCGGCGCTTCATGTACTCGAGCCGGGCCAGGCACTCCTTGAAGGCTCTGCTCGGGAAGGCGTCCTTGGTGTCGATGTCCTTGTCGAAGGGATAGCGCTTCAGGCCAAACCAGGTGAGCATGTCCTTCATCTCGGCACCTCGTCGCAAGAGAAAGACAAGGCGCTCTCGGGCCGCGAGGGCTTGAAGGTGCGAGCGTTGTGCTTGACGTCGACCTGAGTGATCCGTGCCACGCGCACGCCGTTGTCGTAGAGGTAAAGCTCCTCGTCGTTGCCTACGGGGTGCCGGAGCTCGACCTTCTGGCGGATGTAGGCCGCGGGCACTTCGTAGATGCGATTCTTAAAGCTGATGGTCGCGTCGTTGTTGACCGTCCGCTCTTGGCGGACGAGGAAGAGGTTATCCAGCTCGGCGCGGCTCATCCGCCTGATATCGGCCAGGCCCACCGAGGTTTGGTACCGGTCGATGGGACGCCCGTCGATCCCCCGGTGATGATCGTGGTGGTACTCCTCCCTGAGCCAGAGGCCGAAGACCTCGTTGAGTTCACCGATGGTCAGCGGCCCTTCGAGGTTGGGCAAGAAGCGCTGCCGGACGGTCCGAAAGAAGCGCTCGATCTTGCCCCGGGACGGCGAGTCGTAGGGCTTGGAGTGGATGAGAGAGACAGCTGCCGCCGCGCACGCCTTGACCAGGAGGTCCGAGCTGAAGGCCGGGCCGTTGTCCACATACAGCCGCTTGGGGAGCCCGTGGGTGAGGAAGGCCTCCTTGAGGACCTCGGTAAGGCTCATGATGGTCTCGTTGCCATACCAGTGGTATCCCACGATCATCCGCGAGTAGTCGTCGATGATGGCGCAGAGGATGGCCTTGACCGTCCGCTTGTTGATCGTGACCCTGGGGCCGTGCATGAAGTCCCCCACCCACAGCTCGTTTACTTGAGGCATCTCGAAGCGCTTGCGGACGTCGGTCCTCCCCGGGTCCTCGAGGAGCTTCTCCACCCTGATGTACCTGAGGAGGGTCTGGTAGGTCACCGGCGGGTGCCCAAGCTGGTTGTCATCGAGGAGGACTTTGTGGAGATGGGTGACAGACCAGTGCGGGAAGGCCTTACACTTGGCCCGGATGGCGTCCAGCTCCTCGGGGCCGAGACGCCGGGGTCGCCCCTGATCCTCCCGTGGTTTTGGTTTGAGCCCCTCGAAGCCGTGCTCCCTGTAAGCCTTGAGCCACAGCTTGAAGGTCGACATGGAGTACCGCCTCTGCCCATAGTGGGGCATGACGAAAGCTAATAAGTCCCCGTAGAAGAAGTCTTCAACGGGGACTAATCGTGGGTGCGTGAAGCCTGTCCACGGAAGTACTCGTTGCGCGCCCTCGCGGGCTCGGCCAAGACCGGGCTTACGGCTGAGCCTAATAAGTCCCTATAGAAGCAAGCTTCAACAGGGACTAAATGATCTTGAACCGAGCAAGGGCGACCTGCTCGCGGATGTCATCGTGCATAGTGTCCTCCGACAGAATATCGTTGTCCTGCCACCAGGCATAGCACCGCTTGAAACCTACGTATTGCAAGGCTCTGATCAATTTCGGTGCTGAGAGAGTACTCTATATATTGAGTCTCGACCGGTCAGCGCTCTGTGATGACGAGAGGGGGTATATCGCGAGGTCGAAATGGCACAATCCGCTCTTGGCGAGGTATCATTTGAGGGTGCCGAAGAGGGTCATCTAGCAAGGATCCCGTTGTCCGGGCGCACCTCACCGGCGCTCTTGGGAGGGGATACCCAACAGATGCCTCGACACGGTGCTCGCATACCACCGCACCAGCCCATCCAACCGCCGACGGATCCCTGGCGGCCCTCTGGCGGCAGCCTTGCGGCAGTATGTCTCGATACAGGCCAGCTCTTCGGCCATCCCCTCGCCAGTCTTGACGTCGTCGAGGTCGTACTCCTGGACGAGGATGTGATGTGCACTGGCGAAGCCATGGAGGGCGAGCTTGATCCATCCCCTGAGCAACCAGCTCGTGACGTTGCAGTCGCCGGGGAGTTCTGCGACAACCTTGCCCAGCGAGCCGCCATCCTCCTGGACGAGCTCGTGGGACAATGCGAGGAGATACAGCATGGTCCTGACCGTGTAGCGTCGATATGGTGCAAGCTGATGGGGCAGGAGCGACAGCGTCTTCATGCTTTTCTTGCAGCGAAGCCGCACGATGAGCACCTGCTCGATACGAAGGGGGAAGAAGTCCACCGCCCACCTCGTGTACCCAGTAATCTCCTTGAGACACTCCCTCGCAGGACCACCACAGATTGGACATACAGGCCCGATGGCGAGCCAAATACCCTCGCCACCAGCAATGATCTCCGCGACTCCTTCCCAAACGTCGTCGCTCTTGGTAACGTAACAAACCTGGATAATGGGGTTGGAGGGGGAGTCTGGCACCAAAGCATGGGCTCCCCCTCCACCTCTCTCATCTGGTGGTCAAAAAACCGCTGTCAAATATCGACAACGGTAAGTTGACCGCGAACTCCAAGGCAGTCCAAATAATCTTTGATTCTTGGCGCGGATTACGTCAGGAAAGCGTGGTTCCTAACA
>DAOTTX010000138.1:0-2161 GCA_034437515.1 Anaerolineae bacterium
GTCATACGGCAGCGGGAACAGCGTCGGCTGTGTGGGGGCAGTGGTGCTGCTCCTCTTTGACTTGCCACGTTTGGGTTTGGGCGTGGTCGGCGGCGGCGCATCGTCGGGAACTGCCATGCGGTCGGGCTTCCAGCGTTTCGCCTTTGTCCGCTTGGGTGCTGCTGCCTTCGGGGTCTGCGGGTGGATTCCCGCTTGATTCGACGCAACCCGTACCAGTGCCTCCGCTAAGCTGCCCACCGATTCGGGATCGGCGGCTTTCTTGGAGCGCAGGCACTTCGTCAGCCATGCGGTCAACTGCTCGGCGTGAACCGGGTACTTCGCAAAATCCGGGTGATGGACACCCTCACATAACATGAGTGTCCCGTCGGATGGGTGCGGCACGCCGCGTTCGAGTGCGCCCGTGACCCGTGCCGCGACCGTCGCCAGTTTTGCCTCGTCCAGCCGACCGGCTCGCTTCAGCCGCTTGACAACGCGCTCGTTGAGGGTTGTCTTTGGCACATCGGGCTTTGGCGGCAGCAGTCGGATAACAGGCTGCTCCATTTCGTCGGCGGATTCCGACTCGGTTTCGACGTTCCAGAAGGCGGCGTCCTCGGTATCGTAGTCGCTGCTCGCTTCAGATGTGAACATTGCCGATGGATCAACTAGCGTATCGTCTTTGGCGATAGCATCCATCAGCGCCGACTCGAAACTCCCCTCGCCTTCGGTCAACTGGTCAAGTCCCGTCAAACCGATATCGCCGCTCAATAGCTTAGCCGCTCGCTGCTTGCGGCTCATGAGTTGAACGGCGGTATGCTCCATTGTGCCCTCCGAGTACATATAGACAGTTTTGCACAGGTCATGGGTCTGATTGAGCCTGTATGCCCTGGCAGAAGCTTGCATCATGGTGCTTAGATTGAAGGTCACCTCGTAGAAGATTAAGGTCGGCGTGAATAGCAAATCCATGCCAGTTTTGACTAGCTCAGGATTGGTGATCAGCACGTTGATCCCACGGGTGCGTTCTGCTTCAACGACCTTCTCGCGCCGTTCGGCACTGACGGTGTTCTTCAGCACATACGGCACTGCTCCCGGTACATGTTCGCGTATCAGCTTCTCGATACGCGGTTGAATGTCACGGGTTCCGGTCTGGCGTAGATAGACCACACACGGTCGTCCCGTCGCCAGTTCTTCGGTGAGCAGGTCAATCAGCGCCTGCTCCTTAGCATAAATGCGATCCTCACCGAACGATGGAATCTTCGTCACGGTATGTGGACGCCGTTCACCGGTGATCGGACTTTTGATGTTGTGGATCACCTCTGTTGGGCGGTACATGGCGCTCGGCCAGCCTAACGCCCACTGCAGATACGACCCGCGAAACGAGGTATCCCCTTCCCACTTTCGCGCAATCAAGTAGTCCTTGAGCAGGCTGCGGGTGCGGTCATATTCCTCGTAGGTGTCGGTATCCATCTCAACCGGAAGCGCAATCTCCTCATAGCGTGGCAAGGATTTGCCGAGATCCTTCAGGGAGAAGTAAATCGTGTGATCTAACATCTCGGCGACCAGCAGCGGTGAGATTCCGGGCGCTTCGGTAAACGGTTTCTCATACGTCGATGTGCCTGTATAGGCACCCGTTTGACTGTCGTAGGTCGGACGTTCCTCAACGACACGCTCGCGCACGCCCATCGCCTCGACCCAACGTGATTCCGCCTGTCCACGCTGCTTGCCTGCTGCCTCGATGACAGTCTGAAAGCGGAATGATCCGCGTTCTTTGCGGCTGAGACGGTCAGCACCACCCCACGGATACCGCTGGCGTACTCGTGGATTGAGGTGATATTCGAGATTGAACAGCGACGATGCCCGCCCATTGAACGGTGTCCCCGTCAGACCTAGCACTTTCTGCGCCACACCTGCCAACCGTCCAAACGCCTCGCCATTTCCCGTCGCGCCGTTTGAACCCTCATGAACCTCGTCCCAGATGAGCAAATAGACCCGATCTGCGTAGTGGCGTTTGATGTAGGAATCAATGCGATAGCGGGGGTTCTTCGGAGCGTACTTGTGTCCCGGTTTCGGACGTGAACCGCGATCCCGTGCCTCCTGCCACAGCGGGGTGAGGCACACCTGACATGACCGTTTGCCCGACTTGAGCCAGCTTTCCGATGCGGGAACGGTGTTCCCCTTGCGCTCC
>DAOTTX010000139.1:0-40213 GCA_034437515.1 Anaerolineae bacterium
ACCCGAAGAAGAAACGCCACTCAGCTTGTCGAATGGCGTCCAATTCGTGAATGACAATCCAGACGAACCCGGACAGAAGAATGATGTTCGTGATCGTCTCCATCACGCGCCCTTATGCAAACCGAAGAAATCCACCAGCCCGGCGTGGATCACATCGACCTTATCCGTCAGGGCGTGGTCGCTATCAAGGATGTGCAGCGTGACGTTATCACGCTCCGCAGCGAAGCGCACGCTTGCCTGCGGGTCAACACTTTCGTCGTGCTCGCCGTGATAGATCAACAGCGGAATCGTCACGTCGAGCGCGTCATCGTCATATTGGGCGACGTCCTCGACCAGCCCGTAGTGCAGGCGCATCTGTTTGTTGTGCGCGTAGTGATAGGCCGTCGTGTAGCCGTCCTCCCGCCATTGGGCGAAGGCCGCTTCGCCGTGTGCCGCCCGTTGACGTCGGAGGAAGTGCAGCGCCGGTGCCAGCAGCACGGCCTTTTCCACCCGTGCGGCCTCGTCGTAGCGATCTAAAAAGTGCAGCGTCGCCAACCCGCCAAAGCTCGACCCGACCAGATACACCGGGCCTTTGGGCAGGTCGCGCACGGTCGCGGCGATGCGTTCAAGCTGCGCGGTCAGCGTAAGATGCTCGAAATCCGGCGCGTTCAGGTCAGGGACGGCGTAATGCACATCGGCGTAGTCTTGCAGGAACGTCCGCAGCAGCCCGGCTTTGGTCGAACCGGGCGAGGACGCGAACCCGTGCAAGTAAAGGATGTTGTGGGTCATCGTGGTTTCTCGCTTAATAACGTGGGCATACCGGGTTGACTTCCAGACCGAAGTAATAGTATTCCAGCACCTCGCACACAATTGGCGCGGCGACTTCCGAACCTTCGCCGGAATTTTCCACCATGGCCAGCACGGCGATCTCCGGCGCTTCACGCGGGCCGTAACCGACGAACCACGCATGAGATTGTCCGTTGCCGGGGGATTGTGCGGTGCCGGTTTTGCCGCAGATGCCGACCGATTGCAGCGGCGAGTTGCGAAAGATGAACTCCGCCGTGCCGATGTTCTGCGTGGTGACCATGCACAGTCCCTCGTGGATATAAGCCAGCGTAGCGGGATCAACCTCGATGTCTTGCATCGGGTCGGGTTCGAGTTCGTAGGTCACATCGTTGACCAGCCCGGTTTGCAGCACCAACTGTGGCCGGTAGAGCGTGCCATCGTTGGCGACGGCGGTATACAGGCGCAGCATTTGCAGCGGTGTGACTTCCACGAAACCCTGCCCGATGGCGAGGTTGACCGCGTCACTGAAGTTCCAGGGACGCTCGCCCTCGAAGGCATACAGCGATTTGGTATCCGGCCCGGCGATCAAACCGACGCTCTCGGCGATGTCTTGCATCCCGGTGGGCACACCCAGGCCGAGCTGGTTGGCATACTCCGGTAGGATGTACGGGTCTGCTTGATCCATCCGATAACCGGCCTCATAGAAGCAACTGTTGCAACTGACCATCAGCGCCTCTTGCAAGTTGACGCTGCCGTGCCCGTTGCGGTTCCAGTCCACGCGGGGGATGTCGCGGTTCCACACCCCGATGGAGGTATAGCGTTCTTCCTGTGTGTAGAGGCCGCTGTCAAGCGCGGCGATGGCGGTCATCACCTTCATCACGGAGCCGGTCGGGTAAGCACCCTGCGCCGGCCGGTTGAGTTGCGGCTGGCGCTCGTCGGTGGTCACTTCTTCGATGATGACCTGTGCGGTCTGCGTGCCCATTACCGGGTAGGGGTTGAAGGCGTTTGCGTCGAACGTCGGGTAGCTGACCATCGCCAGAATCTCCCCGGTGTTGACGTTCATCACGATCACCGATGCCCCTTCGGATTCAGGGTAAAAGCCGGAGGCGTAACGCCGCCGCACCGTATCCAGCACAAATTGTTGTAACTCGGCGTCGATGGTCAGGGTGACCTTCTCCCCCGGTGACGCGCCCTGTTCGGCGAGCAAGCGCCGCTGTTCCCCGCCGGGTGAGACGATGGTCAGCCGCCCGCCCGGCTTCCCGGCGAGCGTACTGTTCCATGAGCGTTCCACACCGCTGCGCCCGATGATCGAGTCCTGCCGGAAGCCCTCCCATTCGACCGTGTCGAGTTCGCTTTCTTCGGGATAACCGAGAAAACCGATGATGTGCGCGGTCAGTTCACCGTTGATGTAACGGCGCACACGCTGGCTATCGAAGGTGGCAGCACAGTCACCTTCGAGCGGTTGCTGCCACGTCTGGTAAGCGGCTTGTTCCAGGCTACCGACCTCTGCGAGTTGCTCAAAGCGATAATTCGCCACCCGCGCCCGCACCGATTCCAACGGTTCTTCGAGAGCGGCGGCGAGTGTTTGCAGGCACGTCTCAAGGTCGGGAATGTCACGCTTAATAATGTTGACCAGCGCAACACGTCCGTTCATATCCGCGAGGATGCGCCCGTTGCGGTCGTAAATGTCGGCCCGTAGCGGCGGGAACGTCTCCATACGCAGACGACCGCCGTTTTCCATCTCCGTGAAGATGTTCGCCGGCGTCCACGCGACCCGCCATGCTTGCAGTACATCGTCGATGACCAGCCGCAGCGACCGCTCCGAGTCATCGAACGTCCCGACAATGTGGCTGTTGAAGGTCGCGTCATAGGTGAAGGTGATGATGCGATTGCCCTCACGGGCGGCGGCACGCATGGCATAATCGAAATCCGTCAGGCGGATCTCATCGCGTGCGGCTTCGTAATTGGCTTTGAACGTCTCAAACGGGACAGTTTGCTGACTTTCTACACTAAGCAGGGTATACATCGCCGGGTAGTCTTCGCGCTGCCATGCGTCGAGGAAATTGGCGGCGGTTTGCTGGGCGTCCTCGATGTTGTTATATTCCGGGGTCGCCGTCAGGTGACGAGTGGGCAATGGAGTCAGTTCGATCAACCGGCTTTCTTCGTTTTCCGGTGAACATCCGGCGGCAAGCATCAAGACGACGAGCAAGAGTATCCAATGTTTCACAGGTAGCACTTCCCAACATGATACGGCACTGATCGTCATTATAACATCATCCGTGAGATGTGCGCCTTGTACCTGCGTGATGAGCGCGTTCGGGGGTCGAAGGCCGGCGAAAACGACGATTTGGCTCCGCTGGTATGAGGATTAGCCATCTATGAGGTATAATGTTTAAAGCGTAACTTTTAAGGACGGATGGGTTATATGGAAAGACCGCACAGTAGTTCATATGTCTTCGGGATGATGGCACTGATGATATTAGCCATCGCATTTATTCTACCGATGATTAGCGGGCAGTTTTCCGGTGGGGCTGCTGCGCCTTCGGAAACGCGCATCGTCAGCCCACAGCAGCGCATCCTGGAACTGCAACGGACCGGGTTGGTCGAAGTCGAAGGCGGTGTGTATTTTCGCGGCACCTCGCTGGAAGAGGTCGAGAATGCCCTGGACGACTGCCCCACCTGTAACGTCCCCCTGGCGGAAAGCGCCAGCCCTGCCCATCGACTGCTGATCGACACCTTCTGGATGGAACCGACCGAAGTCACCTACGCCCAATACGCCGCATTTTTAAATGCGCTGGGTGCTGGTGGGCATGTCAACGGTTGCACCGGGGAACTGTGCGTGGTCACCCGTGCGGAAAGCACCACCAGCAGCCTTATCCTGGATGCTGGCAAGTACAAGACCACCAACCCCGCTTACAACGACTATCCCGTGACCAATGTGACGTGGTACGGCGCACAGGCTTATTGTGAAGCGATTGGTCGCCGTCTGCCCAGCGAGGGCGAATGGGAATACGCCGCACGCGGCACCGATGGCACACTTTATCCCTGGGGCAACAACTGGGATTACACAGCGGCGAACGTGCGCGGTTCATCCAGCAACGCGGACGGTGTGGTCATCGCCGCACCTGAGCCGATCGGTATTACCGGCGAATACGCCAGCCGGGACGGTATCCGCGACCTCGCCGGCAATGTCGCCGAATGGACGGCGGACTGGTTCGACCCCGGCTATTACCTCACCTCCAGCGCGACCGCTGACAACAGCCGCGGCCCGGTAGATGGCACCGAAAAAGTGGTACGCGGTGGTTCCTGGGATGACCCGGCCTTCTACGCACGGGCGGTCAACCGGCAGGCTTACCCGCCGGGGACGACCGCACCTGATCTTGGTTTCCGCTGTGTGGCGGATCGCTAGAACTCGATATTTAACGCGCTCATCACGGTGTTGATGGGGGTAAAGATCGTCGCCCGGTCGGAACCGGCGAACAGCAACCCGACCGCGTTATTGGACTCGCCGTGTACGATCAACGAACCGGAGTCACCGCCTTTACTCATCGGCGTGGAGATAACCTGCCCGGTAAAACGGGCGCTGCGCGGCCCGACGATGGTTATGTAGTTGACGGTGACGGTCGCGTTGAGCAGCGTGATCTGCCCGGTGGTGAACGCCGTCGTGCGCCCCATCTTACGAATGTTCATGCCCAGTTCCGGCGGGCGTGTCCCCTCGATCATGCCTATGTTGAGCATCTCCCCACTAAACATATCCGCGTCCAACGGACGCGCTAACGCGGCATCGACCACGTTGTTTGTGTTGGCTTGCGCTCTGGTGGTCTGCGCACTGGGGCTGAAATCTGGCTTGGGGCCGGGGACAGGCGTTGTCTGTGCTTCGAGTGACTGCGCCGAGGTCGCCGTGACGCGCTTTTCCGAACCGCTCAACCCCGCCAGCAAATTCGATAGGCTTACCAATACCTCGACCACATCGCAGCCGCCGGAAGTGCCGCCATCGCCGGGCGGTGATGGCGGCGGCGGTTCCGGGTCGTCATCCGGCGGCGGTGTGGTGATCGGCCCTTCGAGATAATTCAACGGGATGAAGCGGCCCAGCTTGGCGACCACATCACCGGGGATTTTGCCGCCATCGGTCGGTGCAGGTTGCAGGATGTCATCACCTTCGGCGGCGTTGTTGCTCTCGGCAAACACATGATTGTTGGAAAGAAGCAATTTTTCCCCGGTGGTGCGATCTTTGACGACCGCGCCGAACGTCCCGGCGGTGACTTTGTAATGCCCCATGCTCACCCCGGATGGCACCACCGGGCGGAAGCGTTCGGTCGGGGCCTGTTGTGCTTGCAGGTAACCGACTTCGTAAACATCGGTGCGCACCCCTTCGATTTCCTTCGGCACCATATCCCGTGCGGAGAGCGCCGCCGGTGGCATTTTGCGCTCCACCAATACGACGACGGCGGGGGTGCCGGTCACTTCACCATCGGCTTCACGATAGCCGATGGCCACCCCGACCACATTTTGCTTGCTGAGCAATTCCACTTCCATTTCCTGCTGAGCCTGAAGCGCACGCTGGAAAAATGAAGACATAAATCTATTCCTTCTGGTTGACCTTACAAAAATTCGCAGTCTTGGTTGTTTGAATGAGGATGGCTGCTAGTTGCATTGTAGACGTTGGTACCGGCGATATGCAACTTTTTCGCTGTGAAGCGCACTCATTAGAAACGTTACGCAGTTCACAGTTATGGCTCCGTGCATTCAAAAATTTATCCTCACCCCTTCCGAACGATCCGACTTACGGTCGGCGTTCTCCCTCTCCTCTCCAATCTCCAAAGTGTTGGAGAGGGGAAAACGAGCGCGGCGAGTAGAGGTGAGGATGCAAAAATAGATCGTCTATTTTCATTCAGCCATATGTATGTGAACAAGTCTTGAAACCAATCACACGTTACAGATGATGGAAGTAACCCATGCGCAAATTGATTATCCCCTTCTTTGTTCTCCTATTCACGCTCACGCTCTCTTCTGTTATAGAAGCGCAAGCCACCCTCACGGTCAACCTGCCGGATTTCGTGCGCGGCTCCCTGCCGGAAGACGCCTTCGCTGATTTTGAGGCCGACAACGGCGTCACAGTGACGGTCGTCTCCAAACAGGGGCAGACGTTCTATACCCCGCCGGCCCTAGATCTTGACCAGCACCTTGAAGATGTGGCGACCTATGCCAGCGGAGCCGATGTGCTTTACGTCAGTGACTTTAACCTCTCAGTCGAGGCAACCCGCGCCGGGATTTACCTCGACTTCGCACCACTGACCGCCGTCGGCGCTGCGCCTACACGCTCGGCATGGGGATGGGATGGCGGTCAATGGGCGCTACCCTACGATGACCGCACCCCGCAGGTGATCTATGATCCCGCTCGTTCGCCGCAAAATTGGATGCCGGGCGGGTGGTCAACATTCCGCAATTCGCCGACGACTTGACGTTCTTCATCGAGTTGTGGCTCGGTCGGGCGTTGGATCGTGCGATTCTGGAAGGCCAACCGCTAGAGGCCGAACTCACACAGGCGCAAAGCCTCATCGACACCTACACTGACTGCCTGCCACCCCTCGATACAGTGACCGAAGGCGGTTGACCCAACCTTGAGTGTGTTGTTCGGCGGGGAGTAGGCAACAAAAAAGAAGCGGTGATGAGCCGCTTCTTTTCTCTCCTGTGTGTGCGATGGCTAGATTACAGCATCGGTGAGTTCTTCCAGATACCCCAACGCGCCCTCATAAGTGCGAAACCAGTACAGCGGCGGGCGACCATACGTTGAGACTTTTGTGCCCTGCATTTGATGTTCAAGTGCCGCACCCACCAGCAACCAGCCTGCCATCATCGGGTTCTGGTTGACCTGATGAATCATACGAACCGTGAGGGCCATCGGTAGATCAGGATTCTGGCGGAGATCAACGATCACATATGTAGGGTACCGTGCCTGATTGATGACCATCTTCACTTGTTGGAAGGCGGCGAACACATCAGAAGTGGTCGGCTCGCGCGTGGGCGTCAGTTCGATGGTATTTTTGTTTATCAACCCGACTTTTACCGTAGTCATCTTATTTGTTCTCTCCGAGTTTAAATAAATGTGATTTGCTTTGGTTGTTCGATTATAAATTAAGTATTGTGATTTAGTAAAGAACGCTCAATATATTTATTTTTATTTTACAACTTTCATATTTATCTCATTCTACCACGAAATAAGTGCGTCAACCGGGATATTTCTTAATTCTATAATGGCCCAAAGGTCACAATATTCATAACAAAGCATAACAAAGTGTCAATACTTCTGTTTTTTTGATTAATTTCGCAACGTAATTCTAACTTTTGTTTAAAAACTATAACCAAACAGAAATAGAGAATCAAAAAGACGACCTGTCGCCAGATCGCCTCGTTGATACTTGTTTTATGCGGGTACTTACTCGACGGGTGTTTCTTTGACCTCGTCGATTTCCTCCGGCACTTCTTCGACCGTATCCTCGGCGGTGGCGGGGACGATGTCTTCGTCATCTGCGACTGCTTCAGCTTCGTCGCCTTCTTCCGTCGCACCGACGATGTCGTCCATCGTGGTGACTTCCGGTGTCGCGGCGAGTTCTGCTTCGATGGCGGCCTTGACTGCGTCTTCGTCGTCCATGCCGTCGTTGTTGCGGGCGTGCATCCACGCTTCCTGCTCACGGACGGTCACGTCGTCCACGCTCAGGCCGATGCGCTGGCGATCCGGTTCGATGCTGACGATACGCACTAACAATGCGTCGCCTTCACGCAGCAGGTCGTGCGGGTTGCTGCTGCCGAACATGGTCATGCGGCTGACGTGAACCAGACCTTGCAGGCCGTTGGGGAGCTGGACGAACACACCGAAATCGACCACATTGGTGACCACACCGCTGACCAGGTCGCCGACGTTGTATTCATCGGTGACGGTGTCCCACGGGTCGGGGAGCAACGCGGTACGATCCAGGCTGATGCGGCTCTTGTCTTCGTCGATGCTATCAATGAGGACTTCGACCTCATCCCCCACCGCGACGACTTCGCCGGGGTGGTTCACATGGCTGTGTGCCAGCTTGGAGATATGGATCAGGCCGTCAACACCGCCCAGGTCAACGAAGGCACCGAAATCAACGATGCTTACCACGCGACCCTTCACGGTCATACCTTCCTTCAGTTCGGAGAGGCGTGTCTGCTCGGCCTGGCTGCGGGCGGCTCGCTCAGACATAATCAGACGGTTGCGGCGGCGGTCGATCTCAATAAACTTGAGCGGCAAAATCTTGCCGACCATCCGGCGCTTGGCGTCGTGTAATTCTTCCTGAGAGGCGAAGCGCGGCAGGCTGACGATGTGCGACTGCGGGATGAACCCGTTCAGACGCCCATAACGAACCAGCAGACCACCACGATTGGTATCTACCACTTCGGCCTCGACAACCTGATCCTGGTCAAACGCTTTACGCGCATTTTCCCAGTCTTCCAGTTCCAGCGCCTTGTTGATGGAGACGATCAAATCGCCTTCGGAGTTGCGCGGCTGGAGGACGTAGGTCATCAGTTCTGCACCGGGGACGATACGATCCTTCAGCTTGTCATCCAGAAAGCCCAGGTCTTTACGGGTGACGATGGCGTCGCGCTTCAGGCCGACGTCAATCAGCACCTCGTCTTCGGACGATTCCAGGACGACCCCTTCGAGGATCTGACCACGATAAGGTTCATCGTAGTTATAAGCGTCGATCATATCCTCGAAGCTCATTTCCTCGGTGAAGGCGGTTTCATTAGATTCATCAAGATCGGTTGTAGGATTGCTATTTATCACTCGTACTCCTATAGATAGAAAACTCAATCTGTCAGGACAACCTCAAAAATCCGATCACATCGTTTGCGAGCGGTACATCGAGCACTGATTTCTATATCTATCGGGGGGCTAGTGAAGATAGAGGCTTCAAAGGCTACACGGACAGATGAAATTTTGCGCCGACTGGCACACAACGAGCAAAGATTTTGATTTGTCGGACAGAAACTTACGATACAATACAATCTTATCATGCGCCCCGGCAAAGCATCAAGGGCATGTTTCTCCCAATCAAATAGGATGTTAACACTAGCACATCGGCTACACATCTATTATTCAGCTAGCGACAATGTGCAAGTCTGGTACAATCGCAGCCAAACACCAACTATTGAGGCAACGTATGGTCAAAGCATTGGTCATCGGCGGCACGGGCTTCGTCGGGTCACACATCGTCCGCCAACTGAACGCCGCCGGGCACGACGTCCGTGTGTTGCACCGGCAAACCTCCAAACTCGATGCGCTGCATGGGCTGGCCTACGAAACCACCATCGGCACACTGGGCGATTTCGACGCGCTGCGCCGTGCCTGTGAGGGCGTGGAGTGGGTGTTTCATGTGGCGGCAGTCGCGGATTATTGGCGGGCGGAGCAGCGCCGGTTGTATCAGGTCAACGTGGGCGGCACCCAGCAGATGCTCCGGGCTGCGCGTGCCGCCGAGGTCAAGCGGGTGGTGTTCACCAGTAGTGCGGCGGCGGTCGGTCTGCGTGATGATCGCCCCGCCGACGAAAACGCGACCTTCAACCTGCCGCCGCAGGCTTTTCCCTATGGGTATAGCAAGTACCTCGCGGAAGAGGTCGTGCGTGATTTCGTCGCGGAAGGTCTGGACGCGGTCATCGTCAATCCGACGGTCATCATGGGGCCGGGCGACCTCAACATGATCTCCGGCTCGTTCATCAAGCAGATCAAGCGGTTAGGGCGTTGGGTGCCGGTGACCTCCGGCGGGATAGCGGTGGTCGATGTGCGTGACGTGGCTCGCTGGCACGTCGAAGCGGCGCAGAAGGGGACGACCGGCGAGCGTTACATCCTCAGCGCGGCGAATTATAGCTATCAGGCGTGGTATGGCATGATCGCCGATGTGGTCGGCGTAGAAGCTCCCACGCTCACCGTGCCGGATTTCGTCGCGCCGCTGACCGCACGGTTGATCGAACTGGCGCGGCGGTTGGGTCTGCCCACACCGGTAGACGCCACCCAGACTCGTATGGGCATCCGTAAGGTTTACTTTGACGCGAGCAAGGCGTGGGCGGTGTTCAGTCCTCCGCAGATCGACATGCGCCGCAGCCTCGATGAGACCTACCAGTGGTACCGCTCACATGGATATTTGTAGGGGAATTTGCAAAAGTTCTTCATGGTTTGCCCACACATTTCAAATAAGATTAAAGTGTGCAACTTCGAGAACCATCACCGCGTATCAGTGGTGAACAGAATATGTCGTGTGTCATATCGTATTTCAAAGGAGAGAGTTCCATGCGGAAACTGTTTTACTTGATTGTTGTGGTGTCGTTGTTGGTCTTCAGTGTTGGGTTTGCCAGTACAGCGCAGACCGACGCCTTCGAGCCGACCGAATGCTTCTTCGAGATGTTAGGCGGCGGCGCACCGCCCGAAGACATCGAATGTGGGTATCTGACCGTACCAGAACAGCACACCGACCCCGACGGCCCGACGATTCGCCTGGGTGTGGCGATCTGGCCTTCGACCTCGGAAGTCCCCGGTGCGCCGGTCTTCTTTGCGCAGGGCGGGCCGGGTGGCTCCAGCATTGATGTGTTCATCGGTCAGGGTGTGCAACTCCCCGCGTTGAACGACCTGTACGAAACCCTACGCGCCGAGCGTGATCTGGTTTTTATCGACCAGCGCGGCACGCTCTATTCGGAGCCGTTCTTGCGCTGTACCGAAGTCAATGACTTCATCTACGAGAATATCGACGAAGACCTCGAAACCGAAGACGAAATTGACATACTGACCGAGATCAGTGATGCCTGTCGCCAGCGTTTGACCGAAGCAGGCGTCAACCTTTCCGCTTATGACAGCATCGAAAACGCCGCCGATATGAACTTAGCGCGGCAGGCGCTCGGCTATGATGAGATCGTCTTTTATGGTGTGTCTTATGGCACACTGCTGGCCCAGCATTACATCGAAAACTACGGCGATACGCTCGAATCCGTTATTTTAGATGCGGTCGTGCCGACCTCGGTAGACTTTCTCGCCACGGTACCGGCGAACGCGCAGCGGTCGTTTGATCTGCTTTTTGCAAGCTGCGCCGCCGATGCGGAATGCAGCGACGTCTACCCCAACCTGGAAGACCGCTTCTATGCCCTGGTCGATGACCTCAACGCCGAACCCGCTATCGTCACCATGGTGGACTTCCTCAACACCAGCGAACGCTTCGAGGTGCCGTTCAACGGTGATGCCCTGGTCGAAATGACATTCCAGATGCTTTATGCGGAGGAGACCATCGGTCTGCTACCGTCGATGATCACGCAGGCGGAAGAGGGGAACTTCATCACAGTTGGGTTGCTTGGCAGCTTCATCTACTTCGATTTTAGCATCGCCGATGGTATGTATTCGTCGGTGGTATGTGCGGAAGAACTCGATAATCTGGATATGGTCGATATAAGCGGTCTTAACCCGGCCCTGCAAGCCGTTTTCGACATCAGCAGTCTTGAGGACGATTGCGCGGCCTGGGACGTGGAGCCGCTGCCGGATTCGGTCGATAACCCGGTCGTGAGCAGTGTGCCGGCGCTGGTGCTTTCCGGCGAATTTGACCCGATCACCCCGCCGGAGAACGGCGACATTGTGGCGCAGACGTTGAGCAATAGCTTCGTCTACACCTTCCCTGGGGGTGGGCATGGGGCGCTGCTCACGGCTTGCGGTGCGGAGATCTTCGGGCAGTTCGTCGCCGACCCCACCAACAAACCGGATGCAAGCTGCATCGACGACCTGGGCTTTAGCTTCCAATAGAACCCCCGCCGCCGCGACGTTGTCGCGCCACCTCCCCCAATCCGCTATGCGACCGCGTCGCACGCTATGGGGGAGGTATCAAGTGGGAGCGACCCGGCGTGGTCGCCCTGAGCAGGCACAATGACATGCCCCTACATTCGGACAATTCTAATTGGTTTGTCCATCAAACCGATAGCCGCCCGGTTTTCAATCAAATCAATGACGGGCGGCTGCGTTGAATCGTGTGCGGCTGCATCCGATTCGGTTTAGACTGTCGCCGTCTCCGAATGGATCCCGGTCGCGCCGTGAGGACGCACGGGATTGTTATCCAGCGTTTGCATGTTCCCGTTGCCGTCGTAGGTTCGCACGCGGAACTCGTGCCGCCCGGCTTCAAAAGGCCAGTCATAGCGCCACAGCACCCACGCCTTTTCGGAGAGCGGCTCAAGCAATTGCGCCTCGACCCATTCACCGTCGTCAACGGAAACTTCAACCTTCGAGATGCCGCGTGAACTGGCGTAGGCGATGCCGCCCACCGGGACGAACATCTGCCCGTCTTCGTCGAACACATCATTTGCCGCGACCGTATCTACAACGGAAACAGTACGCACGATGGCTTCTTCAGACCAGCCCCGGCGCACCCAGTAGCCCTCGTCCCATTCCGATACGAACTCGATCCCGATGATCCACTTGGGCTGCTTCATGCCGTAACGCTCCGGGATGTAGACGCGCAGCGGGAAACCGTGCTTGGCTTTCAACGGTTGTCCGTCCCAGGCGTAACACAGCATCACGCGCTCATCTTCCATCGCCAGGGAAATATCCAGGTATTCGTCGAATCCGTCCGCTGAGGTGATGCGCATATAGGTGGCTTCTGGGTCGGGGTTCCATTCCTCGATCAGTGTGCGCAGCGGCACCCCCGTCCAACGTGTGGTGCTGATGAGATCACCACCCAGGCGATTGGAAATGCACGAGAGCGTGATCCATTGATCGACCGGCTCATAGTCATTGCGCAAGTTATCGAGCGTCATCACCGTCTCAGAGGTGACCAGCCCGTTGACCAGCAGCGCCCATTCTGCCGCGCTAATGTCCGGTGGACGGGTGCTGATGTCAATCCGGTAATGCTCATCCAGCGGGGTGATCTCCAGGCGGGTGCCGGGTGCTGGTTCTAGGCTGGCGGTGGCACGCGCTGGTTCAGCGGTTGCCTCCGCGTTTGGTGTGGCTTCCGGGGTCGCTTCTGCCACCGGTGATGTATTGTTGTTATCACTCAGCGAGGTGACCTGTGTGCTGGTTTCCTCGTCGCCGTTCGCCAGCAGGTTCAACCCCGCGCCGATGACGGTCAACGTCGCCGCCGCACCGCCGACACGCACGATGAACTGACGACGGTCTAGTTGCTGTGCGGTAGCGCCGCCGGTCGCCGCTGCGGATTGCTGTTTTTCTTGCGGGGTGGGCAGGGCGGTCAGGTCGTTATAGATGAAACTGCACGCCAAACCCCAGATCGTGAACAATCCGCCGATCCACAGCATGTCGATGATCGTGTATTGTTCCGGGTCGATGAGATTAGTGATGGTCATCTTTGACTCACTGATAAAGACCATCGCCGCGCCCAGCAGCAACCCGGCGACCGACCCTGCGATCACCACACCGCTGCGCTGTTGCTCACGTAAGATCGTGAACAGCAATGCGCCAAACAGCACCAGCACACCGAACACCATCAGCCCGGCGAAAATCTGCTCGATGGTCTTGGAGGCAGTATCGACGTTTTCGACTCCGAGGGTCATCAAGCTCTCGACCATCGCATCAATACCGGCGGTGATGACATCACCGGGCAGCAGGTCGCGCACCCAGGCGAAGAAATCGTCGGCGATAGAGGGTAGGTCGGCGACGAAGTTACCCAGATATGACAGCGCGATCAGCGGGGCGGCGAGCAAGCCACCAATAATTGCACCGGTGATAAGACCCGGTTTCTCGTGTGTGTGTTCCATAAGGCGTGTTTCTCCTATTACGTCTCTTTGAAGGGGTAATGACATTAAATCACAGCTTTCTTACTAAATGATAACGCAAGTTGTGTGGAAATTAGCATAGCGCGAGCTTAAAGTTATTTGTCTAACGGTTTTGGTGGAAAGTAGGATTCGACAGCGCCCTCATTCATCGACCGCCGCCGCGACCGTTTCGGTAGGTGGTGATTGTACTCTCCGGGTCTTAACACCGTATTGGATTTAAGGGGTGATTATCAGATGAAAATGCCAGCACCTGTGGTTTATCTCACACTCATTTTTTCGTGGTACATTTACGTAATAGATAGAATTCCCAAAAATTAGATTTACACTGCAAAATTCAACGAAAATTAATCAGTTGCACCACAACTGTTCATTTGTAGTTACCCTGACCTAGTGCATTTGTATAGACGGAGGTAATTGTCTGATGCGTCTCGATTTACCCAGACTAAGAGAGCGTTTCGGCGCTGTTTTGATTTATGGCTTACAGACGGTCTACGAACTGGATTCCGGCGTGATCGATCATGAGCGTAAGACCTGCCGTGATGCCGCTATCCAACGGGTGCCTTACGAGGACATCCACGAGGCGATGACCGATATGGCGATTGTGATCCCTGTGCGGGATGAAAAGCTGCGCTTGCTAGAAGGCGTTCTTGCCGGGGTGCCTAACGCCTGTCAGGTGATCCTCGTCTCCGGCAGTGAACGTGACCCGGTAGATCGCTTCCAGCTTGAGAAGGACATGATCGAGACGATTTCCACCTACAACAATCGTCCGATTATCTGTGTACACCAGCGCGACCCACTGCTGGCGAAAGCGTTTGAAGCGGCGGGTTACACGGACATCATCGGTGATGACGGCCTCGCCCGCCGGGGCAAGGCTGAAGGTATGATCGTCGGCACGATGATGGCCTGGCTCAACGGGAAGAAGTCCATCGGCTTTATCGACTCCGATAACTACTTCCCCGGCGCGGTGCTGGAATATTGCCACATCTATGCCTCCGGCATTGCGATGTCGCGCAAGCGCCCTTACTCGATGGTGCGCATCTCGTGGAGCAGCAAGCCTAAAGTGGTCGAGTCGGAGTTATACTTTGCCAAGTGGGGCCGTTCCTCGGTGATTACTAACGCCTTCCTCAACCAGTTAACCAGCACTTACACCGGCTTTGAGACGGAAGCCATCCGTACCGGGAACGCGGGTGAGCACAGCATGACACTTGACCTGGCGATGAACCTGGGCTTTTCTTCCGGTTATTCGATTGAGCCTTACCAGTGGGTCTACCTGATGGAACAATTTGGCGGGATGCAAAACCCGGTCAGCACGGATATTATGAACAAACACGTTCACGTCTACCAGATTGAGTCACGCAACCCACATCTGCATGAGTATAAGGGCGAGGAACACGTCGAGAAGATGATTGAATCTTCGCTGAGCGTGATCTATCATTCGGCACTGGCGACACCCAAGCTCCGAGAGGATATTGAGGAAGAATTGGTGATGCGCAAGATCAAGACAGACAAAACGCCACCCGTGCAACTACGGCAATATCCCCGCCTGGCAAGCATGGATCTAGAGGCGTTTAAACAAACCATCGCCAAAGAAGCGCAAGTACTTAATTTACAGGACTTCATTACACGGACAGCCTAAAGATGACGAACGAAAAAACCCCACAAATTATTGTTTTTACCGATCTCGATGGCACCCTGTTAGATGCCGAAACCTACAGCTATGCGCAGTCTCAGTCTGCGTTAAAACGCCTACAATCCGCCGGGATCCCGGTGGTGTTTTGTTCGTCGAAGACCGACGCGGAACAAGTGCCAATCCGCAAAGCACTGAATGTAACCGGCCCTTACATCCTGGAAAACGGCAGCGCGGTCGTCGTGCCGCCGGGGACGGTCACCCCGCCTTACTATGACAGCGAGACAGAAGACGGTACCCGCTATGTGCTCTTCGGGCTGCCCAGCGGCGAAATCCGTGCGCGGTTGGCGACCATCAGCGGGGAATTGGGTCTTGAGCTACGCGGCTTCGCTGACATGACCGACGCCGAAGTTGCAGAATCGACCGGCCTCGACCTCGACGCGGCGACGCTGGCCCGCCAACGAGATTACTCCGAGACGGTGGTGACGCCGTTTACGCGGGAAGACCGCGAACGTTTTCAGCGAGCGTGTGAGGCGCATGACCTCAATGCGCATGATGGCGGCAAGTACGTCACTGTTACCGGGGCAGCGGCGGATAAAGGCCGGGCGGCGAAGTTCGTCGCTCACAGCTACCGGATGCAGTACAGCGACATCACGACCGTTGGCATCGGGGATAGCCCTAACGACACCCCGCTGCTACTGGCGGTCGATCATGCTTATGTGGTCGAACGCCCCGCCGGGTTGCACAAGCAGGTTTACGTGCCACGCATCTACCGGATGCAGGCGGTCGGCCCGGCGGGTTTCGCCGCCATGGTCGATGACATTCTGCTACCGTAGGGTTGTGTATTGCTCGATGCACGTTGAGCCAGGCGAGTGATGTGGCAGACGCACAGACGCGCAGACACTTTGCGAGGAGCAAGGTCACGGTGAGGCATCCCGTGTGATCGGCGCGAGGTAGCGGACGAGGTCTTCTGCAAGTGTAGCTGTGCGTGTACGTGTCGCGTCGATAATGAGTTCCGCCGTCACCGGGATGTTATAGGTGACCTCGAAGGTCGCCAGTTCCGTCAGTGCCAGTACGATGTAAGTCGAGTCGATCAAGCGCCCGACCTGCACGCCCTGTTCACGCGCCTCGGCGCATTGCGGTAGATCAGGGTAGACCTCGGTATAAAATTCTTGCGCAAACACGGCGTAATCTTCCAGCAACGCAATTGATGTATCCACCTGATTGAAGCCTTCATCGACGCTGTCCCCTAATGCGATGTATCCCGTTACCACCTCACCGAGCAGCAGTTCAGCCGTTATCGTCTCGCTTTGTGTGCAGGTCAGCAGTGACAGTTCAGCCTCAAGCAGACGTTCCTCGCGTAGGGCGTCCAGCAAATCCGGCGCGGCGTCGTTGATCGTGCCGCGTTCCAGAAACAGCAGATCAGAATATGCCTCGGTGATGTCGGTATCGCCTAAGTCACTGTGATAGCTGCCAATCTGCGCGAGTGACTTCAACACCACCTGCCGGTCAAAGAAAGTGCCGAGCAACGTCCCTTGCCGGAAGGCCTCCGCACAATCCGGTAGTTCAGGGAAGATTTGCGTCCAGTAATTATAGGCAAGGGCTTCGTGAGCGGCGATGAGCTGCGTTTTCTGCGGGTCACCTTCGGGGACGGCTTCGAGCAGGCCGTCATAAGTAATCATCATCGGGGTGAGGGTCTCGATGATTGCGTCGTACTCGTCGTCGGTACAGGTGCGGCTTAAAAGCGGGTCGGTATCATTATCATCCTGTGCAGCCAACACTGGGACGATCAAAGACAAAATCAGAAAGAAAGCGATAAATAAGCGCATTTTTTATCCTACTACTCGGAATGTCACAAGCGTATCTTAGCAATTTCCCCGCGCTGGCGATAGGTTGAGCGGCCCGTCAATGAAACCAATTCATCGGATGCCAAACAAATGGTGCTACCTGGCTGTGATAGCATGAACCATGCGAATCAATTGCAAGTGTACCGAATAAGGATAACGCCCATGCTGCTGCGCTTACGCCAACGAGCGCATGACCTCACACTTGAACCCTGGCAGCGCAACCTCATCGTCGTTTTTATCGCGCAAGTCTGCACCGCTATCGGTTTCTCGATCATTTTTCCGTTTTTGCCGTTGTACGTCAAAGACCTGGGCACCGAGACCAAAATTAGCATCGAGTTCTGGGCGGGGGCGGTGTTTTCCGCACAGGCCATCACCATGATGATCGCCTCACCAATCTGGGGGGCGCTTGCCGACCGCTACGGGCGCAAGTTGATGTTACAACGGGCGATGTTCGGCGGGACGATCATCATCTTCTTAATGGCGTTCGTCCGTTCTGCTGAAGAACTGGTGCTCATCCGGGCGGTGCAGGGTTTGATTACGGGCACGGTCTCGGCGGCGAACGCATTGGTCGCCGCTTCCGCGCCCCGGCACCGGATGGGCTTCGCAATGGCGACCGTGCAGGTGGCGTTATGGTCGGGGGTGGCGCTCGGCCCGTTGATCGGCGGTGTGCTGGCGGATGCCTTCGGCTACCGGATGCCCTTTGTCATCACGGCGGGGATGTTGTTCATCGCCGGGTTGTTGATTCACTTCTTCGTTAAAGAGGATTTTCGACCGAAATCGTCCGAGGCCAGCGGTGGGCGTGGCTTCTTCGCAGAGTGGCGGCACATCATCGGCATGAAGGGCGTCCCGCAGACGTATATCATCCGGTTTATGTCGGGTCTTAGTCGTTCGATGATTATTCCGATTATGCCGCTGTTTGTGGTCGCGCTGCTGACCGGAGATGTCTTGACCATCGCCCCGCCGGAGAGCTTTTCCGACCTGACGGTGACCGCCGCCCGCGTGGGCACGTTCACCGGGGTCGTCATCGGCATCGCTTCGGCGACCTCGACCTTCAGCGCGGTCTTTCTCGGTCGCCTGGGGGATCGCATCGGGCACCGGTCGATCCTGGTCGGTTGTTCGCTGGCGTTGATCGGTATCTATCTACCCCAGGCGTTCGTCACCAATCCCTGGCAGTTGATCGGCTTACAGGCGTTGGCAGGGCTGGCAATCGGTGGCATCGTCGCCGCGCCGAGTGCGTTGCTGGCGCAATACACCGAACCGGGCGAAGAAGGCGCGGTCTACGGGTTGGATAACTCCGTCGTCGCCGGGGCGCGTGCATTGGCCCCGTTAATCGGCGCGGGGATCGCGGTCTGGTTGGGGTTGCGGGCGACGTTCGTCATCCTCAGCGGGTCATTTTTTCTGGTCGCGTTGATCGGCCTGGTGCTGCTGCCCAACCACACACTGATGGAACGTGAAGAGTCCGAACAGGTCGGCGAGTTGCAACCAACCGGCGCGGACTGATGGAGAAAATAAAACGGATTTAAATGATTTTACTCACTTTTAAGCAACACAAAATCATTCAGGTTTGTTTTCATTTATCCATGAGGCGTCACAAAATACCCGCGAACCATTGAGACAGCTCAAAGTAAATCGGCAAGCCGAAGGTCAGGTTGAACGGGAAGGTGATGACCAGCGCGGCGGTCAGGGCGAGGCTGACGTTCGCCTCTCGGATGTTGCTTTCAACCACTGCCGGGGCGGTGATGTATGATGCGCTCGCCGCCAGTGTGCTAAGGATCATCGTACCGCCGACGGACAGCCCGGCTAATGTGCCTATCGCCGCGCCGAGTGTGGCATGTAGCAACGGCATCAGCAGACTGAAAACCAGCAGCGGCACCCCGACCTTCAGCACTTCCTCTAACTTTCTGCCGACCTGTGTGCCCATTTCCAGCAGAAATAACGTGAGGAAACCGGCGAACAAATCCACGAAGAACGGCGCGACCTGTTCATAGCCTTCTTCGCCGGAGATAAAGCCGATTACAACGCCACCACCCAGCAGCAGAAAGCTCTTGCCGGTCAGCGCGGAACTCAGCACGGTTGGTAGTGACTGTTTCGTATCACCGAGGAAGCGGCTGGCGATGACTAACCCGACCGCCACCGCTGGGATCTCCATGATGACGTACATGGTCGGCATGAAGCCCTCGAAGCCCTCACCGACTTCGTTTAAAAAGGTCACACATGCGCTCAACGTCACCGCAGAGACCGCGCCGAAGTGCAACCCGATTGACACGGCGTCCGCGAGTTTGACAAAATTTCGCAGCACGAAAAACGACCAGATCGGGATGAGCGCACCGAGTAACATCGCGCCCGCCGCCGCGCCCCAGAAGTTGGCGAGCGGGGAGCGTGCCAGGTCAAAGCCCCCTTTGAGGCCGATTGCAAACAGCAGGTAAATCGAAATGATGCTGTAAACTTGTTCGGGGATTTTTAGATCACTTTTGACGCGCACTGCGATGATGCCAAGCACAAAGCTCAGCACCATAGGGGAAAGGATATTCAGACGTAAGATGTCGAGCATGACGCAACTTTCGACTGCTTGGGATCAAAGTCACAAGCATACCAACATTTGACGCCCGTTGCAGCCTTTTGCCCGGAACCTATCGCCCTTGCTGCTGTGCATCCTCGTCGTCCTGATAGGCGAGGAGTTCATCGAGCGACATATTCCCTGGTCGGCTTTCGACCATGATCGCCCGTAATTCGTTGCTGATCTCGCCGTCTTCGCCGATGTGCCGGTTGAAGGGGTCGGCGTTTCCTTCGACGCTCGTCCAGCTAAAGACATGCCGTGAAAGCACGGTGCCATCAGCGGTGACGCGCAGTTCCCAGTTGCCGACCGCGTTCGCTTCGTCGTGGATGGGCATTCGCCCGGAGGGGCTAATCAGATTGCGCCCCCGTTGCAGGTCGTGTAAGTCCTCATGGACGAAAACGCGGTCGCCGTTGCCGTCGAATATCTCAAATTTCAGCCGTCCGCGGGCCGTGACGGGCACTCGGACTTCGATGAACGGCTGGATGTAGTCAGCATTATCGGGGATGTCGAGGTTGCGGCAGATCGACGGGTCATCGTCACTGCTGAACGTGATGAGGCCGATGTCGGTAGTGAGTACCTGCACGTTGTCGGGGTCGAGGCCAGCACGTCGCACTGCCCGCAGCGCATGTTGGTGGATCTGCTCAGCAGCACGGGGACGTTCGCGGCGTACCGGGCGCGGGCGTTCGGCAATCTCGCGTGAGCGTGAGGTCTGTCGTTCGTTGATTTGTTCTTCTTTATTTTCCCGCGTGAAGTAGATCAACGCGAAAATGCCCAGTAACACAAACAGTGCCGGAGCATTTTCGACCAGCGCGGCAAACAGCACGATGCCGATCAACCCCATGACAATTTTTTCGTTGGTGGAGCGTCCTTCAAACATAGTTTAGCCTCGACCGTTGCCGTTCTGTTTGCGAAGCAAGTCTTCTAGTGACATCGGTGCGTCATCGTCATCATCATCATCGTCGTGGTCGTCGGAACTGGTCACGTAGTATTCACCGCGCAGCCGTCGCACGCGGGTGTCTTCCGAGGCGGTCAGGTTGAAGTTATGCACGGCAACCAGCACCCCATCGACGTGGACACGCAAGTCCCAATCACCCAAACCGGCGATGTGGTCGTTCCCGGCGAGTGGCAGGTGAGTATCTGCGAGGATATTCATCTCGCCATCGCGCAGAAAGACGCGCATTTCTTTAACGTATTGTTCCGCGCCGTTCTGGTCGATGACCTCAAAGCGCAGGTTGCTGTGACGCTCGGCTTCTTCCGGCGGCACATTGATTGTGACGAACGGACGCATCCCGTCGTCGTCTTTGGAGATGGTGCGGGTACGGCGCATGGTCAGGCCGTCCGCGCCGTTTTGTGAGGCGATCACACCGACATCAACCACCTGCACATCCGGGTCAAGATAACCGGGGCGGCTACTGGCACGGGCGATGGCCTCACGCGCTGCCGGACTCATGCGTGAACGGTTCAGGGGCGAAGCCTGTTGGAGTGCATCCATAATATTGGTATTGGCGGTAAGCGCGCTGAAGTCGATAAACGTCGCCAACACGACCAGCGTAAACAGGCCGATAAAAAATGCTTGTATTTCTGTGCCGATGTTGCTGGAAAGCAATACCAACGCCATCAGGATGGACATCGCGGCGAGCCAGATTGTATTACGTGGTTGAAAGCGGATCATCGATCGTTGTTCCGTAATCTCAAGATTAAACGTGTTATTCGGTAGAACCACAGAATAGCGTGGACAGACAATTTTGTCGAACGCGGACGCTAAAAATGGCGTCCTTGCGGATTATAGAGCGTGTGTAGTGTAGGACAGTATTTTTGCTGTCCGCCTTATCAACACCCGCTTCCACGCTGTTGTGTGGCCTACCTGTTATTTTATTATACGCCAAATCAGGTCGAAGGTTGCATCGCCATGTAGACCCGCGCAAGTGCGGCCCATTCCGCAATCGTTAGTGTTTCGGCGCGGCGTGTCGCGTCGATGCCGGCCTGTTCGAGCAAGCCCCCGGCGATCTTCGACTTGATGCCCAAGCCACCGCCGAGCGAATTCTTCAACTGCTTGCGCTTCTGGCTAAAGCCCGCCTTCACCACCTGAAAGAACAGGTCGCTATCCGGCACATCGACGATAGGATCGTCGTACAGATCCACACGCAGCACCGCGCTATCGACGTCCGGGCGAGGCCAGAACACACCGGGATTCAGCTTGGTGATGATCTCCGGTTCGCCGTAGAACTGCACACTGACCGCCAGCAGGCTCATATCGCCCGGTTCCGCGACGATGCGCTGGGCGACTTCGTACTGCATGGTCAGCACCAGACGCTTGGGGCGGCGGTGGCGATCCAGCAATTGCCGGATGATTTTACTGGTGATGTAGTAGGGCATATTGGCGACCACGATAAAATCGCGTGCGCCGACCAACTGCAACACATCCACCTGTAGGAAGTCCTCGAACATCAACACGACATTGCTATGCTGCGCCAGTTCGATCTCTAAGACCGGGCGCAGGCTCTCGTCAATCTCAATGCTGATGACGTTACGGGCTTTTTCCGCCAGTCGTTTGGTGAGTGTGCCCGTCCCCGTGCCGATCTCGATGACGGTATCATCCGGCATGATTTCAGCGGTATTGACGATTTTCTCCAGCGTGTTTGGGTCATGCAGGAAGTTTTGACCGAGGCTTTTTTTGGGATGAAGTTCGAAATGGTCGAGTAAGGCTCTGGGGTTGGTCATGCGGCACCCTCTTTAGATTGGCGTGGATTGGGTTCCCATTATAAAGGCTAGACGGTAAGATGGAACCTTGAGCCACGACGAGACAGGGGGACGTTATGGAAATTCTCATTGCCACCACGAACAAAGGCAAACACCGTGAATACGCGACGTTATTCGCCGGTCTGCCGGTGACGTTACTCACCTTAGATGATGTTGGCCTGGGCACGCTGGATGTCGAGGAAACGGGCGACACTTTTCATGAGAACGCGGCAATCAAAGCACGGGCATACGCGAAGGCCAGCGGCAAGCACGCCCTCGCCGATGACAGCGGCCTGTGTGTCGATGCGCTGGGTGGTGCGCCGGGGGTGCAATCCGCACGCTACGGCGGCCCCGGCCTGGACGACGCCGGGCGGCGGCAGAAATTGCTGGCGGCGTTAAAAGACACCCCGGACAACGCACGCGGGGCCTTCTTTACCTGTGTGATCGCGCTGGCAGACCCGCAAACGGACGAGTGTATCTATGCCGGGGGACGCTGCACCGGTCGTATCATCCGTGAGCAGCGCGACGACGGGCACGGCTTCGGCTACGACCCGATCTTCGTACCCCAGGGGTATGACCGGACATTTGCGCAAATCCCCAAAGCGGAGAAGAATAAGATCAGCCATCGTGGGGTGGCGGCGCAGCGGTTCATGCCGGAATTGCATAAGCTGTTAGGGTGAATTTTGTGCGCAATGCCGATTCCATCTGACCGCGTTGTATCTTAAAATGACCGTTTGGCGCACCACGTAACATCAGATGAGGAACCAACCGTATGATTTTCTACGTTGACGGACAATTTATCGACTCAGAGAATGCGACCATCCCCATAACCGACCTCGCCGTGCTGCGCGGTTACGGTGTGTTCGACTTTATGCGTACTTATAACGGCGAACCATTCCATCTGGATCAGCACATTGCCCGGTTGTTTCGCTCCGCGGAGGAACTCGGCATGGCGATGCCCTGGACGCAGCAGGAAGTCATTGACATTGTTATGCAGACGGTCGCCAAGAACACGCTAGACGAATGCAATGTGCGGATCGTGGTCACGGGCGGTGAGTCGTTGGATTTCATCACGCCGGAGGAAAAGCCGCGCCTCGCGGTGCTGGTCACCCCGGCAAGCCCCCCCGCCGCGCATTACTACACCGACGGCGCGAAGATCATCACCGTGCGTGAATCACGCTATCTGCCGCTTGCCAAGAGTTTGAATTACATCCCGGCGATCCGGGCGTTGAAGGTGGCGCGGCAGGTCGGCGCGGTCGAGGCGATTTACGTCGATGACGAGTCTCACGCGCTGGAAGGTACGACGACCAACCTGTTCGCGTTCTTTGATGGCACCCTGGTCACACCAGATGCGGGTATTCTGCCGGGGATCACGCGGCAGGTCGTTCTCGATCTTGTTGATGGGGTTTACCCGGTGGAAATCCGCCCGTTGACGCTCGATGTGTTGTATCAAGCCGATGAGGTCTTCATCAGTGCGAGTAACAAACAGGTGATGCCGGTGGTACAGGTCGATGACACGGTCATTGGTGACGGCAAACCGGGCGCACATACCCGGCGTGTGATGGCACTGTTCGGTGAGCATACCGGTGTGCCGCTGCCCATGCCGCAAGCCGGAGATTAACTCACTGTCGCGCCGCCCAACCACCCAGTACGCCGCTCATATCCACACGCACATCGAGCGAGCCGATAAACCGCTGGATGACCAAACGTGAGTACGCATTGCAGATCGTCAATGTGAGAAAGAACGTCACCAACATGGCGAAGGCGGTCGCACCGCCGCCGACATTACCCGCGCGCGCCAGCAGCAAAATGATCGCCGTGAGCGCCCCGGCGTTGACCATCCCCATGAACATCTGATAGGTGCCGGTGGGCAGCAGCCACAAATACCAGGCCTGCGGCGGCACCGGGCCGTCGTGATCGGCTGTGTAGAAAGTGCCGTACAGGTCGGGCAGCACGGCCTCGACAGCGGTCATCTGTTGGTGACGCAGCGCATCCAGCGCACGGGCGAAGCGTGCCGTGTGCCCGTAGCGCCCGGAAATGGCGCTCAGGTACACCGTGCCGACCAACGTGGCAAAGAATAACAGCACGATCAACACACCGTTGTTCAACGCGCCATCGTTTTCCACGATGAAGACGATCACACCGACCACCGCCGTTAAAAATGTCAGTTAGAAGTTAAACACATTCTGGATGCCGCTATGTGCATCCAGATAGAGGGCTTGCAGCCGGTTGATCTCCTCACTGAGCAGTTGATACTGTCGGTCGGTGATCGGTGGCGGTGCTGTGGTGTTCTCGTCGGTCATGTTTATCCCCTCACCAATGCCAGATCTGATCCCACGCTTGCATCCAATTTGCCGCACGAGAGTAGACCCTCTGTGCGTCCATGTCGAGTTCGACGCCGGCACGGCCTTTGAAATCCGCCATTTTCTCGACGCGGTCTACCTCGATGGTAATGGTCGTCGGCGTCTCCGGCTGGTACGGTCGCACGGAATCCAGCTTTTGCAGAGCTTCGTAAGCGCCGACCTCGATCATCTGCCGGGCGCGTACCGGTGGAGTCTGCCGGGCGGAGTAGCGCGTGAGGCCGGTCTTTACGCATACCGTCGTCAGCCCCTCGTCGAGCAGTGCGGTCGATTCGCGGCAGACCGCTGCATCCCCGGTGACGAGCGCGACCGGCACATCGTAGTGCCCGCACAGCGCCGCGTTCACACCGACCTCGCCGACCAGATCATCGTTGAACCACAGGTTATGCCATTTGACCGTTGAAATCGTATGACACAGCACCCCATCGACGGTGTTGTTGCGGGCGTGCATCCCGACCAGCAGACAGGCGTCACAGCCGTTTTCCAGCATTTCGGTGTAACGTGACCAGGGATGATGCGCGACCCATTCACAATCGGGGTCGAGGTCTTCGGGAATGAGCGAGTTGAAGCTCCAACCCCCGCCCGCACCGTGACAGTCCACGACCACGATCTCGGTAGCGCCGGCGCGTTTCGCACCGCGCACCGCCGCGTTGATCTCCTCGGTGTAGAGCTTACGACCTTCCTCGTACATCGGCGCACCACCCGTGACCTGATCCCAGACCACGATGCCGCTGACGCCTTCCATATCACACATAATGAGTACACGCATAATCAGGGTATCCAATCGCCGGGGTAGATTTCGTTGTCACGGTCGGTGACTTGCGCGCTGACTTGCTGGGTGCCGGTGTTGTAGATGAAGATGTTATAGTCGATTCCGCGGTCACTGGCAAACGCAATAGACTGTCCATCCGGGCTGTAGACCGGGTAGATGTCGTCGGCGGGGTCGCTGATAACGCGAATTGGGTTACCGGAGCCATCCGCACTGAGCACGTAAATGTCATGTTGTGTTTCCGGTTCGCCTTCGGTCAACGCGGCAAACGCGATCACCTGCCCGTTGGGTGACCAGCGCGGTTGTGTTTCGATAAGTGCATCTCGGTCAGTGGTGAGCGGAGCCAGCGTGCCGGTTTCTACGTCGATGACGACCAGGTCGAAGCCGGGGTTATCCTCGCTGGTGTCCTCACGCACGGCGACGATCTGTGACCCATCGGGGGAGAACGCCGGGAAGGTATAATCAGCATTTTCGTCACGAGTCAGACGGCGGGCCTGTGCGCTGGGGGCGCTCGGGTCGGGCGTGGCTTCAGCCCCCCCTGCCGGGATGGGGTCGCCTGCCGGGGCAGTGATGAGATAGACTTCCAACGTCCCGTTACGCGGGTCTTCCCCGACGACAGCGTATTGACTGTCGTCCGTCGGGTGGAAAATCGGCATCCAGGGGTCAGATAGTGCCAGGCCGCTGTTGTTGACCGCCTCAACCAGACGTGGACTGATCCGTTCACCTTCCGGTGAGATCATCCTGATCTGCCGGGAGGAACCATCGACGCTGATGTAGAGCAGTTGGTTACCCGAAGCGGAGACAGAAACCTGTATGCCTTCGTATTCGAGGCCGTCACCGATGAAGATCGGATCGTTGATCTCACTGCCGACCTCGACGGCGACGATCGGCAAGTTTTCGCGCACGGTCAGCCCCTCACGACCCCACCCGTAGATCGTCCCACCGGCAGCGACATCTGGCGGGGGTAAGGCTGTTGCACGGGTGCTGGTCGCCGTTGGTGTATTGGTAATGGTGGGTGTCGGTGTCAGCGTATGGGTAGCGGTGATCTCTGTCAGCCATGCCTCGGTGGTCGCAACGACGACCGCTCGTGTCTGGGTGACGTAACTGGTCTGCGTGGCTGCCAGCGCGACGGCGGTACTCTGCTGCTGGCTGAGCGCACGTTGTTCGCTTTCTTCCTCCGCACTGCGCTGATTGCTGATAAAGAGCAAAAGGCCGAGCAGCAATACTACCACACCGATCAGTGAAAAGATGACCAGACGTAAGTTCCGGCGGCTGATGCCGGGGATAAACTCATCTTCTTCGGGTTTATCGAGCTTCGCGTCGAGCCGATCGAGCAGTTCTTGTGCTTTGGTGTTGTCGGGTTCGAGGTTAAGCACGGTGGTGAGCGCCATCCGCTTTTCGTTGATGTTATCCGAGAGCCGCGCCAACAACAGCCACGCACGGATATTTTCCTCATCTTCCGCCAGCACCTGACCGACCAGGTCGCGGGAGGCTTCATAATCGCCTTCACGGGCAGCGGCGACGGCTTGCTTGAGCATTTCTTGATGGAAGGACGAATCCATGAGACAGTTCCTCTCAGCGTTGGCGAATGCGCAGGATAAGTTCAGGGCGATAGACGGCGGTGATGTCTTCGCGTTCGTTCTCCGTGATGCGCTGTAAAACCCTGGCATCCGTCGATACGATGTAGGTCTGGAAGCGGTCATCCAAGCGGTTGGAGGTAAACACCACAAAGTTGCCATCTGGTGTAAAAGAGGGGTTGCGGTCTTCTGCGCTGTCGTCGCCCTGGGTGAGCAGAACCGTACCGCCGCCGTCGGCCTCACTGATGAAAACATCCGCATCGCTGCGTCGGGTGCTGATGAACGTGAACTGCTCGCCTAATGGTGACCACGCCGGGGCGTAACTGGCACCGGACGCCGCCGTTAATTGCAGATACTCCGGTTCGGTGCCGGGTTCAGCGATTTCCATACGGTGGATCTCAGTATCACCGCCGCCGCCATTGTTGCGGGCAAAGATGATTTCCCGGCTATCGGGGATCGGACGCCATGCCGGGTCACGGTCGATGATGTCCGTGTTTTCGGTGAGGCGACGGGTGCCTTCACCATTGATGGTCGTGTACCAGATGTCCTCACTGCCGTCGAGATTCGCCACGAAAACCAGTTCTTCACCTTCCGGTGAAAAGCTAGGGCTGGCGACGATGTCCGTGCGCAATTCGGTGACTTGTGTAGCGTCGGTCGGGTTATCCGCCGGAGCCACGAACACTTCGGGGAAGGTGCCACCGTCATCCTCGTAAGTGACATCGCGCACGAAGGCGATGCTTTCGCCGCTGAGACTGTAGGTGATGTCACGGAAGGCCGCCCCGATAGTTGTGCTGTTGCTGCCGTCTCCGTCCAGGCGATATAACATCGGTTCGACTTCGCCAAGTTCCTGGCTCGTCAGCAGCAGTTCCATCTCAGAAAGCGAGAACGGCGTTGATGAAGGCAGCGGTGGGTCGGTCGCGGTCGGTGTGAAGGTCGGTGTGAAGGTCGGCGGCAGTGTTGGGGCCCGGCTGGTCGGGTTAAAGATAAAGGTCGCGGTCGGGAGGGGCGTACTGGTCGGGCCTTGGGTGGCGGCGACCACGACGACCGTCGGTGTCGGTGTCGGCTCGTCGTCCTCTGCCGGTGTCAATATGCCAGAACCGACGACTAACGCGCCTACAATCGCTAACGCGACCAGCGCGACGATCAAGAAGATCGCCGGGTTGATCCCGGTAGAGGATGTGGTGGTCGTCTCGGTCTGGGTGCGGTCGAGTTGGGCGAGGGCTTGTTGTGCTGTGCGGTTTTCCGGGTCGATTGCCAGCACACGCTGTAGATAGGTGCGGCGTTCGCTTAATGTGTTGGCACTGGTCGCTAACCACAGCCAGGCCTGTTTGTTGTTGGGGTCTTGATCGGTAACTTCAAGCAGTAGACGCCGTGCCGTCGCCCGATCGCCTCGTCGTGCTGCCACGATCCCCTCACGTAATTTCCTTTGTAGTTCCGAATTGCTAGCCAAGCAACCTCTCCTCGCGTGTGATCCCGATCTTAACTTGATTCTACAACAAAGCTGGTAAAAGCCAAGCGGGGTACCATTGACGTGTGGATGTCAATACTTTGGCAAAGGTTGTTCCTGGCTCGTATAAGCGGTGGTCGGTACGTCCAAAATCTCTAGCGCCGGATTTATGGATAGTGCATCGCTGACATTCAAATATGCCGGGCGTTGAATGTTACGCGCTATGTCAGGTGCCAAAATCTGAAATATACCCCGATTGCCCACCGTCGATTCGTGTTTGCTCACAATCCTGCATTTCCGGTACAATCGAATATAGATTTAATTGTTAAAGTAGGAGTCATGCGTTTGTGGATATGCTAAAAGGGTTTGACCCACTTTCACCAGAGTTCCGCGCCAATCCCTACCCTTACTATGGATTTTTACGCCAGGGGATGCCGATTTTTTATATGGCGGACTGGAATATGTGGTTCTGCACCCGTTACGAAGACTGCACCAATCTGCTGCGTGATAACCGCCTGGGGCACGAGATCCTCCGGGTGAAAACACTCGAAGAAATGGGCTGGCAGGCCAGCGAAGACCAGCCTGACAACTACGCCACGCTCAACCGCATCCAACGCCGCTGGATGCTTTTCCGTGACCCGCCTGACCACACCCGCTTACGTGGACTCGTCCACAAGGCGTTTACACCACGCATGGTCGAGCGGCTGCGCGAACACATCGAACAGATCACGACGGACTTGCTCGACGCGGTGCAGGGGCATGGCAAGATGGACATCGTGGACGACCTCGCCGTGCCGCTGCCAGTGACGGTCATCGCGGAGATGCTCGGTGTGCCGCTAGAAGACCGCGATACCTTTCGTGAGTGGTCGAACGCGCTCGCCGGCACGCTTGACCTGACCGGCGGCGAGACACGCATCTGGGATGATGCCGCCGATGCTGCCGTCGAGTTTGACCGCTACTTCCGTGCGTTAACCGAAAAGCGCCGGGCCGACCCACAGGACGATCTGCTCTCCGCGTTGATACAGGCCGAGGAAGCGGGCGACCGGCTCACCGAAGACGAGTTGATCTCGACGTGTATTCTGCTGTTGATCGCCGGGCACGAGACGACCGTGAACCTGATCGGCAACGGCATGAAGGCGCTGTTGCAAAACGCTGACCAGCATCAGAAACTCAAAGACCACCCGGAACTGATGAAATCCGCCATTGAGGAAATGCTGCGCTATGACTCCCCGGTGCAGATGACCAGCCGCTGGGTGCTGGAAGACATCGAAGTCGATGGCAACAAATTCAAAACCGGGCATCAGGTCGCCGTGATGTTCGCCGCCGCCAACCGTGACCCCGACCGCTTCGACAACCCCGACCAGTTTGACATCACACGCGAGAACAATAAACATCTCTCGTTCGGCAACGGCATTCACTTCTGCCTGGGTGCGCCGCTGGCTCGTCTGGAAGCACAGATCGCCATCGACGCGCTTATCCGTCGGATGCCGCAGATGCAGCTCGCCACCGATGACTTTGAGTATCGTAAGACGTACATCTTGCGCGGTCTGACCTCGCTGCCGGTGACGTTCTAAACGATGGCAATTGACGCAATCCTCCAAACCGCGCTGGAGCCGGACGGCCCCGGTGCGGCGGTTGGTGTGCTGCACGGTGATGAGGTCATCTATGGCGGGGGTCACGGTTACGCTAACCTCGAATGGCAAGCGCCGGTTACCACAAAGACGGTCTTTCGGTTGGCGTCCATCACCAAGCCGATCACCGCGCTGGCGGTCATGCTGCTGGTCGAACGCGGCGAGCTTGACCTGCACGCACCGATCACGCAGTATCTACCAGATTACCCGACCGGCGGTCATCACCTGACCACGTATCATCTGCTCACGCATACCGGCGGCATCAGCAACGACCGCGCCGCCAAAAGTATCTTTGAACGCTACGACCTCAACCCACAGGCGTTGCTGGCGTACTTCTCACAGAAGCCGTTCGCCTTCAAACCGGGGACGGCCTATCGCTACTCGAATACGGGGTATGTGTTGCTCGGCTTGTTGATCGAAGCGGTCACCGGGATGGATTACGCCGATTTCGTCCAAACACAGGTCTTCGCACCGCTGGGCATGTCGGATTCGTATTTCTTCCACCATCGCCCGGTGATCCCGCGCCGGGCCAGTGGTTACGTCTGGCGCGGTGAGGCTTATCATCACGCCAAGTTCTTCAGCGCGGATATTTCGTATGCGGGGGGCGGCCTCGGCTCTACGATTGACGATATGCTGTGCTTGCTCCAAGCGTTGCGCGGGAACACACTAATCAGCGCGGAGTCATGGGTGCAGATGACCCAACCCGCCACGCTCGACGACGGTACCGAACTTCATTATGGTTATGGCATCGCGGTCAAGTCTTATCGGGGGCACCGGATGCTTTGCCACAGCGGGACGACACCGGGCTTTAACAACCAGCTCTCGATCTTCCCGGACGACGATTTGAGCGTGCTGGTGCTTTCTAACCTGGGTGGCTTCGAGAGTGAGCGTGTCACGGCGGCGGTGGCGCGTGAATTGCTTGGCTTGCCGGTAGAAAAGCGCCGGCCTTTTGTCGTCGCCGGGGATGCGCTGCGGCAGTCTATGGGGCGTTATGTTGTCGATGGGTATCCGGTGCGCTTCGTCCGTGAGGGAAACCAACTGCTGCTACGTACCAACAAAGATCGGCGCGTCATCGCGGCGAACAGGCGCACGTTCTTTTCACCGGACGACCCGGATGTGCTGGTCACGTTTGACGATGAAGGTGCCGATGGCCTCTACCAACAGATGACCATCCAGACCGCGTTTAACACCTACATCGCCCACCGCGAAGACCGTGTGTGACCGCGTTACTTACGCGCAGTGCGGGAGCGTAGGCTAATCATGGCGAACAGATAAGGGATGATGCCTAAAACCGCGCAGGCCAGCAAGCCTTGTAAGATGATCTGTGCATCCCAGCCGGTGATGAGGATCTCACGCATGGCTTCAAGGATGTACGTGATCGGGTTGACCTGCGCGACGGTCTTTAACCAGCCGCCCAACAGATCAACCGGCACGAACGTCGCGGTGAGGAAGGTCAGCGGGAAGAACAGAAAGCCCGCGCTCTGGGTCGCGCCAGCGTTGCCGCTCTGCAACGCCACGCCGACCGAAAACCCGGCGAACCCCACGCCAACCAGCATAGCAAAGCCCAACGTCGCCGCCAGCCCACCGATGCCCGTCGCCGGGTCGAGGCCGAGCAGTAACCCAATCGCAATAATCACGATAGTTTGTAACGCCAGCACCACCGCACCACCGAGGATCTGACTCAAGATCAACGCGCCGCGACTGATGGGCGTGAGCATGAGCTTGTCGAAGTAACCGCTTTCGATGTCGCGCACGAGATTTTGCCCGGCGGTACCGGCACCGCTCAACGAGGCACTGATGACCGACAGCGGCAGAATGAACGCGATGTAATCCACGTTGCTGATGCCGGGGATGCTGTTGGACGCATCGCCTAACGTCGCCTCATAGACAAAAAGAAAAAAGCCGCTGATGAATAACGCCGGCAGCACGACCGAGGGTGTGCGTGCCATTGTAAGCAAGCTGCGCCAGGTCATCATGGTCACCTGCTGGATGAACGGCAGGCCCTTATAAGACTTACCGGTGCGGTCGGCAGTTTGTGTGTCGTCCTGTCGTTGGGCTGCAATGCTCATATTGTGTTTGTTCCTTCGTTTATTACATTAAGATGGGTTTTGAGATCGTGAAACTTCGCCTCGGTATAGCGGCCTTCCGTCTGCCAGAGCACCTGACCGCTATCATCGACCAGCAGGGTGTAAATGCGTTTGGCGTCCGTTAAGTTCAACGCCTGCGTGAACGACTCACGCGGGATGTAAAGCGTGATGGTCACCGCCCGTGCGACGGGATCAGAGATGCCGGTGCGCATCCAATAGTCGAGCATTGTGCGCCCAACGATATTCGTCTCTCCGGCAACCGGCAGTTCGTAATAGCTGACCTGCGGATACTCGGCGACCAGTTCACGCACGGCAGGCACCCAGGTATCCACATCGTACTGGTCATTCTGCTCAAAGGCGACGAGCACGATGTTGTACTGACCGACAAAATCTGTGGGCAGGTTAAACTGCTGCCCGTTCAAGTTCTTACCACTGACATTCGGGAAAAGCATAACGACCTCCTATGATAATGGGCTTAACTTGCGCTTACAGTTTCGGTTTCCTGGGTCGCGCCTTCTGCCTCGTACCGCTGCCCGGTGACCTGTAAGAACACATCATCGAGCGTGGGTTGGGTGAGCGTCAGCGCGGTGGGGTTGATCTCTGCCTCTTGCAACTTATTGACCACTTCTGGGATCGATTTGGCGGCATCCTTGAGGTACAACCGCAGCGTTTTCCGGTCAATTTGTGCCCGGTCAACCATCCCCGCCAGCAGATCATGAGCCTTCTCGACCAGGCCTTTGTCCTCGAAAACCACGTTGATCGACTCCGTACCGACGTCATTCTTCAGCTCGACCGGGGAGCCTTCCGCGACGATCTCGCCCTGGTCGATGATGGCGATACGGTCAGCGAGGTTATCCGCTTCTTCTAAATATTGGGTGGTGAGGAAGATAGTCATGCCGTCGTTTTCATTCAATCGGCGGATCTCCGCCCAGACATCACGGCGGCTGGCAGGGTCGAGGCCGGTAGTCGGTTCATCAAGGAACAGAATCGCCGGTTCGTGGACGAGCGCCAGCGCAAGATCGAGGCGGCGGCGCATCCCACCACTGTACTTGCTCACCAGCCGATCGGTGAACTCACTTAGGCCGACAAGTTCCAGCAGTTCCTCAGCACGCTGTTTGGCTTGTTTGCGGCTTATGCCGAAAAGTTGCGCCTGGATTCGCAGCAGTTCCTCGGATTTCATCAGCCCATCCAGGCCGATTTCCTGCAAGGCCACACCGACCAAGCGCCGCACTTGCTCCGCTTCGGAGCCGACATCATAACCGCCGACCGACGCGCTGCCCGATGTAGGCAAACCGAGCGTGGTCAGCATATTGACGACCGTGCTCTTACCCGCCCCGTTCGGGCCGAGAAAGCCGTAAATTTCCCCCGACTCTACTTTAAAAGACACGTCATTGACGGCGTAAAAGTCCTTGCCATATTTTTTGACGAGGTTCTGCGCCACGATTTCACGATTGGATTCCATCACTACCTCTTTTACTCTCAAGTATTTTTTCTACTCATAAGTAAAGATTAGCCCCGGCGACCACGAAAGTCAATTTAGGGATTCATGAAAGCTCTATGGGTACCCGATAAGACGGCCGCGGTTAAGCTCTAGTTAACACCAACTTAAAGCGACCACCGTGAAGCATTGAACATCTGAATGCGCTGTGTTAACAAGTGCTTCGTTAACATCATTTTCGGATGCAGCCGATGCATTCA
The DNA here is from genome assembly GCA_034437515.1 of Anaerolineae bacterium. GTDB lineage: Bacteria > Chloroflexota > Anaerolineae > Aggregatilineales > Phototrophicaceae > DAOTTX01. The sequence continues at coordinate 33,885 of DAOTTX010000139.1, forward strand.
ATTATGTTTCTGAAAGACAATAAGGAGTATAGAAGACTCTACTGAAAAAAGGTCATTTTGCCGAAAATTTGACCCGGTATCACACCACTTTGAACCTCTATGACCCACCTTTTTCGGGTCATATTGAGTTCTTTCAGCGGAGTCATATGTATCAAGTAAGCCGATGGTGTTTCAATATGCAGCTCTTCTGACCCCTATCCCCCTAAATCCCCCTTATCCCCGTAGACGGAGAAAGGGGGACTTGCACCTACAAAGCCGCAAAATGTACGAACAAAGTAGCATCTAAGCATGAGCAGGCATGTTACCCTCCCCGTAGACAGGGAGGGTCGGCTGACCTGCGGTCAGCCCGGGTGGGGTTCAAAAGCCTAAATTGATAGCGATGGTACGCCATTCTTAGAGTCACGGGACAAAAAACGCCGATCATCGTTAGATCGGCGTTTTTCGATTCCGTGTTTACGGCGTTGTTTATGAGACGATGGCGTTAAGCCCGGTCAGCTTACGACCGACGAGCAGCATGTTGATCTCGTTGGTGCCCTCGTAGGTGTAGACGACTTCGGCGTCCATCATCAGGCGGGCGATGTGATTCTCGATCAAAATGCCGTTGCCGCCCAGGGTTTCACGGGCGAGCTGTGTGACATAACGCGCCTTGCGGGCATTGTTGTACTTCGCCATGCTGACGATGCCCTCGTTGACCTTGCCCTGCGTCATCAATTCCGACAGTTGGAAGCACAGCATTTGCATCAATGTGACTTCGGTCGCCATCTCGACCAGCTTTTGCTGCACCAGTTGGAAGCCGCCGATGGGTTTGCCGAACTGCTCGCGGTCGGTGGCGTATTCCAGCGCGTGTTCAAACGCACCCGCCGCGATGCCTGCCGCTTCCCAGGCCACGGCATAGCGCCCCAGGCCGAGCACATTCGCCGTATCACGGAAGGAGTTGCAGTGTTCCAGCCGGTTCGCCGCCGGAACGCGCACATTTTCCAGCGTGATGTCAGCGTTAAGTACGGCACGCTTGCCAATCTTGCCGGGCAGGTCTTTGATGACCACACCTTCGGTGTTGTTGGGGTCTTCGATGACGTAACCGCCGAACGTGCCGTCTTTGTCACGCGCCCAGATAATCAACACATCGGCGATGCTGGCGTTACCAATCCAGCGTTTCGCGCCGTTCAGGATGTAACCATCGCCGTCTTTGCTGGCAATCGTCTGCACATCGACGGCATTAGACCCACGCTCCGGCTCGGTCAAACCGAACGCGCCGATCTTCTTCATCTGCATCATATCCGGCAGCCAACGGGCTTTTTGTTCTTCGTTGCCGAGCATGGCAATCGACCCGGCAGCCAGGCCAGAATGCACGCCGTAGAAGGTCGTGATGGAGCCGTCGCCTTTCGCCAATTCATACATTGATAGTCCCATCTCGACGAAATCGAGGCCAGCACCGCCGTGCTCGAAGATCGGCCCACCCATGATGCCGACATCCAGCAGCCCTCTGGCGATCTCCCAGGGGAATTCGGCTTTGTCCCAATATTCGTTGATGTTGGGCAGCACCATATTGTTGACGTACTCGCGCACGCGGTCGCGGGTCTCGCGCTGCTTGTCCGTCAGACGCTCATCGAGTTTGTAGAAGTCAAACCCGTCGAGTTGATGATCTTTCAGGGTGTTAGTGCGCTGATGGACGTTGGTTTTGGTTGCTTCAACCATGAGTTATCCTCTAACTGAATTCTTGTATTTTAATTAAATCACGATTCAGTTAATTCTATCATAGAATCAAACGTAGATTCAATTCACCCCTCAAATCTCATCTATTTTACGCCTGGGCAATTACAATGTGCTCGAGCCTAAATGGAGTTTGAATCGATCCAAGTTTTTGATGCTCTCACCCCTTCCGAACGAGCGCAGCGAGTAGGGGTGAGGAAAATTTGTGTCGTAAAATTATTCATCCAACGGTCAATTGTAGAGCCGCCGCCCACGATCCCGCTTCGCGACTGCGTCGCACGTAGGGACATTTATCATCCCCTCATGCGGGGTCAAGCCAGTTTGTGAGCATTGCTGGTAAGATATGCAAACTTGTGATTTATCGTAAGGACAATGTTGCTCCCGTGATCTTCAGATTGGCAGTACGGCATATCAACCGGCGCTTCATGCAGAGCGCCTTATTTGTGATCGGCGTGGCGCTGGGGGTGGCGATGATGGTCGCCATCGACGTGGCGAACGGCTCCGCACAGCGGGCGTTTAGCCTCAGCGCACAGAGTGTTTCCGGCAGTGCGACACATCAAGTCGTCGGCGGGCCGGGCGGCCTGCCCTCGACGCTATATGAACAGGTGCGCGTCGAACTGGGCATTCGGCGGAGCGCGCCGGTCGTCGAGGAATACGTGCGGGCGGTCGAATTCGATGACCAGCCCATGCGCTTGCTCGGCGTGGATTCATTTGCGGAAGCACCCTTCCGGGGCTATTTAAACACCGTCGAGGTAGACAGCGACAACACCGGCGATGACGCCTTCAACACCATCAGCCGCTTGATTACCGAAGAAAATAGCGCACTCATCAGCGCCCCGCTCGCCGAAGCCTATAGCGTGCAAAACGGCGATACGATTACGGTGCGGGCGGGCACACGGGTGGTCGAAATCACTATAATCGGTCTGCTGGAACCCTATGACGAGGTCAGCGAACAGGCGCTTTACGATCTGATGTTGATGGACATCGCCAGCGCGCAGGCCGTCGTCGGCACACCAGGGATGATTAGCCGTATCGACTTGATCCTGCCGGAAGCGACCGCCGATGAACGCATTGACGACATACAGGCGATTTTGCCGCCGGGGGCGCGGGTCGGTGCGGTCGCAGAGAGCGACGATACCCTCACGCAGATGACCGAGGCGTTTGAACTCAACCTGCAAGCATTGAGCCTGTTGGCGCTGGTGGTCGGGGTGTTTTTGATTTACAACACGGTGACCTTCAGTGTGGTGCAGCGCCGCCCGGTTATCGGCATCTTACGCAGCATCGGCACCACCAAACGCCAGATTTTTATGCTGGTTTTGGGTGAGGCGTTCGTGCTGGGGCTACTCGGTACGGTGCTGGGGCTGGCGTTAGGCATCATCATGGGGCGCGGTGCGGTCGGTCTGGTCGCGCAGACCATCAGCAACCTGTACTTTACGGTCAACGTGCAAAACATCAGCGTGGAAACGTTCACGCTGGTCAAGGGCGCGGTGATCGGGGTGTTTGCCAGTGTGGGCGCGGCGGTGATCCCCGCTTACACGGCGACGCGCACCCCACCCGCCGGGACGATGCGCCGCAGCGACCAAGAGGACGCCGTGCAGAAACTCGTCCCGCTGCTGACACTCGCCGCGGTGGTGATGAGTGTGGTCGGCGTGCTGCTGCTGCAACTGCCCACCGAAAGCCTGATCGTCAGTTTCACCGCGCTGTTTGCGATTGTGGTCGGCGGGGCGTTCTTCACACCGCTGGCGCTCATTGGTACGATGCGCGTCTCCACGCCGCTGACCGACCGGCTGTTCGGCGTGGTCGGGCGGATGGCCCCGCGTGCGGTGACGCGCTCCCTCAGCCGCACCGCGATTGCCGTCGCCGCGTTGACCGTCGCTGTGAGTGTGATCGTCGGCGTCAGTGTGATGATTGCCAGCTTCCGCAGCACGGTGGGCACATGGCTGGATACCACGCTCGGCTCGGATATTTACGTTTCGCCGCCGCTGCTGACCGCCAACCGCGCTACCGTCGATGTCTCCGCCGAAGTCGGTGAGATCGTGCTGGAAACCGAGGGCGTCGCGGATGTCTCCGCCTCGCGTTCGGTGAGCGTCACCGCGCCGGACTACCCCAATCTGCCCCCGGCGAACCTGCAAGCGGTCGATTTCGACATCGCGCCGGATCGTCGCTTTGTGTGGAACGCCGCCGGTGAAGATTACTTTGAAGCACTGCGCGAGGGCGCAGTCATGGTGAGTGAACCATTCGCCTTCCGCCGGGACATCACCGAGGACGACAACACCATCACCCTGCTGACCGACCAGGGCGAACAGACCTTCGAGATCGTCGCCGTGTTCTACGACTACTCGACCGATCAGGGACAGGTCTACATGGCCCGCGATGTCTACCAGCAGTATTACGACGATCCGTTCATCACGTCGGTGGGCGCGTTCGTCGCCGATGATGCCGACCTCGACGCGGTCATCGCCCGGCTGCGAGAGAACCTCAGCGGCTATGACCTCAACGTGCAGGCCAACCGCGAACTGCGCAGCGGTGTGTTCGAGGTGTTCGATAACACCTTCGCCATCACGGTGGCGCTGCGTCTGCTGGCGACGGTGGTCGCGTTCATCGGCATTTTGAGTGCGTTACTGGCGCTACAACTGGAAAACACCCGCCAATACGCGGTGATGCGTGCCAACGGCATGACTCCGCGCCAGTTGTGGAACTACACACTGATCCAGACCGGGCTGATGGGCACGGTCGCCGGGGCGCTGGCGATGCCGATTGGGTTGGGGTTGGCGCTGGTGCTGCTCTATGTGATTAACGTGCGCTCGTTTGGCTGGACGATGGATTTCTACTGGGTGCCGGGTGAGTTCTTGCAGGCATTTCTAGTTGCAGTGGTGGCGGCGCTGGTTGCGGGGATTTACCCGGCCTACCGGCTGACGCGACTGGTCACGGCACGGGCATTGCGCAGCGAGTAGTTCTGATTTGAGAGTGATGAGGAGTAAAAATATGTCAAGCGGCAGCAAACGCACAGATATTCGACCGGGGATGAACGTGGCGATTGTGCTCAAGCGTGATCAACGCACGGGCAAGCTCACCCACGGGACGGTCAAGGACATCCTGACGAAAGCCCCGACCCACCCACACGGCATCAAAGTACGCCTCACCGATGGGCAGATCGGGCGGGTCAAGCAGATCGAGCGGGAATAGTCGTTACCAGCCCCAGGTGCCGGGACCGCCTTTGAACGGGCCAACCACATCGGATGTGATCCAGCCGCCGTAGAAGTCGCCTTCCTGCGGTTGTACCTGCTCATCATCGACGTAACAGGCGTCCATTTTGCTGGCATAAAACGTGATGTAGCCCTGGATGTCCTCGAAGCCGGGGCGCGGGGAGTCGTAGCTCCACCCGGCGTTGCCCGCTTGCTTATCCCCCACCTGCACATCCCAATAGGTCGCCGCGCCTTTGAACTCACAGACAGTACGGCGGCTGTTCTTGTGCAGGTAGTCCATGTTCACGTCTTCCTGCGGGATGTAATAGGCGGGTGGATGACTGGTTTCCAGCACGCGATAGGCGCGGTCGCTTTCCGCGATGGTTTCGCCGTTGAGCACGATCTTCACGCGCTTGTTGGTCGGTTCCACACGCGGCGGGCGCGGGTAATCCCACACGGATTCTTGCCCTGCTTGGGGTTCGATGCGCTTTGCCATAACAATAAACCTTCTCACTGATTTGCATGTCGTCATTATTATAGCGCCTCGCGCTCCCCATGCGGGTGAGCCGTTGGTTAATTCGTTGCACTAACCGGAAATTGAGGTCATAATGGTCATAGGTGATCGTAGTCAGGCAAAACACTCTCAATGGCGCAGATATTCATCTCTTACAGCCGAGTAGATTCACAATTTGTCGAAAAGCTCTATCCTCGGCTTGGTCGAAAGTATAACTATGAAAATGTGTGGTATGACGACCACCTGCACGGCGGCGATGACTGGTGGCGCACGATACTGGATCGAGTCGCGTGGTGTGATGTGTTCATTTACCTCTTGTCTAACGAGTCGGTACGATCTGAATACTGCCAGGCAGAGTTTATGGAGGCGCGTCGTCTCAGAAAGCATATCATCACTATCCAGGTACGGGACCGCACCAAGCTGAGTGCTGAATTGAGCAGCATCCAGTATATCGACATGAAACCGGGTGTGGATCAAGTCGATGCAATCATACGACTTTTTACCGCTATTGACCGTGTCGATATCAATGCCGTCCGAAAGGCACGCCCCCGCTGGAAAACGGAAACGCCCAAGCCGGGTAGCCTGGTGGATGCTGAACCCAGCGCCGCCGAAGTCGATACACCGACGTTAGCGGCACCACGCCCACCCGCTGAGGGAAAAACTGCATCCGGTGGGTGGTTGACTGAACCTTTTGCTATCATTGCTGCGGCTGTGATCACAGGCTTATTCGCAGTACTGGCGGCGTTCATTGCGCTCTCTGGTGGTAGCAATGAGACTCCAGATGTCGATGCGACGATTACGCCGACACTACGACCTGTAGATGTGGCTCTGGAACGTGCGCGCTCTTTCAATGGCGGTAATGACGATTGGTCGCCATTCTCCGCAGTCTTCGACGATGTAGAAATGGTGCTGGTGCCCGC
>DAOTTX010000140.1:0-74220 GCA_034437515.1 Anaerolineae bacterium
ATGTGGGAGAGGGGGACAGCGACGCATGTCGCAGGGGGTGAGGGCAGCTTTGACACGTGAGTCGTTACAAATTTGCAACTGTCAAGCGTCTGACAACTTGTTCGTAGTCCCGCTGAGTTTGCATAGTCGCTTTTGTCCCCTCACCCCCCGACAACCTTTCGGTTCCTGCGGAACCTGGGTATTGAGAGCACACTCGGAAACATCTCTGGAGCGGCCCACTGACCTCTGCGCCGCGTATGCCGCCGGTCAGTCGTCAATCATCATCATGAACATATCGCGGTCGTAAACCGGCACGGCGACCGTCATCATCGCACCGGAGTCGAGCGTGAGTTCAAGCAAAATCGCCTCATCGGGGACGAAATTCTGCTGCAACTCGATCAACATAATATGCAGGCCGCCCGGTTCCAGCGTGACCGTCTCACCCGCCGGGATGGTCAGGCCGTCTTCGAGTTGTGCCATCCGCATCACGTCGTCTGCCAGCATCGTCTCGTGGATCTCCACGAAAGCGGCGGTGTCGGTCACCGCACTGACCAGCGTCAGGTCGTCCTCGCCGGGGTTGGTGATCTGCATGTAGATCGCGTTGGGTGTCGGCGGCACGTCGGCGTCCTCGGCGGCTTCAGCATCGGCGACGGTCGGGCGCGTCCAGGCAGCGTTGACGATCAACGGGGCGGAGTCAGGTGGCATCATTTCCAGCACGGGCAGGCCGGTGACCACATCGAACATCGTTTGTTCGTCCTCGTCACCGGTGAGCGCGAAGGTCAACGTCAGGCTGATGGCCTCACCCAACAGCAGATCACGCTCCAGGTCGATCAACATAATGTGCAGGCCGCCCGGTTCTAATGTGGCGGCGCTTTCCGCTTCGACCAGCAGACCGTCCTCGAGTTCGTTCATACGCATCACGTCATCTTCCAAGGTCGTCTCGTGGATCTCGACCGTCTCGGTGATCGGTGTGCTGGCGGCGACCAGCCGTAGATCATCTTTACCGATGTTTTCAATCGTCATGTAGGCGGCGGTGATGCTGCCGGCCTCCATCGTCATGCCTTCGACGGCGGTGGAGCGTACCCAACCGTCCCGAATGCGCACATCTGCGCCGTTGACATCCTCGGTCTGTGCGACGATAGCCGTGCAGGTCAGCAATCCGATGAGCAATAGGTAAAAAGACTTTCGCATGGTTCCCTCTTGGTTATAATCCATACAGACAACGACTTGATTTTATTGTGACATTTTGAACAATTATAGCAATATCCAACGTGTGTACCAGTGTCATACAATCCGTAATTGAGAGAGACGCATGAACCAAAAATTTCACAAGTTCGCAGTCGGTGACTTCCAGTGCATGGTGGTCAGCGATGGACAAGCCACCTTCCCCGCCAGTGCGCTGACCAACACACTCAACGCCCCCGCCGAGGACATCGAAGCGGCGATGGCGACCATTGGCCTTGAAGGGGCTGAACTCGAATCCAACATGAACTGCCTGTACATTGATACCGGTGATCAGCGCATTCTGGTGGATACCGGCCTCGGTATGGATACCGCGCCGGAGTTCGGCGACCTGCTACGTAACCTTCAGCAAGCGGGGGTCTACCCGGCGGATATTGATCTGGTCTTCATCACACATTTTCATGGTGACCACCTCGGCGGACTTATCAACGCGAAAGGTGAGCGTGTGTTCCCCGGTGCAGATTACGCCACCAATCAGCTTGAGTGGGCATACTGGTTCGATGAGGAACGCCTCGCCGCGATGGACGTAGACCGGGCGGATAACCTCAAAGCGAAATTGCTGCCCCTGAGGGAAGATTTCACATTCATCGAAGACGGTGATAGGGTCGCCCCCGGCATCCGGGCGGTGCTGGCACCGGGGCACACACCCGGTCATACCGGCTTGATGATCGAATCCGATGGAGATAAGTTGTTCTTTATCGTGGATGCAATCCACCAACTCGTGCAGATGCCCAACCCGGAGTGGTCGCCGGTGTTTGATGTTGATACCGCACAATCCGTGCCGACGCGCCGCCACCTGCTGACCCGTGCCGCTGACGAAAAACTGTTGACCATGTTGTACCATTTTCCGTATCCTGGTTTGGGTCATGTGAAAAAAGCCGGTGATGGCTTCCGTTGGCTTCCGGTACAATAGACACAGTTATGAGTAACGACACAAGGAAATAGACGATGACACACGGTTACGAAGAAATAGACGTTGATGAATACAAGACGCGCTTTTACGAAAGCGACGATCACCACCTGCTATTAGATGTTCGCACGGTTGAAGAATACGAACAGGCTCGCATCCCCGGCGCGGTGAATATCCCGTTGGATGAGTTGATGGAGCGGGTGGAAGAAGTCAAAGCACACATGGGCGATCATCCCGTGGTGATGGTCTGTCGCACCGGGGTACGCAGTGCGATGGGGGCGCAGACCTTACGCCAACTCGGGTTAAAAGACGCGACTTTGATTAATTTAGACGGCGGTACGCTCAAGTGGGCGCGGCAAAAATGGCCGCTGGAAAGTGGCCCGACTCAATAATATGCGATTAGAGAGAGGAAGAATTTATGTCTCGTGGACGGGTAATGGGCGGCGCGTTAATGCTCGGTGCGCTGGTGATCTTAGTGGTGGGCGGCACGGTCGCCTTTGACGCTGACGGTGAAACCCGGCTCGGTTTAATGATTATAGGGATCGGGCTGTTGTTCTTGATCGTCGGGGCGTACTTTATGTCTTACAAGCCGAAAAAGCTCCCTCGGCAGAAAAAGCAGCGGCGTAGAAAGCAATCAAAACGCCGTTAACTCTGCGGAGGCGATGCCGTAGCTATCGGTATAGTAAAAAGTATAGACCGCATCCGGCAGGAAGGCGTCGCACAGCGGTTTACGCATGATAAACTTACGCTGACCGACGATTAGCGTGTAGAACGGGTCTTTATCCGCAGCGCCGTTGTATTTACATTCTACTGTCCCGGTGACGGATTTTACGTTGTCGGTCGCTGGTTGGCGCTTCGACGTGCGATAGCGCGGCAGCACGCTTATCCCCACACAGACGATTGCCGCTGTCTGGAATACGGCCGCTGTGAGCAATCCGTTAGGCCACATCGCAAACAACACGATGACGGTCAGCGCGATGCCCAGCAACCCACCTATTGCAAAGATCAAGGGATAATTGTCGCCGGGTACACGACGGCGCACCTGATTGCTAGAAAGTTGACCGGCACGGTTGGCATGTAAATCCTGCTCATCGAAGCCGAGTGTTTCCATAAGTGTCCTGGTCATTTTATGTCTCTTTGCTGATTATCTTATTATTATTTTATCCTGTTTAGCTGATTTCGCCTACTGAACCTTAGTACAAGATTATATGGGACTTATAAGCAACTTAAGGGGGGGGGGGAATGGGGGTCGAAAGTGCTAGATAATCAATCTTAGAACAAATTAGCTATTGTGGCTTGCCCGTTCTCGGCGGCTGTGCTAGGGTTAAACACCATACGTCGAGGGAAGGGTAAGCCAGATGTTTTCAAAAGAGCAATTTTACCGGCTGCGTGATCGCATGGTTGAGCAGCAACTCCGCCGCCGAGACATCATCGACCCACTCGTGCTGCACGCGATGCGCCTGACCCCGCGCCATCATTTCGTCCCGCCGGCACGTCGCACCACTGCCTACGACGACCGCGCCTTCTTACTTGGCTCCGGTCAAATGCTGCCGACGCCTTACCTCGTGGCGACCATGACCCAGTTGCTCGGCCTGAACGGCGGCGAACGGGTGCTAGAGATCGGCACCGGTTGCGGTTACCAGACCACGCTGCTGTGTGAAATTGCCGGGTATGTTTACACTTTGGAGTGTGACCCGTTACTCGCCGCACAGACCATCGAGCAAATCCTCGCGTTGGGCTACGAAAATTTTGACCTCCATGTGGGGGATGCCAGCCAGGGGTTAGCGGATATGGCACCTTTCGATGCAATCCTTGTCACGGCGGCGATGCCCAGGATACCGGGGCCATTGGTCGGGCAGTTAAACCCGGTCGGCGGGTGTTTGGTGCTGCCGGTGGGGGATCGTCATCACCAGCGGCTTTGTGTGGTGCAGCGTTTTGGTGATCGCTGTAAGATCAAACAAGGGGCCGATGTGCGCTTCCTACCGTTGAACGGACGCTACGGCTTCCGCGCGAACGACGACAAGCCCTCACTGAAGCGTTAGACGCGCTCGCGTATCTCGACGAACTGCTGGATGAAATCACCGCTGTCACTCGCCAGCAGCACACCGCTGAGTTTGTTGATGACCAGTTCCCCCAGGTGATTGACCAGATGTGTGATCTGCTGACGCATAATCATCATCACGTCATCCCAGGCGACGTCTTTGGGAAGCTGCGGCTCGCGCATTTTACGGGTGCTTTCAATGTATTTCATCAACGGGTCAATCTCGGAAAAGACCAGTTTACTTGGTAGGTCTTGCCGGACGATTGCGAAAAAATGCCGCGCAAGCTGACGAGAGCCATTTTCCAGCGCGAAGAGTTCGCTTGCCGGGGTCGGTGGTTTGACCTGTGTGCCGCCGGTGCGAGTCAAGAGTAAAATGGCGCGCCGCATCAACACCTGTAGTTCCGGCATACTTTGTGCGGAGTTGGTCGCGGTCATCAGCACACCGTTAGGTTTTAACACACGCCGGAATTCGACCAACGCCTCGTCAATATCCGGCAGGTGATACATCATATGGTTTGCCATAATCAGGTCGAAGGTGTCGTCTGGAAAGGGAACACGTTGGGCGTCCGCGAGCACCAGGCCGGTGCGGGCGGAATGATTTTTCAACATGCCATAAGACAGATCCAGACCGTAGTAAGTGACATCAGGCCACCGGTGTTGGATAAGCGGATGGTAGGTACCCGACCCGCTGCCGACGTCGAGGATGACCTCACCACCGCGATAGTTGTAGCTATCCATCACCCATTCGTTAAAATCGATCCTGGGTACGGTATACTTGGCATGAATTTCCTGCCGAACGCGTAGGCTCTTGTCAGTTAGATATTGCTGTCGAACCACTTGTGGATTATTTGATGCTGGCATCGGCTTTCCCGGCTGTATTTGAACGCAACATGGGCATTATTCATAGACTATATCAATGCGTGTTTTTACGCAACTAGACGACTAAGGTCATTTCCATGCTGATTATTGACTCTATTCTAGCAGCACAATTCAAATTGCGACAACACCTTACCCCAACACGCCTTGAACGAGCGTTTACATTAGGGCCGTCGGTGTGGCTCAAGCTGGAAAACACCAACCTGACACATTCCTTCAAGATACGTGGGGCGCTCAACGCCGCGCTGTCACTGGATGCAGGTGGCGCGTTGGTCACGGCGTCGTCGGGCAACCATGCGCAGGGATTGGCCTACGCCGCCCATCTGACCGGCGCGACGGCAAAAATCCTGATGCCCGCGCACACCCCACAACGCAAAATCGACGGTGTGCGGTATTACGGTGCCGAGGCCATCACCCATTTTGACAATTATGACACCGCCGAAGCCGAGGCGCTGCGCCTTGCGCGTGAAGACGGCCTGACGTTCGTCTCGCCGTACAACGACCCGCACATCGTCGCCGGGACGGGCACCATCGCGTTGGAAATCCTCGATCAACTGCCGGATGTGGCGCGAGTGCTGGTCTGTGTGGGCGGCGGCGGGCTGGTCGCGGGGATCGCCACCGCCATCAAAGCGCGGCGACCTGGTTGTGAGGTCATCGGGGTGTGCGCGCAGGCCGCACCGAGCATGTACAACAGCTTCTATGGCACCGACCACGCCGAAGACTGGGGCACTCTCGCGGAAGCGCTCTCCGGTGGCATCGAACCGGGGGCGATCACCGTGCCACTGGTCAAACAGCATGTGGATCGCGTCGTGCTGGTCAGCGAAGTGCAGATCGCCGAGGCGATGCGCTGGTGTGTGGATGTCGCCGGGTGGCTGGTCGAAGGTGGGGGCGCGGTCGGGGTCGCTGCGCTGCTCGCCGGGGTGGTCGAAGCCGACGACCGGCCTACGGTCGTGGTCGTCAGCGGCGGCAACATCGCTGGTGAGACGCTGCGTGCTGTGCTTAGGAATGAGTAGCGAATAAAGTCAGCATATCAGCGATAATGACCGTATTATATCGTTATGATTTGCTTAAATTGTTTCCACTTCATCCCTTACCGCTGAGGAGGCGAGCTAATGAGCGTATTTTATTGGTTGCGTGAGCGCCCATTCTGGCTGTACGGCATCACGACCGCGCTGCTGCTGCCCTATCTGGCGTTGGCGTTCGTCTATCCGACCGGGGCGCAAGGTGAGGGGGTGTTCTTCCTACCGGCCTTGTTGATCGGTCAGGTGAACTTGTTGATCTATGTGATCGCGGTCGGTTATGTGCTGGCGGCGGTCTTTTATACCCGCAAGACGGGCAGTCAGTCACGCGGGTATCTGTTGTTCGCCGTGACGGCGGCCTGGTTGCTCGGTGTGATCTCGCTGGCACAATCCGCTCGCATCACGGAGGGCGTCATCGTCGAGGACACGCTGGCGTTCGACGGACGAACCTATCACCTCGCGCTGACCGCGACGCCGGTCATCTGCGACGAGCAAACCTGCACGGCTGATTACATCCTCTACGAATGTGAGATGCGCGGGTGGTTCTGCAACGTTGCCGCCCGGAACATCACCGCTGAGGCGGGCAGCACCTACTTACGCGAAACGGGTACCGCGCTGCAAGTGGCACAGTTTGACGGTGTGGTCGTCCATCAAGAACGCGACTGGGTGTGCGGTCTGCCGCTGGTTTGTGAAACCGATCCGGTGTATGCGCGGTTGGCCTCGTGACGCGGTTGCTGGTGCTGCCACTGGTCGTGCTGGCGCTCTCGCTGACCGCGCTGGCTGTACTGGCGGTCAGTGGTGGGCGCGGCACCGACGCTGATTTGCTGGCCTACATACACATCGGGCAGGGGGGGCGGCAGATCGGGTTTATCGACGTGGGACAGCGCATCCACCCGGCGCTACAGGTCAGCGGCGGCGCGGATTGCACGCTGGATTGGTCAGCGGACGGCGACCAACTGGCTTACATCGACGCCGAGGCTTACATCGCTGCGGATGTGTTCGTGTTTGACCTGTTTAAGCGGCGCGCCCGGCAGATCACCTACAACCGTGATGAGGACATCGTCGCGCTGCTCGCCGCCAGTCAGCCGAAGTGGTACGACGGCGATCTGATCTTCGTCAGTTGGGATAGCGGCGACCCCGACCTGACACGGGCTGACCCTGATTTACGCCGGGTGACGGTCATCGACGATCTGCGGCGAGGTGCCGAGGTCTTTCGACCGGAGATGTTGTTGCCAGCCCCCGACGATCATCGTCTGGTGTTGCTGGCGCGGCACGACGGCGTGAGCAACCTCTATAAAGTGACGGACGAACCGCAGCATTTGCGCACAATCAACGACGGCGATCATATCGCGTGGTCACCGGATGGCACGCAGCTTGTTTTCCACGAACGCGACCGGCGGACGATCAACCTATACGTATTTGATCCGGCGACCGGCGACACCCGTCAATTGACCGACAACGGCAGCGGTGAGGTGTCTTACAATCCGGTGTGGGGTGGTGACGACATCTTTTACCTCGACCGCCGCGCCCGCGATGACACGCGCATCGGTGTGGTACCAGCCGGGGGCGGCGAACCGCGTATTCTGCCGCTGCCACACTTCACGGAAATCACCGATTTGATCGTCTCACCGGACGGAAAGCGGCTGGCGTTCGTCGCCCGTAACGCCTTACGTGAGGGGTCGCGCTACGAGTCGTTCACGCCCTATCATTTGTACACCAGCCATGCCGATGGCAGCGCCTTGAGGCGGCTGGTCACCGGCACGACAGACGGCAGCAGCTACATCACCGCGTTTTGCGGGCTGGCTTGGCAACCGTGACGACGATGAATCAGACGAGCGGCAGCGTGAACCCGAACACACTGCCCTCATGATACTTGCTCTTAAAGATGATCTTGCCGCCGTGTCGTTCCACGATGTTCTTGACCAGGCTCAAACCCAGGCCGATGCCGTCGATCTTATCCGTTTCTGCGCTGCCCGCCCGGTAGAACGGCGTGAAAAGCTGCTCTTGTTTTTCCAATGGGATGCCGTAGCCGGTATCACGCACGGTCAGCACGGCCTGTTCGTCCTTGCGGCGCACACGCACCTCGACCGAACCATCGGAAGGGGTATATTTCAGCGCGTTGGTGATGAAGTTCGTGATGGCCTCGAACAACTGCGCCGGGTCACCCTTTACACGGATGCCATCATTCTTTGGGATCTGGAAACGCAGGTCTAAGCCCTTGTTATCGGCCTCACCCATGTACATCTCGACCGCCCGCTGTGTCATCGCGCCGAGGTCGAGCACATCACCGTAGTCTTCTTCCGCGACCTGTTCGATGCGCTCCAACGATAGGATGTCGTTGATGATTTCTTCCATACGCTCGACCGATTTACGGATCGACTGAATGTAATCGGCTTCGCTGGCGGGTAACTTCGGTATGACATCCGCTTCTAGCAGGGCGAGATAACCGGCGATGATCCCAATTGGGCTGCGGAGGTCATGGCTGGCAATGCGGATCATATCGGTCTTGAGTTGTTCGAGCTTGCTCACACGGGCATAAAGCTCTTGTAGTTCGGTCACCTGGGCCTGCGAAACCTCGTACAGATGGGCGTTATCGAGCGCGGCGGCGATGCGTGAGATCACCAGACGCATGAACTCAAACCGTTCTGCGTTGAAGGGTTGCTCACGCTCCAGGTTGATGACACCGAGTAGACGCTCTTGAGAGCGCAGCGGCAGCAGCATCCGCGCACGCATGGCGGGGAGTGCCACCGCCGCACCGTTTGCCCGCATATCGGTCAGGTTTTGCGCGGTGTGATTTTCCACCGCCGGGGCGATGATGCGCCGGTACGGGATCTCGTCGATTTCGTAGTACAACCCGGCACGGTCGCGCAGTTCCTCCCCCCAGACGATGAAACCGGCATCTGCTTTGACGGCGTTCACCGCACCGTGCAGCGCCAGTGACAGCACCTCGTCGATGTCGAGTGTGCTGTTCACTTCGACGTCGATCTGGCGCAGCATGGCGAGTTGCTCAACATAGCGTTGTAAGGATTTTTCGGTCTGTTTGCGCTGGGTAATGTCGTGGTTGACGATGACCAACCCGTTCGGTGTGTCATCCTCGCCTTTGATCCAAGACATTGACGAGAGCACTTGCAGCGTATCACCGTCTTTGCGCACCTGTTCCAGTTCTTTACGCCAGTTGCTGCCCTCTTCGATAAGTTCGGGTGTGCTTTTGCCGTTCTGGTGGGGCTGCACGATGGTGCGTAAGTTCTTCCCGACGACCTCGGTTTCACGCCAGCCATACACACGCTCGGCGGCGCGGTTCCAACTGACGATGTTTAAGTCAAGGTCGGTGGCGATGATGGCGTCGGAGACGTTCTCGATCAATTCCGCCTGATAGCGCAACTTTTCCTCGGCTTTTTTGCGCTCGGTCATGTCCTGCGCCACGCAGACCACCCCCTGCACCTGACCGTTTTCGTTGCGCAGCAGCGAACTCGAAAGCAACACCGGGATCAAACGTCCGTCTTTGGCCTTGTAGGTCTGGTCAACATTGCGCGTGCGCCGGGTGGAGATCAATTGTGTGGCGCTGAGTTGTTCCTCGCCATAATTTGGCATGATCGTCGGGTTGAAGTATCTACCAATGAGTTCATCGGCTTCGTACCCCAGCCGGTCGAGCGTGGCTTGATTCACGGTGTTGATACGTCCGTCCGGGCTGATGACGATCAGCATGTTACTCATCGACTGAATAATGTTATCGACGTAGTCTTTAGAGACGGTCGTGGCCTGTAGCACATCCAATGCCCTGACCGCCCGCTGGTAGGCATCCGCAATGGTGCGGGTGGCGACGTAAAGGAAAAGCGCCACCAGTAGATAATGGGAGATGTTGACCGTGATATTGGTGAGCAGATCAGGCGGTTGCAGCGGCGTGGGTAGCATCCCATCCATATCCGCCCGGTAGATCGCCGCCAGTGCGATCCCGTTGACGAAGGCCATGCTCAGGCCGCCCCACGGCCCCAACACGAGCGCCGCCAGCACGATCAACAGCATATAAGAACTGATGGCGGGGGCCTCTAAGCCACCGAGCGTGATGTTGGCGGTCGTCACCAGAATCCATAACCCGATCACCAGCAGCGCGGCGACCAGCCGCTCAAACCCGCGCCGCATCAACAGGTAGAGCGGCACCAACGCCAGAATTATCGCAAAGTAAACGAACGCGGCGAACTCGCTGTTCTGCCCGACGAACAGCATCCCAACCGCGCTGACCCCCAGGCCGAGACCGGTCAATAAAATAACCGCGTTTAGAATCGTCAGCCAGGGTCCGTCATCGCCCTCACTGAACATCGGCGGGCGAATCATCGTGCGTAATCTCGAAAGCATAAGAACTTCCCTAATGATTATTATTCTCATGTGGGGAATGAATGAATCAGCAATCGTGACGATCAGCCGAGGTCAATAATGAAAAGCCCCAAACCCATTATAACGTCGTGTAGGGATTTCGTGTGTGGATTTCTTTCTCATTTGCCGGGGGAAGTTTGAAGCCGAAGGTGCTGCCCTCGCCATGTGTGCTGCTGAAAATGATCTCACCGGCATGGCGTCTGACGATGTTACGCACCAAACTCAAGCCGAGGCCGGTGCCGTCGATGTAGCGCGTTTCCTCACTGACCGCACGGAAAAACGGCTCGAACAGTCGCGCTTGCATGTTTTCCGGGATGCCGTAGCCGTCGTCTTTGACCTCGAAGATCACAGAATCAACGTCAGATCGCAGAATGATCTCGATGGTGCCGGCCTCCATTGTGTACTTGATGGCGTTTTCGACCAGGTTATCCACCGCCTCGCGCATCTGGGCGAAGTCCCCGCGTACTTGTGGCACGTTGTCGAGCTTTAAGTGCAGGGTGCGCTCCCCTGCGTGCGGACGTTGAAGTTCTACCGACCGCTGCACCAACGTTCGTAAGTCAAAGGCTTGCTGCGCGTTCGCTTCGTCGGAGAGCCGCTCCAGGGTGAGGATGTCATCAATGATGTTTTGCATTTTTTCCGTGAGGCGCGTCATGGTCTGGATGAACTCGTGATGTTCTGGTTTGAGGTTGGCGGCGTCCATCTCCAGCAGGTCGAGGTAGCCCATCACCGTCCCAAGCGGGTTTTTGAGGTCGTGGCTGGCAATGCGGATCATATCCGTCTTGATCTGCTCTAGCTCGCTGAGTTGTTCGTAGAGTGTGCGCAATTCTGCCAGTTGCTCACGCGAGCGGGTGTAAAGCCGGGCGTTTTCTACGGCGGTGGCGATGCGCCCCGCCATCATCTTGACGAAAGTAAAGCTGTCATCGTGGAAGTTGCCCGGCATCGCTGTCTCCAGGTTCAATATGCCGATCAACCGATCATGCACCACCAGTGGGATCGCCATCTGCATCTGTGTTTCGGGCAGATCTTCGTTGTAATCCGGGTCACTTTTGACGTTACGCACCAATTCCGCCCGACCGGTACGGATCACGCGCCCGACCACGCCATAATCCGTCTTATAATTACCCTCGTAGCCCAGCTCTTTATATCGTCCGGTGACCTCAACCAACCGCTGCTGGTTTCCGTCTTCCGCCAGCAAGCTGATGAACCCCGCATCCGCACTGGTCATATCGCGGGCGGATTTCAACGCCATGACCAGGACATCGTCGATTTCAAGCGAACTGTTGATGCGGGCGTCAACGTGACGCAGCGCGGTGAGTTGCGCCATACGCCATGCGGCGGCGGTCTGCGCGTGCTTGTGGGTGGTCACATCCTGTAAGAAGATCAACTGACCGACTTTACGACCGTCCTGGTCGAGCAGATCGTCCAGGCGCACCTCGATGAATTGTTCGCGCCGGTGGTTCCCTAGCGCGGCCTCATCGCGTCGTTCGACCTTGTCATCGAAACTGTTGAGATGGTCGTAAGCATCTTTGACCTGTGGATGGTCTGCAAGCAGGGTCGTCAGAGATTGTTCATAGGGTGGTTGTGATACGAGCAATCGCTGTGCAGATCGGTTGACGTGCAGCACGTTATTCGCATCATCTACGACGATGACGCCGTCTCCCATGCTGTCAAAGATTGCTTCAATTGGTAGGGTGGAGAGAATGCCGCTCACGGTGGTCTATTTAATTCCAGTGCAATTCTAAATCAATGTTGCACTGATAATACCACGTCACAGATTGAGAACCACAAATTGAAACGACATTCAAACGACGATCTCAAAGTTCATAACCTAAGTAATAGTCGTATATGCTTAAAGTAGCAGATGAGTGAGATACAGCGACTTTCTACCGCGTCAGGTCGTGTAATCGACCGGGTTGCCTGCTGAGCCTTTTTTGCCGTCAGGCCATGTCGTGCCCTCGTCAAACTTGATGCCAGATACGTTGGCCCCTTTGAGGTTAGCATCTTTGAGGTTGGCACCGTTGAGGATAGCATTGGTCAGCACGGCGTTGGTCAGGCGTGCGCCCTGTAGATTGACCAGCGTAAGATTGGCGGCGGTCAGGTTTGCCGCGTTGAGGTCGGCAAACGCGCCCTTCACGCCGATGAGGTTGGCCCCGGTCAGGTTGGTGGTGCGCAAGATCGCCTCCTGAATGGTCGCGCCCTGCAAGATCGCCCCGCGCAGATTGGCGTTCTCAAGGTCAAGCCGGCTCAGGTTCAACGAACTCAGGTCTATACCGGCGAGACGCGGTTTTGCTGCCGGGATCAATGCGAGAACTAATTCTTTACGGGTGATTTCCGCCATGATTAAGCCTCCTCGTGATGCTTGTAGTAGTTAATAATCTGGTCAATCGTATCATTTAGCATCGTCTTCGGCGACCATTCGATGGTTTGCATGATCTTATCGATGCTGGGCACACGCCGTTCAAAGTCTTCAAAACCGGTATCATACGCCTGTTCATAAGGGATCAATTCGATCTCCGATGTGCTGCCCACCCGTGATTTGACTTTTTCCGCCAGTTCACGGATGCTGATTTCTTCGGTGGTGCCGATGTTAAACACCTGTCCGACCGCTTGCGGTTCTTCGGAGAGCTTGTGGATGGCCTCGATCACATCAAAGACGTTGCCGAAACATCGCTGCTGCTCTCCGCTCCCATAAACCTGGATCGGCGCACCCTGCAACGCCCATTTTACAAAACGCGGCACCACCATGCCATATTTGCCGGATTGCCGAGGACCCACCGTGTTGAACAGACGAAAAATCACCACCGGCAGGTCGGCCTCCTGGTGGTAGGCCAGCGCGAGGAATTCATCGACCGCTTTCGAGGTCGCATAGGCCCAACGGCTGCGTGTGGTTGGCCCAAGCAGGCGATCATCGTTTTCTCTGAACGGGAAGCGCACACCTTTGCCGTACACCTCGGAGGTCGAAGCGATCAGAAGCTTCTTACGGTAGCGCCGCGCCGTCTTGAGCACGGCCTCGGTGCCGCCGATGTTGACCTCAATGGTATTGATCGGCTCACTGACGATCTTTTGCACCCCGACCGCCGCTGCTAGATGAAAGATCACATCACATTCGCTGACCAGCCGGTCAAGCACGTTGACGTTGCGGATGTCTTCGATAGCATAGTGGAAATTTTTATGCGGCGTGGCTTCATTGAGATTGTGCAAGCTGCCTGTGCTGAGGTCGTCGATCACTGTGACCTCGTAGCCCAGGTTGAGCAGATACTCTGCCAGGTGGCTGCCAACAAACCCGGCTCCCCCGGTGATGAGTGCATGTGTCATTCGATAGTGTCCCGTCGTTTGTGCATGATGCAATCGCGCTGCATGTTACCGCATCGGTGGGGTGGATACAAGATGGTGAGGTTTAAAAGCGACATCCCATTGTAGTGTCACATGAGTAGATAGCGAAAATGTCATGAACTCGCTTGCCCTTTGCCTGAGGTTTGTGGATAATATACGTGATCTGTTTGCTATAGCAATTTAATATAATGATTGATTTAGTGTATTCCAGTGTTGATGCTGTCGGCTTCTCACAACAAAATCTCATCGACTTGCTGAAGACATCACGCAGGAACAATGAAAAAGCCGGAGTGACTGGCATGTTGCTTTACCACAACGGCAATTTTCTGCAAATCCTCGAAGGCGAAGAAAGGTCGGTGCGCCGGTTGTATAAGACCATTATGACCGATCCCCGGCATCGTGATGTGATGTTGATCGGCACTCGCAAGATTAGAGAGCGTATGTTCGATGAGTGGGAGATGGCCTTCACCAACCTCGACGAACTCGACCCCACGATGATTGAAGGCTTGAGTGACTACCTCGATAAGCCCTTCAGTTCACCGATTTACACCGGTGACCAGGAATTCGCCTATCGCTTCCTACATGACTTCAAACGTGGGATAACCTTGCGCTAATCATATCTGGCGGTTCTCCTCGATGATCTTGCGATATTCATCGACGATTTCTTTCTCAACAACGAGTTCAAACAACATCATGGATAAGAAATAGACGCCTATGTCATCGACCTGACCCAGGATCGGGATGTAGTCAGGAATAATATCAAACGGCATAATCACATAGACAACCGGCAGCAGCGGGATCGCCTTTTTCCACATCGGCACCCGGTCATCTTGCATTAGGTTCCATGTCAGTCGTGAATAGGCCTTACCGTAGCGCATGAGATAACGAAGCATTCGCATAACAAAAATCCCCTCACTTGTTTAATTGCATATCCTACATCATGCCGCATTTTTATGAGATTGCGATGGGCGGCGCGTAAAATGACTCACAAAAGTGGATAAATCTAGACGCATTTTCTTCACATCGTATAATAGACATAGTAGAGAACGTGCATAAACGGAGAACGCGCAAGCATGAAGCAGCCGGTTGAAGAAGACGAAGAGAAAACCGACGATCTACCATTCGAGGAACTAAAAATTCTCGGTGCGCTTTCACCGGAAGAACGCCGTCAGATCCGCTTTTTGCTCATCGGGCTGGCGACGGTGCTAAGTGCGGTGATCGCCACCGGCCTGACCGCTGCCGTGCTGTATGCCATCTTCGTGTGAAGTATAAAATGCACGGACAGCCGGGAGCCAATCCACATAAGACAGCAGCGCGGTGTTATCGCTAAATTGTTCTACGCTGCCGATGTGCGGTTTTGCCGCAATTTTGAGCACGGCGGGGTCGGTGATCTGCTCGCGCAGGGCATTTGCGAACCGCTCGGCGTGAATGACCTGAAACGGTCGGTCATGAAATGCGCTGACCTGTGTTGAGAGTGGCGCGGTGATGCCGAGTGCATTATGTCCTTCCGCGACGAGTGTATACGCCGCCCCTAGATGTGCTTCGCGGGCCTGCCAGGTGGTCGCATCAAGCACAGCCTGGAAGACGGGCGTCAGTGCTGGGGCGACGTCTAGCCCGGCGAAGGCCGTCCCGAACCACTTGCTATAGGGTGCATACTGCCTTGCCTGTAGCAAGCACAGGTTCATCAGGTCATGTACCAGTCGTGCGGCGATCAAACGAGAACCGAGTTCATCCCCGATAAAGCCGGTACGACCGAGAAAATGTTCTTCCTCCCCGATGCGTGACCATCCCGCCGCCAGCAGATACAACCAGACATCATGCGGGTAGTAGGCCAGTGCCTCCCGTACCGTCGTAAGATCACCGATGCCATCGTGATACACTGCCCCCTCGGTGACCGTGCGCAGCTTTTGACCGGGAACACTCAGCCAATCCGCCGGGGACATGGCGAGCGCGGTCTGTTTGGTGATGCCCAGGTACCCTTGCAGCCAGTCATCCAGTCCGTGAATCTTGACGTGGTGACTCGCGCTTTCACCTGATGACAGGCCAAACCGGGTCGGGTAGCCGCGAAAGATATGCGGCAATCGCTCTGATAGGACGTCATCTAAGTTAGTGGCGGTAGGGGCGTGGTCGAGGAAGATCAGCACACGCGGCCCCCAATCATGGTCGATGGACATCGGCGTGTCGAAGCCCAGCACCTCGGAACCGAAGCCGATCAGCGCGGCGGCGTAATTCAGATCGGGGTAAGTCGAATGGATGATCGGTTGCACGACCTCGTGGAAGAACGCCCGGCACAGAGCGATCCCCGGCACAAATTTGACCATGGGTGACCTCAGTGGGGAGGAAAACAAAAAGGCGCGATTCACATCGCGCCGGGTAATATAATTTTAACTTTTATTCCCAAAAAATAGTTTTAAGATTTCCTTAACTTGACATAACTATAACATAAATTTCATAACTTGTCTACAATTTGGATGGGGGTGTTCGTTGTGCAAAGTGCACGAATTTTACCCGAACTCATCTTTTTATCAGCGAAATTGGGCATGATGTGGTGAAAACATACACAAAGTGGAGAATTGTAATGCAATTTGTGATGAATCTCGGTGCGCGGCTGCTGTTTGAACGTCCGGCGAAGCGCAAAGACTTCGACCAACTCGCTGACATGCTACAAACCAACGGGGAAAAAATCGTCGGGCGCGTCAAACAGTCCGGCAAAAGCGACCGCGCGCGT
The DNA here is from genome assembly GCA_034437515.1 of Anaerolineae bacterium. GTDB lineage: Bacteria > Chloroflexota > Anaerolineae > Aggregatilineales > Phototrophicaceae > DAOTTX01. The sequence goes on from DAOTTX010000140.1 coordinate 16,500, forward strand.
GAAGCTCTGGTGCATCTGATCGGCATCGAACGGTGGGGGCAGCGCCGGTTGATGGTCGCGCTGGGTGAGCCATTCATCCGGGATGAATATGACGACTATCGCCCGGATGACGTGGACGAGTGGCGCGGCCTGCGTGATGCGTTCGAGGCCACACGCGGGCACACGGTCGAATTGGCGGCGGCGCTGGCGGATGCCGAGTTTAACGGCACCATCGAACACAATGCCTTCGGCGAGCTAACCCCGCGTGGGTGGCTGAAGTATCTCGACTTCCACGCCAACACGACCGCGTATTTAGTACGATAGGACAGACCATGCCTGAAAATCCCCTGCAACAGCCTGTCCCTGACGATCCCGTTGAGCGCGTGAAGGTCTTTGCGCGTGATCTCGCCTATGGTGCGACACGCGGCCTATGGGCAACGATGTTTAAATATACCGCGCAATTCCACCCGCAGGGCTGGCGTAAGTCGTGGTCAAGTTGGGGGGATGAAGGCAACACTGGCCCGGCTCTGGACGAATACATCAAAGCCAAGTGGCAGCAGGACCCACCCTCGTTTCGTATGTTGGTGTCTTTCGGCTATCTCATCGAGACGGCAGAACAAAGTTACCAACTCACCACTGATGCGTTTGATCTGCTGCAAGCGCCGGTCACCAAACCGGACGTGTTCGTCTCTTACCGGCGACGGGAAAGCAGTTCGTTCGCGCTGCTGGTCGAGGCACGGCTGCGCCTCGCCGATGAGCATATGAAAGTCTTCGTCGATAAAGAGATCGAACCCGGTGAGGATTGGGCGTTGGTGCTCAAAGACCGGGTGGCGGCGGCGAACGTGTTCATCTGTTTGATCGGCCCGGAGACGTTCGCCGAGGGCAGCGTGGTGATCGACGAGGTCAAGTGGGCGCTGGCGGAAAAGGCCAAACGCCCGGTGTACCAGATTATCCCCGTGTGGCATAACGGCTTCGGCGGGGAAAACGACCGTCTGCTGGGTGAATACAACGCCATCCGCATCAAAGAAGAGAGCGCAGAAGAATACGAGGTGGCGCTGCTGCGCTTGCTCAACCGGCTGGGCTACTCGAATATTTAAGTACGTTCTATTCTTCCTCCGTTGCCTCGGCGGTGACTTCGGCAGTCGCCTCAGCACGGCTCGGACGGGTCGGTGTATTCGTAACCGTCGGCGTCGTTGTGATGGTCGGTGTCACCGTCGCTGTCGGTGTTTCGGTCGGTGTGGGTGTGTTCGTCAGCAAAAAGATGGCGGTCGCGGTTTCTGCTTCGGCGGTGGCTTCGGCCTCGGCAGTGCCGGTGGCCTGCTCAACGGCGGCGGTCGCGGTGATGGCGGTGGCGGTGGCCTGCGCGTTGCGCTCCGCGATGGCTTCCTCGGCACGGATCAAGCCGAGTCGTGCGTCCTCGGTGAAAGGATAGGCGTAGACCGGGTTCCAGCGCAACACCCACGCATAATCCTCGATGGCCTGCTCGTAAGCCCCCTGTTCTTCGTAGATCAACCCACGTAGATAATGGCGCGTGCCGCTTTCCGTCCGGTCAAGCGCGGTGTTGATCGCGTTCAGCGCGGTGTCGAGGTTATCGAGTTCAAAATTGGCACGGGCGCGATATTCGTCAGCGACCGGCAATAAATCGGGCGGCAGATCAACACCGACGTTCGCCAACACGTTGAGCGCCTGTCGGTAATCGCCGTTGTCCGCTGCCTGATCGACCAGAATCCGCGCCTGCGTCAAGCGGATCTCGTCATCGGCGATCACGCCACTATCGAGGATGTCCTCGGCATCCCCGGCGGCGATCTCATAATTCCCGGCTGCGTAAGCCGCACGCATCCGTAGCGCACGCGCAAGCGGTGAGTCAATCCGGTCGAGCGCCTCGGTCAAATCAGCGACCGCCAGTTCGTACCGTTGCTGTGCGATGTAGAGTTCCGCCCGCGAGATGTACGCTTCCGCGAGGGTTTCATCGGAGCCTTCACGGGCGACAGCGAAAGTATAACCTTCTAGCGAACGGGTGACGTCGCCCTGGGCCAGCCGTGCATCACCCAACAGACGGAACGCCGCCGCGCTTTCCGGGAAGAAGTCGAGATAGTCGGTGTTGGTCTCATTGTTGTTGATGTAGATCACGGCGAGGTCAGGATCGTTGAGTTGGAGCGCGGTCTGCACCCGTAGCTGGTGCGTTTCCTCGACGTGCGGGTTGATGTAATGAGCCAGGAACGCCCGATAAGCCGCCTCGGAGAAGTTCTCCTGCGCCCCGGCGACATCACCTTGTGCGAGGGCTTGTTCGGCGCGTTCGGTGTAGATCTCACTCAATGTGACGAGGATATTCAGGTCAGTGGCGAGATCGCCGCTTCGTGCGCGGACGTCGTTGAGTGTGGTGATGGCTTGCTCGTAATCGCCTTCGCGCTGGTATGTCCGTGCCTGCACCAGATACGGCACCGGGTCATTCGGGACGAACACCAGCGCGGCATCGGCGCGGTTGCGGGCTTCACCAAAGAACCCCTGTGCGGTGGCGATGTCACCTTCTTCGAGCGCATCCAGCCCTTGCTGGTAGCGCACTTGTGCGAAGCCCTTGTCGATCAGCGCCTGGAAGGTATTTTCGTTGCCGCGAATCCCCGCCGCGATGATCTCTTCCGCACGGGTGAGCACGGCTGCCGCTTCCTGAGTGTTGCCCTGTTCTAGTTGCAGCATAGCCTCATAGTAGTAAGGGTTGGGGTTGAAGTTATCCCCCTGGCGGTTCTGGCTATCTTGTAGCGCGTTGACCGCACTGTCGATGTTCTGCGAGCCTTGCAGCGCGATCACGGCGGTGGCGATGGCGTTGTCCTGCGGGGCGGGCAGACCAAGCCCGGTCGGTTGTGGTTCGACTTCCAGGCGTCCACGCGGGATTAACGGGGGAATGGTGGCGCTGGGTGTCAGGGTGATTTCCAGGGTGGCGGTGGTGGTGACCTCAAAGGTGAAGATGGGTGTGTTGGTCAACGTGGGGGTGCTGGTCGGCGGGCGTGGTGTGGAGGACGCCCCGAACAACACTTCCTGCGCGTCAGGATTGTTGACCACGATCAACGCCAGCACCCCGAAAACCGCGAGGAAGAACGTCACCGCTGCGGTGGCGATCTGCAAGCGCAGCACGGTGATCTCGCTTTCACCGGCGCGGCGGCGTGTTTTCTTCGTCCATCGTAAGTCACTGCTGGGTTCGTTGGTTTGCAAGTATTCCTGTACGATCTCCTCGGCGACGGCTTGCATTTCCTGGGCCGTCGCCGGGTCGGGGATCGGTGCTTCGCCGCGTTCGAGTTCGGCGTCCTCGGTGGCGAGCGAATCGTCAATGGTGCGGGTTTGTGGCACCAATTGCGCCGGGTCGATGCCCATCGTGGTGACGGCCTTTAGCGCCTGTTCGTTGTCCGGGTTGATCTCCAGTGCTTTTTTGAGGCTGGCGAGGCGTTCGCGCTTGTTGCGGGCGACACTCGCCAAATAGAGCCACGCGGTATCATCGTATTGATACAGCCGCAGCGATTGTTGAATCAGCTTGCGCGCCTGGTCGGTTTGACCGGCCTTCGCCGCCTGTATGCCGCGTTCGAGTAGTATTCTTGCTTGTTCGCTAGACACGCCCCAGCCTCTTTTCCGTTGCGGGAGATTAGAAACACTCTCATTCTAATACGAAAGTGCAAGTTTGGAAAAAAAGATCTTGGTGCGTTGCCAGGTTTAACCCCCCTCCGCCGCGACTCTGTCGCGCCACCTCCCCCGATTCGCTTGGCGACTGCGTCGCATCGCTACGGGGGAGATATACACGTGGCGCACTCATGGATGAGACCAGAGAGACGTCACAATCTGTAGGGGCGACGCTACTTATTCCAGCAGGCGACCGGCGACTTCGAGGTCTTCGGCATCCTGTGACCACTTTTGCAGATGTGCCGGCACCGGCTCAACCGGGCGAGAGAAGACCGTCACATTGCCGGCGCTGTCCAGCCGGTTGATGAAGTTCACGCGCAGCGTCGGGTCGGTTTCGGGATGGTCTGACCGCTGGTGAGCACCGCGACTCTCGCGCCGTTCGATGGCGCTCAACACGCTGGCCTCTGCGGACATCAGCGAGGCACGCAGGTCAAGCGCGATGGCGAGGTCCTGGTAGCCTTCCGAACTGGGGCGCACATCGACATACTTGGACTGCTCGCGCAGGTCGTGGATCTGGTCGAGCGCGTTGGTCAGCCGGTCGTCGTCACGGACGACGCCGCAGCCTTCCCACATCACGTTACGTAGTGCTCGCTGCATCGGGCGGCACATCTCTTCACCGTCCTGCTGGATGGCATCGAGGTCTTCGTGTGCCTCACGGATGGCGCGGTTGGAGCGGTATTGCACCTCCATGCTGCGTGAATGCGCGACCGCCGCTTCCCCGGCACGCTTGCCGAAGATCAGAATCTCCGCCAGCGAGTTGCCGCCCAGGCGATTGGCTCCGTGCAACCCACTGGTCACCTCACCGGCGGCGAACAGACCTTCCACGCGGGTGCGGTGATCTTCCGGTTCTACGACGATGCCACCCATGCTGTAATGTGCGGTCGGCGCGACCTCCATCGTTTCTTTAGAGATATCGAGCATCTGTGATTCGAGGAACTGGCGGTACATGCGCGGTAACTTCTCTAAGATATAGTCTTTGCTGCGGTGGCTGATGTCGAGGAACACCCCGTCATGCGGCCCGCCGCGCCCCTCGATGATCTCGGTGTAGTTCGCCAGCGCGACCCGGTCACGGGTAGAAAGCTCCATGCGTTCGGGATCGTATTTGGACATATAGCGTTCGCCGTTGCTGTTTAGCAGGTGACCGCCTTCACCCCGCACGGCCTCGGTGACCAGCGTGCCTGCCATCTCTTCGGGGTAGACCATGCCGGTCGGGTGGAATTGTACCAGCTCCATATCGGCGACTTCTGCGCCAGCGGTCAGTGCGAGGTACATGCCGTCCCCGTTGTTTTCATCCCGGCGGGACGAACTACGCCGCCAGATGCGCGTGTGCCCACCTGCGCACAGGATGACCGCATCCGCGAGGTACACGGTGCGTTCGCCGCTGTTGATGTCGAACGTCATCGCGCCGAAGCAGGTATTATTGTGTACCAGCAAGCGAGAGACGTACTGATGCTCGTCTATGCGGATGCCGAGTTCGGCGGCTTTATCCGCCAGGGTGTAGAGGACGGCTCGCCCGGTGTAGTCCCCGGCGTAGCAGGTACGGCGATACTTATGCGCCCCGAAATAGCGTTGGTCGAGCTTGCCGTCTTCGGTGCGGGCAAATTCACAGCCCCAGTCCGCGAGCTGCAAGACCGCTTCCGGCGCTTCCTTCGCCATGATCTCGACGGTGTGCGGATCACTGATATGGTAGCCCTCTTTGAGCGTATCCGCGAAATGCTGCTGCCAGCTATCTTCAGGGTCAACCGAGCCGAGCGCGGCGTTGATGCCCCCGGCGGCGAGGACGGTATGGGCGTCTTTCTTCAACCGTTTGCCGACCACGACCACGTCGCTGCCGGCGGTATGAGCGGCGATGGCAGCACTCAGCCCTGCGCCCCCGGAACCAATAACGAGTACGTTGGAAACATTTGTACGATGTTGCATCATTATAGTAAAACCTCTGTTTCTATCACAATTTAGAAGAATTTTGCTATTAGCCGGGTTACGTCAAATCCGGTTGCTAAAAACTATCGACTAACAGCTAAGCTCGATTGTGATAAATTTAACAGAAGCAGCTTAACCTCACGTGAATATCGCCGCATTAATCACTGAGGGATGACACGATAGATCTCACCACCATTCACACCGACGGTGGTAAACATCAGCGCCCCATCCGGCGTGACGGTGATGTCGATACGGCATTGCGCACCGCCCAGGTCGATCTGATTAATCGCCTCAAGCTGGTTGCGGTCTTCGTTGAGGGTGATCCGCATCAACTGACCTTGATTCCAGGTACAGAAGAACACTTCCCCCTGCCATTCGGGGGCGGCCTCGTGTGTGTAGATGGTGATGCCGGTCGGCGCGACGGTCGGTGTATAAGAGATCATCGGCGGCAGTGTGAAGATCTCGTCGGTTTCCGGCGAGGCGTCCCCACAGACGTAATCTGGCCCTGCGCCGTAATCAAAGCCGCGCAGCACCATGTTAATCTCATCGTCACAGTCCGCGCCGTTCTCGGTGGCGAAGATGCGTGTCAGGTCGGTGGTATAGGGGTCAATAACGAGGTCGAACGGGTTGCGGAACCCATGCGCGAAGATGCTGTTATCTTCGTCGGGGTTGCCCTCAGCAGGTTGCAGACCTTCGGCGGTGATGTCGAAGCGGTGAATCGCCCCCTGCACGGTGTTGAGATCCTGCGAGTTTGCCGGGTCTTCGTTGTCACCGACGGTGAAGAACAAGCGACCTTCGTCATCAAAGGCCAGGTTGCCCCCGTGATGGATGAGCGCGTTGTTCTTCAGCGGGATGGAAAACATCACCTTGGGGTCACTGCCGACGCCATCCTCTTCGTAGAAACGCACCACGTCATGTGAGGCGGGTTCACGGTTGGTCGAGGGGCGGATGTGCGCGACCCAGATGTACCCGTTGTCCTCATAGTTAGGGTCAACCGCGATGCCCAGCAGCCCGCGCTCGACCAGTGAGCTGGTCGGCAGCGTAATCACCGGCTCCGGTTGGCGCACGTCATCCGTGCCGATGACACGCACGTTACCCGTTTCTTTTTCAGTGTAGAACAACCGCCCGTCCGGTGTGAAGGCCATCGCTACCGGATAATTGGCGATCTTATAGCGTTCGACGGTGTAGGTCACACCGAGGTCGTCGGTGAAGGTGGGGCCATCCTGCGCGACGGTGTGCGGCGCGAGGCAGGTGATAAGGGCGATCATGAGGAGAAGTGTAGATTTCATTAAGTCACTCCAAAAGCGTAACAACAAAGTCACGGAGAAACAGCGCAGCGTTACGCAATGTGCCATGTTCTCCCTGAACTAATCAGGATGATCGCATCAAAATACATTTGACAGGTAAGTGTCGTTTTGATGTACGTCCCGACCCCTCTAAATCTCCCGCAGACAGGAGATACTTAACAACTATGTGGCTCGATGTATCTCTAGCACCCTCCCTGTCTACGGGGCGGGGTCAGTAAAGCGCAACGATACGAAGCAAATTTGGTGCGATTGCCCCGCTAAACTGATAACAAATAGCTGACAACTGATGGCTAATAACTGATCGTCGGTCGCCTTGCCATAAATCCCAATCCGTAAATAATCACGCCGCTGAAAGCGATGAAGCGTCCGTATTGCCTTAACGATAACAGATCGTCCGTGTCGGCTACATAGCCAATCGACTCCATGTAAGCGCGGATCAATCCGTCGCCAAAACCCGCCAGCAGCACCAGCAGCACCCCCGCGCTCACACACCAGAACGGCAGCAGACCGGTCACTCGGCGGTTCTCATCGCGTAGTTCAGCGGTGATCTGGTTGACACCAGCCAGCGCGACCGCCAGCCCCGCCCATAACACGGATTGTTCCGCCAACGGCGCAAGCCACCCGGTCGGGATCGGCGCAGGTAGCAGCCCAAGCACGCTCAAGCCCCCTGCGCCACACAGCAGCAGCAGCACGGCGAGTGCGTGCCAGTGTGCGGCGAGGGTACGCGCCGCGTTGCGGTTGGCGAGGGCGCGGTAGCTGTGCGCGGCGTAGACCATGTAGGCCAGCAGCACATAGCCGGCGGCGACCGTTCGCAACAGGCCGCCGTCGAGGTCGATGGAAAGCGGCAGCGCGGCGATCCCCAACCACCCGGCGACCACTTTTACCCCCAGCGCGGCCCAGGCCGGGCGCACATGGCTATAACGGCGCATCAACCAGAAGCCTAACGCGACGATTTGCCACGTCAGGCCGAGATGCAGTTCCAGCGGATGTCCGCTGCGCCACAGCACCAGCATGACCAGCATCCCCGCGCCCCAGACGAAACGCAAACCGTCCAGGCGGTGCAGGTTGGCACACCACAGCACGAAGATCGCCAGCAGTACGGCTTGTTCCAACCAGCTTACCGCGAACACCAGCACCCACGCCCATAGGACCGGCAAACCGGCGGGCAAGCGTAGGGACGGCGCATCCAGCAGGGAGAACGCCAGTGCCAGCAGGCCGGTCTGCGCGGCGGGACGCAGCCAGTACACATCCAACACGGCGACCGGCAGCAGGCCAACGGTCAGTACGATCAGCAGGTATATAGAATACTTTGCGGAGGTTAAGTGCGTGTTTAACTGCAATTTACGTCCATGTTAGCTCCATAAGCTACAGTTATCCAAAAAGTACACGAAAGCATTTAAAGGAGACTTTATGCAACGTTTATTTTTCATCATCTTGCTTGTTTTTGTGACCGTGATGGTCGTTGCCCAGCAAGAAGAACCGAACATCCCCGTAGAAACCGCCAGCGACACCGCGTTGGAAGACTACCCCGATGCCACTATCAACCGTGTACAGCTTGATTATGAGGGTGAGGTGCTGGTGTGGGAAGTGCGACTCGACAACGGCATCGAAGTTGATGTCGATGCGGCAACCGGCGAGGTCAACAGCGTGGACGAGATCGACGAGGAAAGTTACGAGAGTAGCATCACCGTCGATGAAGCCCTCGAAGCCGCGCTAGAACAGTATCCGAGAGATTTCGTGCTGGATATTGGGTTGGACGAAGAAGACGGCACACTGGTCTGGGAAGTGGCGATGAGCAGTGGTGTTGAGGTCAGTGTGAGTGCGGAGACGGGCGAAGCCATCAGCTTTAACGACCTCCCCGGCGACCGCACCGACGTAGAAGCGCAGATCAATGCGACCGAAGCGGTCGAATACGCTGAGCGCGAGTATCCCGACGCGACGGTGATCGAAGTCGAACTGGCGGACGAAGAGGACGGCCTGGCGTGGCAGGTCGAGTTAGATAACCACCTGACACTGTTCATCGACGCGGATACCGGCGATCTGTTGCGTGAAGACGGCGGCGACGACGAAGAGGACGACCCCGGCGTCCCGCAGACCACGCCGCAGGCCGCCATCGCCACCGCGCTGGAACGCTACCCGGATGCGGTCGCTATCGGTGTGGAACTGGCCCGCCGTGAGGGGTCGGTACTGTGGGAGATCGAACTGGACAACGGCGAAACCGTGATCGTTGACGCGGTCAGCGGTACCGAAGCCACCATTGACGAACTCGAAGACACCACCCCCGCCGAGGACTAAACGATCACTGAGAAAGTCTGCCACCGTGAAACACCTGCGTTATAATGACGGTGTTCGTGAAAAATAACGAGGCAAAACGTTATGGGTATCTTCAACCGCCGCAGTGACGAACGCAAGATGAAAGACGAGGGACGGCTGGCGCAGGGCAACTGCGGCTAGTCCATCAGCTACAGGGCGGACGGCATCGCCCGTCCGCCCACCTATCTATCACAGGATTTATCGCGCTTGCTCGGTGTGCTGGGCGAACGTATGAGCGTTGAGGGTAGAGGCGGCGTGATGTGCCGTGATGTCTTCGGGGAAGGTCAGGGTGCCACCTGCCAGCGTACCGTACAGGTCGGCGACGTTATCCTCACAAAAAGCAATGTCTTCAGGACTGGAATACGTGACTCCCTCTACATCAGGGGTAGAAACAAACTCATAGGCACAAGATTTCTCATCATTCGTAGAGTCGTTAATGAGACTATATGCCCCTGCACAGGTAGCTAGAAAAATGGTCGATACAATCATGACGATTATAGCTGTCGAACGCATCGTGGTTATCTCCTTTGTTCGGAAATGACAGGGCAGCACAATAAGATAACTGCCACTGTCATGAATTCTGGGCGTGTTTTAGCCGTAGTGTAAGCTGGAAGAGACCCTGTCATTCAGATCTAAACGGGTCACTGGTTCGTAAATTGATGCGGCAAAGTTCGCGATTGTGAACTGATCTCCAGTCAAGTTTATTCCATCTGCGACCCCGATTGAGTTACAGTTCGTGTATGCGACAATTGACTCGAGATCGTTATTCCAACCAGGATCGACTCGATAGTCCATAAAAGCAAAGCTTTGGTTGCCAGAAGGAGTGCAGCCTACACCTGCACTATCAAGGTAATTCCAACTGCTCGCCGTGTAATTTGTGCCATCGTAACCAATCGCAATAATGGCTGGTGAGCTTGCAGTAACCACACCACCACTTCGCATCGCGCTGCTTGACGCCAGGTTATGCTGTCGAATGGCCTGATCCATCTCTGCGCGAGTTGCAGAGGTGTCAAGGTTGATCGCACCACCAGTTGCTACAAACAATGCCTCTGATTGTGTGGAATAACAGTCACCAAAAATGGTTTCTGGTATCTCTATGTTTTCAAGAGCACTTTTCGGATTTGCAGGGTCAATTTCATCTACCGTAACACTCGTTGTGAAAATATTGCAGTGTTGTAGCATAGCAACTTGGACTGTTTGAGATTAGATTGGTGCAATAGCAGACGAGAAGATGGCGAGTACTGCGAACAGAGTTAAACGTAACACAAGTATCCTTTCGTAACATTTCATATAAGATTCCTTTCGCGTACACGATTACATTATCGATTATCGAATATAATTTATATAGTACTTGTTGCCCATATGAACATAGAGTTAAACACTGTGTGAGAAAGTCGACGAAGGCATTTAACTAATATACGTTGTAGCATCCCGCTTACGCTATAATGGCAGTGTTCATAAGGGATAAAGAGGCAAAATGTTATGGGTATCTTCAACCGCCGCAGTGACGAACGCAAGATGAAAGACGAGGGACGGCTGCCGCCCGGTCAATCCCTGACGCACAAGTTCCCGGTGCTGACCTACGGCCCGAACCCCAAGTTCGACCCGCAAACGTGGAACTTCCGCTTATTTGGTGAGGTCGAGAACGAGATGACCTGGACGTGGGACGATTTTCTTGACCTGCCGACTATCGAGATCACCACCGACATCCATTGTGTGACGCGCTGGAGCAAGTTCGACACCACCTGGGAAGGTGTGCAGTTCAAGCATCTTGCCGATCTGGTCGGCATGAAGGATACAACCGAACACATCATCGCCCATTGTGACTACGGCTACACGACCAATGTGCCCTTAGAGGACATGATGCACGATAATGTGCTGCTGGCCTACAAATACGACGACGAAATGCTCGAACCCGATCACGGTGCACCCGTCCGTACGTTGGTGCCGCACCTCTATTTCTGGAAGAGCGCCAAGTTCGTGCGGGCGTTGGAGTTCAGCCCGGTGGATAAGCCCGGCTTCTGGGAAAACGCGGGCTACCACAACTACGGCGACCCGTTCAAAGAGCAGCGGTACGGTCGGCGCGGATTTTAACGCCTATGGGCTGAGTTCCCGGCAGGAGGGCAGGCCGCTGTAGTTACGAGGCCAGTCCTCACCATAAAATGTCAAATAATCGGTGACGTGGGCAGCCCAGTAGTCGTTGTTGTGCGCTCCTTCCACGTTGATGACGTATTCATGCGTGACGCTGTTCTGGCGCAGCCGGTTGGAAAGCTGCTGTAAGCTCAAGCCAGCGGAGTCGCTCACCGCGTTGTCGATATAGAGTTCGAGTTCTGCATCCGGCAGGAAGGACGAGTTCTGCGCGATTTGCAGCGGGTTAAACGCTGCCGGAACTTCCTGTACATCTTCGGGGAAGATCGCGCTGTGCCCACCGATGCGGCTGAACACATCCGGGTGGCGTAAACCGATGCTGTACGCCCAGAAGCCCCCGCGTGAGATGCCGCCGATGCCGCGATAGTCGCGGTCGTCCCAGGTGCAGAAATTGGCTTCCACTGCCGGAATCAGTTCTTCCAGCACGACGGTTTCATAGGACGGGTCGGGCGGGAACTGGTTAAACCCGCCGATCTCCCCCATGTACGGCATGACCAACAGCATCGGCGGCAGTGCGCCTAAGCGAATCCCCTGATCAAGTGCCTCCACCACGCCGATTTCCTCCCATTGTTGTTCACGGAAGCTCAAGCCATGCAGCAAAATCACATAAGGGAAGCGTGCCTGCGTCTCGAAGTAACACGGCGGCACGTACACGCGATAACGCAGATTTTCACCGGCGGTCGCGCTCTGGAATTGGTCGAAGTCGATGATTTCGCCGCTTTCCTCGTCACACGGGAAGGGCGTGGCGGTCGGTTCGACGGCAGCCGTCGGGGTCAGCGTGGGAGTTGCGCTGGGGAAGGGCGTACTCGTCCTGCCGACGGTCGGCGTGGGCGACGGTGCCGGGCTGATGACCACCGCAACCGGGGTCGCCTGGGGTGCCATCGGGTCACAGGCGGCGAGCAGCAAAATAACGATAAAGCAGACGATCCGGTTCATGAACATTTCTCAATGACGAGCGGTATGCGTTGATGATACTCCGCGCTGGAATTTTGGCAATAGCCGGGTTTCTCGGACATTCGATGCAGTAATCGCTCGCATTTTCCGTTTACCCTAGTAGAGCGTGTTCACAAACAAGAGAGAACAACCGTGCCGGGCACACTCGATGAACCACTCGAACGGCAGTCGAACACACGGACACCCACCCTCACACCCTGATCGTATGGCAAGCGTAGCCCGTGCATAGCGTTGACAGACGCGCTCAGGTGTATAATGATATGCAGAAGATCAGAATGTGGGGATTAACGACTTATGCACGCATTTTACCGTAAACTCGTGGTGATTTTAGCACTGGCGCTGCTGCTCCCGGCGGCGGGTGTGCTGGCGCAAGAGGCCACGCCCGAAGCCACACCGGACGCCCCGGCATGGCCCAACAACTATTTGATGGACGGCTTCACCTACCACGCCCAGTGGTGGAACAACTGCGGCCCGGCTACCGTGACGATGGCGCTGAGTTACTTCGGCTATGTCGATGACCAGGGCCGGGCGGCGAACTGGCTCAAGCCCAACGGCGAAGATAAGAACGTCAGTCCGTGGCAGATGGAAACCTTCGTCAACACCCAGGTGCCGGAAATTCCAGTGTATTCGATGGTACGCTATGGCGGCACACTGGATACGCTGCGCACACTGGTTGCCAACGACTTCCCGGTGATTATCGAAGCCGGTTATGACCCCGAAAGCGCCGCTCAGGGCTGGATGGGACATTATCTGCTGGTGAAGGGCTACGACGACAGCATGCAGCAGGTCATCACCAATGACAGTTACGACGGTGAAAATCTGCGTTACAGCTACGCACATATTGAGGAATTCTGGCAGCACTTCAACTATGCCTACATGGTGCTGTTCACGTCAGATCGTGAAGCCGAACTGCTCGACCTGCTCGGCCCGGACGCGGACGATTACGAGAATTTGATCCGCGCATTTGAGATCGCGCAGGAAGAAGCCACCCTCGACCCCGACGACTCCTTCGCGTGGCATAATATGGGCGCGGTACTGGTACGCATCGCGGAGATACTGGGTGAGGACAGCTACTATGAACAGGCCAAGATCGCCTTTGACCAGGCGCGTAACGTCGGTGACGGCTTGCCCTGGCGGATGCTGTGGTATCAGTTCGAGATGTACGAGGCCTATAACGCGATTGGCGAGTATGAAACCACGCTCGAACTGGTACGCGGTGTGATGAACGACGGCGGCGGGCATTTCGTCGAGGAGACGTTCTACTACGCCGGGGTCGCCCGTGAAGCCCTGGGCGAGAACCAACGCGCCATTGATAATTACAATAAGGTGCTTAGCTTCAATCCCAATTTCACCTCCGCCCGTGACCGCCGTGATGCGCTCATCAACCGTGGGCGTGGGTAAACGTCAAGCCTTAAACAGACGCTGACCGAATATAGCACATCCGTGCGGGTGTGCTGTTTTGATTCACAACACTAACATCCCGTTTATTTGTGCGTGCTATGGTGGGGAGGCGAAGAAAAAATAAGGGAAAGTCACACACAATGGCAGAAAAACAGGAAAAACCTCTGATTATCATCGTCTCCAACCGGGGGCCGATTTCATTTACCCAGCAAGAGGATGGCAGCTTTACCCATCAGCGTGGGCAGGGTGGGCTGGTTACCGCGCTTTCCGGCTTAATCCAGCATCATGACGTGCTGTGGGTGGCGGTCGCCCTCAGTGACGATGACAACGCCTGGGCCAAAGCACATAATGACGAACCGCAGCACATCGAAGATACTGAGCTACAACTCGTCCGCACCGACCAGAAAAAATATGAACAATACTATAATCAAATTGCCAATCCTTTATTATGGTTCATCCACCACCAGATGTGGAATGTGCCGCTCAAACCCGACATCGACAAACCCACCTGGGACGCCTGGACAGATGGCTACGCCGCCATCAACCAGCAAATGGCGGAAGTGGTCGCCAAGAAGATTAACCAGACCAACCGCCCGGTGATCGTGTTCCCGCAAGATTATCATCTCTATCTATTCCCCAAGTATCTACGTGAGCTGGCCGGGCCGGATGTCCACATTCAGCCATTCGTACACATCCCCTGGCCCGGCCCGGACGCCTGGCGTATGCTGCCGGCCGAGATGCGTAACAACATCCTGGAAAGTATGCTGCAATCTGACATCGTCGGCTTCCAGACCGAGCGCGATGCCTTTAACTTTGTGCAAACCGGACGCTTTTACATCGAAGGAGCACATTCACACGGCAGCCGCGACTCGATTGAGTATCACGGGCGCAAGGTAAAGGCTAACGATTATCCCATCTCGGTTGATGTCGAGAAGGTGAAGATGCTCGCCGAAGAACCACAAACGCGCCTGTTGAAATCGAACTTATTGAACTTTGCGACCGATAATCGCATCATCCTACGGGTGGATCGCGTCGAGCCGAGTAAAAATATCATGCGTGGGTTGGGTGCGTTCAAAGCCCTGCTGGAAGAATTTCCGGAGCATCGCGGCAAGGTGCAGATGATGATGCTGTTGGTGCCCTCGCGCCTTTCCGTCGGGGAGTATCAAGATTATCTCCAGCAGTTGATGGCGGAAGCGGGCATGATTAACGCCGCCTACAGCGAAGCGTTCTGGGAGCCGGTGCGCATCATCATGGGGGATAATTACCACCGGGCGATCGCCGCCTTCCAGATTTACGATGCGCTGTTGGTGAACCCTATCGCGGATGGCATGAACCTCGTCGCTAAAGAGGGCGCGTTGGTCAACCAGCGTAATGGCGTGTTGCTGCTTTCCGAACATGCTGGTGCATTTTATGAACTGGGCGACCACGCCTTAATCGTCAATCCGTTTGACATCCACAACACCGCCCGCGCCATGCACCAGGCGTTGACTATGTCCGCTGCGGAACGCGAAGAACGCGCCATCGCGCTCCGTCAGCAGGTGGAAGGGGCTGGTGTCAAGACGTGGTTTAGCACTCAACTTGAGGACGCCTTACGCGCCATGAGCACCCAGGACAAGAACGACTCGACACCTTCGACGCCATCAGCGGTGAAGTCGGATTCTTGAATCACGACATCGGGCGTTTCCGGTGAAGCTACCCCCAGGCCGTAAGCGTGGCACTGCCGGTCTTCGCGCAGGTCTTTAGCCGCGATGATAGCATCCACATCGGTGACATCATCGCCGAGGAAGATCGCCGCATCCAGATCAAATTCTTTGACGAGGGTACGGAAGGCCGTGCCCTTGTTCACATCCACCGGTGGGCGCACCTCGAACACCATACGTCCGCTGGAAAAACGCAGACTGTGTGAGTCGCTGATGGCCTGCACCATATCACGCAGGGTATCTACGATGGCCTCACGGTTTTCCGCATTGCGATAGTGGACGGAAAGCGTCACGGTCTTGTCCTCGACCCATACGCCGGGGAAGTTCTTGGCACGTTCTTCGAGCAACTCGTAAGCGTTTTCGACCGACCCCAGATATTTCCTGATCGCCTCAGTGGTCACGACCTCGCCGTCCTGCCAGCGTTCCATCCCGTGATTGCCGATGTAGACCATGCCATCCACGCCGACGCGCTCGTGAATGTCCTCGGCGGCACGTCCGCTGACGGCAGCCACGAGCTTTAATTGCGGCACGAGTGCGGTCAGGATCTCTTTGATGCGTGGGGTGACGACCGCCTGATCGGGTTGGTTGACAATCGGGCTGAGGGTGCCGTCCACATCGGTGATGATGCCGAGCCGATTTTTCTGTACCCAGGTGTTCAACCTGGACTCCGTCAAATCTCGCCAATTCGCCATAGTTGACCTCTACTTTTCAGACAATTCATCCCTAGCATAGCGTAGTCATCTGCCACATGCTAACGGATGTAGATCATCAACAGACGCCCCATCGTCATTGGTGTGGGGCCGGGGCTGGCTTGCCAACCGTTAGCCTCAAGCCAGTCAAAGAATCCATCCGGGTTTTCTTGAAAGGCTTCAACCGCTTCCGGCGGTCCCTGCACCCCGGTGATCTCACCTTGTTCGGTGTTGCCATCCTTGTCGTACATCGTATAGGTAACTCTTATAATATTATCCATTTTTCTATTGCCTCAATTCAGTTGACACTTCCATTATCATTGTTATACCGTGATTGGCAATTGATAACATAGAATAAATCTCAGCATAAACGGAGTTATAATGATTATATTACGTATCACTTACCAGTTGGAATCAAAAAGGCACCCGTAGGTGCCTTTGGAGGCGATGAATTATTCGCTGTCTTTGTTCGAGGGTTGCAACCGTTGTGATGATTGTGTCGCCGGGCGAGGGGTGTTGCCGTTGCTCTCACCACTGGAGCCGTTCCCCAGGTCCATATCCATGCGTCCGCTGATCTTGCCGGCGAACTCTTGCAGCAGGTTGGTCACTTCCATCGGCATCACGAACTTGGTTGATGGACTGGTGCCCACATCACGCAGAGTCTCGAAGTATTGCAGCAGCATGGTCTTATCATCAACGTGCTGCGCCTCGTTGAAGATCGCTTCCAGCGCCTTGCTATAGCCCTGCGCCCGTAGCACTTGCGCCTGCCGTTCACCTTCGGCTTCCAGCACGGTGGATTGCTTGGCACCTTCGGCCCGCAGCACGGCGGATTGCTTGGCACCTTCGGCTTCCAGGATGGCGGCTTCGCGCTCACCACTGGCACGGGTAACGGCGGCGCGGCGTTCACGCTCTGCCGTCATTTGGCGGTTCATCGCGTCCTGCACCTCACGCGGCGGTTCGATCTCGCGGATCTCCACACTGGTGATCTTCAGGCCCCAGCGTTCGGTGATCTCGTCCAGCTTGACGCGCAGTGTCTCGTTGATCTGGTCACGCTTGCTCAGCACGGCGTCCAGTTCAATATCACCGATGACCGCACGCAGCGTGGTGGTGGCGATGTTGGTCGAGGCGCTGACCACGTCGTCCACTTCCAGCACGCTACGCTCCGGGTCAGTTACGCGATAGTAGACCAGAAAGTCAATCGCAATCGGCGCGTTGTCCTGTGTGATGGCGGTCTGCGCGGGGATGTCGAGAAAATTTTCACGTAGATCCACCCGGATCGCCTGCTCGATCAACGGGATAACGATCACGATACCGGGACCGCGTGTACCTACGTTGCGACCGAACCGCAGCATGACCAGTCGCTCATATTCATCAACGATGCGAATGATGCGGCTGGTGATGTATACGAGCGCCAATACCGCAACAACGATAATAATGATACTTATATCACCCATCGGTTTTACTCCTGAAATGTCTATACACTATTCTGTAAGGTCTTCCGGTATGAATTCTTCGCGCCGCTTCTCTTTTATACCCTCGACGATCAGCCGTAGCCCTTCACGCCCGACCACAATAGCCTGCATCCCTTCACGGATGCGCTCTTCACTGGTTGCCGTCCACGCCTCACTGTTGACGTGAATGGTGCCGACCGGGTCAATGTCTCGCGTCACCCTGCCCACCGAACCGACGAGATACTCGTCTCGGCTTCCCGCAGGTTGCTCGCGGAGTTGTTCCAACGCGGGGTGCAGCAAAAACTGGTAGTATGCGAACGGGATCACCAGGGACAGCGCCAGCGCCAACGGATGGATCATCTGCCCTTCAAACAGCAGGATTGAGCCGATCCCTTGCACGGCGAGGCCGCCTAACGCCCAGGGCGCGTACTTCTGGTGGATGAACGGTACGACCATGAACACACCCGCACCCAACACCAATAGCAGCAGAGCAAACCAGCGCACTTCCATTTGAACCAATACCACCAGCACACCCAGCAAGCCAACCAGTGCCACACCTTCTAAGATGCCGGTGCCCGGCATATGCGCGGCGGTCACCCCCAGCCACAGGCTGAGGATCAGCCCGGTGAAGATGATGGTTGGGTCTATAGCACCCGGATTAATTGCAAGAAATTCGAGCATCCGCGTTCCTCCTCAAAAACATTATCTTTTTACCAACAGTACCTTATTTCTACTGTCATTATATCACTATTATGAAGCAAAAAGGGCGGCGGTGTCCCCCCAAAATATTGGGGGTGAGTGCGAAATCGTCACGATTCCTCATCTAATCGCGCTTGCCAGCGGGCGTAGAGCTTTTTGTAGGTCGCCTCGCTGATCTCCCCTTCCGCCAGTCGCGCATCCAGTTGGTCGAGCATAGCTCGGATCTGCGCAGGGGTGAAGTCGTCATCATCATCGTCGGGATGGGGTGTTGGTTTGGGGCGTAGCGAAGGCCAGGCCGGGGGCGCGTTGGTACGGATCACGTCGATAGCGTTCTTCGGTGGTACGATCTTCGGGCCGTCACGCCGGGGCAGGCCGGGGTTAGCCTCCGATGTTCTGGGCGTAAACCCGCCGGGGAACTGTTCCAGCGCGGCCCGTGCCCGGCTGCGCACCCATTTACTCTGGTCGTGATAGTAGCACTCGGTCAGTGGTTGCCGGGTGTCTTCGATTTGTAGTGCGCCGAGGATGTCCGCTGCGGCCCCCCGTACCGTGCTGTTGTTGTGCTTCAGCGCGATGAGCAATTCATCGACGGCCCGCACCCCTATCTGGATTAACGCGGCCTGCGCCGCTTTGCGCACGCTGTCTTCGGTATCTGCCAGCAGATGCACCAGCGGCACCACATCGACGTCGTGCGCCTGCGTGAGACTGGCGAGCGCCTCTGCCGCGATGATGCGCACACTGGCGTTATCGTCTTCTAACGCGGCGAACAATGCCTGGATGCTACGTGGGTCACCCAGGCGACCGAGCGCGGCGATGATATTCACCTGCACCGATGTAGGGCTTTCGTGCAGCGCGTCGACCAGATACGGCAGTGCTGCCGGATCATTGATGTCGCCCAGGGCTTCAGCGGCGGCCTGTTTCACCCGATACGCCAGTGGATCACCGGTGTTTTCCGTCAGGATTCGTCCTAATTTCGGTATCGCACGCGGGTTTTTCAGTTTGCCAAGTTCACGGATCGTCGCTTCGCGCTGCTTAGGTTCATCGAGCGCGATGAGGAGCACCTCTAACCGATCTTCGCTCATTTGCCGTTTTGACCTCCATTTTTGAAGGCATTATAGCGAATTTTACCGGTCGTGTGGGGGTGACTCGGTCAGGCCACGCGCAGCGGCGACTTCTATCGCTCGCGCTTTACGTAGGATGCCGCGCCGGTAAGTTCGGAGTAATTCGTCCAGACGTGCGCTTTCCGCAGACGTAAGCTGCTGTGTTCGATGGCTGTAGAGTAGTTTGCGTAGTTCTTGTTTTGCCAGAATATTCATCTCAAACTCTACGAGATGTAATACCTCTTCATCCGTCAGAGCTTCGACTGGAAGGTCGTCCACATAGCGGTCAAGCCATTCAGCCAGAATGTCCGCCACATCGCGTTGTGAGCGATCGGCAATCTCCAGAGCACGCTGAAGGATGTTGTCAGTTAAATAGAGCGTTACCCTTTTACTCATCCGTATCCCACTTGATTACGATAATGCTGTTCAAGGTTGACTACGCTCATTGTAATCGGAGATTGCCGATCGTTAACGTAAGATTATGAGCTATAGGACGAATTTACCCCATATCACTTCCAACTTTATTATCGTCCCTTAAAGACAGCCTTACGCCTTTCGACGAACGACTGCACACCTTCTTTGACGTCTTCACTTTTGAGCAGCGGTTGTAAATCGGTCATCAGGCTGGCAAGCGCGACCTTTTCGCCGTCCTGCCTGGAGACTCGTGAGGAGTTCAGCGACGCATACACCCCTAACGGTGCTTGCTCCGCGATGCGTTCGGCGATGGCAAGGGCACGGTCGAACTGTTCGCCCGGTTCGGTGATCTCCTGCACCAGCCCCATACGATAAGCCTCATCACCGCTGAACTCATCGCCGGTGAGTAGGTAGCGTTGCGCGTTGCCCCAGCCGATCTCACGCGGCAGGCGTACCGTCGCCCCGCCGACCGGATAGATGCCGCGCTTGACTTCGATCTGTGCGAAGCGGGTGTTCTTCGCCGCGATGCGGATGTCGCAAGCCAGCAACAACTCGATGCCGATGGTCAAACACCACCCATGCACCGCGACGACGACCGGCTTGGTGATCGTCGGCCCTTCTAACCTCAGTGGGTCATAACCGCCCTCCGGCAACTGTGCGAATTTCGCATCACCGAATGTCTCGGTCCAGTCGGTCAGTTCGAGGCCGCCGGTGAAATGCTCACCATGCCCGAACAAAACCGCACAACGGATGTCATCGTCATCTTGCAGTTCACCGTAAGCGGCGGCGAGGTCGCGGTACATCTTGCGATCAAAGGCATTCATCTTCTGTGGGCGCTCTAAACCGATGCGTAATACATGCCCTTGCTTCTCTACACTGACGGTGCCTTCCATGACTTTTTCTCCTTTTGTAGATACGGCGTTGATGTGCCACTAGATTAACATCCACGTTGCATTTCAACCAATTTCGAGCCAGGGCAATGAGGGCAATCGTGTCAAATTTCCCGGTTCTGCTGGAACGGGTGGAAAACTGCAATTGATCGCGTAAACGATGGCTGCGTGAGTCCCGGAGTAGCCTCAACCATCATGAATCCAGAATAATGCGATCATAGATACAAAAAGGACACTCATTGTGAGTGCCCTCATGTTTATGCAGTGTTTATTTACCACTTGTGTAAGCTGATGTAAGTCGCTTACTTAGCTTTGCATTTGCTTTACCGAATACCGAATGTCCCGGCTTCAGCCCAGCCCTCGGTGCCGCGTTCGCTCATGCCACCCGGCCCCCAGGTGCGGACGTACCACACGTAGTCGCCAGCGTCCATCGCATCGGGCATGATAAAGTTGCAATCGGAGCCGTCCGAGCAGTCCATGTCAATCGACGAAACCCAGCCGTAGTAGTGTGTCTGGTGGTCGCCCTGCGTGCCGACCCAGATGTTGTACCATGTAGCGTTTTCCGCTGCGCCGAACTCAAAGCGCGGGTTGGCGGTTTCTGTCTCACGGACACCACGCGGGCTAATCAAACCGGGGACGCCGAGTTGTACGGTGAAGGCTGCTTCGCTGCTCCATGCGTCCTGGTTGTTGTCGTTGAAGCCACCGCCGCCCCAGGCTTGCATGTACATGACGTAGTCACCATTTTGCGGGAAGAAAGCCTTCAGGGTGGTGGTGCAGGTGCTGCCGTTGCACATTTCCGGTGTTTTCTCGAACCAGTAGGACGCGACGGTTTCGTAATCACCCGCACTGCCCATCCAGAACTGATACCACTTGGCATTGGTGTCGTTGTTCCAGGTGATGACCGGCACGCCGTTACTGGTATTGACGCTGATGATCTGCGGGACGACCGGCACCGGGACACTCACGGAGAAGTACGCCGGGTTGCTCCATAGGTTTCCATTACCGCCGTTGAAGCCGGTTGCACCCCAGGATTGCAGGTAGACCACGTAGTCGCCATTGCGTGCGGTGTTATTGACTGTCAGGCGGCAGACATCACCGGAGCAGATCTGTGAATTGCGCTCGAACCAGGTGTTATGAAAGGTTTCATAATCGCCGTCAGTGCCGATCCAAATCTGATACCACAGGGAATTCACATCGTTGTTCCAGGTGATGACTGGCTTGCCGTCGTCGTTGACAGTGGCCTGCACGTTGGCGGGAACCTGTGCTGCTGCCCGGTTCAGGCGGCGGTTGAGTTGATCCAGATAGAGCGACTGCGGTTCCAGCAGGTGATTTTGACCGATGGCCTCGGTGTAGTCACGGGTGCTGTCGCTGTCTTCCAGCCGCAGTTCACAGGCTGAGTCCAACCCGATGATGTACCCCCAGCCGAACTGGTCAGAACGGATGCCACAGAAGCCGCCGCCGTGCTTGATGTTCCAGAACACGTTCTGGGTCGCGGTGAAGCCAGCATTGTTGCTGTAGGTAGTACGGTTGAAGGATTCGATCTTGTCGTTATGCAGTGTCAAACCGTCGATCAGGTTGGCGTGCGTCAGGTTGCGGTGGAAGTCGGTATGATCGTACCCGTTGTGGCTGCCGTAGGTGGTGCTGTTGAGCAGCACGTTACCCGTTGTGTGCATTTCCTGGAAGTTGAAGTTGTGACGACCGTTGCCGGTGGTGACATTCTTCATCAGGCTATCGCCACCATCGACGCGCATCAGGTAGCCGTTACCGTTGACGCCGACATGCTGTGGATTGAAGAAACTGGAATTTTCCACCTGGATCGAACGGGCATGGTAGATCCACACGGCGGTCGAAAGGATGTGTGTGTCTTTGGTGTTGCTCGGCGGTTTGTAGCTGTGGACATTGCTCACCCAGCCGTCGGCAATGTAGTTGAACATGATCGCGGAGGACTGGTGCATATCCCGCGCCCCTTCGGAGGAAGTGTAGGACTGCGGGTGGTTTTTCATGCCGATGGACAGGTTCTCGATGCCGGAATTAAAGATGAACGGGAACTGAAACTTGTGTACACGGGCGTTATCGCGGGTTTTCATATAGTAGCGGGTCGGGATGTCGATGGTCAGCGTGTTCGCGCCGTAGTCCACATCAATGACGCGCCGGACGTACATCGTGCCGAAGGCTTCCGTCCACAGGCCCTGCATTTTGTGTTCGGCTTTGAACTCGCCGGTCAGGTCGGTACGCACCAACACCCAGTCGTTCACATTGAACTTCGAGGCATTCTGCACAGGTAGGATGTTGGTCGGCCCGGAAAGGTCACGGCTGATGCGGGTGACGTCGATTTCCGGTTCGTTGCGCCAGAAGCGGAGTTCCGGGCGTGGGCTAAACTGCACGATGTATTTCTCACGCATGTCGTAGGTATCATTGTAAATGAAGGTCTGGTCTGGCCCGGCACCGCGCAGCATGACGTTACTATAAGGAACGGAAAGTGCGCTGTGCTGGTGGAAGGAGTCGCCGTAGTCAAAATTACCCGGCAACGGACGGACTTTGTACGTCCCCGGTGGCAGGTAAACCACACCGCCGCCGTTCTGCCCGACAAAGTCAATGGCAGATTGAATGGCGCGGCTGGTTTCAACGCTGCCGGTCGGGTCTGCATTATAGGGGGCCTGCGTCACGTTGACGTACAGGCTACCGGGGTTATCCGGGATGGGTTGCTCACCCCGCATGTAACCGGCATAAGAGTAATCCTGTAAGTAGCGTCCCTGATTATCAGTATAACCTGGTTGCCAGTTAATCGGGTACAGGTCACTGCGAATGGTTGATTGGGCGGCGGCTTCGTCTTGAGTGCCAAAGCCGACCATGACGATGATTGATGATATGAAGACGATAATTAGGTAGTTGATGCTCTTCATGTTAGTTGCTCCTGCTCTTGTATGATGAGACAGATAAATCCCTGCATCTATGAAAATCGTAAAGCCGTTTGGTACCATGACCTATAGGACTTTTGGGTCATACAATTAATTTTTCTCGATTTTTCCGTAATAAATTAACTTTTTTAAGGGGGGTTTGTTTAAAGCGCGTTAGGATCTGCTAAAAATTAAAGATAGTTGTCTGAAGAACGTAAAGTTTAATTTTTCTAATATGGTTCGTCTTTAAACGTGAGATAAAATTGTGGTTACATCAAGTCAAACAACACTCAACTTATCATAAACGATCCACCTACATCGTCAAGTAACAAGTTCGTTATGTAAAATTAATCCTGTTAAGTTCCGGTTTATATTACAATTAAAAGAGGTATGTATTTGGGCAGAAAGCCTAAAAATTTACCTTCTTCATAAGAAGTTTACGTTCTTCGGAGAAAGAATTCCTAATTTTTTCCTAATTTCGTAAATAAACCGGTCCTGAGCTTCTACACGTCTTGACAGCTTTTCCAGTAAAAAGATATAGTGACTTTAGTGTTGCTAAATGCCACTGATAGCCACCTTATGACGTTATAAAAAACTAACAAACGTTAAAAGGGAATTGAGCCAAAAATGTTAGGCCAAAGGCGACCAGCGACAGATCGCAACCCAACGTAGATGCGAAACATTAACGACCTTACAGTACCATCCGAGGTAATGGCGGGTCTGAGCCAGGAGTAGAGAATTTGTGAGAAAACCATTTTTAATCGTCGTTATCATGATGTGCCTGCTGGCGGCTCTGGCTGCTTGTAGTGCGGATGACAGTGACGGTGATACCGTACAGGCCACGCCTGATGCCGGCGCTCAACCAGGCGTAACGGAAGAAGCAACGCCCGAAGTAACTGCGGAAGCCGTCGTCACCGAAGAGGTCGCAGAGCGTACCATCCCGAATGTAAGCCGGGATAGAAATTACGTGTTTAACGTCATTGACGTTTTCGACGACTTCAGCGTGGATGATCTGTCCCCTGCTGGCGACGGGCAAAAATGGATGCTGGCGCGTCTTTCATTAACGAACAACGACGCCCCGGCTTTCGAAGTCGCACGTGAAGCTGTCTTCGCGCTAGACGAAGAAGGCAACCGCTACACACCTGCCGCCCCTGATGAAGAAGCGGCACAACCATCTATTTTCAATCAAGAGATCGCAACGCAAGAAACCCTGGTTGGGTTTGCGCTGTTCCAGATACCACAAGGAAGCACACTCGAGTCCATCTCGTGGTGCCTTTCTGCCGAATGTAATGAACCATTGACCGCGCGTGTAGTGATTACTGCGGGCTAATGCTCTGTATATGTGTCGAGATGAGGGGATATTGAACTCAATGGATAATTTAATGAAGCTAACTCTTTTCCGAAAAACACCACAGTTCATTTTGACTGGGGTTTTTGTCGTTTTGCTGGCTTTGCTTGGGATGCAGGTCAGCATCGCGCAAGACGATCCGTTACCGTCCATCAACTTTGGGACGAGTAACCTCGAAAATGCCCCGATCAACCAACCGACCTCGTTGGAGTTCGGGCCGGATAATCGGCTGTACGTGCTCCAGAAGAATGGGACGATCAAGGCCTTCACTGTTGTGCGTAACGACGCCAACGACTACACAGTGACGGATACCGAGACGATCACCCTGGTGCGCGACATCCCCAACCACAATGATGACGGCACGCCGCAAGCCGGCGTGACGGGTCGTCAGGCGACGGGCATGACCGTTATTGATGACGGTGCCGGGAACCCGATTCTCTACGTGTCATCGTCTGACCCCCGGCGTGGTATTGGCAACAACACCGCCGGTCAGGTGATCGACACCAACTCCGGCACTATCTCCCGGTTGACCTGGAACGGTTCCAACTGGGTCAAGGTTGACCTGGTGCGCGGCCTGCCCCGTTCGGCGGAGTACCATGCGACCAACGGCCTGCAATACGACGCGGCCCGCAACGTGCTTTATGTGACCTCCGGTGGGCACACCAACATGGGCGCACCCGGCAGGAGCCTGTCTTACGTGCCGGAATACGCCCTGGCGGCGGCGATCCTCGAAGTGGACTTGAACATCATCGACGTGCTGCCCCTGCAAGGGACATCTACGGCACATCCTTATATTTATGACATCCCGACGCTGGATGACGACAGCCGCCCCAACGTGGCTACCGGTGTGGATCAGAACGACCCCTTCGGCGGTAATCGCGGCAAGAATCAGGCGCGGATCGTCCCCGGCGGCCCGGTGCAAGTTTTCGCACCCGGCTATCGTAACCCCTACGACGTGACCTTTACCGAAGACGGTCAGCTTTATTCCATCGACAACGGCCCCAACGGGGGTTTTGGTGGTTTCATGCCCAAAGAGGCTGACATCATCGACCCGGCGACGGGCGACCCCTACGGCCTGGGTGTGTGTGACAACACCGCCTCCGAAGACGGCAGTTACTCCGGTTGGGATAACATGCACTATGTGATCGCTGGCGAGTACGCCGGTCACCCCAACCCGGTGCGCGGCAACCTGGCCAACACCTACAACGAAGCCGGCCCCGACAATGACCTGGGCGCGCAGTCCCCGGTAGCGGTGGCGAACCCGGTCGAGTGTGACTTCCGCTGGTCGGGCAATGGCGGCAACCCCCCGGAGGACGGTGCGATTGCACATTGGGGAACCTCCACTAACGGCATGACCGAATACACCGCCTCGAACTTCGCCGGGCAGATGCAAGGGGACATCCTCGCGGCGAGTTACGGGCAGAAGATCGAGCGTGTGCGTCTGAGCGCAGACGGCACGACCGCCGAAGAAGTGCTGGTCTTCGCGCCATTAGGTAACACCCCGCTCAACGTGACCGCGCAGGGCGACGACGAAGCCTTCCCCGGTACGGTGTGGGCGGTGTCTTTCCGCAATGGTGGCGGTGTGACCGTCTTTGAACCGGCGGATTACAGCGGTGTCGATACCGGCGTTTGCGACCAGACCTACAGCACCGCCATTGACGCGGACAGCGACGGCTACAGCAACGCGGACGAGATCGACAACGGCACCAACGAATGTAACGGTGCGGATTTCCCGTCCGACAACGACGGTGACAACCTCTCCGACCTGAACGACCCGGACGACGACAACGACAGCCGCCCGGACCTGACCGACGCCTTCCAGGTTGACGCGACCAACGGCGATGACCTGCCGATCTTCATGGACTTTGACCCCGGTGGTAACTTCTGGGGTACCGGCCTGCTCAGCTCCGGCTTTACCGGGCTGATGACGAACGGCACGGTCAATTACAAAGACATGTACGTGCCGGAAGAGATGACCGTCGGCGGCATCGCCAAGGTCTTCACCATCGACGACGTGCCCGCTGGTGATGCGACCAACAACGACCAGACCTACGCCTTCCAGCGGGGTGTGAATGTCGATAGCAGCACCGGCCCCTTCACGGTCTATACCCGCATGATTCAGCCGTTCTTCAACGGCACCGCGCCGACCGGCGATCAATCAATGGGCATTTACTTCGGTGACGGCTCGCAGTCCAACTACGTCAAGCTGGTGATGGCTGGCGGCGGCTTCCGTCTGATTATCGAGAACAACAACGCGGTCGTACTCGACCAGCCCTACAGCATCGCCAATCCCTGGCAATCCAATTATGTAGACCTGCTGCTGTCGATTGACCCGGTCAACGCGACAGTCACCCCGCGCTACGCATTAGATGACGATGTTTACGTCACCCTGGGTACACCGGTCAACATTCCGGCAGGGCCGACGCTGACCCGCATCCAGAACAATGCTGATGCAGTGGCGACCGGCGTTATCGCCACCTCGCTGAACTCGACCACCTTTACCGCGCTATGGAAACAATTTAACGTCTCCGCAGACGCCCCCGGCGAGATCGGCGCAGACCCGGCGAACCTGGTCTTTGACGCTATCCAGGGTGGTGACACGGCCCGCCAGACGATCACGCTGACCAACATGGGCATCGTCTCCACTGACCCGACCGTCAATATTACGAGCCTCACGCTGGACGGCAGCGACGCTTACAGCATCGTCAACCCGCCAGCCGGCACCGTCTCGCTGGCCCCGCAGGACACATTCGAGGCCGAAATTGAGTTCGCCCCGTTGACCGGTGGGCCGAAAAACACACAGTTAATCGTCACCCATGACGGTGTCAACAGCCCGACGACGGTCAATATCTTCGGTGAGGCCGAAGCCCTGGGCACACCACTCTACCGGGTGAACACCGGTGGTACACTCGTCACCGCGACCGATGGCGGCCCCGACTGGGCGGAGGACACCAACACGAACGCCTCACCCTATCGCGTCGAGGGCGGCCCGAACGTCTATAACGGCAACTTTAGCGGCACCAACACGACCGACGCGCCCAACGCGATCTTCGCGCAGGAACGCTGGGACAATGCCCCGCTCCCGAATATGACCTGGGCCTTCCCGGTGGATGCAGGTGATTACGAACTGCGCCTGTACTTCGCGGAGGCGTACAACGGTGCCAAGAGTATCGGCTCGCGTCAGTTTAACGTCGATGTCGAAGGTACCCGCGTGCTGACCAATTTCGACCAGTTTGCAGAAGCGGCTGCCGAAAGCGGCAACGGCGCGAACAGCCTCATGCGTGCCTTCCCGGTGAGCATCACCGGCACGGGTGAAGCCATCGACATCATGTTATCGCACGGCAGTGCCGATAACCCGGCGATCAAGGGTATCGAGATCGTTCCGCTGAACGTGAGCTTTAACGGCGTGGTCGAGGCTGACCCGGCGAGCCATGACTTCGGCGCGTGGAACCAGGGCGCGACTTCCGATGCGCAGACGTTCATCATCAACAACCTGGGTGAAGCCGGTGACGATGTGATCACCGTGACTGACGTGAACATCGTCGGGGATACACCCGACTTCGCAACGAATTTCAGCGGCCCGGAGAGCATCAACCCCGGTAGCTTTGTAACCTTCGACGTGACCTTCACCCCCACCGCCGGTGGTGAGAAGACCGCGACCCTTGAAGTCATCCACGACGGGGAGAACTCCCCGGTATTGATCGACCTCATCGGTACCAACATCGCGCCGACCAGTAGCCTGGTCGCCAACCCGACCAACGTGGACTTCGGCCTGGAGCAAGTCAACACGACCTCCGCGCCGCAGACCATCACGCTGAGCAACACCGGTGCATTGAGTGACCCGGAAGTCGAGATCACCGCCGTGACCATCACCGGCGCGGATGCAGGCGACTTCGCCTACACCTTCACCGTCCCGGCGACCGTTATCCAGCAGAGCGATGTGACCATCGACGTGACCTACACCCCCACAACCGAGGGTGACAAGGCCGCTAACCTGGTCGTGACGCACGACGGCGACAACTCCCCGACCACCATCGCCCTGACCGGGCAGGTGGACGCGAGCAACAGCCCGTACATCACGGAAGTTAATCCGCTCGACGGCGAAACCAACGTCAGCCGCTCGGCGGGTGTCGCTGCGGCGGTCTTCCTGCCGACATCGGGTGAGGGCGTCAGCGTAGATTCGATGAACCCGTCTAACGCCATGCTCTACCAGACGAACAACAACGTTGCGGTGCCGGTGGATTACGGCACCAGCGGTGGCGCGGATGTGATTATCCTCCAGCCGACCACCTTGCTGGCACCCAACACCAACTACACCTTTGAGATCACCAGTGGTGTGACCGATACCGCCGGGAACCCCTTCCTGCCGTTTAGATCGACCTTTACCACCGGTACGGACACGGGCGATGCGCCCATCCCCGGTGTGGAATTCGAGCAGGTATTTTCTGGCGCGGCCCCCGGTGGTTATACCAGCATTGAAATCGGCCCGGGTGGGCGGCTGTGGGCGGCAAGCGCCTACGGCACCGTGCATCGTTGGGACATCAACGCCAACGGTACGCTGGCGAACGAGGTCGTGATGAGCGACTTCGCCACGTCCCCGGCGACCACGCGCACACTCATCGGCCTGGACTTCGACCCGCGCTCAACGGCGGCGGAGCCGATCCTATGGCTGACAACCGGCTTCCCGGCTTTCGACGACGCGCCGCACTTCAGCAGTACGCTGAGCAAGTACAGCGGCACGGATGTCGGCGGCACCGGTGAAAGCTGGCTGCGCGAAGACATGGTTGTCGGTCTGCCGCGTTCCGTGCGTGACCACATGACCAACAGTGTGGTCTTCGGCCCGGATGGGGCGATGTACATCACACAGGGCAGCATCAGCGCGATGGGTGACCGTGACACCGCCTGGGGTGAGGAGCCGGAAGTGCTGCTCAGCTCCGCCGTGCTGCGTGTCGATGTCGGCCTGCTGGAAAGCTACTACACCGCTAACGGCCCGCTCGACGTGACCACCGGTACACCGCTGTTCAGTGGTGACCTGCGCGACGAGGATAACTACGGCCTGGGTGACCCTGAACTGGATAGCACCTACTACAACCCACAGGCTGCCAATGCCCCGCTGACGCTCTACGCGACCGGTGTGCGTAACGCCTTCGACCTGGTGTGGCACAGCAACGGTGAACTCTACGTGCCGACCAACGGCTCCGCTGCGAACGGTGTGGTACCGGGTACTCCGGCGACCCTGCCGAACGCCTGTGATAGCCGCATTGACGACGAACTCTACGGTCCCTACACCGGCCCTAGCGTGGCCCAGGCCGTCGTGCCGACCACGCAGGACGACCTGCTGTTCCGCATTGACGAAGGTGGCTACTACGGGCACCCGAACCCGACCCGCTGTGAGTGGGTGATGACCGGCGGTAACCCGACCATCAACCCTGACCCCGGTCAGAACGGTGACCATTACCCGGTCGGCACCGCACCAGACCGCAACTATCGCGGCATTACCTTTAATTTTGAGAACAACAAATCCCCGAACGGCTCGATTGAGTACCGTAGCGACACCTTCGGCGGTGCGCTTAAGGGACAAATTCTGGTCACGCGCTACAGCATCGGTAACGACATTATCGTGCTGCAACCCAGCGCCAATGGTCAGAGTATTGTCAACGCTTCGGCGAACATCCCCGGTATGGAAGGCTTCTATAAGCCGCTGGATGTCATCGAAGACATGAACAACGGCAACCTGTACGTGGTCGAGTTCGGGCGGGAAAACGACCCCAGCAACATCACGCTGCTGCGTCCGGTCAACCCGAACCAGGCCGCGATTGAGGTCACGCCGGAGGCGCTCTACTTCAATGATGACGCCGACGGACAACCCAGCCCCGCGCAAGACATCACCATCAGCAACATCGGTCAGGCCCAGTTGAACCTGAGTTCACTGACGATGGCCGGGCCATTCCAGATCGTCGGGCCGCAGCCGACCAGCGTGCCGGTTGGCGGTTCCGTCACCGTGAGCGTGGCCTTTAACCCCACCGTCGAGGGTGTCCAGAGTGGCTCCCTGACCATCGTCAGTAACGACCAGACCGACCCGGTCATCGTCGTCACGCTGCGCGGTGTCGGCGTGGCGGGTGAGCCGTCGCTCCAGTGGATCGTCGATACCTACAACATCCCGGTCAACGTCGGCGACGACAACCCGGCGACCAATCCCATCCACAGCGCGGACTACAACGAACCGCTGCTCGGTCAGGAACTGCCGATTACCACCTTCGAGAAGGCAGGTGCCGGTGATGTGACCGTCGAGGTTTTGAGTGTGTTCGGCCCGGATGCAACCCCGGTCAGCACAGTCGGTTGGTACACCGCCGGTGATGCCAACGCCAAGAACGCCCTGTTTAGTGTTGACCAGGGCAGTGCCCAGACGCTGAACCCGGCGCTGACCGCGCTGGACGGCGGCACGGGACTGAGCTTTGACCCCGGCACAACCGAATTCGGCTTCTACAGCGTGTGGACGTTCTTCGGGGATCGTGAAATCTTCAGTGAGGAAGACCTGACCACCTACGCGGGCAAGCTGCCCTATCAGGTGCGCGTCTATCCGCTGCGGGATGGCGCGGGCCTCGTCCCGAACGCTTACGTCATCGCCACTGAAGAGACCAACAGCGGCTTTGACTTTCAGGACGTGGTGTTTATCGTCCGTAACGTCAATCCCGGTTCCTCCGGTGCTGGCTTGCTGGAAATCTCCCCGGCGGCACCGATGCGCTTTAGCGACCCGGTCGGCGGTGGGGCCAGCCCGGCACAAACGCTGACCATCAACAACGTCAGTGGTGTGGATGTCAACATCAGCAACATGACGGTCAACGGGCCGTTCCAGATCACCTCGACCGAACCGACGCAGATACTCGCCGGGCAGTCCGTCACAGTGGACATCGCCTTCGCGCCGACCGTCGCCGGCCCGGTCACGGGTGAACTCAACATCGTCAACGACTCCGCGACCCCGGCCATCAGTTACACGCTGCGCGGCCTGGGCACCAGCGGAGAGCCGTCCTTACAATGGGTGCTGGATGTCTACGGCATCAACCTGGACGCCGGCGACGATGACCCGTCAACACCGGTCATCAACAGTGACGCTGGCGCGGCTGCTGGCTTGTTCCTGGGTGACGAAGTCCGCATCCAACAATTTGAGAAATCCGGCAGTGAAAATGTGACCATCGAGCCGCTGGCGGTCTACGCCAACAACGGCAACCCGGTCAGCACGGCAGGCTGGTATCGCCCGTCCAACCCTGGCAACCGTCAGGCATTGTTCACTGTCGATCAAAACAGCGACCAGACCATCAGCGTTGCCACAACGGGTGTGAACTCGTTCAACCCCGGCAGCGGTGCATTCGGCCTGTACACCCAATGGACGTACAACAACCGCGTGGTCTTCGGTGAGGACAGCCGCAACACCTTTAGTGCTGCGCTGCCACATCATGCCCGGGTTTACCCGCTCAAGGACGGCGGCGGTACGATCATTCCGAACGCCTACGTCGTCGCTTTCGAAGCGGATACCGACGTCCCCGAATACAACGACATGGTCTACATCGTCCGCAACGTACGTCCGTCATCGAACAACGCCAGCGGCATCGTGTTTGAGAACCTGGATTGGCAGACGCTCAACAGCCTCAACATCCCGCAGATGGCTTGGGTGAACACCTGGCTTTCCATGAGCCGTGTCGATAACGACAACAACGCCGACCTCATCATGCACGAGGTCACCACGCTGCGCGTCCACAACTACGGCGCGAATACGCTGACCCTGAATAACGTCAGCATCGCGGATACGGCCCGGTTCATCTTGCCGGATGCCAACGACATCGCCCCGATTGACATCTTGCCCGGTGCCTTCCATGACATCGAAGTGCAGTTCATCGAGGAAAGCGGCGATAAGGGGCTGCGCCAATCTACGCTGACCATTCAGTCCAACGACCCGGCACAACCCAACGCGGCGATTATGCTGGTGGGTGCCTACACCTATGATCGTGGTGGTGCCTTTGAGGTCACTGCACCGCAGATCCAGAATGTGTTCGGTTATACCGCACCGATGGAATTCCCTTTCGGCTCCGAATACGAAGCTAAGGGCGATGAAGTCCTCTCCCCGCTGTGGGAACGCATGGATCCGAACGAACCGATCTACGTGCGCCAGCTTGTTGCCTATCACGGCCCTAACCCGAATACCTTCCGTATCCGTGATGCGGACAGCGGCAACGGCACGTTGCGGCACCACGAAGACGCCCCGCAGACCATTCTGCCGCCCATTGATGGTGACCCGAACAGCCCGACCGAGCGGTTCTTCTCCCCGACCGGCACCTTCAAGACGCAGGCCGCCAGCTATCAGAGCGATCACGGCATCCGCTGGGTGAACCAGGGCGATAGCGACCGTCACGCGGTGCGCTTCTGGCCCATCCGTGACCGTGAAGGCGTGCTGGTGCCGGGTGCCTTCTTCATGATCCAGGACTTCGTCGGTAATGGTTGCGGCGCGGGGAGTGCGAACTGTGACTACAATGACAACATCTATCTGATTACCAATATCCAACCGGCAGACGACCCGACCTACGACATCACGCACTTCACTGACATTGCGGTCGAGATCGTCGAAAACGAAGACCCGGTGCTGCTGGGTGATGACATCGTCTACAACGTCAGCGCGGTGAACAACAGCCTCTACAAGGCCGAAAACGTCACGCTGAACTTCCAGCTCCCGGCGAACGCCAACTTCGTTTCCGCCCTGCCGGAAGTGGGCAACTGCACGCTCAACGGTGGCGCGGTGGACTGCACCTTCGGCAACATCCTCGGTGAGCAGCGCGTCTCCGCACAGATCGTGGTGACGCCGCAAAGCGGCGGCCCGCGCAGTGTGACGGCGACCGTCGCCACGACGACCAATGAGGACATCCTCGCGGATAACACATTGGTCGAAGAGACGATGGTGCTTGACCCACTCAACCTGCCGGCTTCACTGACAGTGGTCAAGGATGCCGACCCGAACAGCGATACGCAGTTCGACTTTAGCGGTGACATGGGCGTGTTCTCGCTCATCGATGACGGCACCCTGGCCCCGCAATGGCAGGTGGCGATCAACTTCACCACGCTTGACAGCGCCGCCCCTGTCGGTTATGACATCTCCGACGACGGCGCGGCCTATGGTACCGATGGACGTTACGGCTGGCTTAAGCTCAGCGACGACGTCCCCACCCGTGTGGACGCTAACGCCCGCAATCGCGGTGGCACACCGGAAGACCGCAACACGCTCATCCATATGCAGTTCCAGGACTGCTGCCTCGGCTCACCGAACCCCGGTGTCTACGAGACGGTTTACTGGCGCTATGACCTGCCCAACGGCATGTATCGCGTCACGGCTGGTGTGGGTGACCCGCAGAACGAGAACAGCACACATGTGATCCGTGCCGAAGGTGTGGAAGTGGTCAACGCTGCCAACACCCGCTTCGCGGAAGGTTCCGCGATGGTTGAGGTGACCGACGGCAGCCTGACGATTGACCCCATCGGCGGCAACAACACCAAAATCCTGTACCTCATGATCGAAGGCGACTTCATCGAGCAGAACCGGATCACCTTCCCATTCGTGGATGCCGGGACGTACACCCTGATCGAAGACGCCGCCATCGGCTGGTCGCTGGATAGCGTGGTCTGCGCAGGCGCAGCCACCCCGGCGATTAACATCACCGACGGTGTCGCGGTCACGCTCGACCAGAACGAAGACGTGACCTGCACCTTCCTCAACCAGCCGATTGACGAACCGGCGATTGACATCCGCAAATCACCGGATGTGCAGGAAGTGCCGCTGAATAGCGATGTCGAGTTCACCATCACGGTGACCAACATCGGCACCGAAGATCTGACCAGCGTTACCGTTAGTGACCCGCTCACGCCGGATTGTGACGCGACCATCGGCACGCTCGTGGTTGGTGCGACGGAAACCTACACTTGCACCGCCCCGGCAGTGACCGAAGGCTTCACCAATACCGCTAACGTCACCGGCACGCCGCCCGTCGGCGCAGCCGTGACCGACAGTGACACCGCCGAGGTCACCATGGTGGTGCCGGGTGTCAGCATCCAAAAGACCCCCAACAGCCAGTCCGTGACCAGCGGCAGCGATGTGGACTTTGACATCCGCGTGGAAAACACCGGTGATGCCGCCTTCGAGAGTGTGCTCGTCACCGACGCGGCAACCCCGGCCTGTGACGCCGATCTCGGCACGATGCAACCGG
The DNA here is from genome assembly GCA_034437515.1 of Anaerolineae bacterium. GTDB lineage: Bacteria > Chloroflexota > Anaerolineae > Aggregatilineales > Phototrophicaceae > DAOTTX01. Next base: position 51,620 of record DAOTTX010000140.1, read on the forward strand.
GTGCTGTGGAAGTCTATACCTGTACCGCGACCAACGTTACCGAGACGTTCACCAACGTCGCGGTGGTCGATGCGCAACTGCTCGGCGGCACCACGCTGACCGCGCAGGACAGCGCCGTCGTCGTGCTGGACGGTGTCTCCTATGGTACGCCGCTCTACCGCGTCAACGCGGGTGGCCCGCTGGTCGCCGCGACTGATGGCGGCCCGGATTGGTCAGCCAACACCGGTGACAACGTCGCCGCCAACGCCTACCCCTGGCTGAACGAAGGCAGCAACGACAGCGGCCCCAACAACGCCGTGACCAACCGTGACGGCACCGTCCCGGCCTACGTGCCGCAGGCGATCTTCATCCACGAACGTTGGGACCCGGATGATGCCCCCAATATGCAATGGGACTTCGCCGTTGATGCCGGCCAGACCTACGAACTGCGCCTGTACTTCGCCAACGGCTGCGCCTGCACTGACCAGGTCGGTGAGCGCATCTTCGACTACGAAGTCGAGGGCACGCGCATCGAAGACTACGACATCGTCGCTGACGTCGGTCACAACACCGGCACAATGAAGACCTTCCTCATCGAGAACAGCGATGGCAACATCGACATCGACTTCTTCCATGGCGTGCAGAACACGCTCATCAACGGTATTGAGATCGTCCCGGTCACCCCGGTGGCTGCGGCGGCGCTCTCCGCGACCCCTAGCTCGGTCGAATTCGGTCAATTCGAGATCGGTGACCCGGCGGCAACCGTCCCGGTCACGCTCAAGAATGAGGCCGCTGTGGGCGGTGGTGCGCTGGTCATCAGTAACATCAACATCACCGGCGTGGACGCCGCCGACTTTGACGCTGACCAGACCGGCACGTTGAGCATCGAGCTGCAACCGCAGCAAACCACCACGCTGAACGTGTCCTTCGACCCGGCGACGGTTGGTAGCAAATCCGCCAGCCTGGAACTGGTTCACAACGGCGGCAATGGCCCGACGCTGACGGTCTTCCTGACCGGGCAAGCCATCCCGCCACAGCTCCCTGACCTGCTGTTCGACCCCGATGGGTTGACCTTCAGCGTGGTTGAGGGCGGCAATGTGGATAGCAGCCTCGTGCAGATTTTCACCAGCGGCGACACCGCCAACTACACCATCGACCTGAGCAGCGCCCCGGCCTGGATCAACATCCCGGCAGGTCAACTGACAGGCACGGCTTCGGATGTCTCTCTGACGAACATCGAAGTGGGTGTAGATAGCACCGGCCTCGCGCCGAACGTCTATAACTACAACGTCGTGGCGACCGCCGCCGGTTACGATGACGGCTTGCTGCCGGTCACGATGGTTGTGCTGCCGCTGCAATACACGGTAGACGCCAGCACCGACGGCAACGGCACCATCAGCCCGTCCGGCATCTTCCAGGTGGGCGCGGGTGATGACGTCGAGTTCACCATCACGCCGGATGTCGGCTTCGCGCTGGACGAACTACTGGTCAACGGCGCACCGGTGACCGTCACCGACGACACCTACACACTGGCAGGCGTCAGCGAGGACACCACTGTCGTGGCGAACTTCCTCGCGCTGACCCCTTACCAGATCACCGGTACGGCCGGGCCGAACGGCACGATTGATCCGTCCGGCACTTTCACCGCCTACGAGGGCGATAACGTCGAGTTCACCATCACACCGAACCCCGGCTTCATCATCGCAGGGGTCACGGTCAACGGTGCTGGGCAACCGCTCCCGGCAGGCAACATCTTCACGCTGGAAAATGTCAGCGAAGACGCGACCGTCATGGTCACCTTTGGTCAGAGCGACCAGGCACAGATCACGGCGGGTGTCGTGGGTGGCGTCGGCGGTACCATCAACCCCGCCGGTACCTTCCTGGTTGACCTCGGCACCGATGTTGAGTTCACCGTCACACCCGATATTGGCTTCATCATCGACGAACTGACGGTCAACGGCACGCCGGTCACGCTGGCGGGCAACACCTACCTGCTGGAAAATATCAGCGAAGATAGCGAAGTGCTGATTAGCTTCCAGACCGTCCCGACCTATGACATCACCATCACGGCGGGTGCGGGCGGTAGCATTGCCCCTGCTGGCACCGGCGGTGTGCTGACGGTCAACGAAAACGAGACCCCGCAGTTCACCATCACGGCGGATGCGGGCTACTTGATCGGCGATGTGTTGGTCAACGGCGTCTCTGAGGGTGCCATCACGACTTACAACTTCGCCCCGGTCACCGCAGACCAGACCATCGAAGCGACCTTCATCTCCGCCTCCGGCTCCATCACCGTCGTCAAGAACGCGGTGCCGGATGACCCGGCGCAAGGCTTCGACTTCAGCATCACGGGTGGCGGTGTCAACGAAAGTGCCACACTGATCGACGACGGCACGGTCGCCGGGACGTTCAGCGCGAGCGTGAACTTCCAGCCGAACGACGGGCAAGACATCCCCACCGGGTACACCATCGACTTCGGCGCGGCCTACGCGGATCGTGGCAACGGTTACACCTACGGCTGGGTGGATACGACCGCCGGTGCCCCGGTGGATCTAACCGCGCTGCCGCGTCGTCGTGCCTCCTCGCAGACCGACCCGCGTCTGGAAACCTACATGCACATGGAACACCCGACACAGGCGGACGGCTTCTGGGAAATCGAAGTCCCCAACGGCCTGTACGAGGTGACCGTCGCCGTCGGTGATCCGTTCGGCGGTGGTGAAGTCCATCGCATCAACATCGAGGGCAACAACGTCATCAATGACTACGTGCCCTTCGGCAGCAGCGGCTCCAACACTAAACACGCAATTGCGACCGGCATCATCCAGGTCAGCGACGGTTTGATGACCTTCGACTGGCTGGGCAGTGTCGCCGCAGAGAACACCAAGATCAACTACGTGACCATCGACAGCATCCAGCTTGAGACGAGCAATATCGCCATTGTCTCCGGCTTGCTGAGTGGTACCTACACCGTGACCGAAACCGTCCCGGCAGGTTGGGCGATGAACGATATCGTCTGCACCGGTGCGGAAACGATCACGACCGATACGGCGAGCGCCTCCGCGACGGTGACCATCACCGGTGGTGAGCAGGTGCGCTGTGAATTCGTCAACACGACGGTAACCACCGGCAATACCCCGCCGGAATTCACCAGCACTCCGGTTGAAACCGCGACGGAAGGCACGCTCTACACCTATAGCGTCACCGCCACCGACGCCGACACCGGCGACACACTGACCATCAGTGAAGCGGCGGCACTCCCGGCCTGGCTGGCACTGACGACGACCGGCAACGGTACCGCCACACTGGAAGGCACACCGGGCGCGGCTGATGTGGGCGACCACTTCATCCAACTCCAGGTGAGCGACACGCAAGATGTGGACACGCAGAGCTTCATCATCACGGTGAACCCGCTGCCGCCCACCGACTGCTCACCGTACTCACCGGAACTGTGTAACACGGTTCAGATCGACGTGACGACCGATGTCTGCCTGACGTTCGACGCCGCTGGCGCGGGCCTGGCAGGGACGGGCTTCACCATGGTCGATCCGGCGTCCGCACGGTTGACCACACCGAGTAACCCGGCAGTCCCCGGCTACGAGCCGAGCCTGCTGGCGCTCAACGCGGGTGAACTGGTGCTGAAGACCACACCGGGCATCCAGTACCTGAACAACGCCCAGACCAGCAACACTAACTCGCTAGTCAACGGCCTGGGTGTCGGCTTCGATGCCAGCACGCCGTTCGTCCTCTCCACCACGCTGGTACAACCGGCCATCCCCGCACCCAAGCAAGGGCAGCAGGCGGGTGTCTGGTTCGGCCTCAACGAAGACCAGTACGTTAAGGTCATCGTGGAGCAGGACGGCAACGTTCAGATCGCCGTCGAGACCTTCACCGGCGGGGTACTGGCGTTCGAGGCGATTAACAGCAGCAACACGACCGGCCTGATCCCGAACCTGGGCACACAGACCGTCACGCTGCTGATGGAACTGAACCCGGCTACGTTCAGCGCGACCGGCTACTACAGCCTGGATGGTGGCGCAACCGTGACCGAGTTCGGCACCGTCGCCGTGCCGCAGAGCTACTTCGACGGCTTCGTGCTGCCGGACTTCACAACTGGCCCGGTCAGCTTCGGTGGTGTCTTCGGGACACACCGCAACGCCGGCGCATCGATTGATTTCCGCTTCGATGACTTCTGCATCCAACCGGGGCCGCTGGATAGCAACACCGCGCCGGTGCAGACGGTCAACGCCACGTTGAACGTCAACGAAGGTGATGCGGAACTCATCACACAGACCAACCTGCGCTATACCGATGGTGAACAAACTGCCGCCGAAGTGACCTACACGGTTGCGACCGTCCCGGTCAACGGTACGCTGCTGCTGGGTGCAACCCCGCTGGTAGCCAGCGACACCTTCACCCAGGCGCAGATCAACAACGGACAGCTCAGCTACCAGCACGATGGCAGCGAGACCGCCTTCGACAGCTTCGACTTCACCGTGACGGATGGCTTCGTGACCGTGCCGCTGACGGACACATTCAACATCAACATCAACGCGGTCAACGACGACCCGACGCTAGTCACCAATGACCCGCTGATCGTCGCCGAAGCCGCCACCGGTACCATCGACAACAACCTGCTGGCGGCGCAGGACGACGATAACGTCGCCGCTGACCTGATCTACACGGTCACCACACTGCCGCAGCACGGCACGCTGTTCGTGGATGGCACACCGCTGGCAGCCAACGACAGCTTTACACAGGCCGATGTTGACAACAGCCTCGTGACCTACCAGCACGACGGCACCGAAGTCGTCGCGGATAGCTTTGACTTCGACCTGAGCGATAACGTCATCACGACGGCGCTGAGCGCGACGTTCATCATCAACATCGAGTTGGACAACGACACACCGTCGCAGGATTCCAATCTGCCGCTGACCGTCGATGAGGGCGGCACCGGCACCATCGACAACAACCTGCTGCTCTACCTCGATACCGACAACACGGCGGTGGAACTGACCTTCACCGTCACGACCGAAACCGCCGAGGGGACGCTGTTCCTCGATGGAACGGCGCTGGTAGCCAACGATACGTTCACGCAAGCCGACATCAACAATAGCCTGCTGACCTACACGCACAATGATGGTGAGGCCATCATCGACAGCTTCGAGTACGAACTGACGGACGGCAACCTCATCACGCCGCTGACCGATACGTTTGACATCAACATCAACAACATCAACGACGCACCGGTGATCGTCACGAACAGCACGCTCAACGCGCTGCGTGGTGCCACGACGGACATCACCACCGGCGAACTGTTCGTGGATGATGTGGACAACTCCCCGTCGGAGATCTTCTTCACGGCGATCACCCTCCCGGCGAACGGCACGCTGGTGCTCAACGGTACCGCACTCGTCGCCAACGACAGCTTCACGCAGGTGGACATCAACAACGGTGATCTGGCTTACCAACATGCCGGTGGCGCGGATGTTATCGACGACTTCGACTTTGAAGTGACCGACAACCTCATCGCCACACCGCTGACCGGTACCTTCAACATCAACGTGCTGGAGAACACCGGCGTCCCGCAGATCGTCACCAACGAAATCTTGACGGTGGCAGAAGGCGCGACTGGTATCATCGGCACCGCACTGTTGGAGACGACCGACACCGAGCAGACAGCCGCCGAACTGACCTACACGGTCACCGCCAGCCCGGCGAACGGTACGCTGCTGCTGGCCGGCAACGCCGCCCAGACCTTCACGCAGGCCGACATCAACGCTGATCTGCTGGCCTATGAGCATAACGGCAGCGAAACCAACGCTGATAGCTTCGAGTTCGAGGTGAGCGACGGCGTGCTGACGACCAGCACCGCCGGTACGTTCATCATCAACATCACGTCGGAGAACGACGCACCGGTCATCACCACCAACGCGATACTGACCGTCGTCGAAGGTGGCGCGGGTACCATCGACAACACCCTGCTGCTGGCAGAGGATGTCGATAACACCGCCGCCGAACTGACCTTCACCGTCAGCACCCTGCCGATCAACGGTCAGGTGCTGGTGGACGGCGCAGCCCTCGTGGCGAACGGCACCTTCACCCAGGCACAGGTCGATGGCGACCTCGTGACCTACCAGCACGACGGCACCGGCACCGTCGCCGACAGCTTCGTCTTCAGCGTGAGCGATGGCGATCTGGCAACGGCGGACGCGACCTTCAACATCACCATCCTTGAGGAGAATGATGCCCCGGTCGCCGAAGACGACAGCGCGACGGTCGATGAAGGCGGCACGGTCACCATCGACGTGAGCGCCAACGACACCGATGTGGACAGCACGGTGGATGCAAGCACCGTCACCATCGTGACCGCGCCGGTCAACGGCACGGCAACAGTCGATGCCAACGGTATTGTCACCTACACGCATGACGGCAGCGAGACGATCAGCGACAGCTTCACCTACACCGTCGATGACGACTTCGGCGCGACTTCTAACGCGGCGACGGTCACCATCACCGTGACGCCGGTCAACGACCTGCCGGAAGTGACCGTCAACGAAGGGCTGACGCTCGAAGTCGGGCAGACAGCCAACATCACCGCAGCTATGCTGGCGGCGACCGACATCGATGACGATGCGGCGACCCTCAGCTTCAACGTGACGACGGCACCGGCAGATGGTACGTTGCTGGTGAACGGAGCGGCTGCTACCAGCTTCACGCAGGCGCAGCTCAACGTCGGTAACGTGGCTTACCAGCACACCGGCACCGCCCAGGGGACTGATAGCTTCATGTTCGCGGTGTTCGACGGCGAAGACACCACCATGTCCTTCACCTTCGAGATCACCATCATGAACACCACCAGCCCGATCCCGTTCGATCTGAGTGTGACCGGCAACCTGAACAGCTATCCGCTTGACCTGTACTATAACTGGACGCATCGCATCAACGCGGGCGACACCACCGTGCCGGGTGACTGGTACAACGTGGTCGTCCTGCGGGACGGTGTGGTCACCATCGACGAATGGGCGGAAGCGAACACCATCTGTACCGGTGTGGACTGTACCCTGCGCTACCTGGACAAGACCCCGCCGTATGTCTTCGAGAGCGGCACCTACCAATGGTACGTGATCGCTTGGACGGAAACCTCGCCGGGGCAGTGGCAGAATGTCGCCAGTGAAGAAGCGACCTTCGACGTCAACGTACCGACCATCCAGCCCGTGAGCAATGTTCAGGTGACGCCGAACCAGGGCCGCCCGACCATCTCCTGGGATAATGACCCGGCAGCGACCTGGTTCCAGATCTGGCTGGGCAACGGTCAGACCGAAGTCTTCTTCGACTGGGTGGAAAAGGCACCGGGCATGTGTGACGGCACACGTTGTAGCCTCACACCGGATGTGAACCCGCTGCCGGGCACCTACGACGTATGGATGCGTGCCTGGGGGCCGACCGGCTTCAGCGGCGGTGGCATCGACGGCTGGCAAGGCCCGGCTTCGGTGACTATCTCCAACGCGACCGCTCCGCGCATCTCGGCTGGCTTCGGTGCGAACGGCACATCCGGTGCGGTGAACATCACCTGGACGGGTGTCAACAACGCGACCTGGTACCGCATCTGGGTGGGGCACACCATCGGCGGCGGTGACTACGCGACCGACCACTTCCAGTGGCATCGCTCCACCGACCTCGGTTGTGAGAACCCCGGCACTTGTACGCTGACCCTACCGCTCGCCAACGGTAACTATGCCTGGGTGATCCAGGCGGCAGGCCCGGCGGGTTACAACGAGGGCAGCGGGCAGGTCTGGTCAGAAATGCAGACGTTCGCAGTCAACGGTGGCGGGGTGACCGCCACCACCAACCCCAGTGTCGGCGACATCGACCTGCCAGGGCAGGTGGGTGAGCTAGACGCCGCATTGCCAGAAGACCAATAATAGATCGTGTTCCAAATTTGGGAACATAGGCTATAGTATAAGGGGATGCCGATGTGCATCCCCACACTCAAGGGAAGAAAGATAGAAGCGAGAGAAGGGAACTTAACGATGATAAGCAATCGAAAGAAACTTTCGCTGCTGGTGATGTTTATCCTGGCTTTAGGCACTATCGTCCTGGCTTTACCTGCATCTGCGGAGGACAAAGCCCAGGCGGTCACTGTCTCCAGCAGTCCGGGTGCCGCCATCGCGGATAACAGCACAGTCACTGATACCATCAATGTAAGCAGCAGCGCACCCATCACTAATTTACAGGTGTCGGTCAACATCAACCACAGCCATGCCGGTGACCTACGCATCACCTTACGCAACAGTGCCGGAACCTCTATTCGGCTGCTGCGCGGCCTCAACCTGACGGAATATATCTACGGGTGCGGTTCCAATGGCCTGAGTGTCGTCTTTGACATCCGGGCAGGGTCTTTGTTAGATAACTACGACTGCTCAGCAGACTTTGAAGCAAGAGTCAGCGGTGTTTTCCGTCCGAGTGACTCTCTCAGCGCGTTCTATGGGCAGAGCACGGCGGGTGCCTGGACACTGGAAGTCAGTGATACAGTCCCCAGTAACGACGGCACGCTGGCAAACTGGGCGTTAACCTTCAACGCCGCCGACGATGCACCGCCGCCTAGCGTCCCCATCCTCGGTGGGCGTGCAGCACCGCAGTGCAGCGACCTGGACGGCAGCAGCAGCACAAGTGTGCGTGCGGTCTTCCCCAATGGCGAAGACGACATCTTCTGCCGCATCATCGCGGAAAACACCCGTTACGTCCTGGGGCCGGAAGAAATCGGCAACAAGGGTGTGATAGACAACGGCGTCATCCATGCCGTTGACGTCTACACACTGACTGGCGTGGGTAACCCGCTGGGCGGTCAGGTCTGCCTGGAAGGGCGGGGCGGCATCCTCTTTATGAGTGCGAACAACTCACCGCGCATCCCGACGTGGATCGACGCTCGTTCTAACAGCGGTTACACCTGCGCGACCATCCCATCATCGGGCATCGTCGTGCTGACCGAGATTGACCGTAACGGCAACGTGGTCGGTGCGCTCCCCGCCGCTGATGACGTTAGCAGTGACAATGAAATCACCGCTGAGGTGGAAGACACTGACAGCGAAGAAGTAACCACACCCGAAGGTGATGGCGTGGCAACCTTCATGGATACCGACATGGGCGGTACCGAGTTGGAGAACTGCACCGTCACCACGCGGGACATCCTCAATCTGCGCACCGCGCCTACCACCAACAGTGATGTGATTACGCTGGTGCCGTTTGACCTCGACCTGCGTGGCATGGCCCGCGACGGCGAGTGGATCCGTGTGGTCTTTGAGGACGGGCAAGGCTGGCTCAGTGTTGGGTTCCTCAACACCAGCGGCGGCTGCGACATCGAATAGCAAGCAGAATCACCCATGCGTGGGGGCGGCCTCGTGGTCGCCTCTGCGTGTTCCGGAATCCAAAAATCGTAATTTTCTGCGGTATATTCCTTCATATCTCGTTCATAAGAGCGGGTTGATAACCCAATAAAGTAAAAAATTCCCCAATGTGGGCTACTTCGCTAGAAAATCCTAACGAATTTCTGTAAGATGATTTTGTGCTTAATCGCTTTATTAGAAGAACTCTTGCAGGGGAAAATTTATGCGGATCGGTTTGGTCACACCGAGATACGCCCCCGCCGTTGGTGGGGTAGAAAAACACGTTGAAATTCTGGCGCGTGGTTTCATAGAACGCGGGCTGGATGTCGAGGTGATTACAACCGATCCCAGTGGCGAACTGGCACGGGAAGAGGTGCGCAACAGCGTGCCCGTGCAGCGGTTCCCGACGGTCGCCAATGATTCCGTTTTCTACATTTCCCCATCACTTGGGCGCTGGCTGCGCCACCATGCGGGTCGCTACGCGCTCATCCATGCCCATAATTACCACACACCGCTGGCATTTCAGGCGGCACGCTCGGCGAAACACGCCGGCATCCCGTTCGTGGTGACGCCGCACTATCACGGCACCGGGCATTCACTGTTACGCAAGCTGATGCACATCCCGTATCGCTATCCCGGCGGTTGGATGTTGCGCCGTGCCGCCCAGATCATCTGTGTTTCGGCGGTCGCGCAGGGTCTCATCCGTGACCATTTTGGCCTGGAGTCGGTGGTGATTCCGAATGGGGTCGAAGCCGCGCCCATCCTGGAAGCACAACCGCACCCCCGCGAGGACGACCGCAAGGTCGTGCTGGCTGCCGGGCGCATAGAAGACTACAAACAGGTAGACCGTCTTGTCGAAGCAGCTGCACATCTGCCCGCAGCCGATTATGAAGTCGTGATCGTCGGGGATGGCCCGGTACGCCCGGCGCTTCAGGCGCGGGTCGCCGCGCTCGGCCTGGAGGATCGCGTCCAACTGCCCGGTTACATCAGCCGGGAAGAATTGCTGGCCTGGTTCCGCACCGCGGATGTGTTCATCAGCATGTCACGAAACGAGGCGTTCGGTCTCGCCATTCTCGAAGGCGCGGTCGGCGGGGCGGCGGTCGTCGCCAGTGACATCCCCGCGCATCGTGAGGTAGCGGCGAATTACCTCCCGGCGGATGTGGTCACACTCATCGACGTGGACGCGCCCCCGGCGGTGCTCGCGGAGCGCATCCAACAGGCACAGCGACCCAACAGCGACCCGACAACGTGGACTTTGCCGACCTGGGAAGGTACGATTGACGGTGTGATCGCGTCTTACGAGGCGGTGTTGGGTACATCATTTACGAAACTAACCGAGGCGAGCTAATGACGAATTCAGACATGGCACAGCCGATTTCATCACCTAGCACACATGGTCACGTCGAAGAACGGACGCGAATAACCGTCCGCACGCGCACGTTTGATTGGGGCTGGTTCCCCGCGCTGACGGTGGTGTGTGCGTTGGGCATCCTGATGATTGTGGGGGCCTATACCGAATCGCGCTTCAGCGAGGCGGATTGGATCCTGTCGCTGTATTGGGGTGGGGTGATGATGATGGCTGGGCCGATTATCGTGCGTCTGTTGCTGCCCAAGCCGGCACGCGAGGAGCGGATCGCGCTGCTGCTGCTGCTTATGACCGGGTTGTTCCTCTTTAAGATGCTGCTCAGTCCGAATATGTTCTACCTGAGCGACGAGTTCACACACTGGCGCACGACCAACGAAATCCTCGTCACCGGGGAATTATTTAACCGCAATCCTATTTTGCCGACCAGCACGTATTACCCCGGCTTGCAGAACGCGACGACGGCAATTGTCAGCATTACCGGTCTGTCGATCTTTCACGGTGCGAACCTGGGATTGTTCTTCATGCAGGTGATCCTGGTGCTTTCGATCTACCTGCTGCTGGAAAAAATCAGTGGCTCTCCGTGGATCGCCAGCATCGGCACGTTTATCTACATGACGAACCCCAACTACATCTTCTACGGGCAGCAGTTCGGTTACGAATCGCTCTCGCTGCCGGTGGCGACGTTGGTGTTGTATCTGGTCGCGTTACGGAGCCATCGCAGCAAGCGCAAGCGCCCCTGGCTGAACGCATTGATCGTCCTGCTGATTATCAGCATCATCCCCACCCACCATATGACCTCCTACGCGCTGATCGCGTTCTTCAGCCTATGGACATTGGCGATCATTCTAGAGCGCACCGGGGCTTTACGCCTGGTCGATTCCTTTGTGCGGATGGTGGAGCGTATCCTGAAGTGGCTGGGCAACCTGCATCCACTGGTCGCCGGTCTGCTCAACCAAATTTCTCTGCTCGATAAAACCTCCGACCAGTACGAACACGAAAAGCCCGATGACATCCCCAGTACTGGTTGGTTGACCATCCTCACCGCCGCATGGACGATCTTCTGGTTGGTGACGATGGCGACGTTGACTATCGGTTATCTCGCGCCGGTGCTGGGCGGGGCGGTGACCGAATTGCTGGCTTTCATCAGCGGGGAGACGGGCGCGAAAGAGACGTTTAAGTCGATTGCTGGCTTTGAACCGCCGCCCTGGGAGCGTTACATCGCGTTTGGCACGGTCGGGTTGCTGGTCGCGGTGCTGCCTTTTGGTGACCTGCAAGCATGGCGACAGTACCGCCGCAACATCCCCGCGCTGACGTTGATCGCCGCGTCTCTGGCTTACCCGGTCACGCTGGCGATGCGCCTCACCGAAAAGGGCGCGGAGACGGCGAACCGCTCGTCGGAGTTTTTGTTCGTCGCGCTGGGGTTTGTGCTGGCGGTCGCCATCGTGGAACTATGGCTTAAACGCGGCCCCAATATCATCCGTGTGGGCATGGCGACCATTTATTTGGTGGTGGTGCTGATGGGCGGCATCATCACCGGGCAGGCGTGGTGGGCACGCTTGCCGGGGTCGTATGTGGTCGGCGGGGATACACGCTCACTGCAACCGGAAAGCATCGAGGCCGGGTTCTGGGCACCGGAAGGCATGGGCTATAACAACCGTGTAATCGCCGACTCGCTCAACTACAAGACGATGGCGTCCTACGGCGGTCAGTTTTTGGTGCGCGGTACCTCCTGGGTGGTCTTTTCCGATAAGCTGGGTGCGCTTGAAGCCGACGACCTGTGGGAAAATCAGATCGACTATATCGTGATCGACGAACGCACCACACGCTTCTTGCCTATCAACGGTCACTACTTTGAATCCAACGAACCCGGCGCGGATCGCCACGAAGAACCCATCCCGGTCGAGCGCGTCCGTAAGTTTGACCAACACCCGGATATTGACCGCATCTTTGACAGTGGTAATGTGATCGTCTTCGATGTGCGCGACTTCCGCGATAACCGTTTGACCGATGAACAACGTGAAGACGAGTAACAACAAAGGGGGAAAGTGACATGCTGCAAAAACCGCGTGTGGTGTTCTGGAATAACATCCCATCGCCTTATTTAGTCGCCCGGCTTAACGCGGTGACGGCGGCGGGGAATATCGACATCGAAGCATGGTTCAACGCCGAACGCACCGAGATGCGCAGTTGGAAGGTGGATCCTTCCGGTTGGTTGTTCCGGGCGCGTTACATCCCGCAGCGTGGGTTACTCGGTCGCACGTTCAATCTGCCGTTCGCCGAATTGCGCGACGACCCGCCCGATGTGCTGATCTCATTGTTCGACCGTCCGCAATTTGCCATCAACAGTTTTGCCGCGCGCGTCACCGCCAAGCGCACCGCCTACCGCGCCTTACCCAGCTACGACACCTGGAGCAAGCGCACCTGGTACGGTGAACTGACCAAAAATATCCTGTTCCGCATGTTGGATGGAGCCATCGTCCCCGGCCCGACCGGGCGCGAACAGACCATGCGCTACGGCCTACCGGCGGATCGCTCCTACGACGTGACACAGACAATTGACGTCGCGCAGTGGCTCCCCGCACGCGAGATGCCCGCCGACGACCGCGACCGCCGCCGCGCCGAACTTGGCTTGACCGGCTGTGTGTTCGTCTACGTCGGGCGGTTGTGGTCGGGCAAAGGGTTGGACGACCTGGTGAATGCGTTCCGCACCGTGCAAGCGCAGCAGCCAGATGTCTCGCTGTTGCTCATCGGCGATGGCCCGGAAGAAGACCGCTACCGTCAGATGACGACTGACCTGGATAACGTGGTCTTTACCGGCTTCGTGCAGGGCGACGAGTTGCCCACATACTACGCACTCGCGGATGTGTCGGTCTTCCCGACGCTCGGTGACCCACACGGCCTGGTGGTCGAGGAAGCCCTCGCCGCTGGCCTGCCGGTGATCGCCACTGAGAACGCCGGGGACATCCGGCTGCGACTGCCGGAAGGCGAGGCCGGGTACGTCGTGCCAATTCAAGACGCGGTGACGCTGGCGAATCGTATGCTGCGCCTCGCCAGTGATGACGCGCTGCGCCAACGCCTCGCCGCCAATACGTTAAGTGTGGTGGAAGGCAAATCGCACGACACTTACGTCAGGGACTTCGAGCGATTCATCGAACGCCTCTTGGAAAAACCCGCACGTCAATCACCGGTGGCTTTGCTAGGGCGGGGAATCGGCACGTTGTTGATGCAAACCGGCCCGGCGAAGGCCACCCCCGCCCCTTATCTGAACGTCACCGAGCAGGAACAGATTGTTAATGCGTAACTGGATTGATATTTTCATTGCGATGGGGATTGCCGGTGTCGGCGCGGGCCTTGCCATGCTCATGCCGGAAGGCGACCCCGCCCGATTGTTGCTCACGATCCCGTTTGTGATCGCCGCGCCCGGTTATGTGGTCGCCGCCGCGCTGCTGCCGGAAAACGACCTCGGCTTCGTGGAGAAGATCGCCACCAGCCTCGGCACCACCTTCGCCATTACTGTGTTGCTGGGTTTCGTGCTGCATTATACCGGTCTTGCCATCAACGCCGAGTCCTGGGTGTTTGTGCTGGCGAACATCACCTTCGCCTTCGGGTTGATCGCGGTCGTGCGTCGTCAAAGTCTGTCAACGTGGGAAGAAATCCGTCGGCCGATGAACTTCGGCTTCACCTGGGGGAACGGGTTCATGTTCTCTCTGGCGACCGTGATCTTGATCGCGGCGGTGATTTTGGCCTCACGCGGACAATCCACGCAGAACAACGAGAACTTTACGCAGTTGTGGTTGCTACCCGGTGAGGCCCAGACGGTGACGGTCGGTGTGCGCAACTTTGAATATCAGGATGCGACCTATCGCGTGGAAATCACCGCCGGTGGGCAGATGATCGAGGTCTTCGACGGCCTGACGCTCGACGACCGCGAGGAATGGCAACGACGGCTCCCGATTGCAAACACCAACCAACCGTTGAGCGCCGATCTTTACATCGAGGGTGAGGACGAGGTTTACCGCAGCGTCACGCTCAACCCCGGTGGGATGGACTGACCATGCATATCCTTCTCGTCAGTGACTTTTACCCGCCGTTCGTGGGCGGCTCTGAATTACAGGCACAGCTTATCGGGCGGGAGATGGTGCAGCGGGGGCACCACTTCGATGTAGCCACCGTCTGGCATCAAGACCTGCCGGAAACCGAGGACGACCAGGGTGTGACGGTGCATCGCGTCAAGGCATTGGCGACCCGCGTCCCCTGGTTTTCCAAAGACGCCGGACGCCGCTTTCACCCACCGTTCCCTGATCCGAGCATCGTGCTGCAACTGCGTGACCTCATCAAGCGGCTGCAACCCGACCTCGTCCACGCCCAGGGCTGGATCGCCTATTCTGCGGCGGCGGCGTTGGTGGGCAATAAATCCATACCGCTGTTGATCTCCGCGCGTGATTATGGCTATAGCTGTGCGCTGCGCACGTTGCTCTACAAAGGCGAAACCGCGTGCAGCGGCCCCGCGCCGGTCAAGTGTTTGAACTGTGCCAAAGAGAGCTACGGCTGGCCCAAAGCCATCGCCGCCGTGACGGGCATCCTGGGCGGGCGTCCGTTGATGAAGCGCCGCGTTGATGCCGTCCACAGCAACAGCTCGTACACACGCCGTGTGTTCTGGCGAGATTTTCTACGTGAGCCGGAGGACGAGACACCGCACATCGTTGAGACGATCATCCCCAGCTTTCGTGATAGCCGCCAGGAAGAGGCCAACGAACCGGTCGAGCAGAAATACCTTGACCAGATGCCGGATGAGCCGTTCATCCTGTTTGTGGGTGCGTTGAACAAAGCCAAAGGCATTGACGTACTGCTGGACGCCTACACCCAACTCGACTCACCGCCGCCGTTGTTCTTGATCGGCTCGCTCTGGCCTGAGACACCGGCGACGTTCCCGCCGGGCGTGACCATGATAAGCGACGTCCCACGTTCGGTCGTCATGGCGGCCTGGGAGCGCAGCCTGTTTGGGGTGTCGCCGTCGGTATGGCCGGAACCGTTCGGTAATGTCGTCCACGAGGCCATGAGCAAAGGCAAGGCGATGATCGGCACCAAACCGGGCGGTCATGCGGATATGATCGACGACGGCGTGAGCGGGTTGCTGGTGCCCAGCGGTGATGTCGTCGCACTGCGAGATGCCATGCAGCGGCTCATCGCAGACCCGGCATTGCGTGATCAACTGGGGACGGTTGCGCGTGAAAGTGCCAAAAAATTCTCCTCGGATGTTATGATTCCACGTTTTGAAGCGTTTTACGAAGATATTGTTACATCATTACGAAAATAAAACCTTTACACTGGTTACGGGAAACGGTCGCCGAGGGAAAGGCAAATCATTATTAGTGTTGCAATCATGAGGCAGATGATCGAGATCACAGAGCCGAACGGCGATGTGCAGCGGCTCCCGCTTGCGGCTGAACGGATCGTCATCGGTCGCAGCGAACAAAATACGCATGTCATGATCGATGACTCGCGGGTCTCGCGCGTTCACCTGCAAATTGCACGCGATGAAACCGGTGCGGCGGTCATCACCGACCTTTACAGCGCCAACGGGACGAAGCTCAACGGCAAGAAGGTCAGCTCACAGAAACCGGTGATCTGGCGGTTGGGGGACACCGTGCAGATCGGCAGTACCAAGCTGGTGCTGCAACCGGATGACACCCACACCTTCAAACCGGTGCTGCCGGATGATGACAACAACGCCTATGTCGATCAAGAACCGATGACGTTGCTGGCGATGCGCGAACGCAAGCAGGAACCGCGCTTCTTCCTGCTGCGCTGGTACGACAAGCAACGGGTCATCCTCTCGAATGCGTTTTCGCTGGTCGGCACGACGGTTGCGACCTCCGGGTTGGGGTTTGCTTACTGGTGGGTGGCGACACAATTCTTCACCCAGGGGGAGGTCGGCATCGCTTCGGCGGCGATCTCCGCCATGATGCTGCTGGCGACGGTCGGCATCCTCGGTATGGGCAGTTTGCTCACCGGGGAACTCGCCCGCAAACCGGAGCAGGCCGGCTCTCTGCTGACGACCGCGCTGCTGGTCACCGGGATTATATCAACGGTGTTGGGTGTGGCCTTCGCGGTGATTATGCCGCAGCTTTCCGCAGAGTTGCGTCCGCTTGCCGTCGGTTGGGAGAGCGTGGTGCTGTTCGCGGTCGGTGTGGCGGCGACGTGCATGGGCTTGATTCTCGATCAGGCGCTCATCGGTTTGCTGCAAGGTCATTTGCAGATGTGGCGCAACATCGTGTTTTCAGTGTTAAAACTCGTCGCGCTGTTCTTCGTCGGGCAGATGGTCGCGGGTGCGGTCGGCTTGCAGATTTACCCCGCCGCCGCTGATGCACTTATCCCTGATAGCGTGGTGCAAGCGTCTAACGTGGTCGGACTGACCATTTACGCGACCTGGGTCGGCGGTCTGTTGATCTCCATCATCATGCTGGTGGCGATCCTCTCCTGGCGGGGCATCCGCATCGTCGCCCGGCCTCAATTCAGCCTCATCCGTAAGTTGGGGCGGGTCGCGCTCGGTCATCACCTGTTGAACCTGTCACTCAAAGCACCGTCGCTGATTATGCCCATTCTGGTGACGGCGATGCTCTCCGCAGAACTCAACGCGAACTTTTACACCGCCTGGATGATCGCTAACTTCACATTTGTCGTCCCTAGCGCGTTGACGACCGTCTTGTATGCGGTCGGTGCCGCTGATCCGTCCGCGTTGGCGGATAAGATGCGCTTCACGCTCAAAGCGTCGTTCGGCGTTGGCATTCTGGCGACTATCGGCGTGTTCGTGATGGCCTACCCGGTGTTGTACATCTTCGGGCCGGAATACGCCTCTCAGGGGGATTGGGTGCTGCGTATCCTGGTATTAGGGGTGTTCACGCAGACCGTCCGTGAGCATTACGTGGCGATCTGCCGTATTCATAAGAACTTCCGCCGCCCGGCGATGTTGATCGCCACCAGTGGCATGGTGCAGATGATCCTCATCGGCGCGGGGGCGATTGTCGGCGGGGAACAGGGCACCGAAGTCCTCGGTGTGACCGTCACCGGCTTGCATTTGTTGACGCTGGGCTGGCTGGTCGCCATGTCGTTCGAGTCGATCTTCACACTACCGACTGTGCTACGGGCGCTCAACGAGGAAATACCCATCGAACCGGGCACACCGACACCCGACGAAGAACCGGACGCCCTCAAAACACAGACCGAAGGCATCCCGGCGGTCAAGACCTCGTAAGTTATTCTATCGTCACCCGATAGTCATCCGCTTCGTCATAGGGGGGGCCGCTGTTGTAAGCACCATAACCGGCGGGTCCCCATGAGCCAACCCACCAGCTATACACCCCTGCGGTTGTCAAATCCAACGAGATACTGCACCGGCCCGCGCTGCAAACCGTCCCGGCAGCATACCATTGGTTGAGACGGTAGCCATCCGGCCCGCTGATGTACAGGTGATACCACAACGCTGCTGATGCCGCATCCCATGAGAAATCGACCTCACCGGCTGCGGTGCTGCTCTCGTCGGCAGGGGCAGGGTTGGTTAACACACCGGCGGCGGCGGCGTCAATCGTGAAGGTCGTTTCGGTGTACGGGCCGATTGTGTTATCGTCCCAACCGGCCATCCACCAGCGATAGCGCCCGTTCTGTAGGTTTGCCGCCTCGGTGATGCGACATTCCCCCGCGCTACATACCTCGGCGGCGGCGTACCACTGCTCAAAGCTGTAGCCGTTCGGCCCGCCCAGGTAAACGTGATAATAGGACGTGTTCGGCGTCGTCGCCCATACCAGCGCGGTCACCGGGCTGTCGATAACGGCATAATCAACCGGAGCCGCACGGATGATGTTACGCTCATCGGGCAAACGCACCGAGAAGAACGTATCGTGGTCAAGCCAATTGGTGTTATAGCCACCTGTATCCAGATCATAACCCGCCAGCCACCAGTGATAGACCCCGTTGTTCAAATCGCTCAACGCATACGTACAGGTGAGGTCGCACGTATCGCCTTTAACCCATTCTTCAACCGGGCCGTAAACGCTATCAATATAAATGTGATACCATTCGCTCTCAGGGTGAGCGTACCATTCCAGCGTGGTTGTATTCTGGTCAATCGTGGTCTGATCGGTCGGGTTAACCCGCACCAGCGGATCAATATCAACATCGCCGCACAGTCGTAAACCCTGCGTGAAGGTTTCGCCGTCACCGCCGCGTTCCGTCACGATGATGTCTTGCCAGATGCCCGGCCCGGTGAAGGTATAGGTGCCGGCGCTGACGCCGGTCGGCGGGTTGCCGGGGCCGTCGAAGCCGATGTCAAACGGGGCGTCGCCGGCGGTGATGTCGATGTGCAGGTCATCAGCTACACAAACAGCCTCAACCGTCAACGGATCGACTTCACCCAGAGAACCGCTTACACTCAGTTGGTAGTTGCCGTATTTAGGATAGTCATCGCTGCCCGCCCATGCATCGACCACCAGTATGTAATCACCGGCGGGCAACCCGCTGACGTTCAGCGTCTCGCGCAGCAGATCGTTCACGACGTCCGTGCTGTGTTCGACGACGACCGGCGACTCGTTACATTCCGAGAGCAAGATCAACACATAATCGGTGTCGCCGGGACGTAAACTTTGCAAAGCGAAGCTGACATCGTTGTTTTCGTATAACGTTAGTGTGTAAAAGCGGTCATTGCCGATGTAACCTTCGACCTGCGGCAGCGCCCAGTTCGCGCCACCGTATGCGGAGACGGTGTTCGTAGAACCGCTCGCGTGGTTGCCCGTGTCGTTATAGGGCAAGGTGCTGATCGGCTGCGCGGTCGCGCAAGTATCGCCACCGGCTGCGTGACTCTCTTGTATATTTATGTAGAACAATATGATAAACAACGCCAATATGACGCTGAGGTGGTGTTTTCCCATGCAAGTTCCTCAAAACGATTAGCGTGATTGTAATCGTTTTCGTGGTGTTTAGCGACTATATAAACATATACTAACACGAAAGTTTCATTATGGGGCGTAAAATTTACTCTTTTTTCGGTTGCAATAATTTTGGAGGTGCCGAATCACCGTGCATTGCACCGACGGCGACGTTGTAGCGCATACACAATCACAACGCGCTACCCATTGAACCCTCATGAACCCTCAATATCCCACAATTGAAAATCAAATGGGGCTTTACTATACTTAATAAGGCACTTTTGTCTGGAAAATCCTCCCGGCGGCAGCGCCGGTTATTGAGTTAAAGAGAAATTAAACCCCCATGATTAGTCCTAAATCGATTGTTGTATTGGAACTCCACAAAATCCTGGAGCAGCTCGCCCAGTTGACCTCGTTTTCCGCCGGGGCAGATCTCGCCTACGAGATGCAGCCCACCACCGATCTGGAAGAAGCGCAGATCTGGCAGCGGGAAACGGCAGAGGCGCGGGAGTTGTTCGAGAACAAAACCAACGTCTCGCTCGGCGGCGCACGCGATGTGCGCGGCATTTCGATCTCCGCGCAGCGCGGCGTGTTGATCGAAGCGCAGACCTTGCTCGACATCCGCACCACGTTACGCCGTGCCACCACCATCAAGCGGATGCTGGGCCGCATGAGCGGTCACTATCCGCTGCTGGCGGAACTGGTGAGCGAGATCGAAGAATGTACCGATGTACAGGAAAGCATCAACGGCGCGATTGACGACAACGGCGAGATCCGCGATTCTGCCAGCGCCCGCCTCGCCATCATCCGGCGTGACCTCAAAATTGCGTTTGACCGGCTGCAAGGTCGCCTCAACCGGCTGGTTTCCAGCAACAAGGCGCAGTACTTGCAGGAATCGATCATCACCATGCGCAACGGGCGTTATGTGGTGCCGCTCAAAGCAGATAACAAAGGCAAGATCCCCGGTGTGGTGCATGATACGTCCTCGTCGGGGGCGACGTTGTTCATCGAGCCGCTGGAAACGGTCGAACTTAACAACGAGTGGCGCGAACTGCAAATTGAGGAAGAAAAGGAAATCCGGCGTATTCTGCTGGCGCTCAGCGGCATGGTCGGTGATTTTTCCGAGGACATCGTGCGCACGGTCGAGGTGCTAGGGTATCTCGACCTGGTGTTTGCACGGGCGCGGCTGGCAGATCGCTGGAACGCGATGCAACCGTCGCTGGTCGGCTTTGACCGCCCAACCGCGCACGAAGACCACCCCGGCAGCACGATCTTCCTGAAGGGCGCACGGCATCCGCTGTTGCAAGACAACGTGGTGCCGATTGACGTCGAGTTCGACGAGAAGACGTGGGTGATGGTCGTCACCGGGCCGAACACCGGCGGTAAGACCGTCTCGCTGAAAACGGTCGGCCTGATGGCGATGATGGCGCAGTCCGGGTTGCATTTACCGGTGGAAGAGGCGCGACTTTCTGTGTTCGATGGCATCTTCGCCGACATTGGCGACGAGCAGAGCATCGAGCAATCGTTGAGCACGTTCTCCTCGCACCTGACCAACACCATCAGCATCTTGCGTGAGTGTGATCCGCGTGCGTTGGTGCTGCTGGACGAGGTCGGCGCAGGTACTGACCCGGCGGAAGGCTCCGCGCTGGCACGCGCCATGCTGAACCATCTGCTCCGGCGCAACGTGACCACGATGGTCACCACCCATCACCCGGAACTCAAGATCTACAGTGTGGAAACGCCCGGTGTGCGCAATGCCAGTGTGGAGTTCGACCTGGACACACTCGCGCCGACTTACCGGCTGATCGTCGGTTTGCCGGGGCGCTCCAACGCGCTGGCAATCGCCAACCGGCTGGGTCTGGACGAAGATATCATCGAGGCGGCGCGGGGTATGGTCGCCACCGAAGACCTGATCGCCGATGACCTACTGGACGAGATCCAGAACACGCGGGAGCAAATCCGGCGGCAGTATGAAGAAGCCGAGGACATCCGCACCGGACTCGAAAAGCAGAACAGCGACCTGCAAGCGCGGCTGGATAAGATCGAAGACGAACGGCGCGATGTCATCAACGCCGCCCGTCGCCACGCCGAGGACGAAATGGAAGAACTGCGGCGGGAGATCAAGCGTCTGCGCAACGAGATGCGTACCGCCGGTCTGCCGCTGGAAAATCTGCGGGCGGTGCAGGCCGCTGCCGAGCGTATCGCGGAGTTCGGCTTTAACCCGGTCGAAGAACCGGTCGTCGAACGTGAGGAACCCGATTACGACTTCCGGCTGGGCGATACCGTCTGGTTGGAGACGCTCAACGCCGAGGGCACCATCAGCGAACTCGACGGCACCGAGGCGATGGTACAGGTCGGGGCGCTACGTGTGCGGGCCGGTCTGGACGAACTGGCCAAGCGCAACCGCAGCCAGAAACGCCAGATGAAGCGCGGGCACATCCGGCGCTACGAACAGAGCGAGGCCGCGGTCAAAGTGCCGGAGGGCAAATCACCGGGGCTAGAACTTGACCTGCGCGGTCAGCGTGTCGAAGGGGCGTTGGAAAAGCTCGACTCCTACGTAGACGCGGCCTATACCTCCGGGTTGCCGTTCGGACGCATTATTCATGGCAAGGGGACGGGGGCGCTGCGTAAGGCCGTGCGCGACCACCTGCAAGTGCATCCGTTGATCTCCAAGCTGGAGACGGCCCGTCCCAGCGAAGGCGGCGACGGCGTGACGGTCATCCATATGGTGCCGATCAACTAATCTGCAAGCTCAAACGCCACCCAATCGACCAGTAGTGCGAGGTCGCGCGGCCCGGCGTCGATCACTCTATCGTGGTCAAAGGTGATGGTTTTATGCACGCCATCACCGATCACCGCCGCCGGGATGTTCATGGTCAGTTCTTGTACGCCGTCCGGTTGGACGGTCACCGTGCCGACCGGCGCACCATCCACGCGCACGGTGACGTCTTG
>DAOTTX010000141.1:0-1768 GCA_034437515.1 Anaerolineae bacterium
CCCTGGTCGCACCAACAACGGCTGGCACCGCTTCCCGACAGCGGCGCAGTCCGACTATCAACCCTCGAAGTATAACGAAGGTCCACGCTACAACCCGACAGGCTATCGTGCGGTTTCGCCGAGTGGGACTGCATCATCGGCTGTTCCCGCGATTCAGGCAGAACGGACACAGCGCAGTGCTTCGGATACCCCGTGGTGGTGGCTGAGAGGCGATACCTACCCCCATCGCGCCGCGTTCAAGGCAGCGGGCTGTCGCTGGAGCCGCAAGCGCAAAGCATGGTACTGGATTGGAGAGGAACTCCCCAAAGCAGTGCAGGAGATTATCGATATTGCTGCCTTCGACGCAAAGGTGGTAGCTGCTCAACCCAAATCGGAACAGCCCGTCGGCACGGGTGCAGGCGGCAAGTTCAAAGTCGGTGATCGCGTGCAGGCTGCCGACGACTTCATGGCGCTGGGAGGCGGCACAATCAAGGGCGGAACGCTAGGCACGGTAAAGCAGTGTTTCGGAGAAGCAGGCGAGCTTGGCTATTCGTATACCGTTGATTTCGCGGTATCTGGCGAGACTTGGTGTTTCGAGATGGACCTAGCACCTGAGACACCAACACCGTTAGTCACACCCCAAGCAGTAGTAGAATCGCCCGCTGCTGAAACACCACCTGCGGAACCTGTCACCGCACAGGCGGAATCAACCATATCACCTGCCGAAGAAACGCCTCTACCAACGACTGAACCGACGGAAACAGAAGGCGTTCCGGGCGTTCACTATCCCCGCTTTACGGTCGGGCAAACGGTCTACACGCGATACCGGATTAAGCTCGATCAAGCTGACACGGACACCATCATTCCTGAAGGAATCGCAGGCAAGATTGTTCGTCGCTTCAATATCAAGGCGACGGATAAATATGAGCTGTTCGGGTATCTGGTGCAGTTCACGGAGGCGTGGGGCGGCATACATCAGCATTCGCTCTTTGAGCGCACGCTGGATGACGAACGTCCGCCGAGCTATCGGCATATCCGCAACGAAGAACCCATCATGCTCATACCGGGGTTGAGCGGACAGTCACTGCTGGCGGCGCACATCGCCCGCCGTGAGGCGATTGTCAACGGCACCGATTGGGATGGCGGCACAATGGCTGACCCCATCGCCGATAAACCGCCAACCGTTGAACCAGAAGAACCAGCGGAATCAACACCTGCTGAACCGGAACCGACGATTGCACCGGATGAGAAACCCGTCGCCGATGAAGATGACAGCGAACCTGCTATCCGGGTAATGAAGCCGGAAGCGTTGCCTGAACACCTGCAAACGGCGGTTGAAGCTGCACGCGGTAAATCGGTTACGGTCTCTGTGCCGAAATCGAACGGCACCCGCACACCCATCCAACAGGCATATGTCGGTGAACTGACCGGAGCCATCACGGGAAATGTGTATTGCTATGGATGGGCAGCCCATCAAGGCGTGTTGCTCTACCTCAATTGTGGGGGACCCCGCACCGCTGTCGAGGCAATCCGAGCGAAGTTGGCAAAGGGAGAGGCGGTCAATCTCGTGCCGTGGGACGCGCCCGCTATCGAGTTGAGCGCGGGCGAAACCGACGGCGCTGCCAACACGGGCATGTTCACGACCTACCTGCACAGCATCAGCGAGGCAAAGTTTACCAGCGCGATTCTCGTGCATGAGTGGCTGACCGACCCGAACTACGGTGGCAAGTCAGTGACGGGCATCTTCCGCATCGACGACGCGCAGGCAGTGGCAAAACTCACCGATCAC
>DAOTTX010000142.1:0-5762 GCA_034437515.1 Anaerolineae bacterium
CTACTGATGTTCCTGCTCGTTTTGCCGGTCGTCGCACAAGAGGACGACACCAACACCTGTGATATTGATGTCATCGAAGCGATCAGTCTACTCACCCAGGCACAAATCGCCGCGAATGCCGGTGATGTCTCGGCAGCGCAAGCCACACTTGAAAACGCACAGACCGTTCTAGATACGCTAACCTCTAATTGTGGTGTGTCAACAGTCGATCAAAGTTCACCGGAAGGTGTCGCTGATGCCCTATTTGCAGGGTTATTCTCCGGTGATGTCGATATGGTGGCAAATCTGGTCTGCCAAGAACAGCGCGCTGCTGCTGTAGAAGCACTCGACACCCTGGGTGAAGACACCGAAGGCATCGAAATTGACACCAGCGGCCTCGAATTTGAAGCGACGGAAGATGGGGATACCGCGACAGTTGCCGTCAGTGGTGAACTCAGCCTGAGCATAGAAATCGATGGCGAGACGATGGAACAGAGCGTCGATGTCTCTGAACTCGGCGGTGAACTGACTGAACTGCCGATGATCCGTGAAGACGGCAACTGGGTCTTCTGCCCGATGGGTGAAGATGCGTTCGGCGGCTAAACCGCTACTTTCAAACGAATAGCAATCACCGAGCGCGGGCGGCCGAACAACGGCACCCGTGCTTTTTTATTCCCATGTTGCCAGCAGACGCGCCAGCGGCACTATTATCGGATAATAAACCTGCGGCAAAATCTGGCGGGGTACGCTCAAGCGCCAGAATTGCAGTGATGGTATATCCACGCCTCTAGGAAACAGCGGTTCAACATAATCACGACGCAGCAACCCGGCTGATTGGTCATAATAATGTTGCGCGGTTTCGGCTTCGCCGTTGTAGCGTGCCAGTGCCGCACGCCCGTAGAACAGCCAAGCCCGTTCTGAATCTTGATCTGCATCTTCTGACGCGACTGCCAGATATGCCTCTGCTTCTGCCACATCATCGAGTGCCAGCGCGACCAACGCCGCGACGACTCGGTTAGCGACACTACTGTTCGGGTTGAACTCAACACGATTGTAAAATGCATCCAGATCATCGACACTGCCGAGGTCGTCCAAAAGTAACCGAGCGACCACAGCTTGAAGACCTTCCGGCATTATTTCCGCATAGATCGCCTGCCGAAGCGGTGTTGTCTGCCAATCTGCAAGCAAATAAGCCGCTTTGTTGCTAGCGGCAATGGTAAAAGCTGCTTCCGCCAGGTCGTCATCAGCGGTTTCCTCGGCATAGATTCCCAGGTTAAACCAGAATTGCCAGGCATCCGGCGCGGCTTGTGCTGCCGTACGCATCGTCCCGATGGCGGCCTCAGTTTGCCCGGCCTGCCATTGCAGCGCGGCAAGGTTGGCCTGTGCCACCGCATTCTGTGGATCGGTTTCAGTAAATCGCTGATAGGCCGCTATCGCCGGTTCAAGGGCGCTCTCATCACCTTCAAAGGCCGCCAACCCATACAGATAACCCTGCTGGTTGCTGTACCATGTCATCCCAGGGTCAGCATTGATGACGGTGGTTAAGTCCTCAGCAGCCGCCCGGTAATCTTCGGTGCCGTTGTTCCCGAATGGTTGGCGCAATGTAGCGTCAAAATCACTATAAATGGACGCGCTCCACACACCGCTGATGAACACGACAGACCACAGACCCACCAGCCCCACCGAGTGCCCCCGCAGACGCCATCGCGCCTGCATCGGCTGTGAATCGCCGGGGACGGTCGCCATGACCAGGGCCATCATACCCGTTATCGCGATCACAGGCAGCATCGATGGCACATCTAGCAGATGATGCACACTGTAACCGGCGACAGCGGCGATTGCCCCCATCACAGCATAGCGGTCGGATCGGTCAACCGTCTCCCAGGTACGGCGCATCGTGACCAGCACCACCACACCCGTTATCGTAAAGATTGCGATGCCGATGAGTCCTAGCTCTGCGGCGATGTGCAAAGGCACGTTATGTGCGTGGCTATGGGGCTTTTCCGGCGGCATGGATTGTGTCGCCATGAACTCACGCCCGAAGCTGAACAAGCCCTGCCCGGTGAGTGGTTGTGCGGCGAAAATCTCGACCGAGCTGCTCCAAATCTCGGTACGCAGGCCGATGCTGCGTCCGGATTGACCGAGCGAGCGCACAAAGAACACCGACGCGATGATGACAATGGGCAACACCAGGGCAGCCGCACCGATAAGTAACCCGCGCCGCTTCACAACCCAGCCGCGCAGGGCTTCCATTGAGGTGATGCCGCGTTGGTTGAGTTCTAACCCGATGATGACCACAACAGAGACCGCCGCACCGAGCCAAGCCCCGCGTGAAAATGTCGCCACCAGCAGCACAGCGACTAACAAATTGTAGATGACCAGCGCAATCCGTCCGATAGGCACACGCACGGCTAACAAGCGCGTTAACGAAAACGGCAACAACACAACCAGGAACGCACCGAGAAAATTCGGGTTGCCGAACACACTCACCGGGCGCGGCAGTTCGAGATTGGTGATGTCAAAGGAAAATGTGCGCATCTGGTAGTAACCGAAAAAGATCACGATCAACGCGGCGAATAAAAATGCATCGATCAATACATCACGCTTGAGGGCGCGGTTGGCGATCATATCATGCAGCACGTACCATAATCCGATGTACAATCCCATATACCAGAAGCCCATCAAAATCCGTCGCCAGATGTCGATATTGGTCAGCAGTGAGAGGCCGAACGCGACCGCCCAACCGACAAACATGAGGTCTAACGCGGTGTTGTACCAAGTCCAACCGCGCCGCCAGCGCACGCCGAGCCAGGTCACCACACCAAGCGCGATCACACCGAGGGCTAAGAAACGCGCCCAGGGCAATAGCCCGTTCCAGGTGCCACCCAGGGTAAACACATAGGTTAGTAGAAAGATGAGCGCAAGACGCAGCAGTGATTCCGTTCGAATCATGAAACCAGACCTTCTATGGTATAAACTTAACGGTTTCGATATTAAGACCGCACTATCATTCAGTATAGATGCGATTGCAATCTTGAGAATTGAGAATCACGATGCGACTCAAACGATTAGCCTTTTTGTTTACGGCGCTGTACTTCGTCTTTGTGGGTGGTGCGGTGTATTACGATATTATCCTGTCTCTGCGCGTTTTTCATCACGGCTTTGTGACCGTGCTGTTCGGCGCGTGGTTGCTCTACTGGCTGCGGAGGGATGGCATACCGGTCACCCCACTGAACCCGGCATTATACGCAGGAGTCGCCGTCTGGTTGGTGACGGCGGCGCTCAGTATTGATCCGCGAATGGCATTTGAAGAAACATGGTTCTTGATTCTACATTTGTTGATCTTCTTCGTGCTGGTCGATCTGTTCCAACGCGGGCGCACCAAATGGATTATGGAAACCCAGTTTATTATCGGCGCGGTGATCGTGATGATCTCCGCCGTCGAACTGGCCTCGTGGTATTTCGGGCTGGCAATCGGCGGTCGTGAATTTGGTTGGTTCGATGTGCGCCTCATCCCCTTAGAAGCGCCGCCGCGCCTGGCCTGGGCGATGAATAGCACCAACTGGCTCGGTGCCTACACCGCCCCGCTAATTATCATCTGCGGTGTGTGGGCGTATACACTCAAACGGCGTGAGCTGGCGCGGGTGCTGTGGATATTGACGGGTCTGCTGGCACTGGTACTGCTGCTCACACAGACACGCGGCGGGTATCTGTCCTTTGCGGCGGGGATCAGCGCATTGACCGCCATCCAACTGATTAAAACAGAGAATTTGCGCGAACGCCTGCGCTCACCCTTGATGATCGGCGCGTTGATCGGTGTGGGATTGGTCGTCATCGGTACGCTGATCGTCGTGGTAAGGGTGAGCCAGTCACGTGGCAGCGGTGACTCAGGACGTCTCGACCTGTATCGCAGCGCGGTGGAAATGACGGTTGATTATCCGGTGACGGGCGTCGGCCCTGGTGCGTTCGCACGCGCTTATCGTGAATACCGCACACCAGAACTCGCCCGCGACCGGCTCTCCGCCGCGCATAATGCCTATCTCGGCACCGCCGCCGAAGGTGGTCTTATCAGTTTAGCGGTGAGCGTGTGGTTGGGCGTGCTGCTGCTGCGGGCGTGGTGGCGGCGCTGGCAAACCGAGACTAACCGACTGCGCCGCCTACGCTTAGAGGCGACCATCGCCGCGCTACTTGGCATCGCCACACACAGCATGGTTGATATTTTCAACCAGACACCGATGGTGATTCTCATCGTGACGTTGGTCGCTTACACCCTTTATGGTGAACGCAGCGTGCTTGACGAGCGCCTGAAGGGTGCGCGCTGGCCGGTGGCAATATTATTGGTCATCGTCGCCGGATATGCGGTCTGGTTCGTGCAGATTGACCGCGCACAGAGCCGCTATGAGGACAGTCTGCGTACCAACGATGTCGAATATGCGCGTGCTGCCGCTGAACTTGACCCCGGTCTAAACCTGTATGACCTTCAGATCGCTCACCTCGAAGGCACCATTGAAAGTTATCAGCGTGCCCTGGAACTCGAACCGACGTGGGATAAGGGCTGGCTCAACCTTGCCGCGCTGCACGAACGTTCCGGCGACCTCGACGCCGCTCTGCTCGCCGCTGAACGTGCTTACGCCATTAATCCGCTGACCTCTGCAGGGGTGCATGTCGCCCGACTTGCCGAACGGCTTGGCACCCGCGACGACGAGGCGCTTATCGACATCTACGCCGACCAGATCGACAGGCTAACCGGTAGCCTCTATCTGCCGCTCTCCGACTTCTGGATGGCGACCGATCTACGACGCGAGGCGCTGGAACACGAATTTACGGATCGACGTGTTGACCTGCAATACCGTTTGTGGCGCGTTCACGCCCCTGAACGCACCGCTGCACTCGTCCCTGAAAGTCCGCAAACCGCCGCCGAATATTGGATCGCCGGTGAACACGCGCTCACTGTAGAAAATGATGCCGAGGCCGCCGAAGCATTCTTTGCCGAAGCGATTGAACGCCGCCCACGTATGGGCGACTATTACGCCTCGCGTGCGCGTGCCCGTCTAGAACGTGATCCGTCCGGGGCGGAACGTGACTTGCAGTTAGCGACTTTGCTAGGCACCTATGCCGAATACCCCAACGCGATCCGTGCTGATCTAACCGATGACCCGGCGTTGCGCGATCAATATCTCGCACGAGCAATTCCCGGTCGTCCGACAGATTACGCCTTCAGCGCGGTTTTATATGTCGAGCGGGTCAGCGGTTTCGACATCCCGCAGGAGATGCGCTATCCCGGCCCTGGTCGCACCGTGCTAGAACCCTGGTACACGCTGGCGGCACACCACGAAGCCGCCGGACGCACGCAAGATGCCATCAGCGTGTATGCCGCCATCCTTGACTATGCACCGGAGGAAACCGAAGCGATGCGACGGCTGAACGCCCTACGCTAAACCTTGTTACCCTGTAGACAAGAGACAAAAGGAAGCACTATGAGCAACGAACCTGAGACCATTGAACAGATGACACTCGAAGCGTTTATCCGGCGCTTATGATGAGCATGGCCCGTTTGAGATCATCGACGGAAAGGAAATACGGATGACGCCGAACGTCGTGAGACATATCGAAGTGACCAAACGCCTTTATCAGACTATGCTCCGCTACGAAGACGACACCAGCAATGGCGACGTGCGCCGCACGACGGCGTAGATGATTGTACTGGAAGTACCGCAGGTTGAAGAAAATACCTGTGAGGTCATCCGACTTACCTAAAGGGGAAACCTGGCGGAAACATAGCA